>JAENZE010000008.1:179569-203374 GCA_016841425.1 Syntrophomonas sp. | reverse complement strand
GGATTCGAACCCACGGAACCCGCAAAGGTTCAACGGTTTTCAAGACCGCCTCCTTCAACCGCTCGGACACCCCTCCATCTCGAAGGATGCATTTTTTGATTCAATGCAAAAGAAAGTATAGCATACGCCTATTTTTATGTCAATAAACAAAGCCCTTGTTTTTTGGTAATCAAAGGCCTTGTGGGCTAGCTTTTTATAATATCCAGTCCTCCCATATACGGTCTAAGTGCTTCTGGTATGGTGATGGAGCCGTCTTCCTGCTGGTAGTTCTCTAATAGGGCGGCCACGGTTCTTCCAACAGCAACTCCTGACCCGTTTAACGTATGCACAAACTGCAGTTTCGCTTTAGGTGCAGGACGATATCTGATATTAGCCCGCCGGGCCTGAAAATCCTCACAATTGGAGCAGCTGGATATTTCCTTGTATTCATTATAACTGGGCATCCACACTTCCAAATCATAGGTTTTAGCCGCAGAGAAACCCATATCCCCTGTGCTCAAGAGCACAACCCTATACGGCAGCTCCAGTAACTGCAGAACTTTTTCTGCATCTAGGGTTAGCTTTTCCAATTCGTCATACGAGTTCTGTGGTTCAACTACTTTAACCAGCTCAACTTTATTGAATTGATGCTGCCTTATAACCCCGCGGGTATCTCGCCCGTGAGATCCGGCTTCAGCACGAAAACAAGGTGTATATGCAGTTAGGTAAATAGGAAGCTGTCCCGGCTCCAATGTTTCTTCCCGGTACAGGTTAGTCAATGGTACTTCTGCTGTAGGAACTAGATACATCTCCATCCCATTTATCTTAAACATATCTTCTGCAAATTTGGGCAGCTGCCCGGTACCCTGCATGCACTCTGCCGTTACCATAAAGGGAGGCAAGATTTCCCGGTAGCCGTGCTGCCGGGTATGAATGTCCAGATAAAAATTTATTATAGCTCTTTCCAATAATGCTCCGGCACTCTTATACACGGTAAATCTGGCCCCCGATAGTTTGGCCGCCCTTTCAAAATCGAGAATATCCAGATTGACCCCCAAATCCCAGTGCGGTAAGGGGTCATAATTAAACTGGCGTGGATTTCCCCATCGCCTTATTTCCACATTACTGGCTTCGTCCTCCCCTACTGGAACAGATTCGTGTGGCAGGTTGGGTATATTGAGTAGTATTTTTTCTATTTGTATCTCAACCTGTTTCAGCTGGTCATCCAGAACTTTTATTTCCTGCCCCATCTGGCGGACTTTGTCCATTAA
The DNA here is from genome assembly GCA_016841425.1 of Syntrophomonas sp. Lineage (GTDB taxonomy): Bacteria > Bacillota > Syntrophomonadia > Syntrophomonadales > Syntrophomonadaceae > JAAYJK01. The sequence continues at coordinate 202,124 of JAENZE010000008.1, read as the reverse complement.
TTCCAGCGGCTCTTGTCCTTCTTTTTTCTTTCTGCCAACTTCTTGAGAAGCAGAATTACGAAAACTCTTCAGTTCTTCAACCCGCCCCAGGATATCACGACGTTTTTCGTCTAAAAGTAAGAAGCCTTCCAATACCCCAGTAATGTTTCTTTTCTCTAATTGAGCTCTAATATACTCGGGATTTGCTCTTATTTGTCTGGCATCCAACACTTGAAGCCCTCCTTTACTTGACCCTGGCAGTCTTCGCCCCTTAAACTGCTGGTCCTGTTTCGTATAAAAAGCCGTTTAAAAATGCAGCAGTTTAGGTTTAGCTGTTATTCCCTCCAGTTTTTGTAGTTCTGCTAAAACTGGTTCTTCGACTTTATTATCTACATTGATAAGCATTATGGAGATGTCCCCTTTTGTCTTACGGGCTACTTTCATAGAAGCTATATTGACCCCATGATCTCCCAGGGCGGTTGCAAATGGGCCTATTATGCGGGGCCGATCTTCATTTTCCACCAGCAGGATATATCCTTCCAAATTGTTCTCGGTTTCATAATCATTGATCTCTACCAGCAGGGGCTGTCTGGCCCGTGATAGTGTTCCTACCAGGGTAAGGTTGAAGTCGTGGTTAAATATCCGTGCTTCAACTGTGTTCTTGTAACGTCTGCTGCTGGTCTCTTCCTTTGTCTCAAAAACCTTTATACCTCGTTCTTCCGCAATTAATTTAGCATTTACATAATTTACCTTATCATCCATAACCGGGTGTAATAAGCCTTTTAAAAATGCTACCGTCAGCATTTCGGTCTCGTTGCGGGTCATGGGTCCGCTGTAGGTAAGTTCTAACCTGCTGATAGGATTTCTGCCCAGTTGATAATAGATACTGCCCATTTTCTCTGATAGCATAATATAAGGCTTCAAGTATTCCAATTCTTCCCCTAACATAGTTGGCAGATTGACTACATTGGGTACAATTTCACCCCGCAAGGCCATGATTACCTGTTCAGCGATGTTTTCTCCTACCCTTTTTTGGGCTTCAAAAGTATCTGCTCCCAGATGCGGCGTTACCACAACCTTATTATGTTGGAAAAGAGGATTATCTCGAGCCGGTTCTACCTCAAAAACATCCAAACCTGCGCTGGCAATTTTACCCGATTCAAGGCCTTTTAATATCGCTTCCTCTTTGATTATCCCACCCCGGGCACAGTTTACTATTCGAACTCCGTCTTTGGCAAAATTCAGCATTTTTTCATCTATCATATGCATAGTCTCTTCATTCCGTGGTGTATGCACGGTTATGAAATCTGCTTCTTGCAGCAGTTCTTCCAGGCGATCCCTCTTCTCAGCTCCATAACGTTCAAACCTTTCGTCTGAAATATAGGGGTCGTATGCAATTACTTTCATATTGAAGGCTTTTAACCTGGTCGCGACCATGGAGCCGATTCTTCCCAGCCCTACTATTCCTACCGTTTTGCCATAGAGTTCCACTCCTCTAAACGGCTTTCTGTCCCAGGTCCCGCCTTTCAAAAAAGTGTTGGCCCAGGCTGTGTTTCTAATGGAAGAAAGCAGCAGGCTTATAGTTTGTTCGGCAGCTGATATGGTATTGCTGTCAGGTGTGTTGGCTACAATTACTCCATATCTCGTACATACATCTACATCGATGTTATCTACTCCATTACCGGCTCTGCCGACAATTTTTAATCGGGTGCCCTTTTTAATCAATTCTTCGTCGACTTTGGTCACACTTCTAACAATAAGAGCATCATATTGATCAATAATATCTAGCAATTCGGCTCTAGATATACCATCCCGATTATCAACCTCAAGTTCCTTTTCTAAAAGGGCTAGACCTTCATCAGCTATTTTTTCGCTTATTATTACCTTTTTTAATTTCTCCACCTGTCCATAACTCCTTTCTTCTCTCAATTTTTCGTGTTCAGTGCCAATATATACTGCTGAGCTTTATTGACGCCTGCTCCCAGCTCTATCTTGAACCCACTCTCCAGTAAGGTTATTTCCAGGGCTGCAATTACTGCTACCAAATCTAATTCCCTTACATACCCCAAATGGCCAATCCTGAACATTACATCGTCCAATTCCAGCTGTCCCCCTGCCAGAGCTATATTATATCGGTTAAGCATCTTACTGCGGATTTTATTGGCTCCGGACCCTCCAGGCGCAAGAACAGCAGTTAAGGCGGTAGAGGCATGTTGGTCTGCTGCCAATAACTCCAAACCAAGCTCCCCAAGTGCTTGCCTTACCATATCTCTATAATTTCTGTGTCTATTTATAATATTATGCAGACCTTCTTCTGCCATCATGACCAGTGCTTCCTGCAGCCCATAGAATAACGAAATTGCCGGTGTAAAAGCAGTCTGCCCTTTTTCCAGATAATTTAGTCCGGATGTCACATCCCAATAATAGCGATGATTAGTATTATTCCTGTGAATTTCCAGCGCCCGATCACTGAAGGCCATGAATCCCAATCCCGGTGGAATCATAAACGCTTTTTGTGAGCCGCTTAAAGCTACATCAACTCCCCAGTCATCCATTTTAAATTCAAGAGCACCCAATCCACTCACGCAATCAACCATTAACAACGCGGGATGATCCAGCATCGCTTTTTTAACGGCTTCAATATCGTTGTAGGCGCCAGTAGATGTTTCATTGTGCGTGATCAAGACTGCTTTAATTTGTTTATCTTTATCCTTTTGTAAGATGTCCTGAATAAGGTTGGGATCAGCAGCTTCTCCCCATTTAAAACCGATTTTTTCAACTTGTGCCCCGAAGTTCTTGGCTATATTGGCAAATCTATCCCCGAAAACGCCTATGGATACAGCCAGGACTTTATCTCCGGGAGAAATAAAGTTGACTACTGCGGCTTCCAGGACCCCTGTTCCAGATGAAGGATAAATCAACAACCTGTGTTCGGTGCCATAGATGGCTTTTACTCCTCTGCTCACCTCATTAAGTATATCCCTGAATTCAGGTCCCCGGTGATTGATCATAGGCCTGTTCATGGCGCGCAGCACCCGATCCGGTATGGGTGTGGGGCCGGGAAGCAATAAATACTGTTGTCCTATCATAGTTAAGAGCCTCCTTGGAAAAAATACTTATTTAATAAACCTGCGAATATAAAAAACCTCTCGCCCTAACAGGGACGAGAGGTAAAATCCCGCGTTGCCACCCTAATTGGTGTTTAATTAACACCCGCTCACCCGGTTATATCGGAACCACCGATTCTGCTTTCGCAGACAGCATCCAGGGTGGATTCAATACTTCAACTGACAGGCTTGCACCATCCGCCTGCTCTCTATACAATCAATAGTATTTACTATTCCCCTTCATCGCCTGGAATCATCTATCGTTTTAGAAGATTGGTGTTAATTATATTACATTCTGCTGGGCTTGGCAAGATAACATCCGCTCAATGTAATGTTTTTCTTTTGTTTTTAAATATCCAACATTTACCGGGTGCTTGCTGCCGCCTGCTTTTTATTCTTCTTTTTCAGCCTTGAATCGTGCCAACCCTACGATTTTATCGTTGCTCGATACCTTTATGAGCAGTACTCCCCGGGAATATCGTTTTTGAATCGATATATCTTCTACTAGCAGTCTTATTACATGACCTTCCCCGGTTAATATAACCAGTTCTTCATCTTCAGTCACTACTTTAAATGCTACCAACTGGCCATTTTTCTCTGTAATATCTATGGTCTTTAAACCCTTCCCACCCCGGTTTTGCTCCTTGAACTCTTCAAGGCGGGTTCTCTTACCATATCCTTTCTCCGTGACCAGAAGAACTTCGGCTCCCTCCCGGTATTTATCGATTCCCACTACATAATCACCGGCGGTAAGACGAATTCCCTTAACCCCGGCGGCAGTACGACCCATTGGCCGTACCTGTTTTTCATCAAAGGTTATGGAAAAGCCATGGGAGCTGGCTATCATAATACGGTCCCCGGCTTCTACTCTCCTTACACCCACCAGTTCGTCATTCTCGTGCAGGTTTACCGCTATTAACCCTGTCTTGCGGATATTGGCAAAGGCCGAGAGGGGTACTTTTTTAGTTATGCCCTGCTTCGTAACCATAATGAGATGTCTCTTATTATCCAAAACCCTGGCCGCTACCGGAGTAGTTACCATTTCTCCTGGTCTTAATTCAATTAAGTTAATGATAGGGAGCCCTTTGGCTTGTCTGGTAGATTCCGGTATTTTATATGCTTTCATGGAAAAAACCCGCCCTTGATTGGTGAAAAACAATAAGGTTGATAGCACACTGGTAACCAGCACGCTGTCGGCGGCATCTTCTGTGCGTATTTTGCTTGCTATAACACCTTTTCCACCTCGTCTTTGAGATTTATAGGCGTCTATCGGCTGCCTTTTGATATATCCCCGATTACTCAGGGTAATCATTACTTCATGGTCATCAATATAGTCTTCAATTTCATCTTCAGATATATCTGGAACTATTTCCGTACGTCTATTGTCACCATACCGGCTTTTAATATCATCCAAGTCAGCTTCTATTATAGCCATGATTCTTTCTGGTCTAGCCAGGATATCTAAATACTCTTCAATCCTGGCCAGCAGTTCTTTATATTCTTGTTCCAGCTTGCCTCTTTCTAATCCGGTCAGCTGTGCCAATCTCATATCCAGAATAGCGTTAGCCTGCCTCTCAGTAAGGTCGAATCTGCTCATCAATCCTGTTCTGGCAGTTTCGCGATCTTTACTGCTTCTTATCAAGGCTACTATTTCATCCAGGTTTTCAATGGCAATTCTCAAGCCTTCTACAATGTGCAGCCGATCCCGGGCAATCCTTAAATCATACTCTGTAGCACGCCTGATTACTTCCTGGCGGTGTTCAAGATAGTTTTCCAATACCTCTTTGAGCGAAAGGGTACGGGGTTGGCCGTTAACCAGGCCCAGCATTATTATTCCAAAACTATCCTGCATTTGCGTATGTTTGAATAACTTGTTTACTACTACATTCACATTGGCATCCTTTTTAACTTCTATAACTACCCGAATACCATTTCTGTTTGATTCATCTCTTAAATCTACTATGCCCTCAATTTTTTTATCCCGCGCTAGTTCTGCAATTTTTTCTACCAGCCTGGCTTTATTAACCTGATAAGGGATTTCAGTCACTACAATGGCATTTCTTCCGCCTTTTCTTTCCTCGATTTCATATTTGGCGCGCATTTTAACACTGCCTCGTCCCGTTTTGTATGCTTTGTATATCCCCTCGGTTCCCATGATGGTTCCTGCTGTGGGAAAATCCGGTCCAGGAACAGCCTTTATTAACTCATCCAGTTCGGTTTCTGGATTATCTATAAGCATTTTAAGTGCATCTATTACCTCCCCCAGATTATGAGGAGGTATATTAGTAGCCATTCCTACCGCAATCCCTGCCGAGCCATTAATAAGCAGATTAGGAATGCGGGCTGGCAGCACTACCGGTTCCTGTCGGCTGTCATCATAATTAGCTCGCCAGTTTACAGTATCTTTATCAATATCCTTAAGGAGTTCAGAAGCTATTTTTGACATTCTACTTTCTGTATATCTCATAGCTGCAGCGGCATCACCATCTATGGATCCAAAGTTACCATGTCCATCTACTAATGGATAGCGCATGGAAAAATCCTGGGCCATTTTTACCATAGTTTGATATATAGCGGCATCCCCATGAGGGTGGTATTTTCCCATTACTTCCCCCACTATAGTGGCAGACTTTCTATGGGGTTTATCATGAGTCATCCCCTGGTCATATAGAGCATAAAGTATTCTGCGATGGACTGGCTTCAAACCATCCCTGAAGTCAGGTATCGCCCGGGATACAATTACGCTCATAGAGTATTCCAAAAAAGATTTTTTTACCTCTTTTTCTATGTCGATCGGTATAATTCTCTCAAACAAGTTCTTTTCTCCCATTTATAATTCACCCCTAAATATCCAGGTTGGTAGCATATACTGCGTTTTCTTGAATAAATTCTTTTCTAGCCTGTACGTTTTCTCCCATCAAATCAGAGAATATTTCATCTGCCCGTATTGCATCATCTATATTAACCTGAAGTATGGTTCTATTATCAGGATCCATGGTGGTTTCCCAGAGCTGTTCAGCGTCCATTTCACCCAGACCTTTGTACCGCTGTATGGTCCATTTTTGTTTGCTTTCACTCAGATATTCATTCATGTCTTCTTCCTTGTGAAAATAATGCATTTCATTTCCTCTCTTTAGTCCAAAAAGTGGAGGCTGGGCAATGTAAATATATCCTTCTTCGATAAGCTGTCGCATATAGCGATAGAAAAAGGTTAGCAGCAACACCCGAATATGTGAGCCATCTACATCCGCATCAGTCATTATAAAAAGTTTATGGTAGCGTGCTTTTTTAATGTCAAAATCTTCGTCAATACCTGTTCCTATCGCGGTTATCAAGGCTTTGATCTCCTCACTGGCCAGTACTCTATCTAACCGGGCTTTCTGCACATTAAGTATTTTTCCTCTTAAGGGGAGTATCGCCTGATAATTCCTGTCTCTTCCTTGTTTTGCCGAACCTCCTGCAGAATCTCCCTCTACTATATACAATTCGGATAGTTCGGCATCCTTACTGCTGCAATCAGCAAGTTTGCCCGGCAAGCTAGTGGATTCCAGGGCGCTTTTTCTTCTGGTTAACTCGCGAGCTTTTCTGGCTGCTTCACGGGCGCGCCTGGCTGAAATGGCTTTCTCCAATATTTTTTTGGCTATCACGGGATTTTCATTTAGATAGTCTTCTACATTTTCAAAAAGCGAGCTTTCTACTATGCTCCTGATAAATGTATTTCCCAATTTAGTCTTGGTTTGCCCTTCAAATTGAGGTTCTTTTACTAAAACCGATATAATTCCGACTATTCCTTCCCGAATATCTTCTCCTGATAGGTTGGTGTCATTTTCTTTTAAGAAATTGCTTTTCCGGGCGAAATCATTAATTACTCTGGTCAGGCCGTTCTTAAAACCTATTTCGTGGGTTCCGCCTTCCTGAGTTCTTATATTATTAGCATAAGAATATAAACTTTCGTTGTAACCATTATTATATTGAATAACAATATTTACGATGACGTCTTCTTTTTTGCTTTCAAAATAAATGGGTTTTTCATTTATGACTTCTTTCTTTTTGTTTATATATGCCACAAAATCTTTTAAACCATTATTATAAAGAAAATCCTTTGCTTTTGGATCTTCTTCTCTTTCGTCTAGAAGGGTTATTCTTAGACCCTTATTCAGGAAAGATAGTTCTCTCAAGCGCTGTTCGATGATATCTTTTTCAAATGTAGTAATTTCGAATATTTCCGGATCCGGAAGAAAATGTATAACCGTGCCATTATCATTGGTAGTACCGCATTGTTCAACATCCCCTACTGGTATCCCCTGCTCATAGCTTTGCCGGTATATAAATCCGTCTCGCTTTACCATAACTTCCATGCGGCTTGAAAGCGCGTTCACAACCGACAGGCCAACTCCATGAAGACCTCCTGATATGTTGTAGCCACTACCGCCGAATTTTCCTCCAGAGTGCAGAGTAGTCATTATTACTTCCAGGGCTGGAATCCCCATTTGAGGATGAATATCCACGGGAATTCCCCGGCCATTGTCACATACAGAGACACTATTATCCTGATGGATAATAGCCTGGATCTCGTTGCAATACCCGCCTACCGCCTCATCTATGCTATTGTCAACTATTTCAAACACCAGATGGTGCAAACCTTTAGGCCCAGTTGTTCCTATGTACATACCTGGCCTTTTTCTAACTGCTTCAAGTCCTTCCAATACCTGAATATCAGAAGCATTGTATCCATTCAAGGGACCTTCCAAAACTTAACCCTCCTTATAGTAACTAAATGCTCTTTTATATAAAGTAATCGATGATATAGGAGATAAGTATACCTTATCGTCACATACTATAACTGCTTTTTCTTTACCTTTGTCGCTTATATTAATTAATTTGTTTTCCAGTCGAGCGATATCAACTATATCTTGCAGATCAGTTGATACTGGATTCTGGTAATTCAAGACCGCTACGATTTTTTCCCCTGATATAATGTAATTGTTTCCCAGATGAACATACATTCTGTTACCTCCATCTTAATTTTTTTGAGTACCTTATGCCATACGCTCTTCTAATTAAAAGCTGACCCCTATTAGTATAACAGGAAGCCCCCTTTGCGGGGACCCACTTTGTGTTCGCATGCTCACAATGCTAAGGAAGCACTTGCAGCACCACAATTTGTGTTCGCATGCTCACAATGCTAAGGAAGCACTTGCAGCACCACAATTTATGTTCACATGCTCACAATGCTAAGGAAGCACTTGCAGCACCACAATTTATGTTCACATGCTCACAATGCTAAGGAAGCACTTGCAGCACCACAATTTATGTTCGCATGCTCACAATGCTAAGGAAGCACTTGCAGCACCACAATTTGTGTTCGCATGCTCACATGCTAAGGAAGCACTTGCAGCACCACAATTTATGTTCGCATGCTCACATGCTAAGGAAGCAGCTTAGCTATTCTAAGTATTCCTCTTTATTTCCCCATTCTTCACTATGGAAATTTTACCCTCAAAACTATTAATCATATCATTAAAAACTGAAGTAAGGAAACTTTGATATTCTGAACTGCTTATCTGCTTTAATAAACTTCTCTTTCTTTGATCATCGAATTCCGCAAGTACCTCATCAAGTAAGAAGACCGGGTAATAGTCACTTAATTCTTTAAATGCCTGGACCTCTGACAATTTTAAACTTACTGCTATATTTCTCTGTTGCCCTTGTGATGCGAAAAGTCGCGCCGGTTTATTATTCAGATAAATATTTATGTCATCCAGATGTGGCCCTACCATGCTGGTTTTCCTTCTTATCTCATTTTCTTTATTTTCTTCCAGCCATTTTATTAAATTCTCCGTGAGGGTTTGGTAATTGACTTTATCATCTTTAAGGGGAAAGGATAAAGCATATTTAATCTTAATTATCCCTGCATCCTGATTTAATTGACTAAAATTCTTTGCTGCCAGACTATCTAACAGGTTAATAAAAGTAATACGAGCCGTAATTATTTTGGCAGAATATTCAATAAATAATTCACTTAACAGCTTGTACGTACTTTCACTGACAGGACTTTTCTTTAATAATTCATTTCTTTTCTTTAATATTCTATAATAATTATCCGCTAAAAGTCTGTATTCATTGGAAACTTCTTTCAATATGTAGTCAATATAGTTTCGTCTTCGGGATGGACTACCTTTAACCAAATATAAATCGTCTGGAGTAAAAACAACTACTCTCAGACGATTCTGGTTATTTTGATTGGCCTTTTTGGAATTTATTTTTATTTGTTTCCCCCGGTTTAAATTATAATCAATCTCTGTACTTATCACTCTATCTTCTATTGAGTGGACTCCTTTAAGGTTAAATTTGTTTTTATCATGCTGCACCATTAGACGATCGTTATTAGTCCGAAAAGAACTACCAGTGGCCAGCACAAAGATTGCTTCAAGTATATTGGTTTTACCCTGAGCATTATCCCCTATCAAAACATTAAGTCCAGGTGCTGCTGTATATTCAAGTTGACTAATATTTCTAAAATTTGAGATTTCTATTTTTTTGAGCTTCAATCCTCAAATCCTACTCTCCTTTAATTACCTGTACGCAACGGCACCAGTACATACAAATAATTGTCATTATCTGGATTCTTAATTATAGCAGGTCCAATTGATCCAGACAAACTTATCTGTATATTATTGCACTCTGCCTGCATAATTTTCATAATATCCAGAAAATAATTGGTATTAAAGGCAATTTTCACTTCTTTTTCGCCATCTATTGGAACATCTTCAATAACTTCTTCTAATTCACCCATAACCTCTGAGTAAGCATTAATAACTACTTCACCTTCATTAAATTTGAATTGAACGTGCTGTATTTTAAGCTTATCATCTGTAGGCATGGTCTTTGCTCTCTCCAACGCATTCAGTAATGAATTACTCCGTATTAATACACTGGATGTTGATGTTGTGGGTATTACCTGTCTATAGTTGGGGTAGTTCCCCTCTATTAGTCGGGATAATAAAATAAAATTATCCTTGTGGAAAATAACATTATTCTCGCTGAAAGATATATTAATCACTTCATCCTCTTCATTAAGAATCCTTAAAAGCTCGTTAACTGTTCTGATAGGAATAATAAAGCTGAGCGGGTTTAATTTTTCATTTTCCAGCTGATAATTAAAATAAGCTAGTCTATGGGTATCAGAAGCAACTATCTTTAATTGATTATCTTCTATGATATCAAATAAAACTCCGGTAAATACCTGCCGAAAGTGGTTAGCAGCTGCAGCAAAAGATGTCTTGCGCAGTGCTTCTCTTAATACTGCCTGGGGAAGTGCCATTTTTCTCTCCATTTTTTCCAACGGTAAATTGGGATATTCAAAATCCCTGTATATGTTGATAAAACCAGATGACCGCCCATAGCTAATATTCAATTTTGAAGCTTCTACATTTAGTTCAATACTTACCATTCCATCCGGTAATAATTTTATGAAATCAGCAAAATAATGAGCATTAACCAGGGCTTTTCCTTCATCTAGAATTTCAATATTTTGGGTCGAAGCAATAATTCCTATGTCCATATCAGTAGCAGTCATAGTCAATCCTTTTTCTTTGCTAACCTGGACCAGTATTCCCGATAATATCGGAATAGTATTCTTATTAGATGCGGCCCGATAAACTAAACTCGAAATAGAAGATAGTTCTTTTTTGTCGATAACAAATTTCATCAATAAATACCTCCGGGGAATTATATTTTTTGTCAAAAATCTCTTATTTATTATTTATTAACAAATAGTAGTTGTAGTAGTAGTAGCCGTGGATATGTGGATAATGGCCACGGTTATTAAATTACGGGCGATATAGACGTCTAAAAAAGTGTGCATAACTTGTATTATTACATTGTATAATTTGGGTCTATATTCTTACAAATTTCATTAATGGTAATTGCAACTTCTTGATCAATTACGAGTTCTTTTTCAATTTTGTCGTTTGCATGCATCACTGTAGTGTGATCTCTGCCTCCAAATTGCTCACCTATTTGAGGATAAGAAGCATCTGTGAATTTACGGCACAAGTACATGGCCACCTGCCTGGGATAAGAAATATGTTTGTTTCTCTTTTTTGATATCAACTCTCGAACATCCAGTCCATAGTAACCAGAGACTTCCTTTTGAATGAATTCTATAGTTATCTTTCTGGGACTGGGGGGAGGAAGAATATCTTTCAACGCTTCTGTAACAGTGCTCATTATTAAGGGTTTATTACTAATAGTAGCATAGGCAATTAATCTAATTAGAGCACCTTCTAGCTCCCTGATATTTGAATCAATGGAATTAGCTATATAATCCAGAATATCATAAGGAACATTCAAATTCTCGGACTGGGCTTTCTTTCTTAATATGGCTATTCTGGTTTCCAAATCGGGAGGCTGAATATCTGTTATTAATCCCCATTCGAAACGGCTTCTAAGACGATCTTCCAGGGTGGGTATACTCCTGGGAGGTCTATCGCTGGATATTACCAATTGTTTATTAGACTCATATAAAGTGTTGAAAGTGTGGAAGAATTCCTCCTGGGTTCTTTCTTTTCCGGCCAAGAACTGAATATCATCAATCATAAGCACATCTATGCTGCGGTATCTATTTCTGAAACCAGATGTATTATCGTCTTTTATAGAACCAATAAGATCATTAGTAAACTGCTCTGATGATACGTACATTACTGTATAATGAGGATATTTTCTTATTATTTGGTGCCCTATAGCCTGCATTAAATGAGTCTTACCCAAACCTACACCACCATAAATAAAAAGCGGGTTATAAGCTTTTGAAGGAGACTCTGCCACAGCATAGCAGGCTGCATGGGCAAATCGATTACTATTACCTACTACAAAAGAATCGAAGGTATATTTCATATTTAAAGTAGGTGAAACGGAGCCATTATCTACAAAAGGTTCGGTAGTTAAAACCAGATTTATATTCCGGTTTGTCAGTTCTTTAAACTTGGACTGAATTATAGTAAGGTAACGAGATTCTATCCAATCTTTTGTAAGAGTATTAGGAACTATTATATATACATTATCGTTTTTGACACTGTGGAACTTGACCATTGAAAACCAGATATCAAAACTAGTTGAGTCAGTCTCTTCGCGCATAATGGCAAGGACTTTATTCCATACTACCGAATAATCTAATGACATTAAGGGCATCCTCCTGTTGATTTGTGTAAAAAAATGTTGTTAATAAACTTATCTGCTGTGGATAACTGGATAACTTATCTAGAAAATGCAGGAATAGTCCAATTTGGATATTAGAAAAAATATAGTATAATCATAACAGATAAAAATTAATTTTAGAAGGGTTATAAGCCCTTGAATTCTTGACATGGAGGGCAACATATAAATATAATTAGAAGGTGCTGACAAAAGAGGAGGATAGAGAATAATGAAAAGAACATACCAGCCTAAGAATAGACAGAGAAAAAAAGTTCATGGCTTTAGAAAGAGAATGGCAACTGCTGAAGGAAGAAGGGTACTAGCAAGTAGAAGGAAAAAGGGAAGAAAATTAATTTCTGCATAGGGTCGTAAAAAGCGGCCTTTTGTTTTATCCGACCAAGAGAGCGGATTGATTAAGAAGGTATTTATGTTAAATAAAGAGTACCGAATAAATAAGAAAAAAGAATATAATAATATATATAAAAAAGGGAAAAAAATACCAGGCAAATATATGGTATTATTTATTACCAATGGAGAAAGAGAACATGGACGCTATGGTATTGTAACCAGCAAGAAAGTTGGAAATGCGGTCCAAAGAAACCGTGCCAAACGCAGGCTTAGAGAAGTTGTATATAGAAATATGAATAATATAAAGGGTAGTATAGATGTAGTCATCGTGGCCCGACCTGCAATTAGAGCTGCAAGCTTCGATGAAGTGAATAATGAATATATTAGAGTCATGAGGAAAGCAGGGCTATGTTAAAGGGAATATTTATAGGGTTAATTAAAGGATATCAGAGGATCAGATTCCTAAAAACAGCACCTACATGTCGATTCTATCCTTCCTGTTCTGCATATTCTATTGAGGCAATTCAAAAATACGGCATATTTAAAGGGGGATGGTTATCAATCAGGAGAATTAGTAGATGTCATCCATTTCATGAGGGAGGATTTGATCCGGTTCCATAGATTGAATATAATGGCGATATTTTGCTTGTCAAGCATACCGGATATATTCTCTACTGGCATCAAAAAAGAAGCAGCAGCTTCGCCAGTTAGTAAGGAGGTGAAACCTGCTATTTGCCTGGTCTAATAGCAGGGATGAATTTGTGGCAGACGTTTGTACACTGGTTTTCTGAATTAATTCAATTCATGTACGGAATTACAGGGGTTCTGGGTGTACCTAATTACGGATTAGCAATAATTTTGATTACGATTTTGATTAAACTTGCTTTATTCCCGCTTACTCAGAAGCAGATGAAGTCCATGAGGGCAATGCAAGAGATTCAACCAGAAGTAAAATATATTCAGGAAAAATATAAAGAAGAACCTGAGATACTGCAAAAGAAAACAATGGAGCTGTATAAAGAGAAAGGGGTAAGCCCTCTGGGAGGATGCCTGCCTTTATTTCTGCAGATGCCTATTTTTATTGCATTTTACCAATCTCTAATCAAGTTCGATTTTGCAGTGGCTGAACATGCAACTTTTTTGGGCATAGATAATATTGGACAATCAGTGTCATATTATATTGGTCAAGGAGACATAATTCCGATTTATCTACCTATTCTTGCTGCAGTAACAACTTATTTGCAGCAAAGGATTTCTATGGTCGATACCAATGACCCAACCCAAAAGTCCATGTTATATATAATGCCGCTTTTTATGGCCTGGATTGTATTGAAAATGCCGGCCGGCCTTCCTATATACTGGGTAATGTTTAATACGCTGGGTATTCTGCAGCAGCTGTATGTTAATTGGCACGGCAAACAGGTTAAAATTGATAATAATTCGAGTTTAGCAATTGATGGTGGGGTGGAAAAAGCAACCCTGTCAAACTCGGAAAAAGATAATGCCTCTGATAACGGGATTCAAGCAGGGAGGGAAAAAGGAGGAAAGAAAAGTAATGGAAGCGCACGCGATAGAAAAAAGAGGAAAAAGCGTTGATGAAGCAATCAAGGCTGCATTAGATGAATTAGGTTGTGAAATAGATGATGTCATAATAGAAGTAGTAGAGGAACCAAACAAAGGAATATTGGGAATAGTTGGTAAGAAACCGGCAGTAATCAAAGTAACCGTAAGGGAAAAGCCGGAAGAAGACGTTAAAAAAGTGTTAGTGGACCTGCTGGATAAGATGAAAATCGATTATAAAATAGATCGAGTTGAATACGACCAGGAAAAAGTAAGAATCAATATTGTTGGAAAAGATATGGGACTGGTAATAGGCAGAAAAGGGGAAACTCTAAACGCCTTGCAATATATGACCAGTCTAATAGTTAATAAAAGCAGGGAAGAAAAAATTAGGATAGTACTAGATGTAGAGGATTACCGAAGAAAAAAAGAAAAGTCGCTTGAAAAACTAGCGATTAAACTATCTGATAAAGTAAAAGCTACGCAAAAAAATGTTGTTATGAGACCGATGAGCCCGCAGGAGAGAAGGATCATACATACAGTACTGCAAGGGGATCCACAGGTTACCACTTATTCAACCGGTGATGAGCCGAATCGCAAGGTCGTTATAACAATGAAGAAGTAAAAAATTGGACCCTTGCGAGGGTCTTTTTTTATGATATAAATTACTAGTAACCTATATTGAAGTATAAGTATTGTAAGAACATAATAGGAAAAACCGATAGGAGTATATGAGTAATGCGGGATGATGTGATTGGGGCTATTTCAACACCACCCGGCGAGGGAGGAATAGCTATAGTAAGAATTAGCGGAGAAGGCTGTATTGAAAAAGTAAGCCAGATTTTCCAGGCCAGGGTAAGCGGAAAAGATATTCAGGTACAAAGGCCATTTTCTCTGACTCTAGGTTGGCTAAAAGATGAAAAGAATGAAATACTGGATGAGGTATTGGTTGCCAAGATGAACGCACCCCGAAGTTATACCGGTGAAGAAATGGTGGAGATAAACTGCCATGGGGGTTCAATCACTGCCAGGAGATGTCTGCAGCGGGTGTTAAGTACGGGGGTTAGGCTGGCTGATCCGGGAGAATTTACCCGGCGGGCCTTTATGAATGGTAAAATGGACGCAGCACAAGCGGAGGCGGTTATAGATATTATTAGAGCTAAAACCGACCGGGGATTAAAACTAGCTATGAAACAGCTGGAAGGAAAGAACAGTGAGTATGTTAAGCAGCTGGAAGACTGCCTGATAGAGGCCAATATGCTGTTGGAAGCCAACCTGGATTTTTCGGAGGACGTTGGGGAGCTTGACTATGATCAGCTTAGGAGGTTATTAATAAACACCAGGGATGGAATAGATAACATGATTAGAGCCGGAGAATTAGGTAATATTTATAAAGATGGAATCAGTGTGGCTATATGTGGTAAGCCTAACGTGGGTAAATCAAGTCTGCTAAATGCGTTGCTGCGTAAAGAAAGAGCAATAGTTACTGATATTCCTGGTACAACCAGGGATCTGATTGAAGAATATATAAACATCAACGGCATCCCGGTAAAGCTTATTGATACAGCTGGAATCAGAGAAACCAGCGATATTGTGGAACAAATTGGCATCAGTAAGGCACAACAAGCGGTAAAGGAAGCGGAATTAGTTGTGTTCTTGCTGGATATTGAAGCAGGGATGACCGAAGAGGATAAGGCTATTTATGACTATATTGAAAACAAAGAACGGGTTATAGTACTGGTAAATAAAGATGACTTGATGGAAAAGAATATTAGTGAAGAGGAAATCGAACAGAATTTTACCGAATTAAGGGTTATCCGGGCATCAATAAAGGAAGAAATAGGTATACAAGAACTGGAAGATATAATAGAAGAAATGGTAGGAGTAGGGTTAATCGACAGTGATAACCTTGAATTCACGGTAAGCTTGAGGCAAAAGGAAACACTGCTGGCGGGTAGAGAATACATCCAGGAGGCAATCGAGGCGATGGAAGAAGTTCCCCTCGACTGTCTAGGAGTAGATATACAGAACGGGCTGGCCAGGTTGGGAGAAATAACCGGCAGAAACTTGAAGGAAGAGAGTATTGATCGCATCTTCAGGGAGTTCTGCATAGGAAAATAGATATGAAATATCAAAGAACAGGAGCGGGAGGATACCATGATATACAATGCTGGGAGTTATGAAGTAATTGTTATCGGCGCGGGACATGCTGGTTGTGAGGCCGCCCTGGCTTCAGCTCGCATGGGTTGTAAAACCCTGTTATGTACGTTGAGCATGGAACATATAGCTTTAATGCCATGTAACCCATCAATTGGCGGGCCAGCTAAAGCTCAGGTAGTTAGGGAGATTGATGCCCTGGGGGGAGAAATGGCAATAAATATCGATAAATCTCAGCTACAAATGCGAATAATCAATACCGGAAAGGGACCGGCAGTACAGGCTTTAAGGGCACAGGCCGACAAACTTGAATATTACCGCGAGATGTTAAAGACCCTGTTGGCTCAGGAAAATCTGGATGTTTTAATGGCTGAAATCCAGGATATTGAAACCAGGGCTAATCGGATTTCCGGGGTAATCACTAAGACTGGAGCCAGATATGATTGTAGGTGTGTAATAATCACCTCTGGCACCTACTTAAAGGGAAGAATTATTATAGGTGACGTCATGTATGATGGGGGGCCAGGCAACCAGTTTCCGGCCATGAAGTTATCTGCAAGCTTGATAAATAACGGTATTGAGTTAGGCCGTTTCAAAACAGGAACTCCGCCTCGCATTAATAGGAGGACAGTTGACTTTTCAAAAATGATCGAACAACCAGGGGATGGCCGACCTTTAACTTTTTCATTTATCAGTCCCAAGCAAAAGAAGCCGCAGCTGTCGTGTTGGTTAACCCATAGTACACCCAGAACCCATAGAATTGTGATGGATAATATCGAGAGAGCACCTTTATTTACCGGGGTAATTAAGGGCCGAGGCCCGAGATATTGCCCATCGTTTGAGGATAAGGTGGTTCGTTTTGCCCATAAAGATGCGCATCAGCTGTTTGTAGAACCCGAGGGTCGACATACGGATGAGATGTATGTTCAAGGTTTAAATACCAGTCTGCCAGAAGATGTACAAATAGAAGTGCTGAGAAGTATACCCGGGTTAGAAAATGTCCGAATTATAAGGACTGGGTATGCCATAGAGTATGATTATGTACCACCTTCCCAACTAAAATTGAGCCTGGAAACCAAGAAGATAGAAGGATTGTTTACCGCCGGTCAGATTAACGGTACTTCCGGATATGAGGAAGCGGCCGCCCAGGGATTAATTGCGGGAATAAATGCAGCGTTAAAGGTGCAGGAGCAGGAACCATTTATATTAAAGAGAAATGAAGCGTATATTGGCGTGTTAATAGATGACCTGGTAAATAAGGAAATTGATGAACCCTACCGGCTTTTAACATCCAGGGCTGAATATCGGTTGCTTTTAAGGCAGGATAATGCTGATATCAGACTAACCCAGATAGGAAGGGAAATAGGTCTGGTTGATGATACCCGCTGGGAAATATTTAATCGTAAAATGGAGTCAATAGCAAGCACACGTGAGATGTTCCAGGAAGTCAGTTTTACACCGGCCGATGAGAAAATGACCACATTTCTGGACGTGAGGGGAAGTGCCCGTTTGAAAGATAGGGTTTCTCTATGGGAATTGTTAAAGAGACCAGAAATACATGTAGAGGATTTTGAAAATATGAACTGGATTGAAACTCTGCCCGGAGAAATTTCCGAACAGATGGAAATACAGTCTAAGTATGAAGGATATATTTCGAAACAGATGGAACAAGTGAGGAAATTTGAAAAAATGGAAAACCGAAAACTTCCAGAAGATTTGGATTATAGTGAGGTTTATGGATTGTCCAACGAAGCCAGACAGCGGCTAAAGGATGTCAAACCCGGCTCTATGGGGCAGGCTTCGCGTATTACAGGTGTAAATCCGGCAGATATTAATGTTTTGTATATATATTTAGAAAAGAAAAGAAGGAATTAGACCATACCATGGAAAATAATGTAAAGAAGTACAAGAGCATTTTAATGCAGGAAAACGATAAGATTAATCTGGTAAGCAGGAAGACTATTGCGGAAGAGATAGACCTGCATATTGAAGATAGTAAGAAGGTTTTTGAACGCTGGCAATTAAAGAATACTAAGATTATAGACGTAGGAAGCGGGGCAGGTTTTCCTGGAATGATAATGGCTATCTGCAATCAGGAAAATGAATATACCCTGCTGGAATCAGAGTTAAAGAAATACCAGTTTCTTATGCAGGCGGCTCAGTTACTAAAAATGAGACACGTGCAGGTAATCAGGGGTAGAGCAGAGGAGATTGGACATGATAAAAGCTATCGTGAGCAATTTGATATATCTACCAGCCGTGCAGTTGCGGCCATGAGAGTCGTTATTGAATACTGTCTGCCCTTTACCAGAGTCGGGGGCATGGTTTTATTATGGAAAGGACCCAGATACCAAGAGGAAATCGATCAATCTGCCCGGGCTCTGCAGCTATTGGGAGGCAAAGTAGAGGACATATATTTATACAAAATAGGAGACGATCGACAAAGAGCAATTATAAAAATAGTAAAGCATCAGCATACACCAGATAAATATCCGCGAAGAACAGGTATACCGGGTAAAAGGCCTTTGTAAAGGAGTTTTGTTAAATGAGCAAAAGGAATTGGCCGTGGATGGTGGAAAAAGGAAAGAACATGGAAATAATTAACATACCACTGGAAAAGATTCAGCGTAATCCCTATCAACCCCGAAATGAATTTGATGAGAATGAGCTTATAGATTTGGCTAAATCCATACGGTCTTATGGCTTGATACAGCCAATCGTAGTGCGAGCGGTAGAAGATGGTTACCAGATTGTTGCTGGAGAGAGAAGATATAGAGCCTGCTGCATGCTGGGGATGAAAGAGATACAATCAGTGGTGCAAGAGATGAATGATGAAAAAGTTGCGGCGGTATCTCTAATTGAGAACATTCAGCGAAAGGAACTCAATTATTTCGAGGAAGCCAATGCCTACAGCATTCTTATCAGCAAGTTTGGAATGACTCAGGATGAATTAGCGAGGAAGATAGGACGCAGTCAATCCGCAATAGCAAACAAACTAAGAATCTTAAAACTGCCGGACTCCGTTAAGGAGATGATCGAACCAGCAGTTGTTACAGAACGACATGCGCGAGCATTATTGAAAATTAATAATGTTGAAACTCAAATGGAGATCATACGCCAGATATTAGAAAAAGAATTAAATGTTAAAGATACTGAAGAACTGGTTGATAAATTGAGCCGAGATAATATTCCCGGGGATAGTAAAAGAAGCAGCAGCAACCAAAATGTATCTATGATTATAAGAGATGCTCGAATATTTCTTAATACTATTCGAGAGACCATTAAACGAGCTAGGCAAACCGGAGTTGACATTGTAATGGAGGAGAGAGACCTGGAGGATGAGTATGAAATAACTATTAAGATTGCTAAAACCCGAAAGAGCCTGCGAAAGATACCCGGAAGTTAGGTGGAAATAAGAATGTAAGCAGACTGGTCTAACCATAGGGCAGTCTGTTTTTATCATTCCAGAGAAATTTATTTATAAGTATCATCGCACTCAAGCCAATCAGAGATGGTCTGTAGAAAGCAAGAAACCAGGACCATAATCCTATATAAACCAGGAAGCCCCCTCTGCGGGGACCACAATTTATGTTCGCTGTGGCTCAAAGGACTAAGGAAGCCCCCTGCGGGGACCACAATATGGGTTCGCTGTGGCTCAAAGGACTAAAGAAGCCCCCTGCGGGGACCACAATTAGCTCACGCTGAATAAGGAAGTTGAAATCCACCCTTCAAAGCTTCTAACATATATTAACCCGCCAAGAATCAATCAGGACTGTTCAGGATGGATTAGGGAAAAAATAATCCTGGAAAACACTACTTTTTAATCTATTAATAAACTTCTTTGATATAATAACAGATAGTGCAGGAGAATTAAGGCAGAATTTCCAATACTGTCCCCATGTTGGTGCAACCATAATTTGGGTTCGCAATGCTCAACGGATTAAGGAAGCACTTACAGCACAACAATTTGAGTTCGCATGGCTCGCGGTAAATAGGGAAGCACTTACAGCACCACAATTTGAGTTCGCAAGCTCACGGAAAATAAGGAAGCACTTACAGCACCACAATTTGAGTTCGCAAGCTCACGTAGGATAAGGAAGGGTGATATCACTAGTATGGCAAGAGTTATTTCAGTGGCAAACCAAAAAGGAGGAGTAGGAAAAACTACAACCGCTATTAACCTGGCAGCTTGTATCGCCCTGAAAGGATACAGAACATTGGTAATAGACAGCGATCCCCAGGGCAACGCCAGCAGTGGACTGGGTGTTAATCGAGATAGATTAAAATATTGTATTTATGACATCATTATAAACGAAGTACCTGTTAAAGAGGTTATCTGCAGCACCAGGGTGAAACACCTAGATATTATTCCGGCGACAATTCAACTGGCGGGAGCAGAAGTCGAACTGGCGGGGAGGGATAGCCGGGAAAACTACTTGAAGCGCGCCATACAGCCTGTTAAGGATGCATATGATTGGATATTTATAGACTGTCCACCTTCGCTGGGTATATTGACATTGAATGCTCTAAATGCTAGCAGATCAGTTATAATCCCACTTCAATGCGAGTATTACGCATTGGAGGGATTGAGCCAGTTGATTAATACTATTACACTGGTTAAAAAGAGAATGAACAAAGAACTAAATATAGAGGGAATAGTATTTACCATGTTTGATGCCAGGACGAATCTCTCTATTCAAGTGGTTGATCAAGTTAAGACTCATTTCAAAAGGCAGGTATATCGTACCATTATACCCAGGAATGTTCGTTTAAGTGAGGCGCCCAGCCATGGCAAGCCAATAGTCATTTATGATCCGAAGTCCAAGGGTGCCGAAGTATATCAGGATTTGGCGGTGGAGGTGTTAAAACGTGCCTAAGAGAGAAAGAGGGTTAGGGAGAGGATTAGATGCGCTGTTGTCTGCCAATACGACTATCCAGGATGGAGACAACATGCAGGAAATCGATATTGACCAGGTTAAGGCTAGAACAGATCAGCCTAGAAGTATATTTAGAGAGGAATCCTTAAATGAATTAGCAGGCTCGATCAAAGAGCACGGCTTGTTACAACCGATATTGGTTAAACCTGACCACGATGGATATGAAATAATAGCGGGGGAAAGGCGGTGGAGAGCCGCCCGCATAGCAGGGTTAAAATCATTGCCGGCAATTGTAAAAGAAATCAGTGAAGAGCAAGCGGCGGAGATATCATTGATTGAAAACCTCCAGCGGGATGACTTGACTGTCGTTGAAGAGGCAAAGGCTTATAAGAAGATGATGGATAGGCACAATTATACCCAGGAATCATTGTCTGCCCGCATCGGCAAGAGCAGATCCCATATTGCTAACACGGTAAGGATATTAGGTCTCCCGGAAGAAGTATTAAAATTATTGGAACAGCGCAAACTAACCGCGGGACATGCTCGAGCGTTATTGACCATAAGCAGCGAGAAGGATCAGATCAAGATGGCTAATGCAATAGTAGAGGATAAGATATCTGTTCGGCAGACCGAGAGCAGCGTTAAACGGAAGATTGAAGGACAGAAAGCAGGGATGGCCCGGCCGGGAAGTAAAACCACAGAGATTCGCGAATTGGAGGAGAAGCTTCAAATGTACCTGGGGACCAGAGCGGAAGTCTCCAATGGAAAAAGTGGAGGGAAAATCATTATTGAATACTATAGTCTGGATGATCTAGAAAGGATTTGCGAAATAATTGGGTTATAAGAAATTACGGCCATAATGTTTCACGTGAAACATATGGCCGTAAACGATTTTACATTAGGTTTAGAGCGTGGCACTAACTGATCTTAGGCCGGTCTGTCAAAAGCGGGAAGCCCCCTCCGGGGACCACAATCTGGGTTCGCGATGCTCACGATATAAGGGAAGCCCCCTTCGGGGACCACAATCTGGGTTCGCGATGCTCACGATATAAGGGAAGCCCCCTTCGGGGACCACAATTTGGGTTCGCTGTGCTCACGATACAAGGGAAGATTTACAATTAGCAATATAGTTGGTACTATTGGTATTAAACCAGCGAATTTCTCAGAGCAAAGAAGACAGGTTTTCGAGACCTGTTGATTGCTGCAAGCAAACCAGGCTGAGGAACAGTCTCGGCCAGGCTACAGTGATGTATGAAAGCCCCCTCCGGGGACCACCCCGCTGAAGCGGGACTACTGATGTACCTGCATTTCATTGCGGTACAAATAAGG
>JAENZE010000008.1:0-179469 GCA_016841425.1 Syntrophomonas sp. | reverse complement strand
CCCCGCTGAAGCGGGACTACTGATGTACCTGCATTTCATTGCGGTACAAATAAGGTTGCAATTTGGGTTCGCGAAGCTCAATGGATTAAGGAAGCCCCCTCCGGGGATCACCCCGCTGAAGCGGGACTACTGATGTACCTGCATTTCATTGCGGTACAAATAAGGCTGCAATTTGGGTTCGCGATGCTTAAGAAATTATGGAAGCCCTCTTCGGCAGACCGCTAGTGTCATGCATTACATAAGCCAACATTACATGGCTGGAAATAATTATGAGCATATTAATCTTGTAAATAACTAACTAGAGGTCGAAGATGAAAAAGACATGGAGAAAGAAGAACAAGAAGTATACCCTGCTGTTGGTGCCACAGAATGCTGATGGAACCAGAAGGATAAGTCTATCAAATAAACTGATGACTTCCATCGCTGCGGGGATACTAGTTTTTATAGTTGTTTCATTTACTATTACTTATTTGTACTGTAAAAGTCAGGATGACATAAGAAAGGTTAATGCACTCAAGGCAAGTAACTCCCAGCAGACCGCTACTATACGCGATCTTGGTCAGGAACTGGAGAGAATCGAAGAGCAGCAGTCACAGATAGAAGAGAAGCAGACGAAGCTGAAAGAAATGATGGGTATCAGCACCGACAGCTATAAGGAAACGAACCCTTCAAGAGGGGGACAGGGAGGCCAAGAACTGCTGTACGCCGAGCGGGATAACCTGGATGAGCTTGCAAGAGCACAACGAATGAAAACCGAGCTGGACAGGCAGGAGGCGGAAGTGGATGAACTGCTGGCGAGAGTAAACAATGATTTGGAGTACTTCAGAAGTATTCCCAATCAATGGCCAGTTAGCGGCGAAATCACATCCTACTTTGGCTGGAGGGATTCTCCATTCGGAGGACGAAGCGAATCCTTTCATAATGGGATAGACATAGCCAATAATGTGGGCTGTGATATTGTGGCTGCAGCTGATGGCACTGTAATCCAGGCAGGTTGGGTCGGGGCCTACGGCAGAACAGTAATAATCGACCATGGATATGGATTTAAAACTATGTATGGGCATAATTATCGACTTCTGGTAGAGGAAGGCCAACAAGTAGAGAAAGGGGAGGTCATAGCAGCTTTAGGGAGCAGCGGCAGGAGTACTGGCCCCCACCTGCACTTTACTATATTCAAATATGATAATCCCTTGGATCCGATGCTGTTTTTGCCTGAATAAGCCATAAAAAGAATACGGCAGGAGTGAATAATGTGAGAAAAAAGGAAACAAATCATGGTGAAATAGAAAGTTTTATATCTCCAGGGGTAGTAATAAAAGGAGAATTGATCTCACAGGGCTCCATCCGGGTAGATGGAACACTGGAAGGAAGTGTAAATATTAAAGGGAGCCTTCTTTTGGGCGAAAAAGGTAACGTTAAAGGTGATATTCAAGCTGCCAACATGATTCTAGCCGGACAAGTTGAAGGCACGGTTACCCTAACCGAAAGACTGGATATAACTAATACCGGGGTTATGCTGGGGGATATATCTGCCCGAATAATTACGGTAGAAGAAGGTGGTATGCTTCAAGGTAATACTAAAATGACAGGAGTAAAAAAGGAACAGATTCCAAACCCGAAAACACATGATAATAAGTAGCGGAAACTATTGGTAACCCGGAGCAGACTTCGTTTCTTGAGGGAGAAGAAAACTCTTGTTTGAACTACTAAAAGAACTGTGTCGCTGATGGGCTAGAAACAAGGCCCGAGCTGTTGCCTCAGCCATTTTGTATACTATAAACAAGCGAGTGTTTTGTAAGACTAAATGTTCACAAAAACCTGAGACATTTACGGTTCCTACAATATGAATATCTCCCACCCGGGGCAGCTGCTTCTTCAAAGCCAATCCAGGAGCTAAAGAGCCTCGTTTAATGCTTAAAAAACCCACCTTATCGCTCCCACCAAGACCCGCGTCCACAGCAATTATAAGAGGATCAGAATAGTTAAAATAAATATGCTGCATGGTTTCTGCCAGATTAACAGCATGAAGGGGTACTTCCAGGTGACCAAATATGTGAGCAGAAGGAAGGAGGGTTCGCAGCCGATTACCAACTAGAGGACCAAGACAGTCACCAGTTGCCCGATCAGTACCTATGCACAAGTACACTATCTCTCGATCCAAATCCTTATTCAGTTCCTGAACCAACTCGTAAGCGGCATGCGATAAACCAGTAACACAGGCCGGATTGGAGTAATGCTGGGAAAATATGGTAACCGCCTTGGAGCTATCAAATGACAAACACTCACCCCGCCTCTAAATCATCTAAATTAGGATTAACATCTGGTAATATTTTTATGCAGTATTTTTGGATTCAGAAGCGTATTTATGAAGTATATGCTCTAAGGATCAGGAGATGAATGATATTAAAAGCAGACTGAGCCTGGTGATGGGATATCTAGGAGCAGTTGTTGGCGCCGGATTTGCATCTGGACAAGAGATAGTACAGTTCTTTGTAAGTTACGGCAGACACGGAAGTAAAGGCTGTTTATTAGCAATGGTTCTGTTTGCCTTATGTGGCGGACTTCTAATGTATATAGCCCATCGACATGAGACCGGCAGTTATCAGGAGATGCTGCAGGAATTAATGGGAGAAAAATTTTCCAAAATCATTGATTTGTTAATGGCAGTATTTCTATTTCTGGGGCTTAGTATGATGCTGTCAGCCAGTGGAGCGGTTTTTTATGAACATTTATATAAACCCAAGGAATTGGGTATTTTTATAGCGAGTGTTCTAGTGGCGATATTTTTATATACGGGAAAAAAGGGCCTGATAAAATCATATAACATTCTGGTGCCGGCAAAACTAGTGCTGCTGCTCATTATAACCGGCTATGCTGCTCTAGTTATAGATGGAGGACAGGTCGAAGCATATACTGGTTTTTTATCTCCAGGGGAAGAGAGCCGGTGGCTAATATCTTCTGTCCTGTACGTCGCCTACAATTTTGCGCTGGCGATGGTAGTTCTGACGGAATATCAATCGATTGGAAGCCGCAAGGATGGGATCTGGGGGGCTATCTGGGGCGGAAGTCTATTAGGGGTCCTGATCCTATTCAATTACCTGGCCCTTTGTAAATTCCTACCAGTTATTCTGCATTATCAAGTACCCATGCTATATATTGCAGGAGTTATTTCTCCCGGAACGAAAGTTGTTTATACTATAGTATTATGGGTAGGAATTCTTACCACTGCCATAGCAAATGCTTATGGCTTTGCGCAGCGGTTTTCCAGTTTTACTAGTATAAGTTATGGTTTGAGCTTGTTTATAACCCTCATACTGGCATTGCCCATATCTCTGCAGAGTTTTTCAGCTCTTGTAAGCAAGGTGTACCCTTTGTTCGGTTTACTGGGTATAATTATATTGTTAGTATTAGTAATAAAAGCCATGAAGGAAATCTTAGTTGAAATAGTATCCAACAGCCCTAACCGTTAATTAAGGAGGATCTGGATGATAAACCTTAAAAAAATTCCGTCCATAGATGAAATACTCACTCAGGAAGAGATACTGCAGTTGATTACAAGATATAAAAGGGACTTTGTGGTTGAAACTGCTAGAACGATAGTGGCCGAAATTAGAGAAGAGCTACGCTCAGTAACTGAGGAAATCGATAAAATGGTTGTTTTTAATAACATCGTGGAAAAGATCAAATCGAAGGCCGAAAGCAGCAATGCCGGGACACTGCAAAGAGTTATTAACGGAACCGGAGTGGTGCTTCATACCAACCTGGGTCGAGCTCCGTTGGCAGAACGGGCCATTAACCATATGCAGGACATAGGCAGGAGCTACAATAATTTGGAGATGGATTTGGATAAAGGTGAGCGGGGCTCTCGGTATTATCATGTGGAAGACCTGCTAATAAGACTTACTGGAGCAGACGCAGCTCTAGTAGTCAATAATAACGCAGCGGCTGTGATGCTGGGGCTAACTACCCTGGCTGCGGGCAAGGAGGTCATCGTGTCGCGCGGACAGCTGGTTGAAATCGGGGGAGCATTCAGGATTCCAGAAGTGATGAAGCTGAGCGGGGCCAGGTTGGTTGAAGTTGGAACTACTAACAAGACCTATGTTTCAGATTATGATCAGGCTATAAATAATGATACAGCGCTGCTCTTTTCGGCACATACTTCCAATTACCAAATCATCGGGTTTACTTCGGAAGTTTCCATGAAGGAATTAGTAAGTTTGGGGAAAGAAAAGGGACTGCCCGTTTTTATGGATTTGGGAAGCGGCATATTAACTACTCTGGATGACGGGGGACTAAGTGCTGAACCAACCGTGCAGGAATGTGTAAAGGCAGGCGCAGATATCATAACCTTCAGTGGGGATAAAATGCTGGGAGGTCCACAGGCTGGCATTATTGTCGGCAAAAAGGAATATATTGATCGGATGAAAAAGAATCAACTTTTACGGGCACTGAGAGTAGACAAGCTAATTCTATCTGCGCTGGAAGGGACTTTATTAGAATATTTATCTGGGCATCCCCGGCAGAATATACCTATTATTCGGATGCTAAGCTACAGCCGAGAGCAGATGGAGGACAGAGCAGAAAACTTACTGCGCCTTATGGAGGCAAGATTAAAAGATAGCAATACCCAGCATGCCATAAGACTAGTTGCGCTGGAGGATATGATAGGAGGGGGAGCATATCCTAACTATAAACTACCCGGGGTGGGAGTCGAGATAGAGTTCGAAGATATAAGCCTGGAAAAAGCAGCCAAAGAGCTGAGGCTAAGGAATCCTGCGTTGGTAGCTCGCAGACAGGATAACAAAATGCTGATTAGTGTTAGGACATTACTCCCAGGGGACGAGCAGGAAATAATAGAGATGATAGCCGGGTTAGGTGATAGATAGAGTGCAGCTCAAGCTGTGCTATAGTATACCGGATTTATGGAATATATAAGCTTACAAGGGGGATGCCGATGAAACGATTGGTATTGGGAACGGCAGGACATATTGATCATGGAAAAACTACCCTGGTAAGAGCGCTTACCGGAATTGAGACTGACCGCCTGAAAGAGGAAAAGCAAAGGGGGATATCGATAGAATTAGGTTTTGCCCCCTTTATTTTGCCTGATGGGCAGAAGGCGGCTATTGTTGATGTGCCAGGACATGAAAGGTTTATCAAGCATATGTTGGCCGGGGCGTTTGGCATAGATATGGTTATATTCGTTATTGCTGCGGACGAAGGAGTAATGCCACAGACCCGCGAACATATGGACATTATAGAGTTATTAGGAATACAAACCGGTATTATTGCTCTTACAAAAAAGGACATGGTGGATGAAGATTGGTTAATGCTGGTAGAAGAAGAGGTTCGGGATTATATGGCGGGCACCATATTAAAAGGAGCTCCGGTCATTGCCGTTTCAGCTGTTACAGGAGAAGGGCTGCCAGAACTGATCAATGAAATTCGGAGGCTATCAGAGCAAGTAGCAGAAAAGCCAGCCTTTGGCAAGGCCAGACTGCCGGTTGATCGGGTTTTTACTAAAGCTGGTTTTGGAACGGTGGTAACAGGAACTATGTGGTCAGGGCAGATGGAAACCGGTGAAACGCTGGAGTTGATGCCAAGCGGAAAAAAGGTAAAAATCAGAACTCTACAGGTGCATAATGACAAAGTCGATACTGCATATGCAGGACAAAGGGTGGCCGTCAATTTACAGGGTATTGACGTTGCTGACATAGAGAGAGGGAATTGGCTGTCTACACCTGCTTATCTTAGTCCCACCTATCGTATGGATGCACGATTGAGATTATTAGCATCCAGCAGCAGAATATTAAAAAATTGGAACAGAATTAGATTCCACCTGGGTACTGATGAAACCATGGCTAGGATTGTCCTGCTGGACCAGGATGAACTTCATCCGGGGCAGGAAGGGTATGTACAGATAGTGATGGAGAAACCAGTGGTAGGACATAAAGGAGATCCGTTTGTAATACGTTATTATTCCCCGGTTACCACTATTGGAGGGGGCACGATTATCGACCCCAATGCCAGCAAACAAAAACGCTTTAAGGAAGAGACCCTTAACGAACTAATTGTAAAAGAAGAGGGGAATCTATCAGAAATCCTGCTTTACGAATTAGAATCAAATCCCCAGGATGTAATTAGTATTGATGAGCTTTCCAAGAGAACCGGTAACGTAGAAGCGAAGATAAGACAGGAACTGGGATTACTGCTGGAAGATAATAAGGTGGTGGCCTTGAAAAAAGATGAATATATGAGCACCTATGGGCTATATCAATTTGCTAATAAGATTAGTACCGCTCTAGAGGAATACCATCAAAAATACCCTTTACGCCAAGGTCATTCCCGAGAAGAATTTCGCAGCCGTTTTTTAAAAAATGTTAACATCAAAACATATAATCTCATCCTGAAAGAACTAGAAGAAGCTGGTCAGATTGAGACACGTAATAACCAGATTAAGCTGCCAGGACATATACCAGCTCCAGGAGAAAGAGACCTTCAAACCATAAATATCATTGAAAAGGAAATGAGGCAGAATTTGTTTGCCCCGCCTTCGCTGGAGGCACTGAGACAGTCGGCTCAAGTTGATGAAGCTCGTTTTTCTGAAATCATTGCCTATATGACGGAACAGCAGGCCCTCATAAAAGTCAGTCAAGATATGTTTTTCCTGCAGGATGCTATAGAGGAAGGCAAGAATAGATTAGACAGCTATTTTGCCCAGGAACGAGAATTGAGCCTGGCGGTCTTTCGAGATCTGCTTGATACTACGCGCAAGTATGCCCTGCCCCTGATGGAATATTATGACAAAATACGCTTTACCCATCGAGTTGGAGATGCCAGAATCAAAACGCGATAGTAGAGATATCTTTTAGAATGGGGGAAACAAGTTGCTTAAGGTTAAAGAAATAGATGTGTATTATGGAGCTATTCAGGCCTTAAAAAAAGTCAGTATTGAAGTGGAGCAGGGTAGCATTGTTACACTCATTGGAGCCAATGGAGCGGGCAAAACAAGTACCCTGAAAAGTATTTCCGGATTATTGAGACCTAGAACCGGGGCCATCGAATTTGAACAACAGGACATTAGCAGACAGGCACCTGATAAAATTGTAGAGATGGGTATATCACAGGTACCGGAGGGCAGAAGAGTATTTCCAAACATGAGCGTTATCGAGAATTTAGAAATGGGAGCGTATTTGCGTAAAGATAAAAAGGAAATTGAAAAAGATCTGGAGGGTGTATTTATTCGTTTTCCACGTTTAGAGGAAAGAAAAAAGCAGTTGGCGGGAACTTTATCGGGCGGGGAGCAGCAGATGCTGGCTATTGGCAGAGCATTGATGGCTAAGCCGAAATTGATGCTTATGGACGAACCTTCCATGGGGTTAGCACCTTTACTGGTAAAGGAAATTTTTGAGATAATAAAAGATATAAATCAAAAAGGAACTACTATACTGTTAATAGAACAGAATGCAAACATGGCGCTCTCTATAGCCGACAAAGCTTATGTGATAGAAACTGGGCAAATAGTATTGGAAGGAACAGCGAGTGAATTATTAAGAAGCGATGAAGTTAAAAAGGCTTACCTGGGAGGGTGAAAAATGAAAGTAAAAGATCGTATGACAGTGGATGTAAAGACAGTAACTCTTGATACCAGCATTACGGAGGCCTTCAGAATAATGAAGGAAAACAACATCAGAAGGCTGCCGGTAATGCAAGGAAAAGAGCTCACGGGGATTGTTACTCTAACGGATTTAAACCGGGCTTCACCTTCTGCTGCCACTTCGCTCAGTATTCATGAACTTAACTACCTACTGGCGAAGACGAAGATTAAAGACATTGTACCTCGCAAACAGCAAGTATTTACAGTAAGCAGCCAGAATTATATAGAAACTGCCGCGAAAATAATGCGCCAGCACCGGATCAGTGGTCTGCCCGTAATTGATGATGAACAATTAGTTGGAATAGTAACCGAAACAGACATATTCGATGCTTTAATAGATATTTTAGGAGTGAAACAACCCCATAGCAGAATAGATCTGTATGTGCCCAGCGGTCCGGGCAGCCTCGCAGAAATAACGGGTATTATAGCTAACCATGGAATTAACATTATTAATACGGTAGTATATTATGATGAAAAGAAGTTTCGCTATAAGATTATTATCCGTATTGAAGAACTAAATGGAATGGAAATAGCAGAAGAACTTAAGAAAAAGGGATTTGAAATAGAATCAGTTATTGTTATAGAAAACGATGATAATATAAAATAACATCGAACAGGAAAAATAATGATTTGACAATTTGAACTGGTCAAACTATACTCTAGTCTAGTTGTGATACCCGATGCTCGCAGGGAAGTATTGGCTACTCAGGCAGGAATTTGACTAAAAGGAAGCACTTACAGTACCACAATTTGGGTTCGCGAAGCTCAATAAATTAAGGAAGCACTTACAGTACCACCCCGCTGAAGCGGGACTACTGATGTACCTTCATTTCATTACGGTACAAGTATGGTCGCAATTTGGGTTCGCGGGGGCTCACAATTATTAAGGAGGCACTCTTCGAGCACACGCATTTTGTACTCGCTGCGCTCGTGAGAAAATCAGGGGAGCGGATCGGTCCTGGTGGGCCGCCTGGACTTCAAATCCAGTCGTGTGGCGGTGGTCCCGTCACTGGTGAGTTCGATTCTCACACGCTTCCGCCAGAATATGATAAAAACCACCGGTTTGACTAACAGGTGGTTTTTTTACGACTCGATAAATTATTTCCCGGGAAATATCAACAGGGTTCTCCAATTATTCCCTGAGAATTAAATGCTTTAACAGGCTTATAGCTTTTTTAGTGTCGAAAAAACCTGTTATTTAATAGTCTCTTAATGAAAAAGGTGAATTCTTTTTCTATTCCAATAACGAACAGCTAAGGCTAGCAGTATAACGGCAGTCAGGATGAGAAAAATCAGGTTGATGTCTTTAGCATTAAACAGGCAAATTCCCAAGCCAGTATAAAGTACAGCTGTAGGAAGCTTTCCTAAAGCAGAAGAGAAGAAAAAATTCCAGAACGGTACCTCACCAATAGCTGCTGCTATATTAATTACTGGAGTAGGAACAACTGGGATAATGCGAGCTATTAATATACTCCAGAAGGCCATTTCCTTATTCATCTCTTTTACGTCATAACCCAGATGCTTTTTAATAAAGTTATTGGATTTTTCCCCTCCCAAAATTCTGCATAGAGCATAAGCCAGACAAGCTCCAGTAAGAGCTCCGCTCCAAGACAAAAGAATACCCATTTTAAAGCCAAACAGCATACCTGCTGCGGCAGCTAAAATCAGGTAAGGGAAAACGGGAAAGGCGGCCTGCAAAGTAAATAAAGCAAAAGCAGCCATAGGAGCCAATATACCGAAAGCTTTAATATATGAGGAAATCGCTGCTGCATTAATATGGTTCAGGGCATGAAAAAAGTCCAGGGGGACCCCTCCTCAAATGGAAAAATATGGATACCTCTATCTAAAAAATAGCAGGCAGTTGGATTACTGTCAAGACCAGTCTACAAAAAAAGACCATCCACGCTTCAGTTTATTGATGATTAGCCCTGTGCAAACAGTCCCAGGGTTCTCCTTCCAGCCGGTAGGAATATAAATCTAAAATCAATTCACTATGTTATAATTATCTTAATTTATTTATGGAGACAATGCTTAATGGAATTGAATGCGTTTGATTATTTTGTTATTGCTATCTTGGTACTAAGTGCAGTATCCGGGTTTAATAAAGGATTTTTTAATGCGGTTGGCAATATCATTAGCCTTATTGCAGGAATATTGCTGGCAGTTATTTACTATGACAACCTTGCCTCCTACCTGCAGGAATATTATGGCATAATTACTGCTCTTAGCGAAGTGATAAGAAGCAAAATACCACTTACAGTGCTAAACATGCCAAGCACTAGCTTAATTAATGGAATGAACTTTGAAGATGCTGCCCACTATCTGGCATACCTTTTAATCATTGCTGTGTCCTTTATGGCTATTTTCCTCTTGGGCAGTAAAATCTTTCAAATGCTGTGGTCAGGCCTGGATAATCTATTTTCCTGGGGCTGGCTGTCGTCAATTAACCGCCTGATGGGATTGACATTAGAAGTGGTTAAGAACTTGATTATCTTAACTATTATGTTGGGGCTAATATATCCAGCCCTGGACCTGGCCTCGGGTATGGGGTTTTATACTATACTGCTGGTAGCGGACACTCTGGACAAATCTATAACTGCTTCCTATATGCTGCATACTTACAGTATGTTGAAAGAACTAGCCGGAATCACTACTTAATCCACATTTGTATTATATATATGTACATAGCTGATATAAAAGCACCTGCAAATAAAGTGGGTATTTAAATAATATCAGAGCGGGGTAAGATAGTATTAACTTTGGAATAACAGCAAGCTGATTAACCAGCTATGCTGAGCACATAAGGAGGTTCAAATATTGATGGATAAAACAGACCAACTGGAAAGAAATTCATGGACAGTACTGCTTCCTGAAGAATTAGAAGTGGTACAAAACTTTACCCAACCGTATCTTAATTTTTTAAACCAGGGCAAAACCGAACGGGAAGCCATAGAGTATATTTATCAAACAGCCAGAAATCATGGGTTCATGCCCATAGAAGAATGTCAGCAACTTAAAGCGGGGCAGAAAATAGTCATCAAAGAAAAGGGTAAAATATGTGCCCTGGTAGTCGTGGGCAAGGACCCAATAGAAAACGGGATTAATATCGTAGCTTCTCATATAGACTCTCCCCGTTTAGATCTCAAGGTCAGGCCCCTTTATGAAGAAGATGGGTTGGCACTATTAAAAACTCATTATTATGGAGGGATAAAAAAATATCAGTGGTTAGCTATTCCTTTGGCTATACATGGAGTAGTAGTCAAGAAAGACGGGCAGATAGTGAACATCGTGGTTGGAGAAAAGCCAGAAGATCCGGTACTGACAATATCTGATCTACTTCCCCATCTGGCCAAGGAGCAAATGGAGAAAAAGATGTCCGAAGCTATTAGCGGTGAAGGGCTAAATGCCCTGGCAGGAAGCATCCCTCTGGATAAAGATGAAAAAAACCCGGTAAAAACCTATATTGTGAAAATACTAAAAGATCAGTACGATATAGAAGAAGAAGATCTCACCAGTGCAGAACTCGAATTGGTTCCAGCTTTCCAGGCCCGCGAGGTAGGTCTGGACCGAAGCATGATTGGTGCTTATGGACAAGACGACCGGGTAAGTGCATATGCTTCCCTTCGAGCAATTCTTGAAGTGAAGGATCCAAATAAAACTGCTATGTGTCTTTTTGCCGATAAAGAAGAAATTGGCAGTGTAGGAAATACTGGTCTGCACTCTCTGGTAATTGAAAATATAGTAATAGAACTGATGAATCTAGCCGGCAAGAATAACTATCTTGATATAAGGCGATGTTTGGGTAGATCCTGTGCATTATCGGCTGATGTCAATGCTGCAGTAGATCCTAATTACCCGGATGTTTTTGAAAAGAGAAACTGCAGCTATTTGACAAGGGGTGTAGTATTAACAAAATTTACCGGATCCCGCGGCAAGGCAGAGTCAAGTGATGCTAACCCTGAGTTTTTGGGAAAAATCAGGAGACTGTTTGAGGAGGAAAAAGTTTCCTGGCAGGTGGGTGAGCTTGGTAAAGTAGATATTGGCGGAGGTGGCACGGTTGCTCAGTACATGGCATACTATGGCATGGAAGTGGTAGACTGTGGAGTAGCGGTAATGGGAATGCATTCCCCCTTTGAAATAGTAAGTAAAGTTGACGTTTATATGTCCTATAAAGCTTACCGGGCATTTATGCAGTCCTTTTAGCAAACCTTAACAGATTACCGACCTGAATAATGACCACTATTAAATAGCTGCCGGCAGGGAATAAAAATAGAATTTGGGATAAGGAGGGGAGGCAGTCAGTTATGGAGAAGATCAGATTAACACAAATGGTCAGAGCTGCCGGGTGAGCGGCGAAGATCGATCCAGGGGCCCTGGAAAAAGTATTGTTGGACTTTAAGCCTCCACAACACCCGGATTTGTTGATTGGGATAGATACCCGGGATGATGCCGGGGTTTTCAGGTTAAATAGCGAACAGGCAGTTATTCAGACGCTGGATTTTTTTACCCCTATGGTGGACGATCCTTATCTTTTCGGGCAAATTGCAGCTGTTAATGCTATCAATGATGTGTATGCTATGGGGGGAAAGCCGCTGCTAGCTATGAATATCGTCTGCTTTCCAGCCTGTGAGGACTTGAGTGTTTTACGAAGCATATTGGATGGTGGATTATCTAAAATAAAAGAAGCTGGTGCATTACTGGTAGGGGGGCATACCATTGATGATAAGGAGCCAAAATACGGATTGGCGGTTACTGGCCTGGTTCATCCAGAAAAGGTAATAGGAAATGCCGGAGCCCAGCCATCAGATGTGCTGTTTTTAACTAAACCTATTGGGAATGGCATACTAGCTACCGCTATAAAAGCCGGGATGATATCAACTTCTTCTTATCAAGAAGGAATTAAATGGATGACCATGTTAAACAATAATGCTGCAGAAGCCGTCGGAAAAGTGGGGGCACATGCTCTTACTGATGTTACTGGATTTGGGATGGTAGGACATCTTCATGAAATGTCGGCAGGAAGCCAGGTAGAAATTGAACTATATGCCGATAAGGTGAAGATAATGCAGGGATCTCTGGAATACGCTCAAATGGGACTAATTCCTGGAGGAGCCTACAAAAATCGCAGCTATTTACAGGACAAATTTGCTAGTGATGAAGATGTCGATAGGGCGGTTCTGGATATCTTGTTTTCCCCGGAAACTGCCGGGGGATTATTAATATCTGTAGCTGAGGATAAGGCGGAAGCGCTACAGAAAGCCATGGAGCAAAGGCAGTGCACCTGTTTTATGGTGGGGCGAGTATTAAATAAGGGGTTTAAGCCTATCCGGATTAGGAATTTCTGAGTTTGGTCTGAATCAGGGGGGTAAGATGCAGAGAAAAGTATTTGAATTAGGTGATATCGTGCGCATGAAAAAGAAACATCCCTGTGGAAGCTATCACTGGGAAATTACTCGTATGGGGGCGGATATCAAGATTAAGTGCCAGGGTTGCGGGCGTATAGTAATGCTGCCTCGATTACAGTTTGAGAAACGGATGCTTCGGGTAGAGAAATAATACATTACTGTTAACAACTTCCTCTTCTGCTGCATAGCATGCTATCAGGGGGATTCTACCTTGAAAGGGGAAGGAGAAAATGACCACAAGAAAACCAGAGGGCTACCCTAAATTTTCCACCGGAGATTTGGTTACTGTTAAAAACATGCCTCGTACCGACAAATTCTGCATCATAGCAATTAAGAACAATGAACATGAGGAACCGATAGCAGTCTTAAAAGCTCTATTTAATAATACGTTTATAATTGAAAAACCTATATCTGAACTAAATAGTCTGCTGATTAAAGGCCACCTCTAGCAGAAGTCTTGCCATAGCAGATTTATACTGGTATAATATTTGGAAGTCCCTGCTCCGATAAAATCGGAGCCTAAAGCCCTTCTTTAGGGCTAGTCCATAGGGAGGAGGTGTAACGATGCGCACATATGAGATGATGTTCATCCTCAAGCCAGATCTTTCTGAAGAAGAATTTACGGAAGCCAAAGAAAGACTGCAAAAAATAATTGCTGACTTTGGTGGTGAATTCACAAAAGAACTGGAAGGCTGGGGAAAAAAGAGATTGGCATACAGCATTCAGGATTACTCCGAAGGGATATATTCCGTCTGGCATTTTAACGGAGAGACTGAAACTATTAATGAATTAGACCGGGTAATAAAAATCTCAGATAAGTTTTTGCGCCATATGATCATCCGCTTGGAAGAGTAGTCTAGTACAAAACCTGAACGGGAGGTAAGCTGGATTTGTTAAATAGGGTTATATTAATCGGGCGTCTCACTCAGGATCCAGAATTAAGATATACACAAAACGGCACAGCAGTAGCTTCTTTTACCGTAGCAGTAAACCGAAAATTTAAAAGGGACGAAGCTGACTTTATTCCAATTGTAGTCTGGAATAAGCCAGCTGAAAATTGTGCTAATTACCTGGGCAAAGGCCGACTGGTAGCAGTTGAAGGAAGACTGCAGATACGCAGCTATGAGACCCAGGACGGACAGCGTCGGCGAGTAAGTGAAGTAGTAGCCGAAGAGGTGAAATTTCTGGACAAGGGGGGGACGAGCAGTAACACCAGTTCTGTTCCTGCCAGTTCAGCAAAAGGCTCTGCAGATGATTGGGGAAAATTTGGTCGGGAAGTTAATCTTACCGACATAGACATAGTGGATCAAAACGAGGAAGATGAAATACCTTTCTAATAGAGGAGGGAAAAGAGCTTGAAAAGAGATAAACGCAAAAAAAGGCGTCAGTGCAACTTTTGCGCAGACAAAATTGAACACATAAATTACAAGGAAATCCCCAAGTTGCGTCGGTATATAACCGAGAGAGGAAAAATACTACCGCGGAGAATAACCGGCAACTGTGCTCAACACCAGCGGCAGATTACCGTAGCAATAAAGAGAGCCAGAACCATGGCATTGCTGCCATATACAGCCGAATAAAACAAGGCTTCAGGTTATCGAAGATAACTCGGCAAAACAGGCCGATGACAGAAGCCCACTTCGAGGACCACCCCGCCAAAGCGGGACTACTGATGTACCTGCATTTCATTGCGGTACAAATCAGGATGCACTTACAGTACTACAATTTGTGTTCGCAATGCTCACAGATGATTAAGGTTGCACTTACAGCACCACAATTTATGTTCGCAATGCTCACAGATGATTAAGGTTGCAATTTGGACTCGCTATGCTCGAAATAATAAAGAAATGAAAATCAAGGCATTAGAAAAGCCCTCACAGGACTATAGTTTGGGCTCACTGCGCTCGAAAAAACAAGGAAGCCCGCGATTGAGGCGTACCTGAGTACGTTGACTGAGCGGGCTTCTTCTGTCCTCGCTTGGCGCCTCTTATTTACCTGATGTCTTATCCTTTTGTCCACTCCCGGGGCAGGAAATTAATGGAATTAAAGAGAAGAAGTAAATGGGGGTGGTAAGCTTGAGGAAGAAGAACGATGTATTATTTGCCAGCAATCTGAAGATGACCGAGTCGCTTAAAGCAGAACTGGTAGAAGCAGTAGGCACACTCTTCAAAGCGTTGCTGAAAGCAGATGCTGCAAATACCAGTGACGCGCTAGCGTCAATAATAATGATTACTTATATTCTGGGAAGAAAACTAGGTTTAGACTTCCATACCATAGATCTTCTGGCCAGGAAGAAACTTCAAACCGGGATGATAGAATCTGATGAGAAAGATCAGTGGTATGAAGATATGAATCAGTTAATGATTTATATGGGCAGCAGAAAGAGGTGACAATTTGCCAGCATTCATTTATTTTCTTCTTAGCACAGCCATAGTCAGTACAACCATGGCATTATTACCCCAGTTAGCCCTTATTCCAGCCATAGTATGGGGTACACTGTTAATTATGACCGGACTATATCTAGATTTTAATAAGATTCTTATCATATATTTTAGTAATATTTTGATATTATTTGTCCTGGCTGGGGCCAGCAGTTTCATTATCTATCTGTCTTTCTTCGGTATATCCGCTCTCGTCATGACTATGCTGTTATTTAATAGTAAGGATTATTACCAAATACAACATAGGGGCGTAATCACAGCTGTCCTGGGGGTTAGTGTTTTTTTGATATTTTCATATCTTACCTCAGGGGGGATAGGGATTAACGAGTTAGAAACAGAGTTAAACAAATCAGCTGCAGAGAGCATTCGTGTTTATGAAGAAACGGGTATATTTGATATATATGAACAGATGGGGATAAGCCAGGCAGATTTTGAGATGACATTAAAACGTACTACCTCTGCCTTCGCCAGGCATTTGCCGGCGCTTTTCTACAATCAGGCAATTATAGCAGTATTTTTAATGCTGTTTTTTGCCTCTTATGTAAGCCGAAAACAAAACATTGAGCGTCTAAAAAAGAAACCATTTCGTGAAGAGGTTATGCCCTGGCATCTGGTATGGATAGCTATTGCAGGAATGGGCTTATGGATATGGGGAAGAGATGAACTAAATTATATATACTATACCGGCTCTAACATTTTATGGGTTATAGTGCCAATCTCGATATATTACGGCTTATCTACCATAATATATAAAATGGCTGAACAAAAGCGGTCAACCCGGATGCTTATGACTATAGGTTTAATTTTTCTGCTATTGGTCTTTCCGCTATCTGCTATTATATTCGTAAGCATAATTGGATTATTCGATTCACTGGTTGATTTTCGGAGACTACGAATGGGGCAGGAGGATAAATAATGAAAGTTATTTTGATCAAAGATGTTAAGAAGCTTGGAACAACAGGAGAAATTAAAGAAGTATCCGATGGCTATGCCAGAAATTATTTGATACCCCAGGGCATGGCGGTAGAAGCTACCCAGACCAGACTAAAGGAGACCCAGGAAAAGGATCTTAAACAGCAAAAACGCAAGGGAAAAGAAGAAGCCGCGGCCAGAGCACTGCAGGAAAAGCTAAATGGCAAATCGATTAAACTACTGGCTCGTACCGGAGGAAGTGATAAGCTGTTTGGGGCCATAACGGTTAAAGAAATAGCAGAAGCCCTGCAGAAACAATATGGAACCTCCATAGATAAGAAAAAGATAGAGTTGAAGGAACCTATCAAACATCTGGGTACTTATGAAGCGAAACTAAAAATATATCCATCAATTCAAGCCCAAATACAGATAATAGTTGCAGCTGAATAAACTAGGGGGATAACGGTGAAACATTACCATGTAAGAGACATAAGAAGGGCAGCGTTAAACGATAAGCATAATAAACTGCAGTGGCGAGTAGAAAGTTTATATGATAAACTGCATCAATTTTATGGAACGCAAGAATTGGTATTGAAAGCTAATAAACTTGATGCTATAGAGCTTATGAACTCCGATACCCTTCAGGATAAAGTTCTGGCCTTACGCAGAATCCTGCTGGAGGACCCAACTATTAATGGACTGTTGTGTCCGGACCAACTACCCATAGAAGTGGCTGCGCTGGAAGAAATTTTTTCGGAATTATATACTCGCCGGCAAATAGAAGAAGAACTGCATAATAGTATTCAGCAGAAAATGGATGAGAAGCATAATGAGTATCTCCAGGACATTAAACTACAGATACTCAAGGAGCAGAAAAATTCGCCAGAAAATGCCCAAACCCTCAAGAATCTAGGCCGGCTGGAGAAGATGGAAAATATAAATTTAAATAAATCAGTACTCGATATATTAAGACCATCAGTTTTTGATGAAATTATAGGACAAGACAAGGCTGTAAAGGCATTAGTATCAAAACTAAATACTCCCTACCCTCAGCACATATTGTTGTATGGTCCTCCTGGAGTGGGGAAAACCAGTTGTGCCAGACTAGCTCTGGAATTAGTCAAAGATAGAAATCAGAACTGTTTTAGTAAAGAGGCACCATTTATAGAAGTAGACGGTACCACCCTGCGCTGGGATCCACGGGAATCAACTAATCCGCTTCTGGGTTCAGTCCACGATCCGATTTATCAGGGAGCCCGGAAGGATCTGGCTGACGATGGCATACCCGAACCAAAACCTGGGTTAGTCAGTGATGCCCACGGAGGCATACTGTTTGTAGATGAAATTGGAGAAATGGATCCTGCCTTACAAAATAAATTCCTCAAGGTATTAGAAGATAAACGGGTTTTCTTTGAATCGGCTTATTATGATCCTCATAACGAACGTATACCAAGGTATATTAAGCAGATGTTTGAGCAGGGGGTGCCGGCAGATTTTGTGCTGATTGGTGCTACAACTCGAAGTCCAGAAGAGATAAACCCGGCTTTAAGATCACGCTGTATGGAAATATTTTTCGATCCACTGACCCCGGAAGAGATAAGAAATATCGTCCAGATCTCGGCTCAGAAATTAAATATTCTTATAGGAGCAGGGGTTCCAGAGTTAATCAGTGATTACGCTGATGACGGTAGAGCCGCTAATAAATTATTGGTTGATGCCTATTCAATTGCGCTAAATACAGTTAATAGTGATGAAAAAGTTCTATTAGTTGGACCAGAAGAAGTGCATGAGGCTGTACAGAACAGCAGAATAACCCTTAATATTGATAAAAAAGCCTCTGAAGAAGCTGAAGTAGGCAAAATCTTTGGTTTGGGTGCCTATGGTTACCGGGGAAGATTGCTGGAAATAGAAGCTGTCGCTTTCCCATCTGAGCCCAAAGGCGACGGCCGAGTTCGTTTTAATGATACTGCTGGGTCAATGGCCCGAGATTCTGTTTTCAATGCAGCCTCAGTAATCCGCAGCGAATTCGGAGAAAATATATATGACTTTGACTTGCATATTAATTTCATTGGTGGCGGTAAGGTAGATGGACCTTCTGCAGGAACCGCTGTATACCTGGCCATATTGAGTGCACTAAAAGGAAAACCTATCCGACAGGATATCGCGGTAACCGGGGAGATATCTATACAGGGCCGAGTCAAACCGGTAGGTGGATTACATGAAAAAATTTATGCTGCCAGGCAGGCCGGCATTAAGAAAATAATGATACCATATGAAAACCGTGAAGATCTATCAGTTAATTGGCCGGGAATCGAAATCATACCGATTAACTATATTAAGGAAGCCTATACTCATGTTTTCACGGATTTTGAGTAACGAAAATTTTAGCAGGGTAAGCATATGGGCTTAGAGCATGCCAGGGATGAGAGTACCCCCTAAGGCCAGTTTTCTAAAAGCGACTTCAACAAATAGAATGAAATACATTTTGCGCCAGCTACTTCAGTACCCCCAACAACGGGCATAATTATCCCTGGGTAAGCATATTCCTATAATGGGCGTGGAGCGGCTCGTCCTGAGCATGTGGTATACGCAATGAGCATTGTTGACACTGGAATAGGCTTCTGCTAATATTAGTTTGCTGGTGGTAAAATCGGGTATTATTAGATTTTACTGAGCCAAAACCAGGGTTAACGTGGAGCAGGGGGTGGACTGATGTCAGCCACAGTATTGATAGGAAGCCAGTGGGGTGACGAAGGAAAAGGCAAAATTACCGATTTTCTTGCAGAAAAAGCGGACTGTGTTGTTAGATACCAGGGAGGGAGCAATGCAGGTCACACAGTGGAAGTAGCTAATGAGAAATTTAAGCTTCACTTGATACCATCAGGGATTTTATATCCCAATACCTTGTGTATAGTTGGTAACGGAGTGGTTGTAGATATGGCCAAGGTTATTGAAGAATTAGAATCATTGCAAGCCAGAGGTATTGATACCAGCAATCTGCGTATCAGTTTGAAAGCACCGGTAGTAATGCCTTATCACAAAAAAATAGATGAACTTGAGGATCGAGAAAGTCTTATAGGAACTACTAAAAGAGGGATAGGCCCTACCTATGCAGATAAAATAAACCGTATTGGTGTCAGAATATGTGATCTGCTGGAAGAACCGGTGCGGTTGGAAAAGCAGTTCAAAAAGTTGGTTGAAAGTAAAAATAGAATTATTAAAGAGATTTATAATGAAGAAGGATTCGATTACAGAATAATTATGCAGAAAGCCCTGGAACAGGTTGATCAATTAAAACCTTATCTAGCCGACACTTCCTATTTAATTTATGAAACCATAAATCAAGGGAAAAAAGTTTTGTTTGAAGGAGCCCAGGGAACGCTGCTGGACATTGATCATGGTACTTATCCATATGTAACCTCTTCTCACCCGATATCTGGAGGAGCCTGCGTAGGAGCCGGAATCGGACCTACTCAGATCAGCAAGGTACTAGGGGTGGCCAAGGCTTATACTACCCGAGTGGGAGAGGGGCCTTTCCCGACTGAACTCAGCGATGAAACCGGAGATTTACTCCGGGAAAGAGGGGCTGAATTCGGAACTACTACCGGTAGACCAAGGAGATGCGGGTGGTTGGATACAGTAATCCTTCGTTATGCTACCCGGATAAACGGAATGACTGATATGGCCATTACCAAGCTTGATGTATTAGATGGTTTTAAAACCCTGAAAATATGCGTAGCTTATCGTTATAAAGATAAATTACTGTATGAATTCCCTGAGACATTAAGTGTACTTGAACAATGCGTACCCGAGTACATTGAGATGCCGGGATGGCAGGAAGATATAAGCAGCATTACCAGACGAGAAGATCTGCCTGCCAATGCCAGAGCATATCTTAATAAGATTGAAGAGATAACGGGAGTGAAACAGTGTCTCATAGCTGTGGGAGCCAAGAGAAGCCAGACCATAGTAAATTGTGACCTGTTTGCATAAGCATATATTAATATGGGCGCATAACTCAGCGGGAGAGTGCCACCTTCACACGGTGGAAGTCGCAGGTTCGAAACCTGCTGCGCCCACCATATTATATTCTGATACTTGCACATTGGCGGCATATTTGTTAATATAACTTTGCAAAGATTTGCGGAGCCGTGGTGGAGCGGTTACCATGCCGGCCTGTCAAGCCGGAGGCCGTGGGTTCAAATCCCATCGGCTTCGCCATTTTATTTGCAGACTTACTGGCGGGAGTAGCTCAGTGGTAGAGCACCGGCTTCCCAAGCCGGGTGTCGAGGGTTCGAACCCCTTTTCCCGCTCCAAATTAAAAAAGTGAGCGCAGCGAACATGAGATCAGTAGTCCTGTAAAGGGCTCCAAATTAAAAAAGTGAGCGCAGCGAACATGAGATCAGTAGTCCTGTAAAGGGCTCCAAATTAAAAAAGTGAGCGCAGCGAACATGAGATCAGTAGTCCTGCAAAGGGCTCCATTAGTATTTTAGCGACCGGTAGGGAGCTGTGGAATTGTGGTCCTGGATGGGCTCCAAATTAAAAAAGTGAGCGCAGCGAACATAAAATCAGTAGTCCATCGAAAAGGAAGGTCGTGTGGGGTCTCCACATTAATCCAGAGGGTAAGAGAGGAGCAAGAGATGATGAGGAAACATATTATCACTATGGTTAAACCTAATCTGAAAAGAGACGCTCAGGATATTAATTGCCGGGAATGTGCAACATCATGTCAATCTGCTTGTAAGACATCCTGTACGGTTGGAAATCAATCGTGTAAGAATCAAAAATAAGTATAAGAAAAGAGTGAAGGGGCTAGTGCCCCTTTTTTTAATGGAGATTTCTATATGGTCCAGGAGGAAGATTTAGTGGAATTGTTGAAGAACTATGATTTTAATGCCCATATACACCAGTATTTTTGGAAGGATTTGAATATTCTGCTGGATGTTAACAGCGGAGCCATTCATTTACTGGATGAATTATCAAATTTACTGCTGAAGAATATTATAGAATATAAGGGATACATTGACAGGGCTGCTGCACAAACCGAAAGACTTTTTTCACCCGATGATGTTTCAGATGCCTTGAATGAGTTTAGGAGTCTGCAAAAACAGGGGGCATTGTTCTCAGAACCTGAGATTCCAGAGATTGATCTGTCATCCATGAAAGTCAAAGCTATATGTTTGAATGTTGCGCATGCTTGTAATATGAAATGTGAATACTGTTTTGCCGCACAGGGTGATTTTGGAATGAAACCGGCATTAATGTCCATCGAAACAGCCAGACAGGCCATGGAATTCTTATTGGCCAACAGCGGACAGGTAAAAAACCTGGAAGTAGACTTTTTTGGCGGAGAGCCCCTGATGGCAGCTGATATGCTTAAAGACCTGGTAGTCTACTGCCGGGAGCGAGAAAAAGATATGGGGAAGCGGTTTAATTTCACCCTTACCACCAATGCAGTTCTTTTAAAAGACGATATTATTGATTGGGTCATAGAAAACGATATAAGCGTTATTCTATCTCTTGATGGCAGGAAATCAACTAATGACCGCTGCCGGCGCTTAAACAATGGAGCAGGGACTTATGATTTGATTGTGCCTCATATTCAGAAGATGGTCGCACGGCAGCCTATCAGCTATTTTACGCGGGGGACTTTTACGCAGCAGAATCTTGATTTCTCAGAAGACCTGGAACACCTGATTCAACTGGGTTTTGAGTGTATATCCCTGGAACCCGCGGTTGGCCCGGATAATGGATATTCTATACAGGAACAGGATTTACCCAGAGTCCTGGCCGAGTACGAAAGACTGACTGAGGTGCTGCTGGAAAATTATAGGCAGG
Organism: Syntrophomonas sp.; assembly: GCA_016841425.1. Lineage (GTDB taxonomy): Bacteria > Bacillota > Syntrophomonadia > Syntrophomonadales > Syntrophomonadaceae > JAAYJK01. The sequence goes on along the minus strand of JAENZE010000008.1, from coordinate 157,216 downwards.
GAAAAGATATAGAGTTCTTTCATTATAATCTTAACCTGCAGAGAGGATCGTGTCTGGCTAAACGGGTAACCGGGTGCGGGGCAGGCATAGAATATTTGGTTATTACCCCTGAGGGAGATATTTATCCCTGTCACCAATTTGTGGGTGACCGCACATTCTACATGGGAAATATCCTGGATGGAATCAGTAATTCTCACATAGCACGAGCTTTTTCCAGTAACCAGCTCAAGGATAAAGAATGCCGGGATTGCTGGGCCAGGTATTTCTGCGGAGGAGGCTGCCATGCCAATGCTTATTATAGGAGTATGGATTTAAAAAAGCCTCATCGGGTCAGCTGTGAGATGCATAAGAAGCGAATAGAAGGTGCTATTTTTCTGGATTTATCCAAGAAATTAGAGTGTAAAATGTAAAAATTGATACAGAAAGAAGGAAATGTTGCAATTAAAATCGAATTTTAAAAAGGCATTAAATACAGGGAGAATTTTTATATGATAGCAAATTTTAGTGAGTACAGGGATAGATTACCATTGGTAGCTGTATCTCTTGTAATTGTTTTGGTGTTGTTGGTGAGTTTCATAGGGGCGAAGACATCGGCTTATGCAGTCTATATTGATGATAAAGAGAAACTGGTGGTGAAATCCAGTGCCAGCGTAGAACAAATAAAAGCGCAGATTGAAGCGGAAACTAATCAAAAATATAATGGCGAGATGAAAATCTGCAATACAATCGAGTATAAGAAAACCTGGGTAATGCCAGGCAGCATTATTCCAGAAGAAGAAATAAAAGAGGTGCTCTTAAACGAGCTGGATATAAAGGCCCCGGCGTCTGCCATTAGTGTAAATGGTAAGATTATAGCCTATATGTCAAATAAAGAACAGGCCAATCAGCTGCTCCAGGATATGAAAAAGGAATATACCCAGCTGGGTCAGGATGAAAAATTGCTGGAAGTATCTTTTGCCGAGAAAGTTGAAATCCAGGAAGGTCTGGCCAATCCAGAAGACCTGTTATCCATAGAAGAGACTCGTAATCTGATAACTACTGGAACCTCTGCCCCCCAGAAATATATAGTAGAAGAAGGCGACTGTCTGTGGCTGATTGCCCGCAAAAATGATATGTATGTTGATGATATCATCAAGGTTAACCAACTAAAGACAGAAGACCTCAGCCTGGGGCAGGAACTTATTTTGGAGACAAGTAAACCTTACATAAGTGTTTTAAGTAAAGTAGAAGGGGAGAAGACAGAAGCCATCCCTTATGAGACCCAGATTATAGTCGACAAATCTTCATCCAGCATAAAAGTTAAACAGGCTGGTATGGATGGGCAAAAACACATAGCTTATATAGCTACCTTGGTTAATGGGGTTGTGCAGGACAGAGAAATACTGGAAGAAGATATTATTAAAGAACCAATAAACAAAGTAATAGTTAAAGGATCCCAGGTAGTGCAGGTGGCATCAAGATCCGGGGGAGGAACCGGAGCCCTGGATTGGCCGGTATATGGTTCTATCTCCCAGTATTATAGAAGTGGACATCGTGCCATCGACATTGCTACCAAGAGGGGAACCGCTATCAAAGCAGCGGACAGCGGATATGTAACCTATGCTGGATATCAGGGCGGATATGGGAACTTTATCATAGTAGATCATGGCAATGGGATTGTAACCCGGTATGCGCATTGTGATAGTTTAATTGCTTCTGTAGGACAGAAGGTGGATAAAGGGGAGACGATAGCTACTCTAGGAAGTACAGGTAGAAGTACCGGACCCCATTTGCATTTTGAGGTTCTATCGTACGGCAGTTTTCAAAACCCCTTAAATTATTTAAGGTAGGCAACTTCGAAAACCCTGACCCGTATGGGTCAGGGCTTTTTATTTTGGAAAGGAGATAAAACATGTATGATGTAATAATCGTTGGTGCTGGACCGGCTGGATTAACTGCGGCTATCTATACTGGCAGGGCAAAGCTAAGAACTCTAATACTTGAATCTAATATACCTGGAGGCAATGCTGGAATTACTGATATGATAGAAAACTATCCTGGTTTTCCCCAGGGTATTAATGGTGGGGAATTAATGGCCTTGTTCTTGGAACAGGCTGAAAACTTTGGGGCAGAGTTAGTCTATGATGAAGTGCTTGGGATAAGCTCCCTTAATGGTGTCCAAACTGTGATAACTTCCCAGGGCCAGTACCAGGGACGGGCACTTATTATTGCGGCCGGAGCGCGCAGGAGAGAACTGGAAGTAGCCGGGGAAAAGGAATACATTGGCAAAGGAGTATCCTACTGTGCTACCTGTGATGGGTTATTCTTTCAAAGAAGCCCGGTAGCTGTAATTGGTGGCGGAGATTCAGCAGTAAAAGAAGCCCTTTATTTGTCCGATATAGCTTCTAAAGTATATTTAATTCACCGACGGGAAGGATTCAGAGCTAATGAAACTTCCCTGGACAAAATGTTTAACGATCAGAGGATTGATTTGAAGCTCAACAAGATTGTGAAGCGAATCGAAGGCGATGATAATATGATGAAAAATCTGGTTTTATATGATGTGAAAACCAGCCAGGAGGAGAATCTGGAAGTAGAAGGTGTTTTTGTAAGTATTGGGATGATACCAAGCAGTGAGTTTTTAACTGATCTATTAGATCTTTCTAATGGATATATTGTTACTGATGATAACATGATGACTTCGGTACCGGGGATTTTTGCCGCGGGTGATGTACGTTCCAAGAAACTCAGACAAGTATCAACAGCAGTGGGTGATGGAGCTATGGCTGCTGCTGCTGTAACCGAGTTTTTAAAAGAATAGTTCCATAATTTGGCCACCCACTGAACCCCTCTCCCCGTAGTATAATGGTGCTCGGAGGGGAGGGCGAAAACTATGAGCGCACACAAAGCACTTACGCCATATAAAAATGGGGTATTTCTGCTGCTTATAATTATTCTGCTGGTCTTATTAATCAGCAGGAACCACCAGGCTGTGGTTAGGGCTTTCGTGGCTCAGGAAACCAACTGGAAAACCGGAAAATTTATTCAGACCGAGACCGAACATTTTCAAATCAGATATCTACAGGTAGATAGTGACTATGTTGAGGTCATAGGTCATACTGCTGAAGATGCCTATGCCCGGGTTTCAGACTTGTTTGGCTATGAACCTGCTCAGAAAACGACTATCATCATATATCCAGATAGTACTAGTCTGGCCGAAAGTTTTGGGTGGGAAAAGGACCAAAAGGCCATGGGAGTATACTGGGCAGGAACTATTCGGCTGTTGTCTCCCCAGCAATGGATTAATGGGTATGCTGATTGGCAGCAAATATTTGCCAGTGAAGGGCCAGTATATCACGAATTTGCACATCTACTGGTAGATGATATTACCAAAGGAAATTATTCACGCTGGTTTACAGAAGGAATTGCCCAACATGTGGAGAAGAAGTTAACGGGGTTTGAATTTGCAGAACCTGTGATTGAGCAAACTCCAGGTTATTATGAATTTGCGGTACTGGAAAAAAATTTCGATGATCTGGACCAGCAGATAGCTTACTGGGAATCACTGCAGGTAGTTGAATATTTAGTGGATAATTACGGGGAAAAGAGTATATTGAATATATTAGAATATCTGGGTCAAGGCAACAGCATGGAGCGTGCAGTATATAAGACTATTGGAATTGATAACGAAACATTTGAAAGCAATTTTTTACGGAGTTCAAGTATATAGAGAGTTAAGAGGTGTAATCAGTGAAAGATACTCTCCTTATAAAAGGGGGCAACCCTTTAAACGGTAAAGTTCGGGTAAGTGGTGCTAAGAATGCCGGTCTGGTAATTATGGCTGCCAGCATTATGGCTGAGGGAGAAACTATACTGGATAACCTGCCCCGCATACGAGATGTAGAAGTAATGATACAGATACTTAATGAGATTGGGGCCCAAACTAGATGGAATGAAGATAGCAGCTTATCGATAATGGTTGATCCGCATAATATCAAGACCCGGACTTCCTATGACCTGACCAAACGCCTGAGAGCTTCCAATTTATTCCTGGGAGCTATGCTGGGATGCTGCGGGGAAGCGATAATTTCCATGCCTGGAGGATGCGATATTGGCTCTCGCCCCATGGACCTCCATATCAAAGGTCTTCAAGCACTGGGAGCGCGGACTCAGATCGAACATGGATATATCTATGCCAGGGCTGACACTAGCAGTGGGGCCCGGGTGTATCTTGATTTTCCCAGTGTAGGCGCCACCGAAAACATTATTATGATGGCGGCCAAAACGCCGGGTATAAGTATTATTGAAAATGCAGCCAAGGAACCGGAAATAGTTGACCTGGCTAATTATCTTAACTCTATGGGAGCTCGTATTCGCGGAGCCGGGACAGATGTGATCAAGGTGGAAGGGGCGCAGAAATTAACTGCCGGACGGTATGCTATTATTCCTGACCGCATTGAAGCCGGGACCTATATGATTTCTGCAGCAATTACCGGGGGAGAGGTTTTAGTTGAAAACGTCATTCCTACTCACCTGCATCCTATTATTGCCAAGCTGCAGGAAACCGGAGCATTGGTGGAAGAAACCGATCAGGGCATAAATGTTAAAGCAGGGCCTTATATTCGTCCGGTTGATATAAAAACTCTGCCTTATCCTGGATTCCCAACGGACATGCAGTCGCAGATGATGGCATTATTGTGCATCAGCCGTGGTTCCAGTGTAATAGTAGAGAACGTATTTGAAAACCGCTTTCAGATAGTTGATGAATTGAAAAGGATGGGGGCTAAAATAAAAGTAGAAGGACATACCGCGGTGGTCGAGGGAGTAAGCAGGCTGTGCGGAGCCCGGGTTAAAGCTACTGATCTGCGAGCCGGTGCAGCTTTGGTTCTAGGAGCTTTGGCAGCGGAGGGTGAAACCGAAATTGAAAACGCCATCCATATATTTAGAGGGTACGAAAATCTAACCAATAAATTGATCTCCTTGGGGGCAGATGTTAAATAAGGACCCAAAGAAAAACATTCAGTTAGAATCTATATTCCCAGGCCAGGCATCTTGTGGGTTTTGAAAAAAGATAGAACTAAATTAGCAGGGCGACATATTTAGTCGCCCTGTCTGCTTTGTTTACAGCAGCCCCTGCTGCCGATTAACAATTCATTCGGATATACCGATTATTAATTCAAGGATCATACCAGCTGCTCAATTAAAATGAAATTTTAATGCCAGCGGCCGGGATGGAATATATTAAACAGTATAATTTGCCTGTCGGGGAAAAAGCTATCTTTACAATAAGTAAATTTTTTCAGGAGGGAAACCGGTGGGCAGGAATACGCGTCTAGTTTTAGCATTTTTTTCATTCTTCTTTATAGGATTGGGTACGTTCTGGTATGCCAGTCAAAGTTATAATCCACTTGAAAAAAGCCAGAGTATAATAAATACCGAAGACCAGGTTTATAGAAACCGAATCAGTGACGTTGCCGCCCAGGTCAGTCCATCTATAGTGGGAATCAGCAACTTGAGCCGGGATGGGGGCATGTTTGCCCAGGATACAGTAGAATCAACCGGGTCGGGTGTTATCCTGGATGATCAGGGCTATATAGTGACTAATAACCATGTGGTTACAGGGGCCGACAGCTTAACCGTAACCCTGGCAGATGGCAACGAGGAACAGGCGGAAGTGATTGGTACAGATCCGCAGACGGATTTGGCGGTAATTAAAGTAAAAGTAGATAATCATGTTACACCAATAAAGTTTGGTGATTCGGAAAAATTAGTAGTGGGACAGGAAGTTATAGCTATCGGGAATCCGCTGGGGCTCAGGTTTGCCAGGTCAGTAACGGCCGGTATAGTAAGTGGGCTAAACCGCCTGTTGACAACAGAAGAAGGGTTTTTGTTCAGGTTGATACAAACTGATGCAGCAATCAATCCAGGGAATTCTGGAGGAGCACTGGTGAACCTGGATGGAGAATTAATCGGTATCAATACTATAAAAATTGCTGAAAGTGGATTTGAGGGCATGGGTTTTTCCATTCCTTCCAATCAGGTTCAAGCAGTAATAGAAGAATTAAAAGACAATGGGAAAGTAAGCAGGCCATTAATGGGAATCCGAGTGATTGGTGAGATGAGCCAGGAAAAGGCACGATATTATGAACTACCCATTAAAGGAGGGGTAATAATCGAACCAGTGAGCGGAAGGGCAGCTGATAAGGCCGGTTTAAAGGCCTTCGATATTATATATGCCATAGACGGTAACGAAGTAGCTACTGGATTGGATTTACAGGGGTATATTTTGGAGAAAAAAGCAGGGGATTCAGTCCGGGTAAATATACTCAGGCTGATAAATGCAGAACAGGCTCAAGTTCAGAAACGCACAGTTCAGGTAACGCTATACTAAGGTTGTCAATAAATAGCCTTGCTCCGATAATAAGCTCAAGTATCAAAACGCCAAGTCTTCTTACTGGTCTGAGACATTTAGAAACAACCAACCAGGCAAAATAAATAATTTACGGGGGACATTCGGTGTCCTCTTTTTGTTTGTCCCCCAGATCATTTTGATAATATTCGAACTGGGTGACTCCAATCTCTTTATTTTTTTGTCCCACTGGGTTAGACTGGGAAAAACTATTTGTGGAGCAGATTATGAGATATAGAATAATATCAGTAGGAAAGATACGGGAACCATTCTACCAGGATGGGATAAAAGAATACATCAAAAGATTAACTTCCTACACCAATATTGAGTTAGTGGAAGGATTGGAAGAAAAGACTAACCCCCGGGCCGGAGCAAAAGAGCTAGAAAAGATCCTGCAAAAAGAGGGGGAAAAAATACTAGGACTGTTAGGAAAAGAGGAAATGCTGGTCATCTTTGATATAGCCGGAAAACGCCTTGATTCAGAGCAGTTGGCCGAGTATATGAACGATTGGAACAACTCGGGGAAAAACCGGGTTAACCTGGTAATAGGTGGTTCCCACGGTTTATCAGATCAGGTAAAAAAACGAGCCCAGATATCCGTATCCTTTTCCTCTATGACCTTCCCCCACCAGATGGCAGTCCTAATCCTCAGCGAACAGTTATATAGGGGATTTAAAATTATGAAAGGGGAAAAATACCATAAGTGAGATTTGATTTTGTATAGAATCTTATGGTAATGCTAAAAGTTTTAGCTTATTTATTTTTAGAAGCAATGACCTTACCCAGGTTTGATAGTCACTGAGAATACCCCTATAATCAAAATATGGGAGGTATTCAAATGGGATAGACCTCTGGTTCTTCCCACTTGCAGCAAGTTCAAGCTGATTCTTCAAGATTGCTGGATGCAGCTTAAGAAGAACCAAAAATAACCGTGGGCATTGTCATGGGGCGACCAGCGAATAGGAACCAAAGACCAGCTAACTTATGGTCACAACAAGCAACTTGCGTGTTTATCGTACTGGCTAAAAAAGGAATGTAGTATAAGGGAACCCTATCGCCCAAAATATGGAAACGCACTTTACAGGAAATATTAGTATGCTAGAATTATAGGCATAACGAGTGTTTAATGGAGGAAATCATATGAATCCGTTAGAAAGTATCCGTGCGCACATGTATGAACTCCGTAAAGATTATTTGGTGTCAAAAATAGGGGTTTTTGGTTCATTTGCCAGGGGCGAAGATACCGAAGCCAGCGATGTTGATATCCTGGTGGAATTTAGCGAACCGGTTGATATGTTTCATTTTATCCGTCTTAAGAATCATCTCACTAACATTATCGGACGAAAAGTAGATCTCGCTACTCCCCAGGCGATTAAACCCCTTATCAAAGATCGGGTAATGCAAGAGGTGTTATATGTATGACCCGTGACCATAGATTATATCTTGAAGACATGCTGGAAGCGATAAATAAAATCCAGAGATATACCGCTAATCTAACATTTGATGAATTTACCTTGAATGAGATGGCTATAGATGCTGTTATACGAAACTTTGAAATAATAGGTGAAGCCGCAGGGCGCATTTCTTCAAACATTCAGTTGTTATATCCAGAGATACCCTGGTATGAAATGAAAGGCATGCGAAATATAGTAGCACATGAGTATTTCCGTGTTGATCTGCATATTATATGGAAGACTGTTCAGGATTCGTTACCAGAGCTGGGTATGTTGATACAGAGCGTGCTTGCCAAACAACAATAAAAGACAGAAAAGCTAATGGGAGGCCCAGCCTTCCATTAGCTTTTCTATCCTTAGCAAGATATAGTTAATAAATACGTTTTCGTTTGAGGTAATGAGTGATACGATGAAAAATACCATAAGTGACTTGATTTTGCTGGAATATTGCTAACGGGTTGGGAAATTGGATAATTACATTGAAAATAATTAAAAACTGATATTATTGCTTCGACATGAAGCCTGGGCTGGTTTCGGCAATGCTGGATCAGCCCAGTTTTTCTTGTATATATGTACCTCTAAGTTTTACAGTAACTATCCACAAACAATAGATACTACAAAGGTATTTTGTTAGGTTGGGTTTCAGTTAATTAGAGCTGTATATAGATCTCTCCGCTTATGCCAATCATGTTTGTTAGTTAAACTTTGATTCTATTAAGGAAATTACTCTTGAAACTCTATATACCTAGTGATACTATATACATAGATTTACTATGCATAAAAGAAGGTGTTAGCCGTGAAAGTCAACAAAGAATTAGTCAAAGGAAGTACTGCTATTATGGTTTTAAGCTTACTCACTCGGGATGCAATGTATGGTTACCAAATTATTAAAGAGATTGATAAGCAATCGGGCGGAGTATTTGTTTTTAAGGAAGGAACTTTATATCCCATTTTGCATGCACTTGAGTCGGAAGGTTCAGTTGAATCCTACTGGCTTGAATCGGATAAAGGTCGCCGTCGTAAGTATTACCAAATTACCCAACAGGGAAATGATCAGCTTAAAGAAAAAGGAGCGGAGTGGAATCAATTTAAAAATGCCGTAGATCAAGTAATTGGGGGGATTAAGTTTGAACCTGTACCAAAACCAAAATGTAGTTAATTATCTGGACAAAGTATGTGCACAGGTGAAATGCAAAGAAGTTCATTATGTTATTAAGACTGAACTGTTAAGTCATCTTGAGGAACGTGTAGAAGAATTTATAGCTAAAGGATTAGCCGAAAATGAGGCCATAGAACAGGCAACTAAACATATGGGTGATCCAATATCAGTAGGAATTCAACTGCACAATACCCATAAACCTAAAATCGACTGGAAGCTTATTTTTTTTGCCACTCTATTTTTGGGTTTTGGATTATTCACTTTATATACCATACAGTTTAATGATTTGCTAAGGTATGACTTACGTGTTTTTTATAATTCAGCCTTATATGTGCTGTTTGGAGCGGTTATTTTAGTATTGCTTAGTAATTTAGACTATCGCAAATATCAGAAAATATCCAGTTATATTTATATAGTTACGATAGCTATATGGGTCTTTGCATTAATATTTGGCCGTCTTGAAGCAGGATTACCTTATATTATTATAGGGCCCTTTTCTGTTAATATTGCCGGCATATCTCCCTATTTACTTACTATAGCTCTAGCCGGACTACTGACGAAACATGATTGGAATAATAGGAAGTCTTTATTAATAATTTGGGCATTATTCTTAATCCCCGTTATTCTATACTTAGCCAGTCCATGTTTTTCCGGTTTGCTGTTATTCACTAGTGCATTTGGGGTTTTATTGTATTTGAGCCGTGCCAAACTGTATCAAATAGCATTAACTTTTATCTTACCTATAATAATGGCTGTACTGGCAGTCCTTTCTCAGCCGTACCGCATGGAACGATTTACCATCTTTCTTAACCCGGAAGTCGACCCTGGTGGTGCTGGTTATCTATACATTCAGATTACCGAAGCCGTAAAAGCTGCTGGCTATTTTGGTCAAGGGTTCAATTTGTCTGCTGTCCCAGAATTACATACAGATTTTGTCTTTACCTATGTCGTATATACTTTTGGCTGGCTGGCGGGAATACTGTTATTTTTTGCTGCGATGGCTTTCTTTATCCATTTATTTAAAGTAGTTAAAGAAGTACGAAATCAATATGGCTCTTTATTAATTGGGGGGCTAGCTACGCTCTTACTCGTGCAATCTTTTTGGCATATATTTATGAATCTTGGCTGCCTTCCCATTACCGGGATGAGTTTACCCTTCATAAGCTATGGCGGAAGTCAGGTGGTAGTGCAAATGTTGATATTAGGGATCATCCTCAGTGTATATCGTTTAAAAGATATTGTATTACTGAACAAAATATAATCGTTTTGCTGTAATCTGCTATATACGGTTCGGTCTCTTTTTAGATATTTGTAGTTGGCCGTTTAAAGTCCCAGATATTTGTACCATACTCGATTTATAATTGCTCATCGTGGACATTAAAACAAGGAGATGCAAAATTTGATAAAACAAAGGTGAGGTTTCATAATAATTAATATTGGATTGCACCAGGGGGAAAGCCTTTTCCAGTTTTTCGTATTCATTTTACCGATCAGCCAGACATAAGAATATACAAAGATATGACATAAAATTTAATTGTCTCAGAAAAATAGAGACTTGTGTCATATGTGAATTTCAAGGCAGATGATCGCGGGTGAATAATATTATAACCGGACTGGTTGTACATGCCGATAGAATATTTAAAAAGGGCATAATTCTGGTATTATTGCTGGCTTTAATAGTGGGCGGATTAATCTGGTTCAGGGGCCAGAGCCCCGAAATTGATAATGCTATTCCATATCAGATCACCTCTGAACTGGTGGTAGAAAGGCTGTATTCCGAGGGAACATTGAATGTCCTGGAAGCTGTCGGCCGGGCATCTTACCAGGCTGAAGATCCTGGAACTATTAAAATACTCTCTTACAAGATAAGCATTCCAGGTCTGCAGAAAAAGGTAAGTGTTAATTACGAGTATAGAGTTCATCTGGGGGTAGATCTAACCCGGTTAACAGCAAAAGATGTAAGCATAACAGAAACTAGGATAGAGATTATGCTGCCCCGGCCCGAGATTAATAGCATAGAAATCTTCAATGACAAAGCACAGACTACAGGAGGCTTCTTGATTTTCAAGGCTAAGCCCCGGGATGACCTGGTGGAAATGAGCGCTGATCGGGATGAATATATTAATATCCTGAGGGATTCTGCCTTACAGGATCTGCAGGAATCGGGCCAATACCAAAAGCTGCAACAAGCAGCTATGGGCAACACGGCTAATCTATTGAGCAGGTTACTGCAGGAGCTTTCACAAAATAATGTATTAGAAGTGAACGTCAAGTTTATTTAAATCAACAGGTTTATTACCAGATTTGTTTCCCCGGATATACTTTCCCAAGCTAGTTGAATAAGTCAACTGGCTTTTTATATAATCAAATAAAGATTCCCCTGCGAAAAATTATATTTCGCAGGTTTGGATGCATAAATATCCGTCGCCAGATTTCGCATGGTCAACACCATCTGTTTGCCTCACAACAAAAGGGGTGCCGGGCCAATTCACATCCCTGTTAAGTGGCCCTCTTGCCCCGTCCGTAGGACTCGACCCCTCTCGTCATTTGGCTTCGCAGGGTGTTGTTACCATGCTAGATCAAACGGCTCTTATATATTTATCCAAACCAGTTGTACTGGGATTTTCACAGGAGAATCAATAAAGAATAATGAATAGAGGGGAACGGTATGACCTTGTTAAACGGAGCAAAGCCTGCTCTAATAAGAACATATCAGCCAGCAGACCTAGAATGTATAGTCCAAAGGCATACAGAGCTTTATGAAAGGGAATATGGCTTTGGGCCACAGTTTGTAGAGTATGTTGAAAAATATTTACTGCATTTTCATGAAAACCATGATAAAAATAGAGAAAATATATGGGTTGCAGAAGTAAATAAAATACAGGTTGGCGTAATAGCTATAGTCAAAGTAGATGATACTACAGCCCAACTTCGATGGTTTCTCATAGATCCCGAGATGAGGGGCAGAGGTTTAGGGAATAAGTTGATGGAAACAGTAATTGATTTCTGCCAGGAGAAGCAATACAAACGCATCATGCTCTGGACGGTCAGTGTACTAGACGCTGCCCGTTACCTCTATCAGAAATTCGGATTCATCCTTACAGACAGCAAAAAGAACTATACCTGGGCTAAAAATTTAATGGAAGAACGCTGGGATCTACACCTATAAAGGCTTTAATTGTAGCCTTAAAACAACCCCTGTAGATTAGACCAGTAAGGGAGCAGTATATAATAAATTAAAGGCAAAAATATGGCCGGCAGCATATTGCCAACTTTTATTCGGGGCAGGTCCAGAATATTCATCCCGATGGCTAGTATGAGCAGACCTCCCACGGCGGACATCTCAGTTATAGCTGCTTCGACCAGAAACTGCTGCAGAAAAGACGCGGTTATGGTTATGAACCCCTGGTATACAAATACTGAAGCGGCGGAAAATAATACTCCCAGTCCCATGGTGGAAGCGAATACTATGGAAGAGATTCCGTCTAATACTGATTTCGCAAACAGGGTTTGATGATTACCCGACAAACCGCTCTCCAGTGAACCTACGATGGCCATGGCTCCGACACAAAACAGGAGACTGGAAGTAACAAAACCGCGAGAGATATTGCTGCCCGAAGAGGCAAATTTTGACTCCAGCCAGTTACCCAGGTTTTCCAGGCCATTCTCGATTTTCATCATTTCGCCTAACAGACTGCCTATGGCCAGACTGAATATCAACAGTAGAATATTGGCAGTTTGAAAGGCATTCATAAGACCTATTAATACTACAGCTAGTCCAATAGCCTTCATAATGGTTTGGTTATAGGATTCAGGAATGCCTCCCCTGAACAATAGTCCGATCAATGCTCCGACAATAATAGCGCCTGTGTTGACAATAGTACCCAGCATAATATAACCTCTCCGATCCAGTTGAGTAATAGTTTAGTTACCCATAAAAAACACCACCAGCATTGCTTGAGCCTGTGGGTAGATGGTTAACTTCCTCAATTAATAATGTTTCAATAGAATTATCATGATAAATTTTATTTTATGTCTTTGAGATAACGGTACAGGGTTGCTTCAGATATTTGTAGATGCAGGCAGACTTCGGAAACCCCTCCTTTGATACGAAAAACCCCTTTTTCATTAAGCTGCTTAATAACCGCCTTTTTTTCCTTCGGAGTCATCCGGGCGGGTGAAATAGCCGTACCTTGTAAAGCTTCATTAATGAGCAGCAGCACATAATCCTCCAAATTGGAAGAAAATGATGTGGTTGATGATGGTTCTGCATCTGCTTGAAATGCAATCAGGTCATCCAGCATCCTTCTTAGGGCTAGCGGTGCTGAAATATCTAGATTGACACAGAGCATACCGATCAGTTTTCCACTGGAATCCTTGATGAAATAGGTGTTGGAACGGATATCTTTTCCCTGTAGAGCTTTTTCCATATTATTTATCACATAATCCTGATCCTGGTTTAGTTCCAATACTTTTTGAGCAACGGGAGACATAGTCCCGCCTTTTTTCCTGCCGGTCAGATTATTCTCGCTGATGGCGATAATGCTTTCCTGAGTATCTGTAACATCATGGAGCACGATTTCACAGTAACTGCCGAATACCCGGGAAAGGAAATCAACCAGAGGTATAAAAGAATTTAACAGAGCTCTCTTTTCATCCACTTGCTTTAATTAACCTCTCTATGACAAAGCAATTCTTATCATGATAAAATATTTATCGAAAATATACTATCACTTTAAATAGTTAAATGCAATTAGAGAATTGAGGTCATGCTTGACCCCTCATTTATTATATTGATTTAAATCCCTCGCCCAGGACATCATGTGTATTTTGAACGGTGATGAAGGCACGGGGGTCATGGCTTTTAATGAAATCACGCAGGTGAATAAATTCACGGCGGTTAACTATAGTAATGATTACTTCTCGTTCATCATCGGTATAGGCGCCTCGGGCAGTGTATATGGTGGCTCCTCGCTGCAGGTCTTCTACAATAAAACGCTTTACGAGTGGACTTTCGCTAGTGATAATGGTTACGTGTTTGCGCACATCAAAACCTTCTATTACGGCATCTACAACTAAACCATATAAAAGTACACCTAACAGGGCATACATACCTTTTTCAATACCGAAGGTCACCGTGGCAGCAATGGTGATAAAAAAGTCAATTATAAAGAGCCCTTTACCAAGGTGGATATGGTAATATTTGTAGAGAATACGTCCTGCTATGTCAGTTCCTCCACTAGAAGCATTCTGGTTAAACAGCAGCGCGATCCCGATGCCGGATATCAATACTCCAAAGATTAGCTGTACCAGGGTATCTTGGCCTAGTGGAGCATTTAAGGGGTAAAGCAATTCCAGCCCCCAAATAATAAGGGGTATTAGTATACTGCAGTAGATGGTTTTTAAACCAAAGACGGCTCCCACCAATAAGAAGCCGATTAACAGCATGAGTATACTCATAACCAGCACCAGACTTCCCAGGGGGAACTGTGGTAAAAAGTTATTTAACACCAGGGCCAGTCCATTGATACCTCCTGCAGCTATGGCGTTAGGAGCGAGAAAGAAATAGAACCCGGCTGCATCCATAAAAGCCCCCAGAGTAAGCAGAACAAACCCTCTTATAATTTGCTTCATAATGTGGCCATCCCCTATTCTTTTATTTATTATCCCTCAGGAAAGCGATAATAACTCTCCCTGGCATGACTATCTCACAAAAACTTCTATTATCTCAGGTATAACCACGCTGGCCACGTCAGGGTTATCTCCTCCGGACAGTATGAAGAGTACCGGTTTATCATCGGCCAGCTGTTTAATTTTCTGAGCCATAGCAGGGAACGCACCAAATGTAAGCCGGCAGTTTCCATAGTCTTTCTCGTGGGAATCGTGACCGAATATTACTATTAAGAATTCAAAGTCCCATTCCTGCTGGCTGAAAACCAGGTCCATTTCCTGTAGGAAACTTTTGTCGCCATAACCTGGCACTGGCACATCATAATTCTGCAGTACTGGATCAAATTTTCGTACTCCGCTGTTGCCAAAGAAGTTAATGTGAATAATGTCCTGGTCATGGCCTAGCAGGTTACGGGTCCCATCGCCGAAATGAGGGTCTACATCAATAATCATTATTTTTTTGATACCCAGCTGGCGAAGTTTTTTCACTGCCATAACCGCATCGTTATAAAAGCAGAAGCCCCAGTAGCTGTCATAACTGGCATGATGCCCGGCTGCCCCTACAAAACAAAAGGCAAAATCAAGTTGTGCCCGGGCTAACTTCGTTGCCGCCTGCACTACACCGGATGCGGAGAGCAGAGCAGTCACATGTTCACCCTCTGCTTGAACAGAGGCAATATGGCCCGGACTGTGAGTTGAGGCCAGCAGTTCTTCGGTTTCACTGTCTATTTCAGGTGTTAAGTGCTGGAGTTTTTTCTGGTTAATCAGATTCTCCAGGGCATCGAAACCTGGCTTAACCCGGTCTTTCAAAATAAAATAGCCTTTTTTATAAAAATCCGGATGATAAAATACCGCAGCCTTCATTGGAATTTCACCTCTTTCGTTTGTACCTTAAGATTCAGTTCCCCCGGTTAACATATCATATGTCTAAATACGCGCTTAAACCATTATTTACCTGCATGAGCTGAGAATTAATGGATTGATATTGTTAGTTATGTTGCACATAAACAAGCAGAAGGGGGGAACCCCTTGCAGGGTTTCCCCCCTTCTGGGGTTGAGGGGGAATTATAATGGTATTGTTTTAGAAAAGTTTAGACTCCTGCAGAAGTTGGGCTTCCTCCTGCTGGAGACTTTGCTGAACCTCAGGTGAAATACTCAATTCCATGTGTTCTTGGACATGACGCACATAAGTTAGGGCTTCGGAAACTTTTCTTTCCGCATATTGAATTTCCTGGGGCAACAGGCTGCTCTGAGCCTGAGTCACGGCAGTATGGGCCTGGTGTGCGGATCTGATGGCTTCCTGAGTTGATTGATGGACCTGTTCGTTCAGCTTTTGATACCGGTTCTTTACTGTCAAAATCATCTACCTCCTGCAATAGTTGGTTTATGCTGAGCAGTTAAAAGTATCCTTAATATATTTATTACCAATTTAGACCATTTATATAGCAGAAATTTTATTAAAAATATTTTTTTCAAGGGTTCAGATAATACAATGTCGAAATTATAATATTTAAATCCAATAATAAGGAGCTGGTAATTTGAAGCAAAGAGAAATAATTGTGATAACTATGAGTTTGCTTATGGCTTTGCTCATCCTGCTGGGAGGATGCGGCCAGGATGCCAAGCCCGATTCTTCGGTCGTAGTATACACGTCCGTAGATCAGATATATGCGGAACCTATCTTGAATGAATTTCAAGAGTCCAGTGGGATCAAGGTGCAAGCCATATATGATGTGGAAGCAGCCAAAACTACCGGGTTGGTTAATCGCCTGATAGCAGAAAAGAATAACCCCCAGGCGGATGTGTTCTGGAATGGGGAGTTTGCCCAGACTATATTATTGAAGCAGGAAGGGGTATTAACTCCTTATGAGTCTCCCTCAGCCCAGGATATACCGGAAAGTCTGATTGACCCGGAAGGATATTGGGCCGGTGCCGGCGGCCGGTGCCGGGTAATTCTGGTCAATACTGAACTCATGGTTCCTGAGGATTATCCTGATTCTATCTTTGATCTTTTAGATGAAAAATACCCGGCAGACAAAATAGGCATAGCTTACCCCTTGTTCGGAACTACCGCAACCCATGCGGCAGCGTTATATGCTTATCTAGGTCCTGAAGAAGGGAAGAAATATTTTGCTGCCCTCAAGGACCGGGGAGTGATGGTAGTGGATGGGAATTCGGTGGTGAGAGATATGGTAGCTGATGGTAGATTAGCAATGGGGCTTACGGATACCGATGATGCAGTAGCTGCACTGGAAGATGGTAAACCGGTTAAAATGATTTTTCCCGACCAGGATGACATGGGTACTTTAATAATTCCTTATACCACCGGCCTGGTAGCCGGAGGGCCCAATCCCGATGCGGGGCAGCAGTTGATTGACTATCTGCTGAGTAAAGAGGTGGAAAAGAAAATATTTGCTGCTGGTTTTTCTCAGGTAACGGTAAGACCGCTGGATATTGAAGCTGAATATCTGCCCGATTCGGGTGTAAAAGCGATGCAGGTAAATATTACCCAGGCTTATGAACAATTGGAACTGATTAAAGAAGAACTGAGGCAGATATTTATAAGGTAGATATACTATGATGCATTATCACAAGGGTTGGATGAGCCCGGGACGCCTGGGTCACCAGGCCGGGCTGGTCATATTTGTTATAAGCATACTGCTGCCATTAATTTATCTGCTGGTCAAAACAGGGGCTAGTCCAACTGATAAATGGCTGCACCTGCTGCTTCCGCAGGGACGAAGATTAGGGCTGCTAATAAACAGCATTACTATGGGATGTATAGTCTCCCTGCTGGGTACCGGGCTCGGTTTTTTCATAGCCGCCCTGTGCTGGAGATGGCAGAAGGGACCATGGGCTTATTTTAAATGGGTCTTTTTACTGATGATTTTGGTGCCGCCTTACATTCACAGCCTGGCCTGGGGTACCGCTTTCAATCAATTGGACAGCTGGTTGTTGAACCATAACTGGGCAGGTATCAGTTTCACCGGATGGGTGGCCGCTTCGCTGGTACAGCTCATGTATCTGCTGCCTATAGCTGCGGGTATCATAATGCTGGGCTTTCAGTCTCTAAACCCCATACTAATAGAGGCAGCCCGAGTTTTTGCCCCGGATAAAGAGGTATGGAGCCGAGTTATACTACCGGTTAGTTATCCTATACTAAAAGTATCCACCGGCATTTTATTTTTATTGACCATAATCGATTATAGTATTCCCTCGCTATTCCAGGTCAGCACTTATGCGATGGAGATATTTGCCGAGTTCAGTGCCAGCAATGACCCCAATCAGGTTATGGCCTTGTCTATTCCGTTGCTCTTTATTACCGTTCCAGTAATGGTATTTACAAGCAGTGGGCTGAGAACGGTCTTGCTGCAGCCACAGAAGTTTAACCTGCCACTCAAAAATATACCGGCCTGGCCTCAGGAATGGAAGGAGCTTAAAATATTAACTTCATTGTTGTTAATTTTGCAGGTAGGATTGCCACTGCTGGTGATTATAAAATTTACCGGAAGCATTAATTCCTTTGTTACGGCAATATGGGGATCTGGAAAAGAAATCGGGCTGTCTCTGCAGATAGCTTCGCTCACTGCATTATTAGCTCTTCCTCCAGCTCTTTCGGCAGCTAAAAATCTCCTGAATAAATCCTCGGGCAATGCTGTATGGTGGATAATTACCACTCTGCCATTAGCTTTACCTGCTCCACTAGCAGGCATCGCTTTGATAGCACTCTGGAACCATACATCTACCAATGCAATTTACGGAAGCCTGATGATGCCGGTGCTGGCTAGCTTGCTGCGCTTTATGCCTCTGGCGGTACTGGTTTTAGTAGTATATATTAAAATGATAAACCCGATTTACCAGGAGGCCGGGGATGTTTTTCAAAAAACGGAGCTGCATGGATTTCTAAGGATATTTCTGCCTTTAATTCTACCCGGATTACTGGCTGCTTCAGGATTGATTTTTGCCCTGACGGCTGGTGAATTAGGAGCTACCTTACTGGTTGCTCCAGCGGGAAAAGCAACTCTGACTATGAAAATCTATAATTATCTTCATTATGGAGCCACCGAAACCGTAGCAGGTCTTTGTGCGGCTTTAATGCTGGCTACTTTTTTGGTGATAATCTTTATGTTATGGTTGAACAAATTTGTGATTAGAAACTGGATTGACCAGAGGGGGAAAGCCGATGCTTAAGATTACTAATATCAGCAAGTGTTTTGCTGCCACTAAAGCAGTGGATAATGTTTCGCTGCAGTTAAATTCAGGCGAATGGCGCATCCTGTTTGGACCCTCTGGTTGTGGAAAAACTACTCTCCTGCGCCTGATTGCCGGACTGGAAATACCAGACCAGGGCAGTATTCATCTGGGGGTGCAGGAGGTTAGCAGGGGAGGCTGGGCTGTTCCGCCTTGGGAAAGAAGGGTAGGTTTCGTATTTCAAGAATCTGCTCTATGGCCACATATGAGGGTAGAAGAAAATATTGCTTTCGGTATGCAGCGCATATCTAAAGCAGAGCGACGGGATCGTATTGAGCAAATACTTGAAAAGACAGGATTGGCAGGACTGCGCCTTAAGTTTCCCCAGCAGCTATCCGGGGGACAGTCCCGGCGAGTGGCTCTGGCCAGAGCTCTGGCAGCCCAACCGGAATACTTACTATTAGATGAACCACTAACTAATTTAGATGAAGCTGCAGCGGCAGAACTGTTAAAATTGATAAAAGAGGCAGCCTTGGACAGTGGAGCGATTATGCTCTATGTTACTCATAACCAACAGGAAGCTGAAATGCTGGAAGCGCCAGTTATAAAGATGCAGCAGGGACACCTGCTTGCTGACTGAATCAAAGGAAAGTGTTGTTATGCCGGTAAGAATGAAGAGAATAACAATTATTTTGTTACTGTGCTCAGCACTCTTTACTTTAGTCTGGTGGGGGCTAAAAGATCAGATTCCTGCCAAACGAGAAGAGGGCTGGATAGCTATCAGACCACCCCATGAAGTATCGGCTTTGGCAATCGCCGGCGATATAATCTGGGCTGGAGGCCGAGATGGCGTTTTTAAAATTGACCGCCAGCAGAAAACAATTCTGTCCCAGCTGGAAATTGAGCCGCCGCTTACTTATGTTAAAGCCTTGTTAATAGATTCCAAGGGTGATTTATGGATAGGATACGAAAAGGGCTTAATTTGTTACAATGGCAGAGAATTCTTGTATTACGGAACCAAGGATGGCCTTCCACATGAGAATGTTAATGCTTTACTGCTGGATGATAAAGGGCGGCTTTGGGTTGGAACATGGGGCGGTGCAGCTTGTTGGACGGGCGAGAAATGGCAGGTTTTCAATCAGGCCAGCGGACTGGCTCATGATGCGGTAAATGTTCTTTTCCAGGACTGTTATGGCGGCATGTGGTTTGGTTCTTATGCTGCGCCGGAAGGGGGCCTTACCTACTACGATGGACAGCAGTTTATCCAATTTACAAGCAATGGCGTCCTGCCGCACAACAATATCTGTTCGATCTTCCAGGACAGTGCTAACGATATATGGGTAGGCACCGGTTTTTATACCCGGGGAGGAGCAGTCCGCTTCAGGTTTGAAAACGGTAAACCGGAATTACAAGAGGTGTGGACTAAGAAAGATGGATTGGCAGGAGAAAAAGTAAGATCGATATTTCAGGACCGCAGCGGGGTATACTGGTTTGGATCCGAATATGATGGAGTGGCACGCTGGGATGGAGCATCAACGAGAATATTTACCAAAAAGAATGGTATGAGCAGCAATGAAGTAAAGGTATGGCTGGAAGACCAGGAAGGCAATTTATGGTTGGGTACGGATGATGGAATAACAGTAATAGCGCGATCCGGTGATGAATAATATTACTAATTAAGATAGGGAGAGGATTTGTATGCAATGTCAAAATTGTGTCCGGGAAATCTCAGACAATAATAAGTTCTGCCCATTTTGCGGCAGTCCCCAGAATAGAGCAGCAGCTCCGGTACAACAGCCAGCAGCCGCAGTAAAATGTCCTGGGTGTGGAGCAGGAATAAAAGCCGGCCAGGCTTTCTGCATGAATTGCGGAACTCGTCTGCCTGGTATGCCAGCAGTACCTCCACCAGTTTCCGGGACCCATCCTAAAACCCCGCCACCAATAATTCCCGCCGGCCCTCGTCCTGCAGCAACTACACGCCCAATCTCTGCAGCAAAGCAGGGGGGCCGATGTCCAAGCTGTGGAGGAGAGGTTAAACTTGGTCAGACCTTTTGCATGAACTGTGGGGCTCGTGTGCCAGCAATACCGAGTGCAGTACCAACGATATCAAGTTCCGGACAGCCCTATGCTTACAATCAGCCGCCCTATTCCCAGGCTCCGGCAGCAGCAGCTTATGGAAGTCAACCTTATCCTGCAGCAGGTTCCAGGCCCTATTCCGCGCCGGCACTTAAAGGAAGCGGTGTCGGAATCCGCTTTTTGGCTACCGTCTTGGACGGAGTAATCATATCCATAGTAATGGGATTTTTTATGGGTGGTATGATAACGTCCCAGGTAAACCGGATGGCTTATACCGGGACAATTGATTACAGCATGTATTTTATCCCTGCCGTAATCGGATTGGCTTATTTTATTTTAATGGAAGGGCTGTTAGGGGGAACGGTAGGGAAACTGGCCTGTGGTTTGCGGGTAGTGACCAAGAATGGTGAAAAATGTGGAATTGGCAAATCAGTAATTCGCAACCTGATGAGAATCGTGGATGGGATGTTCGGTTATCTAGTGGGTGCCGTATGTGTATGGGTTTCAGCTGATAATCAGCGACTGGGGGATATGGTAGCTTCGACCCTGGTAGTGAAAAAACAGGATCTAATGGAATAAAGTAAGGAGTATTAAAATTAGCGCGAAAAAAGGCCGCAGGTTGCGATTAAGAACCGGTGGCCTTACCTTTTTGAACCGAGAGTTAGACTGTAAATTAACTATTTATATACAATTTGAAATATAGAAAGTATACCCAAGTCTTCATCTATACTGTAGTTGTATCGATGAACTTTTCCGCTGCTAAACATTAGCGAATTGAGGTCTCCATAATCGCTGCGGTTGAAGTTTACCACCCTAACGTTAATTTCAGCTGCCCGAAGGTTCAGAGCGTTATCCAGGTATGTTTTAAAAGCCTGATAATCTTGGACTTGCTGCTGGTTATACACAAAGTAATTAAATTTAGTTGCCGTGCAAGAGGGGTACTGCTGTTTATCCCAAGTATGATCTTTAGACATATCCTGGTCATTCAAATTGAAGTAAGTATAACTTAGAGTGCCGTGACCCCCTGGTACGATTACATCATCCCAGCATACATCGAGCTGATAATACTGCCCCTCCAGGCGAACGATGTTCCAGGCATGATTATACCATTTTCCTTCAAAAATCGAGCTGCCCTTAACCATCATAGACTTCAGGCCTGCGTCGCAGCACAGCATGTGCATTGCTTCCGCATATCCCTGACACACTCCACGCCCCAGAACCAGCACTCCATAAGCAGTATAAGAAGAAGCGGGTATAGAACCGCGCAGGAAATTGTCATAATCATATTCAGCGTTATTGACAATATAATCATGCAGAGCTTTTTCCTTTTCGTAGTCGCTCATGCCATTATATATAACCTCATTTACAATTTCCTTTATCTTTTTCATTAAAGTTAGGTACTGATTATCACTATAAACGTATTCAATGGTAACTTCCAATTCATTTCCGCTGTACAGGCAGTACCACTTCTTATATACCTGAGCTATTCCCGTTTTAGTACTAATAGACTGCTGAACTGCACTGAGAGCTGTTTTGAAGTCAGCCAGAGCATCGCCACCGGTGTAATTATTTACATAAATTCTGAATTCGGGTTCCATATTGAGTAAGGCTGTTTCAAGAACCCACTGAAGCTCCGATATGTTTTTTGCTGAATAAACTCCTGGTGAGCGTATCAGCTGAGGAGGAAGGCTGGTCTGTCCTCCATATAGACCACTGGTTTGGGCAGCCGCTGATGAAATAACCTGATCTATTTCTACCAGTTTCTCCAGTAGAGTATAGTCTTGATTCTTAACTTTGCTCTGCAGGGCCAGGCAAGAAATCCAAACCATGTGATCACGGCGGAACTGGCTCAAATTATTAAGCTGGTTATAGGCAGTCGCATCCAGGATACCTTCTTGCCATCCCATTTTTAGGGATTCAGTCCAGTTAAAATCCCCGCTGCTTTCACTATAAGCCAGAGTTCTTAATACAAAACTCATATACTGTTCAACTGAGAGAGAAGCATAGGGTGAGAAAGTAGTGGAACTCGTTCCGCTAGTTAATCCCTCCTGGTAAAGATACCCTATATATGGATCAGCCCAGTTAGGAACATCCTGAAAAGGATGAGTAAGTTCGGACTGCATTGCGTAGTCTTCCTGACCCAGCAGACGCACCAGCATCACTGCTCCTTCTGCGCGGGTGGGGATTCGTTCCAGTTCGAAACCCTTCTGGGTACCGCTAAAAACACCCAGACGATACAAAGCATTAGCTTCTGCTTGGTGTTCAATATAAATAGCCCCCTGGGTCTCTTCGGGATGGAACAGGTGCAGACAATTAAAAAATAATATACCGATAAAAACCATAATAAACAATCGTTTCACGGTTGAGTACCTCGATTAAGAATTATATGATTAAGTTTACCATATCAGATAGATTTATGAAAAATGTCTTTAAGGTTTATCCGGGAGTGGTGGTGCACAACTCAAGGCCGGCATAAACACAGCGATTACCTGAGCTACAGTTTCTTCAAAATTCAAATTATTACTAACAATAAAGTCCGGATTTATTACAGTTTGAATGGAGACTGCTATCATAGTACTTAAAATCAGAGGATTGATATTAGAATTAAAAGCCCGCTGAAATTCTGCCATCTCAATAATTGATTTAATCCGTTCCATTCGAAAATGATTAATTTTTTGCCACAGCTGCGGGTAATACTGACTCAAGTCTTCCATGACCCTTTGGCTTATTATCGAATTATTCCCAGATATTATATAATTAAATATATCCTGAATAATAATCTGTATGTCTTGCCCGCTGTTTAACAACTGCTCGGATTTACGGCCAACCGCTTGCAGGAACTCATCAACCGTAGACTCCAAAATCTCATCTTTACTTTTAAAACGACGGTAAACAGTTCTCTTGCTTACTCCAGCATGTTGTGCTATTTCGTCTACCGTAATGCTGCGGAACCCTTTAATATAGGCTATTTCCCTGCAGGCATTGATTATGCGATTTCTTATCTCCACTTTCTCACCTCTCCTGCCTATCCCAGTTTCTTTTTAAATTTAGCCGTGCTTATTCCCAGCATGACCAGCGAAAATATGAGCAGAGCGCTTACCTGTCCGACCAAATAAGAAAAGCCTATACCCTTTAACACGATACCCCGGATAATATCCAGGTAATAAGTAAGTGGAACGATATAGCTAATATAATAAATAATTTTTGGCATGGCTTGTCGTGGGAACATAAATCCGGACAGCAGGATACTGGGCAGCATTACGAAAAAGGCCATCTGCATAGCCTGCATCTGGTTTTTAGCCACATTGGATATAGTTAAACCTAGACCCAGGGAAGCAGTAATAAAGAACAGGGTAAGCACATAGAGTTCTAGCAGACTGCCCCGAATAGGTACCTGAAAGATGAGACTGCCTACCAGGAGGGCTACGGTTATCTGCAGGTAACCTAGCACAATATAGGGAATGATCTTGCCCAGCATCAGCTCATAGGTTTTTAAAGGAGTTACAATCAGCTGTTCCAGGGTACCCCGTTCTCTTTCCCTTACAACCGCCATAGAGGTTATAATAACCATAGTCATGGTGACAATAACCCCTAATATAGCAGGGACCATATAATAAGCAGTTATGCCATCTGGATTGTACCAGGGGCGTACCCTGACATCCAAAGGAAGCGAGGTTGAGGGCAGGTTTTTAATCAACATTTGCTGAGATTTTATCAGCCCTATGGAGTTGGCAGTCGCAATGGCCTGGTTGGCTACCATGTTGTCACTGGCATCCACCAATACCTGAAGAGGAGCCGACTCGCTGCGGGTAAGTTTTTTAGTGAAATCCGGCGGGATAATAATGCCCACCTGTGCTTTCCCGCTGTCAATATATTTAGTTACATCAGCATAGCTGCCCACGGTATAGACTACATCGAAATAGCCTGATGCGGAAAAAGCACCTATTATATCCCTGCTCTCACTGGATAGGGATTGATCAAAAACAACTGTGGGAATATGTTTCACCTCGGTCTGAATGGCATAACCAAACAGCAACAGCTGTACCAGAGGGAGCATAAAAATTAAAACCAGGGTCAAACGGTCCCGCCGCAGCTGAATATATTCTTTTTTAATGACCGATAAAATTCGGCTCATGGCTCTTCCTTCCTCTCCTCCTGGCTAAGGCCAGAAAAACATCTTCCAGGGTGGGTTCTATCAGTTCGGGTACCGATGAGGTCGAGTTCTTTAAAAGTTCCACGTCACCTTGAGGACCCAGCAGCACATGCAGGGACCTACCGTGCAGACTGGCATCAATTACTCCCGGTAATCCTGTTATCTTATCTAGTTCATGAACTGGATTCTCAACTACTATTTTATAAATGTTTCCTTGAATAGCATTTCTTTTAAGGTTATCCGGATTATCCAGAGCCAATAATTTTCCTTCATTAAAAAATGCAATCTGTCCGCATCTTTCAGCTTCATCCATAAAATGGGTACTAACAATAATGGTCTTGCCCTTCCCGGCTTCTTCCTGGATGATATTAAAAAAGGAACGCCTGGCTGCCGGACTTACTCCACTGGTTGGTTCGTCCAGGAAGATTACCTGGGGATCAGATATTATGGCACAGGATAAAGCCAGGCGCTGCTTGAAGCCCTGACTTAAATTAGCTACCAGATCTCTTTCCCGTCCCTGCAGACCAGCCAGTCGGAGCATCTCCTCAATTCTTCGGCGGCGGATCTTTCCTGGTATGCGGTAGATGCCGGCATAGAAGTCCAGATTCTCCCTGACCGATAAATCAAGGTACAGGCTGAATTTTTGAGACATATAACCCAATTTCTGTTTAATAAACTCGGCATTTTTGAGGAGGTCGTAACCCAGAACGCTGCCGGTGCCGGAACTGGGCTCCAAAATGCCGCATAACATGCGTATAGCGGTAGTCTTTCCTGCACCGTTGGGGCCAAGAAAAGCACAAATATCGCCCGATTGGATGTTTAGATTAATATTATCGACAGCGGTAAAAGAACCAAAGGTTTTGGTTAAATTACTGGTAGTAATAGTATAATCCACGGGCAGGCACCTCCCTGTCATTTATATAAGACCATCTTAAACGACATCCGGCTGCTTGGGCAGACGAGGTTCGGCCAAGAAGGCGAAGACATCCTCCATACTGGGAGATATATAATTTAATGTAATGTCCGCGAAACCTTTATGCAGGGCATATTCTTGCAAGGTATCAAATATCTGTTCGTTAACTTCTACTAGCAGGTGAAAGCGTTTGGAATAGTAGGAAGAGTCCACCACCCCCGGACAGAGATCAAAAAAGTAGGGATCTATAATACCGGCCCGCACCTCTACCACCTGCCGGTCAAACAAGTTCTTGAGGCCTAAAGGAGAGTCACAGGCTACCAGTTTCCCTGAATTAATTAAGGCCACTCTATGACATAACTCGGCTTCGTCCATGTAGGGGGTTGAAATCAATATGGTTATTCCGCTCTCATTGAGCCGATAAAGTATTTGCCAGAATTCCTTGCGTGACTCCGGGTCAACGCCATAAGTTGGTTCGTCCAGGACCATAAGCTCAGGACGGGTCATAAGCGCGGAGGTAAGGGCCAACTTCTGTTTCATCCCACCAGAAAGATTATCAGCCAGACGATTTTCAAAACCAGTCAGCCCGGTTATCCGGAGCATCTCTTCGGAGCGCTGCCGGGTGATATTCTTATCCAGGCTATATAAGGACGCAAAGAAGCTGATATTTTCTGCTATGGTAAGATCTCCGTAAAGACTAAATCTTTGAGGCATATAGCCCAGTCTCTCACGGGGATAGCGGCTGGCTGGCAATCCACCAACAGTAATAGTCCCCATATCCGCATCTATTAAATTGCACACCATACGCATGAAAGTAGTCTTTCCTGCCCCATCCGGACCTACCAGACCAAAAATTTCTCCCTTATTCACCTGGATGGATAATTCAGCCAATGCCTGCGTGGTTCCAAAGCTCTTGCTAACCTCGTGGCAGCTAAGCATCTGAATCACTCCTGTCGAATATAACATCTGCCGGCATACCTGGTTTCAACAGACCAGCCTCATTATCCAGGGTTAATTTGACTGCATATACGATATTAGTACGTTCTTTTTTTGTTTGTATAGTTTTAGGAGTGAATTCCCCCTGGGAGGCTATCGACATCACTGTGCCGTTAAACAACTGCGCACTTCCGCTGACATACACACTGGCTTTTTGTTTCAATTTGATGCGGGGTAGATCATCGGTTGGGATATACACTTTTATCCACATATCCTGCAAATTAGTGATTTTAGCCAGGGAGGAACCCACCTGCACATATTCTCCTACCGCATAATTTTTACTGCTGATAACCCCATCAATGGGCGATAGGATCTGTAGATCCTCCAACTGAGCGTCTGTTGCTTTCAAAACCGCTTTACTCCGCTCCAACTCTGCCGCTGCTGCTTCAATAACAGCTGGCCGGTTGCCAGCTTGCAAAAGACTTAAACGCGCCTGGGCGGCCTCCAGCTGATGGGCCAGGTTGTCGCGGCTAAGCTGCAGCTGCTGCAGCTCTACTTCCGATATGGCTCCCGCTTCATAAAGCCGTTTAGTTCTCTCCAGGTCCAAATCAACCTGCTGCAGGCTGGCCGATGCTATACTGACATTGGCCGAAGCTTCTTTGATCTCCTGAGCCCTGGCTCCTGATAATAAATCATCCAGTTTTGCTTCCAGAGCAGTAACACTCAGTGCATCACGTTCTCTTTGCGCCAGCAGGTCCTTGCGAGAAAGCTCTGCTACTACCTGCCCTTTGCTTACCGAATCACCCTCCTCACCAGCCATTTGAACCAAGGTGCCGCTGATACGTACATTCAGTTCAACGCTTTCCGCTTCAATGGTGCCGCTGGCCTCAAGTAAATCGTTAGGGGGACGGTAATAATGATCGTAAGTCCAATATGATGCCAATCCGATGAGGATCAACACCACCATAATAATAAGTGGCTTTTTTGCGTGCATGACTCGCCCTCCGTTTAATTCGAGTGATGTTCTCTATAGGCAGATAAAGTATACTGTAGACACAATTACAGTATACCTGGTATACGTTTTTTATGCAATATGAAGAACCTGTGCCGTGTCCCGACTACAGATAAGGCTTCAGCCTTGATTTCAATGGCTCTGGTATATCTTTAAACTTCAGGTCATCTACCTTAAGAATTACTGTGGTATCTACTTTTATAATAGCGGCCAGCTCACGGGCAGTGAAGCCCTGATTACGCCGTAATTCCCTGAGAGTCTTCTTATTCATGCCCCAGTTAAACAAAATCTCCCTCCTGTAACATGGTTTTTACACCAAAATTAACCGTTAATTCTGTATAATATAATACATGATTTAATACTGCCCAGTAAGGTGCTGTTTCAATAAAAAGGTCCGCGATAGAGGTTAATATATAATAACCTGTTCCGGGAATGCGGGGCCTGCATAAAGAATTAAGCATCTAGAAGCACAAATTAATACATAAAGGAGCTATAGCGAGCGTGGAGATACATATTTTGGCCAGTGGCAGCACTGGCAATTCAGCGGTTTTTAGATTTGGCGATACAGCAATATTATTAGATGTCGGTATCAGCGCTCGAAGGATTGAACGGGGTCTGGCAGAAGTCGGTCTAAAAGCAGGTGATCTTGATGGGGTTTTATTGACCCATGAGCATAATGATCACATTAAGGGATTAGATGTTTTTATCCGTCGGCACCATATTCCAGTGTATACCAGGCCAGGAACGTGGGAAAAACTGTCCTGCAGACATCGGTTTCCTGCGGAATGCTGTCTGGAAATAGATCAGGAGTTCAGTATAAGGAACGTGGGTATAGAAGCGTTTGATATTTCACACGATGCGGCTGATGCGGTAGGATATAGTTTTTTTTATAGGGAAAAAAAGGTAGTAATGGCAACCGATTTGGGGATAGTAACAAGCCGGGTGGAAAAGGCCATGGAGTATGCTGATGCTGTAGTAGTGGAGGCCAATCATGATTTGGATATGCTGGAAAATGGACCTTATCCTCATTTTTTAAAACAACGAATTAAAAGCAGCAGTGGTCATCTATCCAACATAAATGCTGGAAGATTGCTATCTCGCATCAACTGCCGGCAGGGAATGAGAGTTTTCCTGGCTCACCTCAGCCAGCAAAATAATCACCCTGATCTGGCTGAAAGGACGGTACAAAAATTTCTGACGGCCAGTGGACACCAGGTTGGAAAAGACATAATACTGCATCGAACATTTCCTGACTCTAGAACCAGCGTTATTTTATAAAAGATTAAGTATGATTCCCGCCTGAGCATCACGGAACAGGCGGGATCTTTTATGGGTATGATGCGAGTATATTGCTGCTTATGGTGAATTCCAGGGCTAGCCGCAAATACAGCCCAGGCAGCAAATTATTCCCTCATTGCCGGCGGTTACGTACTGCTGAGAACACTGCTGTTGAACACGGTGATCTCCTTTAAGACCCCTTCTTCAATGATTAAATCGACTTGATCATCTTTCATTATATCTGCTAACAGAGGATCGGTAAGACCGGGAATAGTAATAATAACATCTTCTTCAGCGGAAAAAGTATATAGAGTATTCTGAGCGTTGACAACTAAAATTCGGGTTTCTGGTTCTATGATTACTACTTTACCGGTGAGGGTCAATTCCTGCTTGGCATTGAGCAGCTCTATCTTATTGATATAGGATCCATTGGTGGAGACCTGTACTTCATCTCCTACCTGAAGGTCGCTGATAGAGGGAAAACGCATTCCGGAAACAATAACAACCAGGTCTGAACCGTAAAGGTAAGAAGAAAAATGATCGGTAGAGTCTTTCAGAATAATAAGCTGCTGTTCAGTCACCAGATCATAGATAATGCCATTGTAAACCCCTATTTCATTGGTATTGTATACTACCATGGTTATGATAACCCCTCGGGGGCTTAGAGTCAATTGTACCTGGGTTTCGGGCAAAATATTATCAAAATCATAACTGCGCCCCGCCTGGTCTATACAGGAGGAGGTACTATCCCAAGTACTTGAATATACTTTGTCCTGGCTGTCTTTTATTACTATAAGATTCTGAGCACTTATAGTATGTAATACGGTTCCGATTATACTGTTGCTAGCGCTGCTCTCATCCAAAACAGCTAGGTATTGGATTTGGGAATCATGAAAGATTAGCTCAACACGGTCATTAATACTCAATTCGGATGCGTCGATCAAAGCAGAATCTGCTCCAAATATAGCAGTTTGGTCGCTGATATATAAACTGTTGGCAGCGCCATTTACAGAAACGGTTACTGTAGAGCCTGCCAGGTTAATTATGGTCCCTTCGATTATGCGGCCGGAGAGACTCAGATAAGGTTCGCTGTTATTTAGCATAGTAGCGGCTTGGGCACGAGTAACTGCCTGGAGAGGTTTCATGGTATTATCTGGGAACCCCGCAATAAGAGAGTATTTTATCCCCGCATTTACATATCCCAGTGCCCAGCGAGGGATATCAGCAAAATCACTAAAATTAGGAGTCTGATTGGCTAGTTCAGCAGCTTCGGCATCTTTGCCAATCATGCGAACCATCAACTGGGTTATCCAGGCCCTGCTTGCTTGAGCGCTGGCGTTAAAATTGTTTTCCGATGGAACAATCAGACCCTGTTGGATGGCATAAAGAAGTTCCTTTTTATATTTGGTGGTGGCCCAATCAGGTACAGATATGGTTAGAGTCCTGGTATCATCTACTGCAGCAATCATTTCTTCCTGACCCATATTTCTAACTGCCATCAGCAGCGCTTCCAATTGGCTTACCTGCCGATTGGGTTGGAAAGATCCATCACCATAGCCGGTTATTACGTCTCTGATATTTAATTTAGTAATATTTTTGAGAGCCCAGTGACTATCGGGTACATCTTGAAAGGTACTGCTGACACCTGCAGCTATGGTCCAGGGAATGTTAATACTGAAGTTAAGGACTGACAGCATAAAGATCAAGCAGCAAAACTGAGCAACTTTTTTCAGAGGAATCCTGTTAAACACTCTACTCGCTCCTTTACCTATTAATTATGGCAGACTTCATCCATCTACAGAAACCTGCAGGAATAAACATACCTTACCTTAAAATTCTACTAAATGGAACAGAATCCCTGCCCAGAAACAGATATTAACGGCTTCATTTGTAAAATAATGGTTAACTTGAAGGGAAACAAAAAACATAAAATGCAGAGGGGGTTTGAAATATTATTCCCGCCTGACCATTACGGAACAGGCGGGATTTTTTACGAGTGTAGCAATACGGCTTAAAGCTGCCTGGTTTACTTTTTGGAACCGATACTAAATTAACACTTTATCACTTCGGGATAATCGACTCCGAAGGTATCAACCGTCACTTTAAGCATTTTCTGATCTTCCAGAGGTCTATCCATGCGGTTCCGCTTAACGTTTACTATGGCATCTACCTGATCCATTCCCTCAATAACCTTACCGAAGGAGGCATATTGCCCATCTAGATGCGGGGAAGGAGCGACCATGATAAAAAATTGCGATCCAGCTGAATTTGGCGCGGCGGTTCTGGCCATAGAAAGAACTCCGCGGTCATGCTTTAAATCGTTTTTGAAACCATTGCTGGAAAATTCACCTTTAATAGAATATCCAGGTCCGCCCATGCCTGAACCTTCCGGGCAGCCGCCCTGAATCATAAAACCAGGTATTACCCGGTGAAAAACAATCCCATTATAATAGCCTTTGTTTGCTAGAGAAACAAAATTATTTACTGTATTGGGGGCAATCTCGGGGTACAATTCGGCTTTTATGGTACCTCCATTTTCTAATTCTATGGTCACCAGTGGATTAGTCTTCATCTAATCTTCCTTTCCAGAAATATTTTTACATACATTATACCAGAAGTGGAAAGAATTTATGCTGAAGATAGCGGAGACTAATAGAGCATGCCTTTATAGAGGACATATAAGTGTCGAAATAGCTCGTCTCACGCAGACAGGTATGGCTATAGAGCAGCATGATGATAGGGAAGGTTCCGGCAGAAAAAGGCGTACGGGTAGGAAAAGGTTTTTTAATAGCGAATATTTAAGCAAAGAATTATAGATGGTGAGTGAGGATTATGGATACTAAAAATATCGTGCTGACCGGCTTGATAATAACTGCTCTGTTTACCGGGGTAATATTGGTGGATATTTTGCCCGTTCTGGTGCTAGCCTTTATTGCTCTGCTGGCTGGTCTGGGTTTTACTTATTATGCCGGACTCAGTCGGAATCGTATCGAATATATTGGAGAACAACGGCTACTGCTGGAATTTAACAATAAATTGATCAGCAGCCGGGAGCTGTCAGAAGTTGAAAGAGTAATGAAAAAATATGCTGTCCGAATAGCAGCCTGTGAAAACGTGATAGTATGGAGAGCTGATAATGCCAGCACCGCAGAAGATGGCCTGGATCTGGATAGTATAAACGCATTAGGGAGATGGGTGGAGGAAAATAAGACCGTTCTGGTAATTGATGATAATAGCTCCGGCCCGGCAGATATAAGCCTTCCGGCCCATATACAGTCTCTACTGGCCATTCCTATGCCGAGTAGGCGGGATGGCTATGGTGTATTGCTTCTTATTAATAAAAAGGAGATGGGTGCTTTTACAGGCCGACAAAGAGAAATGCTGGATTATGTAGCCCTGCAGGCATCAGAGATAATTTCCCTTCTTTCGGATTATGGAAAACAACAGGTTTACCAATTGAATTTGCTCAAGGCTCTAGTCAGGGCGATTGAAGGAAGAGAAACGAATTTTGCCGGGCATGGCGAAAGAGTAGCCCGGATTAGTTGTCTGCTGGGCGGGAAACTGGGTTTGGATGCAGTCGATATGCGTGATTTATATTATAGCGCCCTGCTGCACGATATTGGAAAACTCCGGTCGGAGGGAACGGATAGTTCTGAACCGGATGGGTTAAATGCAGAAGATCACCCCGGTCGGGGATCATTAATGCTGCAGGATGTTCCAGGGCTGCAAATAGTAAGGGAGGGTATAAGGTATCATCATGAACGTTATGACGGCAGTGGGGTGCCGCAGGGCTTAGCGGCAACAGATATTCCCTTTAATGCCAGGATTATAGCGGTGGCAGATATTTATGATGCCCTAACAAAATTATGTGATGAAGAGCAACGACTGCCGCATAAAGAGGCGGTTCAAGTGGTTAAAAAGGCCTCTGGATCAATACTGGATCCTCTGGTCGTTGTTGCTCTGGAAGAAGTGGAAGCAAAGATAGCTGAATGGGATAAGGAGAATCAATAAGGTATAGAATGCCCGATGATCGCTTCATGAGCAAGTTAAGAAAGCGCAGTAACAAAGTGAATGCACATCAGTTGTCCCGCTTCGGGGTAGTACCCGCAGCCTTAATAGTGACCAACGGGAACATCAGTAGTACCCGAAGGGTGAAGAGTGAAGGGTGACGGCGGGACAAAGTATAATGGTAGCCACGTCGAAGCTGTTACCATCTGCGAAAGTTAGTACGAAAATAGCTTCTTGGGGATGAAAGCTTAAGGTTAGCGCAGGGGGATAAAGGCGATTCGTTTAGCGGGAACATAACTTGTTTCAGCCCATCAATCTAAAGTATCAGCAGCTCTGGTATGGAGAAAGTAAGACCGGACCCAAGCGGTCTTAAGCATTCATCTGCACTTGTGTCATGCAGACATGTTTGGGTTGAGTAAGAAATTTAAGCTGTTAAGCCATGGCGGTACAAGAACCATTCGAAACCACTGGTAAAGACCCTTTTCCTTTGAATTAAGCCTTAAAAACTGCGAACGTAGTTGATGCCTTTTTACAATGGTACTTCCAAGCCAGGAATGTCCCGGTTACATATAATCTTTATTCTGCTGGTCAGGAATAAAGATTTTTTATTTTGACCCCGATACTGAATTTATAAACTTTGTGAAAATCTTTCAGACAAATCCCGAAATTATAGCATATATTTATAAGCTGGATGTGAAAAATGATGAAAAAATCCTATTTAGCCGCAACCTTAGTGATCTTAATATTGGTCATCTGTTTAGCAATCCCTTTTCACGATTCTCTGGGAAAAGATAATCTTAGTCTATCACTCCCTGACGATGAACAGACACTGTTATCTGCCGATGAATATACCGGACAGATCCGGTCATTTCCCGCACCGGATGAAACCCGTTACGTAATGGACATATACCTGGACATTATGTCTAACCTGATTTACGGGCGCAGCAGTATTTGCACTATTAATACTACCGGAAGGGTTATGGATGAATTGTGGTTAACTGTTTATCCTAATGCTTTTTGTAATCCAGCCTCCACTCCTGCTCCGGCTCAGGCATATTACAAGGGCTTTAATCCTGGCTGGTTGGAGTTGGACCGAGTAGTGGTGAATGGGCAGGAAGTCGAATACTATCTGGAGGGGGTATCGATGCATATTGTAATGCCGTTTGATATTATGCCGGACAAGGATATAATTATAGATATGAACTGGAGAAGTCGTATACCAGAAATAGCTTATCGCTTCGGCAGCCAGGACGGAGTTTTTATGTTGGGCAATTTCTATCCGTTTCTTAATGTGTATGATCAAGCTGGCTGGCATAGGGCTTATAATTCTAAATTTGGGGATCCTTTCTGCTTCCATTGTGCTGATTATCTGGTACAGGTTAATATACCGGATGCTTATGAGCTGGTTTCCACCGGCAGAACCAACCAGAGAATCGCTGAAGATAATGGCCGGACCATTTATTTTATAGAAGCCAGCAAAGTACGTGACTTTTGCCTTCTGGTAATATATGATTACCAGGAAATTATAAGTAATGTGCATAATGTTACGGTGAAGTGCTATGTGCCTGGCGGGAGCAGAATGGATAAAGCACAGGAAATAGCAGCACAATGCGGAGAAATACTAAATTATTACTCCTGCCGCTGGGGGTCTTATCCTTACCCGGAGTTTAAAATCGCTTTTGTTCCTATGCAGGGCTTCCATGGCATGGAATATTCAGGATTGATTTTTTTGAAAGAAGAACTGCTTTCTTCTAAGTTTGACAGTAACCGCGCCAGTTTTATTCTGGCCCATGAAGCTGCCCATCAATGGTGGTATGTATTAGTAGGAAATGACCAGTTGGCTGAACCATGGTTGGATGAGGCACTTGCTAATTGGTCAGCCTATGAATATCAAAAGGATGGTCAGAGACTGGATGTTAAACGGAAACCGACCACTGTGACAAGCAAGCTGGACCAGCAGTTAAATGAAATGGATTCAAGCAGTGAGTATTACCAGACTATCTATGATGGTGGGGAGGCATTCTGGGCAGCTCTGGAAAGAGAACTGGGCCGGGACACTATTGACATAGTGCTTTGCCGCTATCTGGAAGATTATAAATATGATATTGCTACTACCCAGGGGTTGCTGGAGGTAATTAGAAAAGAAGCCCACCAGGACATGGACTCCTTCCTTAATGAGTGGTTTTGAGATACATAGCTATCTTAAACTGTAGCTCCATGCTGTTTAAGAATTTGAAGAGCTGTATCAAATTTATCCTGCCCGGTTACCAGGGTAAGCAGGTAGGAATATCCTGGTGCCGATTCAGCCGGGGAAGACATACCGCTTACTGATGGATCTGCCGCCATAAGCGGTCCCTGGTCGAGGCCGTAAGCCTGGCTGCCATATTCCCGGCCGTGCAGTACCATGCTTGATAAATTGACTGGATAGGATTCGTAAACTAAACGGTTAGGATAACGGGAAATGCCGTCGATTTGTAGAGCCAGATACCCCACGTCTTTCAGTGCCAGGGCAGCTTCCTGGGCCTGCTGCCGGTCAGAGAAATAAGCCAGAATTGATCTTTCGCCTGGTTCAAGTTGCATTTAAAGACACCTCCTAATTTAGTTGAAAAAATAAATGAGGAAAATTCAGTTCTTTTTTTAAGTTTTTCCCACAATGGGATAAAATATATATATAAGTTTTAGCAGCAAATTCGAGGAGGAAAATGATGAATCCCATTCAGCAATTAAAAGTTTTGATAAGCGGCAGCATAACCGAAGCACTAATACTGGCCAGGAAAGAAGACCTGATAAAATTTGAGTCAGTGCCGGATTTTGTAATAGAAGTACCTCGGGAAAAGGGGCATGGAGATTTTGCCTGTAACGCAGCTATGATAATGGCCCGGGAGGCGAAAATGCCACCTCGCCAGATCGCCGAGATAATAATAAAAGGTATGAATTTAAATGAGATAGAGCAGCTGGAAAAGGTCGAAATAGCCGGACCAGGTTTTATTAATATTTTTCTTAATGACAAGTGGCTTTATGAAATTCCTTTTATCGTTGACCAGATGGGAGATCGCTTTGGTTATAATGAAGCTCGCCGTTGTAAAGTGCAGGTAGAGTTCGTCAGTGCAAATCCCACCGGAAATCTGCATATGGGCAATGCCAGAGGTGGAGCAATAGGCGATACCCTGGCTAACATATTAAAATACGATGGTTATCAAGTTGAAAGAGAGTTCTATATCAATGATGCCGGCAACCAAATTGAAATATTTGGAGACTCTCTTGAAGCCCGCTATCTCCAGCTGACCGGACATGATATAGAATTCCCAGAAAACGGATATGCGGGACAGGATTTAATACAAACGGTAAGAAATATTATCAGCCAGTACGGAGATAATTTATCCGAATTACCAAAGGAGAAGAGAAGAAAACTGATAATTGAGCATGCCCTGGAAGAGAAAGTTGCTTATATCAAGAAAACCTTGCTGGACTTCGGTATTGAATATGATGTCTGGTATAGTGAAAAGACTCTGCATGAATCCGGGGCTGTGCAACAGACGATCGAAACCCTGAAGGAGAAAGGATATATATATGAGCAGGAAGGTGCATTATGGTTTAAAACCAGCAGCTCGGAAGAAGATAAAGATAACGTGGTAATGCGCGCTAATGGCTTGCCCACCTACTTTGCAGCTGATATTGCTTATCACCAGGATAAATTCCAACGCGGTTTTAATTGGGTAATAAATGTCTGGGGAGCAGACCATCATGGACATGTTAATCGGATGAAGGATGCTATTGAAGCCCTGGGATATAAACGGGATATGCTGGATGTTTTATTGATGCAGCTGGTAAGGTTATATCGGGGAAAAGACCTGGTTCGAATGTCTAAACGTACTGGTACTACTATTGCCCTGGACGAGCTGATAGAAGAACTGGGAAAAGATGCAGCCCGTTTTTTCTTTGTCATGCGGAGCCCGGATAGTCAGTTGGATTTTGATCTTCGCCTGGCTGCCGAACAAAGTCAGGATAATCCAGTATATTACGTTCAGTATGCACATGCTCGCATCTGCAGCATTTTTCGGCAGGCTGGAGCAGCCGGAATTGAGATGGCTAAAATAAACAGCATTGACACCAGTCTATTGCAGGAGCCTGAGGAACTCGCTTTGTTAAGAAAAATCGCTGACTTCCCGGAAGAAATTCGGGTTTCGGCTCAGACTCTGGCTCCCCATCGAATAGCCAGATATGTACTTGACCTGGCCGGATTATTTCACAGTTTTTACAATCGCCACCGGGTAATAAACGTAGAGCCCGGGTTGCAGGATGCCAGGCTGTTACTGATGCGGATTACCGGCATTACTATAAATAATGCGCTGTCGATATTGGGTGTTAGTGCACCTGAATATATGTAGGAGGTAAATATGCTTAACAAAAAGAAAACCGAAGCAGACCTAGCCGTTGAGATCCTCTTAGAAGGACATGAACCCATGTATTATGAGGGTCTTTTGAAAGAGATTGCTGCCCGAATGGGCAGGGATAGCCAGATACCGACTCTGGTAGCCATATTTTCGCGTTTAAACCTGGATCACCGGCTGGTTTACCAGGGCGATGGATTCTGGTATCTGGACCCGAAAAGGATTAAAGGGAGTGATTAGTAATCATGAGAATTAGCTGGTTAGGACATGCCTCCTTCTTGATCGAGAGTGGTGGGAAAAAACTGATTAGTGATCCATTTGATGAAAAGCTTGGATATCCGGTATATGAAGAAGAAGTGGACATCTCTACAGTAAGTCATGAGCACTGGGATCACAGTGCTGTGAGTATTTTAAAGGGACAACCAGTAGTGGTGAAAGGCACGGGTGACTTCGAGATCAATGGATTCAAAATCACAGGCTTTCCTACCTATCATGATAATAAAAAGGGGAAGAAGAGAGGGCCTAATACCGTCTACAAAATCTGTACGGAGGGAATTGACCTTTTGCATATGGGAGATCTGGGACATTTGCTCAGTGCGGAAGAGTATAAGATGATAGGAAAGGTAGACATCTTATTGCTGCCAGTTGGAGGAGTATATACTGTGAATGCAGACGAAGCTTACCAAATTGTACAGGCTATACATCCTACGGTAGTAATTCCTATGCATTTTAATACCCCTCACTTGTGTTTTGAATTAGACCCAGTGGAGAAATTTACCTGTAAATTCGATCAAGTAATTAAACAACCGTTCCTGGAAATAACTGCCGACAATTTTCCTGAACAGGACGAGATAATTGTATTGGATTATACGAGTCGGTTGACCAGGTAGGAATAAGAGTAGTAAAATTCTAGAGGATTTTGTTTATGTTTTAGAAGGGAAAGAGAGGGTCTTAGGGTGACAAAGTATATATTCATAACTGGTGGTGTTGTTTCCTCGCTGGGCAAAGGGATCACAGCTGCATCTCTTGGCCGGTTGTTAAAGAGCAGGGGCCTAAAGGTAGCCCTGCAAAAATTTGACCCATATATAAATGTTGATCCTGGGACAATGAGCCCTTATCAGCACGGTGAAGTGTACGTTACGGAAGATGGTGCTGAGACAGACCTTGATGTTGGACATTATGAAAGGTTTGTAGATGTTAATCTGAGTCAGTATGCCAACTGCACTACTGGCAGAATATATCAGGCGGTGTTGGACAAGGAACGCAGAGGGGATTATCTGGGGCAAACAGTTCAGGTTATACCTCATATTACTAACGAGATAAAAGCACGGGTTACCCTGATTGAAAATGAGGTTCACCCAGATGTAGTTATAAGTGAGATAGGTGGAACCGTAGGGGATATTGAGTCCCTTCCCTTTTTGGAGGCCATAAGACAATTGAAATTTGACCTGGGGAAAGACCGGGTTTTGTATATACATGTTACTCTGGTTCCCTACATAAGGGTAGCCGGCGAGCTAAAGACTAAACCTACTCAGCACAGCGTGAAAGAATTGAGAAGTATAGGAATACAGCCAGATATTCTTGTTTGTCGAACCGAGAAGGACTTATCAAGGGAACTAAAAGGCAAACTGGCATTGTTCTGTGATGTAGATGAAGAAGCGGTAATTCAGTTAAAAGATGCCGGGTCCATATATGAAGTTCCCCTGATGCTGGCACGTGAAGGATTGGACAAAGAAGTAATCAAGAGAATTGGACTCCGTTGCCAGGAAGCTAACCTGGATGAATGGGAAAAACTGGTGGAAAAAATAAGCTGTCAGGACAAACAGGTCACGGTGGGTCTGGTTGGTAAGTATGTTGAACTGCAGGATGCTTATCTGAGCATTGCTGAATCACTCAAACATGCGGGATTTCAGTATAATTGCGATGTTAATATAGAATGGATTTATGCCGAGCAAATAGAGACAGATGGGGCAGAAAAATTGTTGAAAAATGTTGACGCTATTCTGGTCCCAGGTGGTTTTGGAGAAAGAGGAATTGAAGGAAAAATAAGTACCGCCAGGTATGCCCGGGAGAACTCTATACCTTTTCTGGGAATATGCCTGGGTATGCAGTGTGCGGTAATTGAATTCGCCAGAAACGTATGCAGTTTGCATGGTGCTAACAGCGCAGAATTTGATATGGAAACCCCGTACCCGGTGGTTCACCTCATGCCAGACCAGGAGGGCATTGAAAATAAAGGAGGTACCATGAGACTCGGTACTTATCCCTGCCATTTGCTGGAGGGAACCATAGCCAGGGATTATTACGGTGCAGAGTTGATCTATGAAAGGCACCGACATCGTTACGAAATAAATAATGATTATCGGGATGTATTACAGCAGAATGGTCTGACCATCAGCGGGTTATCACCGGATAAAAGGTTGGTAGAGATTATTGAAATTACAGACCACCCCTGGTATGTTGCATGTCAGTTCCATCCCGAGTTTAAATCTCGGCCTAATCGGCCTCATCCTCTTTTTACCGGTTTAGTCAAAAACGCGTTATTCTATAGGGAAAAGAATAGAGTTTAACCAGGGGCGAGCTGTGGTCTCGCCCTTGGTTTAATACTTCTTTATATAATATTTATTTCCCAATCAGCTTCTAAAGGGAGGGTTTAATATTTGGAGGAGCTCTTAATTGGCTGTGAAGCGTTACGAGTGATCTTTTATACTTCTGCCAGCAGAAGTGTTTATCAATAAAGACTCTGTGGATACCTGTGGGTTATTATGGTAAGAATAAGCGTGAATAAAAACAAAGGGAGCGACACAATGTACACCACCAGGGTTATCGATGAAAAAGAGAAAGGCAGATTTGACCATTTTGTATCCCATCATCCCCGAGGACATTTTCTGCAATTGTGGGAATGGGGACAGGTAAAAGAAGGAATGGGTTGGGATAAATTGCCTCTGGTACTGGAAGAAGATGGGGAGATCCGAGGTGCCCTGCTTATTTTAAAAAGGAAGTTGCCTTTACCGGGGCTGAACAAGAGCATCTTTTATGCACCCCGGGGACCAGTAGTAGATGTGGATAACCAGGAATTAAACTCCCATCTTTTCGCCGGAGCAAAAAAGGCGGCCCGGGAGCATGGAGCAATTTTTCTCAAAATAGATCCCGATATAATTAATGATAATGCTGGATATAAAAGTATTTTAATAGATTGTGGTTTTAAAGAAAATAAAACCGGGGTTAATTTTGAAGGAGTCCAACCCCGATTTGTGTTTCGATTGGATATCACCCCTTCCCAAATTAAACTGCTGGAAAAAATGCACTCAAAATGGAGATATAATATACGTTTAGCTGGCAGGAAAGGGGTCGTAATACGCCCAGCCAGAGACAAAGAGGATTTATCAATATTTTATGAAATCTTGCTGGAGACTGCCAAGCGGGACAAGTTTCTAATCCGGGGCTACGAATATTTTGAGTGGATTTGGGATTATATGGTGGAAAACAATTTCGCCCGGATATTCATCGCCGAGCACGAAGGAGAGATTATCTCGGCCACCCTGGCTATGATTACAGGGAACAAGGTGTGGTATCTTTATGGTGCTTCCAGCAACAGCAAAAGAAATTTGATGCCTAATTATCTTATTCAATGGGCTATGATCGAGTGGGCTAAGGATATGGGGTGTTCTTTATATGATTTTCGAGGAGTCTCCGGGGACCTGGATGAAAGCAATCCTCTATTTGGGTTATACCGTTTTAAAAAGGGCTTTGGAGGTCAATTGATTGAGTTTATGGGAGAATGGGATCAAGTATATTCGCCCTGGTTTTATTGGCTCTGGAATAATTTTATGCCTTTTTACCAGACTATAAGCAGGTCGGGTAAGAAGGCCGTCCTGGGCCAGGAGGAATAAAAGTGAGTTATACTGCATCCGACCAATGGGTGGAAATAAACGCAGAGGCGATAATTCAAAACCTGCAGGAAGTAAAATATATTTTGAAGGAGCAGGTGAGACTTATTGCAGTAGTTAAGGCTAATGCTTACGGGCATGGAGCAGCTGGTACCGCTAGTATCCTGGAAAGCCAGGGAGTTGATTTTTTTGCCGTTACATATCTGCCAGAAGCCCTAAAGCTTAGAAAAGCCGGTATTAGATCTGATATCCTGTTGTTAAGCCCATTAATCAATAATACACAGGTTATGGAAGCTGTTAATCATGATATAACCCTCACTTTATCATCGAAAAACGATGCTAATTTGATTAACCAGACAGCTTTGGAAATCAGAAGATCTGTAAAAGCACACTTGAAAATTGAAACCGGTTTAGGGCGGTTTGGCATGGGTGTAGGGGAAGCGCTGGAGATATGTCATACACTGTCGGAAAATCCCCTGATTAACCTGGAGGGGATATATACCCATATGGCCGAAGCAGTATCTGCGCGTTTCAGCCAGGAGCAGTTCGAGTTGTTCTCTGCCACTATAGAGCAACTGGCAGTCAGCGGTTATAGCTTCTCCCTGCAGCATTGTGCCAATAGCGCGGT
This sequence comes from Syntrophomonas sp., assembly GCA_016841425.1. Taxonomy (GTDB): domain Bacteria; phylum Bacillota; class Syntrophomonadia; order Syntrophomonadales; family Syntrophomonadaceae; genus JAAYJK01. The sequence goes on along the minus strand of JAENZE010000008.1, from coordinate 115,069 downwards.
AGCTATACTTTATCCACATATGCAGATGAATGCGGTTCGATCGGGCACTCTGTTGGCCGGGCAGTACCCGGCAGGCGTACAGGGAGATATGAAGTTAAGAGATCCATTTAAATTCAAGTGTCGGGTAATATCTTTAAAAACTCTTAAGAGAGGAAGTACTCTGGGGTATTATCGAACCTACCGATTAAAAAGCGATACTCGTATAGCGGTTATACCAGCAGGTTATATAGATGGACTAGCCCTAGAGGTTGGCAACCAGCCAGCGGGTTTGGTTGATCTTCTAAAAATTATACTTAAGACCATATTAGCTTATATAGGTGTTAATAGATTCAGTAAAACGGTACTTATCGAAGGTAAAAACTATCCAGTTCGGGGTAAGGTCTTTATGCAAATGGCTATGGTGGAGATTTCACCAGGTGAGATCATAGCCGTCGGGGATGAGGTTGAAGTGCCGGTGCGGAAGACTCTGGTGCCTGAGTCTGTCCCGCGTTTCTATCGTTATAAGGAACAGGTAATAAGTGAGAATGAATTAAATTCTGATAAAGCAGCACTTAGTGCAGGGAGGGAATATGCATAAAAAACTAGTAATAGTTTTATTGGCCATATTTCTAGTAACCATGGCCGGTTTGTCGGTATGGCAGGTTAAGCAGGAAAGTTTCCGAACCGCTCATACCAGTGGTAATACCATAGGGGTTATAGAGATTAACGGGGTTATCAGTGAGGATAGTTCCTCGGGTTTAATTACCGCCGTTAATGCTGACTCCGAGAATATTATGGAAGCCATAAGAAGTGCTGGTGAACGAGGAGATATTAAAGTACTGCTGCTGAGGATAAATAGTCCAGGAGGAACATCAGTAGCTTCACAGGAAATTGGAATAGAGCTGGATAAAGTAAGAGCTGCCGGAAAGAAGGTAGTGGTCTCTATGGGAGAGGTCTGTGCTTCTGGAGGATATTGGATTGCCTGCAGCAGCGACCACATTGTAGCCAATGGAGGAACCCTTACTGGAAGTATCGGAGTGATTATGGAACTGACTAACGTGGAAGGCTTATATGAAAAAGTTGGACTTCGTCAGGAGGTTATAAAAAGCGCTGAGCATAAAGATATTGGATCCTCTTATCGAGATATGACTGATACGGAAAGGGAGATTCTGCAGGAAATAGTAAATGACTCCTATGCGCAATTTTTAGACCAGGTTCGACGTGGCCGAGGAGGTAAAATAAAAGAGGATAGATTGTTGGAAATTGCTGATGGACGAGTCTTATCAGGTCGTATGGCTTTAGAAATGGGTTTAGTGGATAGCCTGGGTAATTACTATGATGCAATTGATATAGCCAGGCAGACTGCAGGTTTGGATGATAACAGCAGTATAGAGGTGTTGAATGGCCAGGGATACTGGGATATGTTTTTTAAGAAACTGAATACAACCAGCCTTTTGTTCAATGGTGGTTGGCCTGATTTAGGATATTCGGTGCTGAAATACATCTATTAGAGGGGGGCTGGAAGGGTGACGTTTACTGAAATAATATACGGAATTTTATTTCAACCAGCACCTACTCTCAAATATCTTGGTGTTAACAAACCACTGCTTTTAGCACTAATCTCGTTTTCGGTTGCTGCGGTTTGGAATATGATAATCAGTATAGGTCTGGATAATGCTAGAGGAGTTACTGCTGCTTTACCTGAAGGATATATAGGAGTATATTTGTTCATAGGGTTACTAGTTTCCCTGTCGGTACTGGCTGTATCGGCGGCAATTTACAATCTGCTGGGTGAAATCATATATAAGCAGGCTAACGGCAGGGGGATTCTAACCTGTCTGGCATTTGCGTCTGTTCCGGGAATATTGGGGCCCCCACTGCAGTATGCCGTGACTTTACTCCATTTTAATTATATAAATATAAATATTTCTGTTTTTGCTTTTTTATGGGTGGTGGCACTGCAAATTATAGGGATTAGAGAGGCACTGGTAATTCAAACCGGGCAGGCCTTGCTTTTATTTATTTTACCCTGGTTAGTATTTATAGTACTTATACTCGTGATGGTACTGCTATTAGGAATAGTGGTACCTGGAATACTATGATTCAATTAAGATTTAATATTGGCTGCGTATCTTGAATTACTTGTTGCATAAACTGAGGGGGGAAGAGCATGCCCAAAAAGATATTAATTGTTGATGATCAGAAAGGGGTCAGAAGGCTGCTGGAAGAGCTGTTCAAGAAAGACAACTGGATAGTAAATACCGCTGCTGATGGACGAGAAGCAGTATCCAAAGTGAGTGAATTCCAACCGGACATAATTTTAATGGACATGAAAATGCCCAATATTAATGGGCTAGAAGCTTCCAAACAAATTCTGTCGGGACATAAAGATATGTCCATAATAATGATGACCGCTTATGGTGAAATGGATGTTATTAAAAACGCACTGGAAGCAGGAGTTAAAAAATGTGTTACCAAACCTTTTGATATCATGAATTTGAAAGATATTGTTAATAAACTCGCAAGTGAATAAATATATTAAATATGTAAGAGGTGATTTTTATGGGACTCGTATCTGTAGATGAACTGCTGGTCAGGGCGGAACGAGAAGGTTATGCAGTTGGAGCATTTAATGCGAATAATATGGAAATCGTGCAGGCTATTATGATGGCAGCTGAACAGGAAAATGCTCCGGTTATTATGCAGGCCAGCCAGGGAGCAATAAAATATGCCGGATTAGATTTTTTGACTGGCATGGTCAAGTTGGCTGCTAGATCAAGTAAAGTTCCCATAGCTCTGCATCTGGACCATGGAACTGACTTTGATCAACTGGTAAGATGTATCCGCAGTGGTTTTTCCTCAGTTATGTATGATGGATCCAAGCTGCCCCTGGAGCAAAATATAGCCATGACTAGAAAAGTGTTGGAGATTGCCAATCCGATAGGGGTTTCAGTTGAAGCTGAACTGGGAAAAATAGGTGGTACCGAGGATGATGTTCACGTCAGCGAAAAAGAAGCCCTTTATACTGATCCTGATGAAGCCAGGTATTTTGTAGAACAAACCGGAGTCAAGAGTCTGGCTGTCGCTATTGGAACCGCACATGGTCAATATAAGGGCGAACCCAGATTGGACTTCGATCGTCTGAAAGAAATCAAGCGCCTGGTAGGTATTCCCATTGTACTGCATGGATCCTCCGGAGTACCTGATGAAACAGTACAAAAGGCTATTAAGTTGGGTGTGTGCAAGGTTAATATTGATACTAATATAAGGGAAGCCTTTGTAGGAGCTATGCGCAGGGTGATGGCTGAAAAACCCGATGAAATAGATCCCCGCCAAATATTAGGTCCAGCCCGGGAAGCTACCATCGAAATTATTCGCCAGAAAATCAGGGTATTTGGGAGTTCGGAAAAAGCCTGGTAGATTAACTACTACAACTAAACATGTCTGTATGACACAAGTGCAGACGAAAATTGTACGGATGAATGCTTAAGACCGCTTGGGTCCGGTCTTACTTTCTTCATATAAGTTAGCTGGTGATGCTTTATATTGATGGGCTGAAACAAGTTATGTTCCCGCTCAACGAATCGCCTTTATCCCCTGCGCTAACCTTAAGCTTTCATCCCCAAGAAGCTATTTTCGTACTAACTAGATCGAAAGGAGGATGGTTTTGCGAATATTTATTGATACTGCCAATATTGAAGAGATTAAGGAAATCAACGACATGGGATTTCTGGATGGTGTAACCACCAATCCTACTTTGATAGCTAGAGAAGGTAGAGATTACCATGAGGTTATAAAGGAAATATGTGCTATTGTAGATGGACCTATAAGCGCAGAAGTTATTGGAATGGATTATGATGCCATGATTAGTGAGGGACAGGAACTGGCTTCTATACACCCCAATGTAGTAATCAAAGTTCCCCTGACTGAAACAGGATTAAAGGCTATTAATGCGTTGAACCGGATGGGTATCTCTACTAATGCCACCCTGGTTTTCTCTGCCAATCAAGCCTTACTGGCAGCCAGGTCAGGAGCTGCCTTCGTCAGCCCCTTCTTGGGGAGAGTTGATGATGTTGGCAACAGCGGGATGACACTTCTGGAAGATATTATTACCGTATTCGATCAGTATTCTTTTGCTACGGAAGTCATATCTGCCAGTATTAGACACCCTATGCATGTGGTTGAATGTGCAAAAAGAGGCTCCCATATTGCCACCATACCTTACAATATAATTAAACAGATGATAAAACATCCGCTGACCGATGCAGGTATCGAAAGATTTATCAATGATTGGAACCAGGTTTTTTAATCAGGAACGGAGGGTTTAGTATTGGAGAGAGAATTAGCGCTTGAGTTTGCGAGAGTAACTGAAGCGGCTGCTCTGTCTGCTGCCCGTTGGGTTGGCAAAGGGGACAAAGAGGCTGCTGACGATGCAGCAGTAACTGCCATGAGAGTGATGTTCGATACAGTCTCAATTAACGGAGTGGTGGTTATAGGAGAGGGAGAAATGGATGAAGCCCCTATGCTTTTTATTGGTGAAAGAGTAGGTATAGGGGTACCCCCAGAAGTCGATATTGCCGTTGATCCATTAGAAGGCACTAATATTGTTGCCAAAGGTGGCACAGGGGCAATCGCAGTACTGGCAGCAGCACCGAGAGGTACGGTATTACACGCTCCAGATATGTATATGAACAAAATTGCAGTAGGGCCAGAATGTAAAGGACGAGTTTTTCTGGATGCCACAGTTAAAGAAAACTTACAGCAAGCAGCGAAGGCCTTACATAAATTGATCAGTGAAATAACCGTAGTTATACTAGATAGGCCCCGACATGAATATATTATCGAAGAAGTAAGGAGAGCAGGGGCTAGAATCAAGCTGATAAATGACGGTGACGTATCCCCGGGGGTGGCAGCAGCTTATGATGATTCCGGGGTTGATATATTGATGGGTATTGGCGGGGCACCCGAAGGTGTTATAACTGCAGCCGCCTTAAAGTGTATGGGGGGGGATTTTCAAGCTCGCCTTTGTCCGGAAGGAAAAGAAGCTGATGAAGAGATTCGCAGATGTCACCAAATGGGGATAGACGATGTTGATAAACTTTTTACCATTGATGAACTAATAAAATCTGATGATGTAATATTTGTGGCAACCGGCATCACTGATTCCTTTTTGCTCAAGGGGGTCAGGTATCATAAACGACGGGCAGTCACAGAAACTCTGGTAATGAGAAGTGCCTCCGGTACTATACGACATATTACCGCCGACCACCATCTGGATAAAAAACCGCTTTTCAAAGACAACCGAATCAAGTTAAGATTAGATTGAATATTAATTTAGTAAGAGTATTTTTTTGAAATAATGGTATACTTTATATTGAGCACACAACAAGTTTGTTCACATCAGTGAGCCTTCCTGCCGCTGATGTATCATTCAAATTCATGCCTTGGGAAAATATTCAATTAAAATTCAGACAAGTTTATTCCGATATTGTATAAGGAATTACTAAAGGGTATGTTAGCGCTAAGAAAATGGTGCGTTAATGCTCAGGATTATAGTGGGATGAGCACTTCAATAGCCAGTGATTAGCGTGGAAGGAGGATAAAATGAATATATCCGAACTGGAACACAAGACTATTCTCGAATTGTATCAGATAGCGAGAGAAAAGAATCTCACTGGTTATTCGAAACTGAGAAAGAAGGAATTAATATTTGAGATTACCAAGGCGTTAACTAACTCAGACCAATTACTGCAAGCCCAGGGAGTACTGGAGATTATGCAGGATGGCTATGGCTTTTTAAGACCCTTTGGATATCTTCCCAGTCATGAGGACATATATGTTTCTCCATCTCAGATAAGAAAATTTGAGCTTAAAACCGGGGATAAAGTTGGCGGTCAGGTAAGACCCCCCAAGGACAATGAGAAGTTTTTTGCTCTGCTGCGAGTGGAGGAAGTCAATGGCTTTCCCCCGGAGGATTCAATTAAAAGAGTGCATTTTGACGCTCTCACCCCCCTGTATCCTACCGAAAGAATAACCCTTGAGACTACCAGTAAAGAGATACCTACCCGGGTGATAGACTTGATATCACCTGTAGGAAAAGGTCAAAGAGGACTCATTGTAGCTCCCCCTAAAGCAGGTAAGACTATGCTGCTGCAGAAGATAGCACAGGGGATCAGTGCCAACCATCCGGATATTGATCTATTTATATTGCTGGTAGATGAGAGACCGGAAGAAGTTACCGATATGCAGCGTTCGACCAAGGCTGAGGTAGTGGCGTCGACCTTTGATGAGCCTCCGGAAAACCATGTCAAGGTTACAGAAATGGTCCTGGAAAGAGCAAAAAGACTGGTAGAACATAAAAAAGATGTGGTTATTCTGATGGACAGCGTAACCCGATTAGCCAGAGCTCATAATCTGGTAGTGCCGCCCAGCGGGCGTACCTTATCAGGAGGGATCGATCCAGCCTCATTGGACAAACCCAAGCGTTTTTTTGGAGCGGCCAGGAATATTGAAGAAGGCGGAAGCCTGACTATTATAGCAACTGCCCTGGTAGAAACAGGCTCCAGGATGGATGAAGTTATATTTGAAGAATTTAAAGGCCGGGGCAATATGGAACTGGTATTGGATAGAAAACTGGCTGAGAGAAGAATATTCCCTGCCATTGATGTGAAGCGTTCCGGAACCAGGAAAGAAGAGCTGCTATTTACCTCAGAAGAAATGGATCTAGCCTGGAATCTTAGAAATACCTTCAGTGACTACAGTCCAGTTGAAACCATGCAAATCATGCTGGATACTATTAAGAAAACTAATTCCAATAAAGATCTGATTAGAGCCGCTCCTATAGTGTTTGGCAAGAAAGATTATGCTCATAAAGCTTATTAGAATCCTTTAAATAAACATTTAATGAATAAATACCTCCATTTATGTGAAAAATTAGGGTCAGTAGGCCCTTTTTTTGTGCCTGCAGAATGAGAGGTGAAAATAAGGTGAATAAGAGGTGGATAAGCTCACTGGTGACATGTACCTTTCTATTAGCGAGCTATGTTGGACCGGCTATGGCAGCCTTAAATCAGGGCAATTTTATCCCCTGTGGCAGCGTACAGACTGTGCCAACCGACAGCAAGATGAAGGTTTATAGTGTTAATAAAGGGGACACCCTGTGGGACATATCCCGTAAGTTTAAGGTTGATCTGGATACCTTGAGGATGATCAACGATTTAGACAAAAACTGCATATTAACGGTTGGACAAATATTAGAAATACCCTACAATAGATCTCGGGTGCACATAATATGTGCAGGAGATACGCTCTGGGACATTGCATACAAGTACGATGTTTCTGTCAGTGAGCTGTCCCGGTTTAACCCGGGGATCAATCCGAAAAACTTGAAGATAGGTGAAAAAGTAGCTGTACCTGATAGTACCAGCGTAAGTGTAGCCGTGATTCAGACTTCCCGTAGTTATATCGGGTCTCTGATGATGTCCTGGCCGGTAACAGGCAGTATCACCTCTGCCTACGGTTGGCGCGCATCTGGTTTTCATCATGGAGTTGATATCGCCGGGGATATAGGTGACCCGATAAAAGCCGCGGCGGCAGGGAAAGTTGCTTTTGTAGGCAGTCAGGCAGTATATGGAAAAACAGTAATAATTGAACACCCGGATGGGAAAGAAACCGTATATGCCCATTGTCAAAAAATTATGGTAAATAAAAACGAATATGTAGTCAAGGGCCAGGCTATAGCTACCATAGGCATGACAGGCAGGACTACTGGTCCGCACGTTCATTTTGAGGTTAAAACTAACGGCGAAACAGAAAATCCGCTTAAGTATCTTCGGTACTGATTGGAACAGCCCCTGAAAAGGGGCTTTTTTTATGCCCCGAGTTAATATAACCTATTAGATAGAGCTAAATAAGAATCCATTGCCAAAAAGCAAACGGTTTTTCATTTTTGTTCACCTACTCACTTCGGCATAATTTATAGTTTGGTCAGTTAATCAAGCAAAAAAAAGAAGCGGCCACTTGTTTGCTTGAAATTAACTCAACTTTCGTAGAGGGTAACAGCTTCGGCGTAGCGAGCATTATACTTTGTCCCGCTGTCGGCCGGTCTTATTTTAGCCAATGTAGAACTATTTTCTTCAAACGTGATACCTGGCTATTCAAGTTGTTTACCCCCTGTAAACCGCCTTACCCTTCTTTGTTATATCGAGCGCAGCGAGCCCAAATTGTGGTCCTGTGGGCTCCTTGCTAAGACAAAGCATAAAACTCGCTAGTGGGTAGGTGAGAAAGGAGAGTAATTAATAAACGATTGGGGTATAATAATATGTTTTTTACTTTATATGCAGACCAGGAGGGAAGGTTGATGGATAGCCCGACTGTGTCTATGCTCGCGCGCAGTGGTTCTCAATGGGTGGAGCCCGAAAAGAACGAAATGATTCCTCTTCCCCAGGGAGCTGCCCTGGTTACCCTGCCAGGCTATCTGCCGATAGGCTTGGATGACAAAGGAGAAATATTCCTGATGGAGCAGGTGCCAGGCCTGCCGGCTCAGGGGGTAAATGCAGTGGCGGCTCTACTGCCTCAGGGTTTCACTCGCACTTTGCTGCCAGCTGGAGTAAGGCAGAATGGCAGTGGATCCCTGCCAGTATATGGGTATGCGGCCGTAGGGTTTCGCAATGACAAAATCTATGTTGCGGCAATAAAATCAGATGAACATAGAAAATGGCACCCTAAAAATTACAATACCAATAGTTTAGAACTTAAAATAAAGCGTTTGACGAGCAAGTATCCGAAAAATAGAATACTTACCCAGTTGACCCGATGTTCATTGGAATATGGATGTTATACTGCTCAGAATATATTTTACCAGCGCTGGGAAGGCGGCATACCTACTATGATTTCTTGTAACGCTGACTGCCTGGGATGCATATCTGAAAATCACGGACCATATGATTCTCCTCAAAACAGGTTAACATTTATACCGGAAGTAAATGAAATTGCCCAGATAGGCATAGAACATTTGGAAAAAGCCCGGGATGCCATCATAAGCTTTGGGCAGGGCTGCGAAGGGGAACCTAGCCTCAATGCAGTTAAACTGGCCAGAGCGATTAGAATAATACGGGGGGAGACCAATTGTGGTACCATAAACATGAATACCAATGCCGGTTATACCCATGGTATAAGACAGATGTGCGATGCCGGGTTGGATTCTCTGCGGGTAACTATATTTTCCTGCCAGGAAGATAATTACCTCCGTTATCACCGTCCCAGAGATTACTCGCTAATTGATGTGATCAATTCTATCCATTACGCGAAGGATAAGGGACTGAATATATCATTAAATCTGCTGGTTTTTCCAGGCTTTACTGACCGGGAGGCAGAAGTGGAAGCACTGCTCAGATTTGTCCGGGATAACCCGGTAGACATGATTCAATTAAGAAATTTAAATATTGACGCTGATTTTCTAATGGAAAATCTGACAGCAAACAGCTCGGGTATAGGGATTGGGAATTTTATAAAAGTCTTAAAGGAAGAGATACCCCATGTTAGACTGGGCTCTTATTCCCATCCAGCTCCCGGTGCACAAAGCAGGCTTGATTGATAAACTAGAAGGAGTGAGGAGAGTAGTGAACAATAAAGGACCATTCACAGTAAAAGAATTGAAAAATCTTCCCAGCGGAACCCAGTTCTGGGGTAAGTTTCTGGTGCAGGATAAGACTACTCGGAAGACCCGGGAGGGAAAGAACATCACCCATCTTAGCATTAGCGATCGAAGTGGGGAAATAAAAGCAGTAGTATGGGATAGCTGCCAGCTGGCCGGCATACTGGAAACCGGAGCTGTTATTGGGATGTTAGGTGATATCGGTATTTACAATCAGCAGACGCAGATTACGGCCAAGCGGATTAAAGTTCTGGATGAGGAACCGCAATCCTATATGAAAAGTCCCGTCCGCGAGCTAAAAGAGCTTAAACAGGAATTGGAAGATAAGATGGACAGTATTAGAGATCCTCATATGAGGAGTTTGCTCTCAAGAATATTCACTCCTTCCATGTGGCAGGAATTTTTAGCTGCGCCGGCCGCTAAAGTTATTCATCACAATTACAACGGCGGCTTAATCGAGCATACTCTTATAGTTAGCGAATTATGTGATAAAGCAGCTCAGTTATATCCAGATATCAACCGGGATCTTATGATTACCGGAGCCATACTGCATGACATAGGTAAGATTAAAGAATTCCGAATTGATGTATTGCCTGATTATACCGAAATAGGCAAGCTGGTTGGACACATTGTTTTGGGGTATGAATTTATTTCCAGGGAAATAGCATCTATGAGAGAAGCAGGCCTGGATTTCCCGGACCTGCTGGAAAAAATGCTGAAAAACATGATACTGGGACACCATGGCAGTCTGCAATTCGGCTCGCCGGTTCTGCCATTATCTCCGGAAGCGCTGCTGCTTCACGCCATGGATGACCTGGATGCCAAGCTATATGTATTTTTCAATAAAATTGTGGAGCATCAAGATGAGCAGAATCCTTTTACCCCCTACGATACCTTTCATGAGCAACAGTTTTATACTTCGCGCTACCGGCATGAAGAAGAGTAATTATTTATCAGCATTCTGAGAACTACTACAAGTGCAGACGAAAATTGTACGGATGAATGCTTAAGACCGCTTGGGTTCGGTCTTACTTTCTCCATATAAGTTAGCCAGTGATGCTTAGATTGATGGGTTAAAACAAGTTATGTTCCCGCTAAACGAATCGCCTTTATCCCCCTGCGCTAACCTTAAGCATTCATCCCCAAGAAGTAATTTTCGAGCTGACCAAACATGCCTGTATGAAACAAGTGCAAACGAAAATTGTACGGATGAATGCTTAAGACCGCTTGGGTTCGGTCTTACTTTCTCCATATAAGTTAGCCAGTGATGCTTAGATTGATGGGTTAAAACAAGTTATGTTCCCGCTAAACGAATCGCCTTTATCCCCCTGCGCTAACCTTAAGCATTCATCCCCAAGAAGTAATTTTCGAGCTGACCAAACATGCCTGTATGAAACAAGTGCAAACGAAAATTGTACGGATGAATGCTTAAGACCGCTTGGGTTCGGTCTTACTTTCTCCATATAAGTTAGCCAGTGATGCTTAGATTGATGGGTTAAAACAAGTTATGTTCCCGCTAAACGAATCGCCTTTATCCCCCTGCGCTAACCTTAAGCATTCATCGCCAAGAAGCTTTTTTCGTACTAGATTAAGATTTGAAAGTAAGTTCAATCTTTAATGCGTAAACGGGCAACTCCAACGAATTAGCCTGGGCTAAAGGTTATGACTCTTTTTGCAGCTTAACCGCTGTACCATAGGCTAAAAACTCTGCCGCACCGCTCATAACCTGTGAGCTTACAAAGCGCATACCAATGACGGCGTCGGCACTTGATTGATCGGCTTGTTCAATCATTCTTCCGATTGCCTCTTCTCTTGACTCTTCCAGAAGTTCGCTATAACCTCTTAGTTCACCTCCTACCAGAGACTTTAGCCCGGCACCTATATCCTTGCCCAGGTGCTTGGCTCGGATACAACTGCCCCTTACTAACCCTTTAATTTCTGTAATCTTATAACCGGGTACACTTTCACATGTAGTAATAATCATATACTGTTCCCTCCTTAAAATTGAACTCATTTTCGTAATTTACATGAAGTAACGGCTATGTGCTTGGCGAGCATTGTGCTCTTATCTGGCCATGTTAGTTAAAAATCCTTTTTCTCGTATACCTGCCAGGCAATCCAGAACAGAGCTGCCGTTAATAAAGCTAATAGAAGCACTGAGGTATAATGAACGCCACGGCCGATAAATATATCAAATCCGGTCATATATCGAAGAAGATACAGCGAGCTCAAAACCTTGGTTAACCTTGGCAATGCCAGAATTACTAACAATACTATAGAAGCAATAATAGGTTTAATAACATCTTTTGATAAAACTGAAAATAATATAACTGCAGCATACAAAAAGATGGCTGCTAAACCCATTTGCAGCAGATAAGAGCAGGCAGTTACCAGATCAAAAGAATAGCCTGCGCCGGGTGCCAGGATAAGCGGCAGGAAACATCCTTCCGCCACCAGAACCATCAGCAGCATACTGCCGGCCAGAACTTTGCTGGTGAATATTTGCCAGCGGGTAAAATTGCTAAGCAGAAAACTCATAGTATTATGCTCTGCTTCGCGTGCAAATGATGAAAAAGCCAGTAGTATGGTGCTCAGGACTATAATTTGGTAAAGATTCTTGCCAAACCACTGGGACCACACGTAAAAATCAATATCGTTAAAGAGCAAGGTCAGCTGCTGCATTATAGCTTCGCTGTCTATATAGCCGCTCAAGGGCGAAAGCTCCAAGGCTTCTTTTATAGTATTTATATCCAACAGGGACATAAAAAAGTCATAATAAACTATTATAAAATAAGCAGATATCCCAATTAGTAAGAACATAATAAGAAAGCGGGTTCTGAGGTCATTGACTTCTTTTACGAATAGATTCATTTATTGATACACCTCGCCTTCGTTAATAGTAAGAAAGATATCTTTTAGATTAGCATTAAAAACCTTAAACGGCTCCTTTATTGAAGCGCGGGCTGAGTTTGTACCCCGGCATAAGAGTATATTCTGACCAGACTGTTTGCGCCGGGCTAAAATCGTGAATGGTGAGCCATCCTCGGGGTTTATGCCCTCCGGTGCTGCCAGCAAAAACAGTGAAGATTTAAGTTCATCTAGATAATCATTTAAGATAATTTCACCATTTTTTATTACTGCTGCGGTATCAGCCGTTTCTTCGATTTCTGGTAACTGATGAGAAGAAAAAACAATGGTCTTATCTTCCTGGCTGGCAAGCTTAACCTGTTCCAGCATTCTTTCCTGCATTACCGGATCTAAGCCCCGGGAAGGTTCGTCAAGTATAATATAAGGTACATCTTTGGAGAAAGTTATTACTGCATATAAGCGAGTTTTTTCCCCATAAGACAGAGTGCTGATTTTCTTGCCCAGATCCAAAGGAAAAACAGACAATAGTTTTTCGGCTTTATTGCTGTTCCAGCCAGGAATAGTCCTGGCGGATAAGGACAGCATACTGCCGGTACTCAGATTATGATATAAATTTTTATATTCCGGCATATAACTGACGTTATTAACAATAAAGTCTGAAGCCTGGCTGCTGTTTTTGGTCCAGGTAATATTGCCGGTATCCGGAAAAGTTATTTGGAGCAGCAGCTTTAAAAGAGAGGTCTTCCCCGCTCCATTAACTCCTAGCAAGCCCATTATACTGCCCTCTTGCAGAGTAAGCTGCTTTATTCGAAGCTTGAAGCTGCTTTTTGGGTAACCCTTTACCAAATTATCTATGGTAAAGACGGTCATTGCTCATCACCTCCATATATTTCGTCCAGAGTAGCAGAAAATAATTTATTCAGCATCATCTTAGGGAGATTAAAGGTTTGTGATAATTGTATAACCCTCTTTAACTCCGGATATAATGCCACTAAGGCCTTTTCCTCCAGAGCGTGTTTTTCTGCGGGCGAGATAAAGCTGCCAATACCGGTACGCGAATAGATTAACCCCTCATTTTCCAGTTCCCGGTAAGCACGAGCCACTGTATTCGGATTTACATTTAACATACGGGCTAATTCGCGAATAGACGGGACAGGATCATCCGCCTTCAAATTCCCGCTGATAATCCCACTCTTAAAATTGTCCAAAATCTGTCGGTAGACAGGTTGACCCGAATGATAGTCTATCTTAAACCACAGCAAATAATACACCACCTGCAACATAAACATTGTATTAATAATACTAGTACACTTAAGGCGGGGTGTCAAGCTAAAGATCAGGGTTCAATATATCCTTGTATTTTGTGATTTTTATTGATATAATCTTCTTTGCAGTTTGTTTGGCTGTCTATCTTGAAAATATAATTAATTAGATAAAAGCAGCCTGAAAAGAGGTGAAATTGTGAAGGAAAAAATACATCCCAAATATTTCAAGGCTACAGCTCGATGTGCCTGTGGTAATGAATTCGAAGTTGGGTCAACCAGAGAAAGCATTCGAGTAGAAATTTGCTCCAAATGCCACCCCTTTTATACAGGTAATAAAGGCAGAGTAGTAGACACCACTGGAAGAGTAGAGCGATTTAAGAGAAAGTATGGTTTGCAGTAATTAATAGCAGGGGCGGAAGTTCCTGCTATTTTGCTATCTATATGGTAGGTCTGGAGCTGGAACTCTAATTATAAAAGGTGGTTTATAATGGTTAATAAATTCCAATACGGGGGAATGGCGGTTCTTGAAGGAGTTATGATGAGGGGTCCCGAGCAGACAGCCCTGGCAGTAAGAAAAAGCGACGGTACGATTCACCTGGAAAAAGAAGAAAATACCCCGCTGTTAAAGCGCTATCCTTTTTTGAAATGGCCTTTTATCAGGGGAACTTATGTATTGATAGAGTCGATGGTAGTCGGGATACGAATGTTAAATGCTTCAGCTAATATAGCGCTGGAAGAAGAGGAAGAAGAACTAAGTTCCTGGGAGATAGTCATAACTATGGCGGTCTCGCTTGGATTGGCGATACTTCTGTTTATGGTTCTGCCTACCGCTATAGTTCATTATACCCAGCATCATCTGGGTGGGGTAGTTTTGCAAAATATTGTAGAAGGGTTATTGAGAATCACCTTTTTTCTTATCTACGTTTATTTCATTTCAAAAATGCCAGATATTTGCAGAGTCTTTATGTACCATGGGGCTGAGCATAAGACTATTCATACCTACGAAAACGGGGAAGAATTAACCATAGAGAATGCCCGTAAGTATTCCACACTGCACCCGCGTTGCGGTACAGCTTTTCTGCTGATAGTTATGGTGGTATCCATACTGGTATTTGTAATGCTGGGAGAAGGAAATCTATTTTACCGCATATGGAGCAGACTGGCGGTTTTGCCGGTAGTAGCTGGATTTAGTTATGAGTTTTTAAAATTTAGCAGTAAATATTATGGAAATCACTGGTTAAAGTTTATGGTGGCTCCAGGTTTATGGCTGCAAAATCTAACTACCAGGCAGCCGGATGATAAGCAACTGGAGGTTGCTATTACGGCTTTGAAGGCAGTACTGCAGGAGAAGGAAAACATCAGCAGCCAAAATATAGAAGAATTAATTGTTAGCGGTTAGTAAGTAGGCAAGTTATATTACTGGGAGGTAGAACTATGCTGCAAAAGCTGGATAGTCTTGAAGATAAATATGAAGAACTGACTGAACTGATGAGCAAACCGGAAGTCATATCAGAGCAGAGTCAGTTCCAAAAATATGCCCGGGCTCACTCTGAATTAAGTGAAATAGTTCAGAAATACCGGGATTATAAATCGGTGATAGAGCAAATTGCAGATACCAGAGAAATGATGGCTGAAGACCAGGAAGAAGAGTTTCTTCAGATGCTTCAGGAAGAGATGAATTTGCTCCAGGATCAAAAACAGCAGTTGGAGGAGGAGCTCAAGATCCTTTTGCTGCCTAAAGATCCTGATGATGATAAAAGTGTGATCATGGAAATTCGTGCCGGTACAGGGGGGGATGAAGCTGCGCTTTTTGCCAGCGACCTGTTTCGTATGTATTCACGCTACGCTGAATCCCAGGGTTGGAAAATAGACATCATGGATTCTCATTTTACTGATATCGGTGGTATTAAAGAATTAATTATTGTGGTTGATGGCCCAGGTGTATACAGCAAGCTCAAATATGAATCAGGTGTTCATCGGGTGCAGCGGGTGCCGACTACAGAATCAGGGGGAAGGATCCATACTTCTGCCGCGACTGTTGCAGTACTTCCCGAAGCTGAGGAGGTAGAAGTGGATATAGATCCTAATGAACTTCGAGTTGATGTGTATTGTTCCAGCGGTCCTGGAGGTCAATCCGTAAATACTACCCAATCAGCGGTTAGAATTACTCATCTGCCCACCGGACTGGTAGTAACCTGCCAGGATGAAAAATCTCAGCATAAGAATAAAGCCAAGGCTTTGCGGGTACTGAGAGCCCGTTTGAAGGAAGTTATAGAGGAAGAAAAGAATGCAGAAATGGCCGGAGCACGACGAAGTCAGGTAGGTACTGGTGATCGCAGTGAGCGCATCCGCACCTATAATTTTCCTCAGGGAAGGGTCAGCGACCATCGGATTAACCTTACCCTGCATAAGCTGGACACGGTCTTGGAAGGAGATCTCCATGACATTATTGGGGCGCTCATAGCCCACGATCAGGCTGAACGAATGAAACGGGTGGAATAAGTGAGAGAAGATTGGAATATTAAGGAACTCCTGGAATGGACCACCCGATATTTTATCGGTAAAGGGATAGACAGTCCGAGGCTGGAGGCTGAGGTGCTGTTGTCTTATGTTCTGCATCAAGAGCGGGTCTATTTGTATGCTAATTTTGATTTACCTGTTAATAGCTTGGAAAGAAAGCACTTTCGAGATCTGATTCAGAGAAGGGTTCAAGGGGAACCATCAGCATATATTACTGGCTGCAAAGAATTCATGTCCTTAAAATTCCAGGTCAACCCGAGCGTGCTGATTCCTCGCCCTGATACTGAATTAATGGTAGAAAAAGTGCTGGAACTTTATACCGGACAGGCAGTTAACTTGTGTGACGTAGGTACCGGGTCAGGTGCCATAGCTATCAGCCTTGCTCATTACCTGCCTGGAGCCCGCGTGACAGCAACAGATATTTCTGAACCGGCTCTGGCAACAGCTAGAACCAATGCTGCTGAACTAGGGGTGACAGTCAATTTCTGGCAGGGTGATCTGATGGCACCATTGCTAAATAGTTCACCTTTCGATTTGATCACAGCCAATTTGCCTTACATACCACAAAATGAGTATCATATACTTGATAAAGAGGTACAAGGATTTGAACCTATGAATGCACTTCTGGCTCCTGGAGATGGACTTGATATATACCGGCGCTTTCTCCCCCAGGCGTTAGAAAAAATAAAGCCGGGAGGCCATCTATTTATTGAGATAGCATATAACCAGGGAGAAAAAGCTCTGCAGATGGCCAATGGATTTTTAGATGCAGAGATTATCAAAGACCTGGCAGGACGGGACAGAATACTTAAGGCCAGGAAGGGGTAAGGCAGCTGAAGACTGAGTATATAAAAATTAATCCGGTTACCCCGGAAGAAGATTTAATAAACTATGCCGCCAGATTGATAAAGCAGAAAGAACTGGTGGCGTTTCCTACTGAAACCGTCTATGGTTTAGGAGCTGATGCATTTTGTGTGGCAGCGGTGGAAAAAATATTTAAGGCCAAAGGAAGACCGGCGGAAAATCCGCTTCTGGTGCATGTAAGCAGCATTGATCAGGCTGAGCAGTTGGTAAGTTATTTGCCAGAAGATGCCCGAAGGCTTATGGAAGAGTTCTGGCCGGGACCTCTATCTTTGGTGTTACCAGCATTAGGCCGGGTACCGGATATAGTCCGGGGAGGGAAATTAGGAGTTGGCCTGCGTATGCCAGACCATCCAGTAGCCCTCCGGCTCATTGAGCAAGCTGGACCACTGGCAGCTCCGAGCGCCAACAGGTTTGGCCGTCCCAGCCCGGTTACTGCTGACCATGTCAGAACCGATCTTCACGGCCAAATCGCAGCGGTACTGGACGCAGGAACAACCGGAGTGGGGGTTGAATCGACCCTCATAGATCTGCAGAATGATTATAAACTTTTAAGACTGGGTGGTATTTCGCTGGAGGCTATTCAAAAGGTCTTGGGAAGGGAAATAGAAGCACTTGACGGGGGACCTGCCGCTCAATTTGTTACAGACCTGGAAGTAATACTAGCTGAAGATATTGAGCAGATGACTTTTATAATAGAGGAATGTATTGGGCGTAAGAAGAAAACTGTCCTGGTGAATAATAATTATCAAAAAGGGTCAAATAAGAGTTATACGGGTTTAAGCAGAGAATACCAGCTAGATTTGATTAGTGGAGGTGCGGGGCTGTATTCTATGATTAGAGAGTGTGAATCGAATAATGTAGACGTAATGGTATTTGCACCGCTGCCATCTGATCTAACCGGTATTGCAGCATCATTTGCAGACCGAATCCATAGGGCAGTATCAGCCAGACCAGGACGTTAAATGGAAAATCAGAGAGGCCTTCCCTCGGTTTCCTGAATTGGAGAGATGTATATGTCGGCGCAGTTGATAACTGTATTGTTAGTAGCAGTGGTATTGGGTATGGATGCTTTTTCCCTGGCTCTTGTGATGGGTCTAAGGGGAACTTCCCGAACTTATGAATACAAGTTTGCTCTAGCAGTAGGTATGTTTCACATACTAATGCCTTTAATAGGGTTAAGTCTGGGGTATACAGCCGGCAAAATCCTGGGTTTATGGGCAAGTTGGCTGGGAGCTGCAGTACTTGCCTATGTGGGGACAACTTTTTTTATGGAGGGTTACCGGGAAGTTAAACAATATTCCGAAGGGTTTGTACAGGCCCGCAAGCTGCTGGCAGCACGTGAAGCAGGGACGGACTATGGGGAAAAGAACCTTTTGCTGTTAACAGCATCGGTAAGTATGGATGCTCTGGCAACTGGTTTTACTCTAGGTACTACCCAGGTACCGATACTGCTTACAGTAATTATTATGGGAATGACTGCTGGGGTTATGACTATGATAGGTTTTAGAAGCGGCAAAATACTGGGCAGTCTGGTCGGCCGCTATGCTCAAATGGCAGGCGGAGTGATATTAATAGTGCTGGCTGTAAAAATACTGTTGTAAACCGGGGGAGGGAGCAAGGTGAAAAGGGTACTATTTGTATGTAGTGGAAATACCTGTAGAAGCCCAATGGCTCAAGGGCTTTTCACACGGATTATAGCCCAATACCAAGGAGGCGGTCTTAATAGGGGGTATGAGATCTGCTCAGCAGGATTATTTGCAGCAGATGGGATGCCCGCTGCCCGGGCAGCAGTAGATACCATGCTGCAGTATGAAATAGATTTATCCCGACACAGATCCAAAAGATTAGATAAGGAAATGATTAATAATGCCGATCTTGTTTTAGTTATGACCAGAGGGCATTACCTGTACATAATAGAAAGTTTTGAAGGAAGTAAGGATAAAACCTTCTTACTGAGTGATTTGGCCGGGTATGATGGACAAGAGATCCTTGACCCATATGGACTGGGTACAGAAGCATATCAGAAAAGTGCCGAGCAGATTAAAGAAATGTTAGAAAAAATAATTGAAAAAATAGACTTATATATTCAGACTGATAATTCATAATGTTTGGGAGGAGTGAAATTCAATTTATGAAAATTGCTATTGGCAGTGATCATGCCGGGTTTTTGATGAAACAGGATATACTTAATGAACTTGAAGCAGAAGGTCATCAGATCTTGGACTGCGGAACCCACAGCAGCGAATCAGTTGATTATCCTGATATTGCTCAGTCAGTAGCCCACAAGGTTCTGGAAGATGACATTTTAGGAGTGTTAATATGTGGAACCGGAATTGGTATTTCCATAGCCGCTAATAAAATTCCGGGAATAAGAGCGGCTTTATGTCATGACCCTTACTGCGCTAAACTAGCCCGGGAGCATAATAATGCAAATGTAATAGCAATTGGAGCAAGAATCAGCGGAACAGGAATTGCGGTGGAGATGATAAAAACTTTCATAAATGGTAAATTTCAAGGAGGTAGACATCAGAGAAGAGTAGAAAAGATAGATAGTCTAGAAAAAAAATGTCATGAAGGGAGTCAGACAAGTGGACTATATCGATAAGTATGTTCAGTCTATAGATCCAGAGATTGCCGGGGTTATTAAACAGGAAGAAATGAGACAGAATAATAAACTAGAACTCATAGCCTCGGAAAATTTTGTATCCCGTGCAGTTATGGCCGCACAGGGGTGCGTAATGACTAACAAATATGCGGAAGGATATCCCGGCAAGCGTTATTATGGAGGTTGCGAGTATGTTGATGTAGCTGAGGAATTAGCCCGGGAGAGGGTCAAGAAACTGTTCAATGCGGAACATGCCAATGTACAGCCTCATTCAGGAGCGCAGGCTAATACAGCAGTATATTTTGCAGCCCTGAGTCCTGGAGATACGGTTATGGGGATGAATTTGAGCCATGGAGGGCATCTTACTCATGGCAGTCCGGTAAATTTTTCAGGGAAAAACTACAATTTTGTAGATTATGGTGTAAATGCTGAAACAGAAACTATAGATTATGATCAGCTCAGAGATACCGCGCTTAAAGCCCGGCCGCGTATGATAGTAGCAGGAGCTAGCGCTTATCCGCGTATCCTCGATTTTAAAAAATTTAGAGAAATAGCAGATGAAGTAGGGGCCTACCTTTTTGTCGATATGGCTCATATCGCAGGGCTGGTTGCCGCTGGGCTTCATCCCAATCCAGTTGAATATGCAGATTTTGTCAGCTCAACTACCCATAAGACCCTCCGGGGTCCAAGGGGCGGAATTATTCTCTGCGGAGAGGAATGGGCACGGAAAATTGACAGCGCTGTGTTCCCGGGTATTCAAGGCGGACCGCTTATGCATGTGATTGCAGCTAAGGCAGTATGTTTTAAAGAAGCGTTATCAGAAGAATTTAAGCAGTACCAGCGCAATATTGCCGAAAATGCAGTATCCCTGGCCGCCTCTCTTATAGAAAATGGCCTTAGATTAGTATCGGGAGGAACTGATAATCATCTTATGCTGGTCGATGTTCGTCCCAAGAATCTTACCGGCAAAGATGCCGAAGCAATTCTGGAATCAGTTAATATTACCGTCAATAAAAATACCATACCATTTGATCCACAAACACCTTTTGTAACCAGTGGAATAAGACTGGGAACGCCAGCTCTGACCAGTCGGGGAATGAATGCTGAAGACATGAAGCTAGTAGGAACTGTCATTGCCATGGCTCTAAGTAACCCCGACAATGAAGACAACCTTGCTGAAGCAAGAAAAATAGTGCAGAACTTGTGCCAGAACTATCCACTATACTAGAATAAAATGTCAATCCTGGAGATATTAAGCTGGCTCTATTTTAAAGGCATTTAGAAACAGGGATAAACCCTGTTTCTAAATGGTAATTTAAGTGACAGGAGTCTTTTGTATGGATACTAAAACCCTCTCATTGCCGAAACTGAATCAGCTCTCACCCACGCTGGAATCAACTGCGCTAAAACTGATGGAAGAAACCGGGGAACTTGCGCAAGTCATAGGCAAATTTCGAGGCCTTAGCGGGGAAAGAGTGAACCTGGATAATGAAACTATAATACGGGAAATAGCCAGGGAACTTCTTGATGTAGCTCAGACAGCAGTCACGATGATGTTTGTGCTGGAAGATGAATTTGGCATCAATATTGATAGTGCAGTGCAGTCTCACGTAGCCAAATTGGAGCGAAAAGGCTACTTATCACGGTAACGTAAGATATCATCGACAATAAATATCAATAAAACGTATAATTCACGAAAGGATTTTTCGTCTTCGCCCTCGAATTTTATTGTACTTGAGTAAGAGTGTATAACTTAAGGCTAGAAGGAATTTGGATTTTTATGTTGAATAGAGAAGAGGGATAGTTAAGACGGGTTAAAGGTGTAGATCAATGGCAGAGAAAAAAAAGAAACACTGGGCTAGAGCCTTTAGCGAGGCGATAAACCTGGTCACAACTATTGCGGCTGCGGTTGGATTTTGTGGATACGGCGGATGGTGGCTGGATCAGAAATACGGTACCGGGCCTAAGTTTACTGTAATTGGTGTGCTGCTGGGGATGGCTACAGCAATAAAAGTAATGTGGGATCGTATGGTGGCAGACCAGCATAAAAAAGAAACCAAATAAACCTTGTTAGCAGTCAAAGCCTGCCAAAAGGGCTTTGATTTACATTTTAGGTGACAGCTCGGATAACAGGAGAAGAAAAGAAAGACCTGATATCTCAATAACGCTACTGTAGGAAGGGGGGAGAAAAGAATGATATTTGGTATGTGGGATGGCGCCTTTTTTCACATTGGGCCAATTCCAGTAGACCACCTGGTAGTTACTGAATGGGTAATCATAGCACTAATAGGAATAATTGCATTTATGGCCACCCGGGACATGCAAAGAGTTCCCAGAGGATTACAGAATGCATTCGAAGCAATCATAATATTTACCAAAGATTTTTTTACCCAATTAATGGACGAAGAGCATGTCGCTAAAAAGTGGGCACCTTTGCTTACTGCATTTTTCCTGTTCATCCTGATAAGCAACTACAGCGGTCTCATCCCAGGAGCCGCTCATATTGCGGGGTTCCAACCTCCTACCAGCAACTGGAACGTAACTATGACTTTAGCAATAATTACGTTCTTTTCAGTTCATGTTGCAGGATTATCGGAACATGGTGGACATTACCTGCATCACTTCGTGAGCCCAAGCCCGCTCATGTTACCATTGAATCTGGTAGAAGAAGTGGCACATCCACTTTCCCTTACCGTCCGTCTATTTGGGAATATATTTGGTGAAGAAATGGTTATAGCATTTTTGCTTTTCATGGCACCATTTGTAGTTCCGGCGGCGATCATGGGCTTAAGTCTGTTATTGGGTGCTATCCAAGCGGTAGTATTTACAATTTTGTCAGCTAGCTATATAGCAGCTGCAGCTGGAGAGGGTCATTAAAATCAAACATTAAATTTTGCTCAATTTTTTTGTAGCTTGAAAGGAGGGAAAAAGATGGGAGTAGCATTAGGTGCTGGTCTTGCTGTATCAATCGCCGGTATAGGTGGCGGTATTGGTATGGGTGTAGCTGGAGGCAAAGCTTTCGAAGCCATCGCTAGGCAGCCTGAAGTTGGAGGGGATGTAAGAACACTTCTGTTCATAACTCTGGCTTTTATTGAAACCCTGACTATTTATGGTCTGCTGATTGCATTTATGTTAGTTGGTAAAATTTAACGAACTGGAACAATACATGTAGACTAGAGATTATGGGCGATAGGGCAAAATTATTATCGGCTCTATCGCCCAAAATACTATTTGCTCTAAGAGATTGGAGGTAGCACATCCGTGAAAAGGAATAAAAGATTTTATGCATCAATCCTCCTTTTAGCAATGGTTCTAACTATGGGATTTGCAACCTTCTGCCTGGCTTCAGGTGGAGGCGAACTGCCTATAGAAGCACCTGCTGGTCATACCCCGGCGTTTGGTAACTTATATGTGATCGGGTGGTCAGCGGTTAACTTCTTTATACTTCTGTCATTGTTGTACAAGTTTGCTTATGGACCCATTTACAAGATGTTGGATGAACGTACAGCAAGTATTGAAGGATCACTGAAACACGCGGAAGAGGTTAGAGTAGAGGTTGATGAGTTAAAGAAAGAATCTCAGGCTAATTTGGCAGAATCACGCAGGGAAGCTCAGGAAATTGTAGCCCGGGCTACTAAAGCGGCTGAGGATGCAAAAAATGAAATTCTAGCCAAGGCTCAGGGAGATGCAGCTAATATGAAATCCAAAGCAACTGCTGAAATAGAATCAGCTACTGCGCTGGCCAAGGCAGAGCTTAAAGACACCGCTGCTGCACTGGCTATCATGGCTGCAGAAAAAGTATTAAAAAGAGCTATTACCGAAGCGGATCACAAGAATATGGTCAATGAATTTGTCAATGAGGCAGGCGATCTGTTATGTTAAACAAGAGCGTCGCCAGGCGCTATGCAGAAGCGTTCTTCAGCATCGCCCGGGAAGCCAATAAAGTAGATGAGTTTGAGTTAGAACTTGAGAAAGCACTAGGAATCATAGAAGGAACAGAAAATCTTAAAGACTATCTGGCTCATTTGCTGATTCCCGCCAAGGAAAAGAAAGAAGTTATCACCAAGATATTCACCGGCGGCATTAGCCAGGTGACTCTTAATTTTCTCTTGATGATCATTGACAAGAGGCGCGAAGCATATATCGGCGTTATAGTAGAAGAATACAAAGAACTTGCTGATGAAGCAAGAAATATCATGAAGGCTCAACTGATCTCAGCCCAGGAAGTCTCCGCTGATGAGATGAAAGTACTGGCTGAAAAGCTTTCTGCTTCTACTGGCAAAACAGTACAACTTCAGCAGACAGTCGATCCATCTTTAATAGGCGGTATCAAGATTCGAATGCAGGACCAGATAATAGATGCCACCGTGGCAAAAAGGCTAGAGATGCTGAAAGAACAACTCAAAAAAGTAAAGATAAGTTAATGTGATAGGGGTGAGCACATAAATGAGTATTAGGCCGGAAGAGATTAGCGCGATATTAAAAGAGCAAATCGAGCGCTACCAATCCGAGGTCGAGGTCAGCAATGTGGGCTCGGTTATATATGTTGGGGATGGTATTGCCCGCGTATATGGACTGCAGGGCGCAATGGCTGGAGAACTTTTGGAGTTCACCGGCGGAACTGTTGGAATGGTACTCAACCTGGAAGAAGATAACGTAGGTGCTGTTCTGCTCGGTGATTATGCTCACATCAAAGAAGGCGATGTGGTTAAAGCTACCGGGAGAATCATGGAAGTTCCTACAGGAGATGCCATGCTCGGCCGTGTTGTAAATGCCCTCGGGCAGCCAATAGATGGAAAAGGGCCCATAAATACATCTGCATTTCGTCCGATTGAAAAAGTTGCGCACGGGGTCGTAACCCGGTCGCCAGTTGATACACCAATGCAGACTGGACTTAAGGCTATTGATTCCATGGTTCCCATCGGAAGGGGCCAACGTGAACTGATTATCGGTGACCGTCAGGTTGGTAAGACCGCGATAGGTATCGATGCTATCATAAACCAAAGAGAAAAAAGAGATATCATATGTATATATGTTGCTATTGGACAGAAGCAGGCCAGTGTCGCTGGTATAGCAGCCAAGTTGGAAAGCATGGGTGCTATGGATTATACAATTATAGTGGCTGCAGGTGCTTCTGAACCGGCTCCGCTGCTTTATATGGCACCGTATGCAGGGGTAGCGATGGCCGAAGAATTCATGGAAGCCCAAGGCAAAGACGTATTAATAATTTACGATGATTTGTCCAAGCATGCAGTTGCTTATCGTGAAATGTCACTCTTGCTTCGCCGCCCACCCGGACGTGAAGCTTATCCAGGTGATGTTTTCTATTTGCACTCCCGTTTGTTGGAGAGAGGCTGTAAATTGAACGAGAATTATGGCGGCGGTTCCATAACTGCCCTGCCCATAATTGAGACTCAAGCAGGTGATGTATCTGCATACATTCCGACTAATGTTATATCCATTACTGATGGACAGATATATCTGGAAACAGACCTATTCTATGCCGGGCAGAGACCTGCTATCAACGCTGGTCTGTCAGTCAGCCGTGTTGGAGGTTCAGCCCAAACCAAGGCTATGAAATCAGTTGCTGGTCAGCTGCGCCTGGACCTGGCCCAATACCGCGAACTGGCTGCTTTCGCTCAGTTTGGATCCGACTTGGACAAAGCTACTCTGGCCAGGTTAACCAGAGGCGAAAGAGTTACGGAAATACTGAAGCAAGGACAGTATATGCCAATGGCTATGGAAGAACAGGTGGTATCTATTTACGCTGGGGTAAATGGATTCCTGGATGATCTGCCCAAAGATAAAGTACTTGCATTTGAAGCAGATTTCCACAAATTCCTCCGCAGCACCTATCCCGAAATTACAACTTCTATTCGGGATACTGGCAAGATAGAATCCGCAATGGAGGAAAAACTGGTCAAAGCCATTGGTGAATTCAAAACCACGTTTTCGGTTTAGGTGGTGAATTAGATGGCAGGAGCAGGAACAAGAGAGTATAAACGCAGAATACGAAGTGTAAAAAATACCCAGCAGATTACCAAAGCTATGAAAATGGTATCGGCAGCTAAACTGCGCCGTGCCCAGGAGGCTGCTGAAGCCTCGCGACCGTACACCGAAACTCTGCAGGGTACCCTGGCCCGCTTGGCCGGAGTAGCATACGATGTTAAACATCCTCTGTTAGAGAAGAGGGAAGACGTACGCAAAATAGGTTATGTGGTAATTACTGCTGACAGAGGTCTTTGTGGGGGATATAATTCCAACCTGATCAAAGCAACCTCTTCGGCCATAGAAGAAGATGACAGGAAATTAGAAACAGGGATGGTAGCTGTAGGCAGGAAAGCCCGGGATTTCTATCGTAAACGCGGAGGGCTGGATGCAGAATTTATTAATCTAGGCGATAAAATAAGTTATGCAGATGCCAGAGAAATTGGGCAATATATAATGAATGCTTATGAAAATGAGGAATTGGACGAAGTATATGTTGTATATGCCAGATTTATCAACGTTTTACGGCAGGTTCCTACGGTAGTTAAACTTTTGCCTATAGAGACGCCGACCGCTGAACAAACAGAAGGGCAACATGTCATAGACTACATTTATGAACCAAGTGCAGAGGAGATTTTGCTAACTTTGTTGCCCAGATATGTGGGCAGTCTCATTTATAACGCGATGCTGGAAGGCAAAGCCAGTGAGCATGGCGCCAGAATGACGGCTATGGGCAACGCCACCGAGAATGCGGGAGAGATCATCGATAACCTTACGCTGGCTATGAACAAAGCCAGACAGGCAGCCATAACAGATGAAATCCTGGATATAGTCGGTGGAGCTGAAGCTCTGAATAAAGGAGGAAAGTAGAGGATGGCGAATGTAACATATGGAGAGGTAACCCAGGTTATCGGCGCAGTTGTTGATATTCGTTTTAAGCCTGGTGAGTTACCTGACCTGATGAACGCTATTACTATAAAGTCAGCCGACCAGGACGCCGATGTCAAAGTTGTGGGCGATATCGATGTAACACTGGAGGCAATGCAGCATCTGGGTAATGATACTGTAAGATGTGTTGCGCTGCAGCCAACTGATGGTATCTTCCGCGGAATGAAAGGCACCAATACCGGAGCTTCTATTAAGATTCCGGTTGGTGAGGGATGTCTGGGAAGAATATTGAATGTTCTTGGCGATCCGGTTGACGATGCTGGTCCAGTTACGGCAAGTGACTACTGGGAAATTCATCGCGATCCGCCTGAACTGGTAGATCAATTGCCAGCTACCGAATTGCTGGAAACGGGAATCAAGGTTACTGACCTGATCTGTCCTTACGCTAAAGGTGGTAAAATAGGACTATTCGGTGGGGCCGGAGTTGGTAAGACCGTTATCATACAGGAACTTATAAGAAATATAGCTTACGAACATGGTGGATTTTCAGTGTTCACCGGTGTTGGAGAACGTACCCGTGAAGGAAACGATCTATGGGGTGAAATGAGCGAATCTGGTGTTATAGATAAGGTTGCTCTGATATTCGGTCAGATGAATGAACCTCCTGGAGCCAGACTGCGGGTCGGCTTGACCGGATTGACAGTAGCTGAATATTTCCGTGATACCGTAGGAACCGACGTATTGATATTTATTGATAATATATTCAGGTTTGCCCAGGCCGGTAACGAGGTGTCCGCATTGTTGGGACGTATGCCATCTGCGGTTGGATATCAGCCTACACTGGCCACTGACATGGGTCTTTTGCAGGAACGTATTACTTCAACTCGCAGAGGGTCAATAACTTCCGCACAGGCAGTTTATGTACCAGCTGATGACTTGACTGACCCGGCACCGGCAACTACCTTTGCTCATCTGGATGCGACTCTGGTTCTCTCCCGAGCCATTTCAGAAAAGGGTATTTACCCGGCTGTTGACCCGCTGGATTCCACTTCTAGAATATTGGACCCCAACATTCTGGGAGATAAACATTATTACACCGCCCGTGGAGTACAGCAGATACTGCAGAGATACAAAGAATTGCAGGATATCATTGCTATACTCGGTATGGATGAATTGAGTGACGAAGATAAGATCATAGTCGCCCGGGCCAGGAAACTGGAAAGATTTCTGTCACAGCCTTTCCACGTTGCTGAGCAGTTCACAGGATCACCCGGAATTTATGTACCTGTAAACCAGACCGTTGATTCCTTTGCTGATGTACTGGAAGGGAAATACGATCATATGCCAGAAGAAGCATTCCTCATGGTTGGGAATGTTGATGGTGTGATTGAAAAAGCGAAGAGACTGGGGGCGTAGCCTATGGCAGACAACACCTTCATGCTAGAGATAGTGACCCCAGAAAGAATTCTCTTTAAGGATGAAGTTGACTTTATGGTTGCTCCTGCTGTAGACGGTGAAATAGGCGTAATGAGAAACCATGCTCCACTGGTTGCAGCACTCAAGATCGGCGTACTGCGCTATAAAGATGGTAAAGGTGCCGAAAAGAAAGTGGCTGTCAGCGGTGGTTTTATGGAGATTATTGATAACACCGGCCGGATATTAGCTGAAACAGCAGAACCTGGCGAACACGTGGATGTTCTTCGTGCTAAAGCTTCCAAAGAACGGGCTGAGAGGAGACTGGCACAGAGAGACGAAACTATCAATCATATTCGTGCTGAACAATCACTGAAAAGAGCTATAGCTAGAATAAGGGCAGCTGGAGCTGACTAGTACAAGCAAATCAGACAGAGTATTTAAAAGCCGGAAGAAAGCTGAGCCAGCTTCTTCCGGCTTAATTGGTACTCTGCCCATCCCAGGAAGCCATAATAAAAAAGGAATAAGGTAGATATTTATGAATGATATGTTAAAATATCTCATTATTATAACCTTGTGTTATTATTTGGTCAAAGGACTAATATATTTAATATTATGGCAGGCAACTAAAAAGGTAGAAGAAAAGGCAAGAGAGTTTAAGAAAAAGGAGCAGAAGCAAAGGAAATTCAAACGAGGAAAAGATGGATGGTATATAGATGAAGACGATGACGATAATGATTGATTTATAACTACGGTGTGGGTAATACACATATATGGGGGGATAATAGGATGAGTAGCGGTCTGATGATGGTTATTGCTGCAGTATTTATTATTACCATTGCTTTTAGCATACTTATAATCAAGCAGTTTGGATCATTTGAAAAGAAAGCGATAAAAGCTAAACTGCGGCAAGAAGAATATATTAAAGAATACCTCGCTGCAAAGGCCGAAGAGGAGAGAAAAAAAGCAGAGGAGGAAAGGATATTGGCTGAATTGGAAAGCCCATCGAATAGTGATGTGGAAAACGGCAGCAATGATGATACCCAACCATCAGAATAAACCATTTCTTTAAATAGAGTGTTTAAATTATCCTGACTGAGTCAGAATTTCAGACTATTCCTAATGTGCTTGTAATCCTGACTGAGTCAGGATTTTTCTGCTATCGGGCAGAATAAAATAATTAGCATTCAAGCAAAACCTCTGGGAATAAATAAGTATATAATAGGTAAGAATTTTTATAACTGAGGCCTGGGGGGAGAGATTTTAATGAGGAAAGCATTAATATATTTGCTTATATTTGCATCATTGTGCGGGATCAGCGGATATGGTATTGATTATTATGTTAATAATAAAATTAATCACCAATCTCCATATTACCTATCATTTGCATCAATCGGTGCAATTTCACTCGAATCACGTCTTGACTGCTGGGCAAAAATAAATCAAAAGCTTTCTCAAGATGATCTGGAGAGAAAATTTAGAGAAGTCTTAAGTCAACTGGGTAT
The DNA here is from genome assembly GCA_016841425.1 of Syntrophomonas sp. Taxonomy (GTDB): domain Bacteria; phylum Bacillota; class Syntrophomonadia; order Syntrophomonadales; family Syntrophomonadaceae; genus JAAYJK01. The sequence continues at coordinate 85,519 of JAENZE010000008.1, read as the reverse complement.
GGCTTGGGCTGACGAAAAGATGATTAGAACTAATAAAGAGTCTGGTTATCGAATCGACTATACCGTTGAATCGAAGCAGATTACTTATTCCTTTTCAGCGGAAACAGACAAAGGTAAAAACGAAACATATTTACTTCTTACCGTATCTAGCCCTGATCAGGGCGAAGATCTTGGCAGGATAGAAAAAAGGCTGAGAACTGGTGACCTAAACTGGCATTATTACTATCTTTATACTGGTAAGCTGGATCATTATGTCAACCAGGAGTCGAGGGTTGAATTAGTCAATGTAATACTGCGAAACCTTGGAGCAGATTCCAGTGAGCTGTATGAGGACCAGTATATGACCAGCATGACTGCTTATACCCCATTATTTGAAAACAGCGTTACCGTACAGAACAAAAAATATAATTTACAGGTTGCAGCTAAGAGCACACCTCAACAGCAAGAAGCAGTAATATATATTGGGCAGCCCCTGATTATTGGGGATTATTAATATCAGGAGGATTAAGGATTGTGGAAATAGCAGTTGCCGGCAAAGCTACATTACAGGGGACTATTGAGATAAGTACTTCAAAAAACGCTACTCTGCCTATTCTGATAGCAGCCCTATTAAGTGAAGAAAATATTAAGATAAATATGGTGCCAGAAATTAATGATGTAGAAATAGTCAAAAAACTGCTGCAAAATTTAGGTGCGTTTCTTGTTAAAAATGACAACTCGCTGTGTATACGAAGTTTCGTAAGCAATATTTATCCTGATTATGATCTGGTAAGACAGATCAGAGCATCTTTATTATTAATGGGACCGATTTTAGCCACCAGAAAAATCGTCAAGATATCCCTGCCCGGTGGATGTGCTATCGGTACCAGGCCAATTGATTTACACTTGAAGGGATTCGAAGCATTGGGAGCTAAAATAAGATTAACTGGAGGCAATGTCATTGCCGAAGCCCGTGAATTGAAAGGTAATCATATATACCTGGATTTTCCAAGTGTAGGTGCTACTGAAAACCTGATGATGGCAGCTGCTCTAGCAGAAGGTACCACTTATATTGAAAATGCTGCTCTGGAACCCGAAGTTGTAGATCTGGCTAACTTTATTAATAGTATGGGCGGCCGAATTCATGCTGCAGGAAGCAATATAATAAAAATAGAAGGTAAGAAGAGATTACATGGGTCTACATATACTCCGATTCCGGATCGGATAGAAGCAGGGACTTATATGGTGGCAGCAGCAGCAACCGGAGGTGATCTGCTTATAAAGAATGTTATTCCAGAACATCTTAAGGCAACCACTGCCAAACTCGTGGAAAGTGGAGCCCGGGTTCAGGAAATGGACCGCGAAATAAGAGTACAGAGAATAGGTCCGGTAAGACCTATATATATTAAAACCTTGCCTTATCCTGGGTTTCCCACCGATATGCAAGCACAATTTATGGCTTATTTAAGCCATACTTCGGGAAGCAGTGTTATTACTGAATCAGTATTTGAAAACCGATTTATGCATACCCAGGAATTGATGCGTATGGGTGCCAATATAAAAATTGAAGGCAGAACTGCTATTATTAAAGGAGTACCACAGTTAAGCGCTGCTCACGTAAAAGCTACGGATTTACGGGCGGGAGCTGCGCTGCTGATTGCAGGGCTCATGTCTGAAGGAACCACCTTTATCAGCAACAGTCATCATATTGACCGGGGCTATGAAAATATTGTAGATAAACTAAACCGGGTGGGAGCCAATATTTATAGAAATTAATATTATTAAATACAGGTCATAATTATAACGTGGATTTAATAATATTAATACATGAACAATAAAAGGATGATAAAAATAGTAATTGCCTTAGGAATAATTGGGATACTTATTCTAGTTTTAACCTCCTCTTTTCATCACGATAATTCCTCCAAAAAAATTCCACAACCCACGATTACATTATATCTGCATGAACCTAAACGGACCATCCAATTAGAATTTGAAGAGTATGTATGCGGAGTAGTCGCAGCAGAAATGCCGGCCTCTTTTGCTATTGAAGCATTGAAAGCCCAAGCTTTATGTGCGCGTACATATGCTTGCAAAAAAATAATTGAAAATCGACCGTACCCCATGGATGCAAATTTATCTGATGATATTACCTGTTGTCAGGCCTATGTCTCATGGGCTCAGTTTCAAGATTTACACCCAGCTCAATTTGAGCTGCTAAAAGCTAAAATTGAACAGGCAGTTGCAAGCACCAGAGGTGAGATTATTACCTACAAAAATAAACCTATTGATGCCCTTTATCATTCGACCTGCGGAGGACAAACTGAGAGCGCTGGTGATGTCTGGGGAACTAAAATTCCCTATCTGCAATCTGTAGAATGCAATTATTGTTCGAATTCTAATTATTACGAAAGCAGGCAAGTTATTTCTTACCAGGATCTGCATAATGTCAGTGGTTTATTGACAGACAATAGTCTGTCTATAGAAATAAGCGAAAAAACCCGAAGTGGAAGAGCTAGAGAAATCAAGTTGAATGATCAGGAAATATCAGCCAATAAATTTCGGCAGTTATTTAATCTTCCTTCAACTTATTGGGAATTTCAAATCAATACTAATGATTTAATTATCAACAGCAGAGGCTATGGCCATGGAGTAGGCTTGTGTCAATACGGAGCAAATGGCATGGCTTCAGATGGTAAAAATTACAAGGAAATTCTATCTCATTATTATAAAGACATTAAGATATATAAGTTGAATTATCAGGATAATTAAATTTTGATTCCCCTGTTTGTGCTGGCTTGGATGCATGAATATACCTCCTCAAGACTCTTATGGGAAACACCAACTGCTCGCCTTGCGGTTCCACCAGAGGGACACTCCAATTCCGGATCCGTGGGGAGCGTCATTCTCACCCCGTCCATGGGGCTCGCTCCCTTCCGTCGCTCACCTCGCAGCACCATATTGAAACCGACCAGAGGGAGTATAAGGTGTACCCGCAACCTTAATAGTGACCAACGGGAACATCAGCAACCTTATTAGTGCAGTAACAAAGTGAATGCACATCAGTTGTTCCGCCTTCGGGGTAGTACCCGCAGCCTTAATAGTGACCAACGGGAACATCAGTAGTACCCGAAGGGTGAAGGGTGAAGGGTGGGTGTTTCTACCAGCTCCATCGAAGGCTCCTGCATATTTATGCTTTCAGTGATTTCAGCGTTTTAGTATCGGACCAGCAATAAAATATAATCAAAATAACTTCCAGGTTGTTCTTCCCAGGGATTCAGTTGAATATATTTAAATAATTTAACTGGCGGGAGGACTAGGATGCAAAATTATATAAGAAAAAGAGCAGTTAAGATTGCCAATCACATAGTCAAAACATCTAATACGGTACGGCAGACTGCTGAAATTTTCGGGATATCAAAATCCACGGTGCATAAGGATGTATCTGAACGCCTTCCTCGGATAGATGGCAGGCTAGCCGAGGAGGTAAAAGAGATACTGGAAAAAAACAAGGCAGAACGGCATATCAGAGGTGGAGAAGCAACTCGGCAGAAATACGCAGCAAATAGCCATGAAATAACACAATAAGAAAATATACTACAATAGTAGCAACGAAAAGATATAATAATGGTATAATTATGGAAAAATGTCGAGGAGGGCCTTGCTAAACATGTTATTCGCCAGCGAGGATATTGGAATTGATCTTGGTACAGCCAGTGTATTAGTTTTTAAAAAAGGCAAAGGTATTGTACTGCATGAGCCATCAGTTGTAGCTATAGATAAGAATACCGACAAAATAATTGCAGTGGGAGAAGCTGCCCGTCAGATGTTAGGAAGGACCCCCGGGCATATAGTTGCTATCAGACCTCTTAAAGATGGTGTTATTGCTGACTACGATACAACCGAAAAGATGTTAACTTATTTTATTAAAAAAGTGATAGGAACCAGATTACTGTTCAAACCACGGGTTATAGTCTGCATACCCACTGGCGCCACTGACGTTGAAGAGCGGGCTGTCAACCAGGCCACCGTATCCTCGGGTGCCAGGCAGGCTTATATAGTTGAAGAACCTCTGGCTGCCGCTTTAGGTGCGGGTATGAATATATCCGATGCGAGCGGTAATATGGTCGTCGATATTGGGGGAGGAACTTCCGATATTGCGGTACTTTCATTGGGAGGTATCGTATGCGACGCTTCGCTCAGAGTTGGGGGGGACAAGTTCGATGAAGCTATCATAAGGTATATCCGTAGAGAATATAACTTGATGATTGGAGAACGCACCGCCGAGGAAATAAAAATAAGAGTAGGAACAGCCTATGTTACAGATGAGAATATGCATCGGTCTATGGAAGTAAGGGGCAGAGACCTCTTGACAGGACTGCCCAAGAATATTCAAGTAAGCTCTAAAGAAAGTTTTAAAGCGCTGCAGGAACCGGTTGATGCTATAATTGAAGGAGTCAAAAAGGTACTGGAGATTACACCGCCTGAATTAGCAGCTGATATTGTTAACAATGGTATAGTAATGACTGGCGGTGGCTCCCTGTTAAATGGGCTGGATATTTTGCTTTCCAAAGAGACTAATCTCCCAGTCTATGTTGCCGAAGATGCTATTTCATGTGTAGCCATGGGTACCGGTAAAGCGCTGGAACAAATATCGGTAATAAGACAAACCAAGAAAAAAGGTGGTAGGAAGCTGTTATAGGTTCAAGTATTTGCAGGTGGAAGACGATACATAATTTATAGCAATTATTAGGAGGGAACCTTTTTGATAAAAGGATGGTATACAGCTGCGTCCGGAATGATGATGCAGATGTCTAGACAGGATGTGATTGCAAATAACATCGCTAATGCTGCTACCACCGGCTTTAAAAAGCAAATATCAATTTCCCGGACATTTCCTGATATGCTGATCAGTCGTTTGGAAACCACAACAGACTCCAGCAATCTAACGGAGAATATTAAGGCCATAGGTCGCCTGGGAACCGGAGTAGGTTTGGAGGCTATAGTTACTGACTTGTCGGTAGGGAATCTGGCTAAAACCGATACACCAACTGATTTTTCTTTAGTCCAGACAGGCAGTTATTTTGTGGTAGAAACCGAGCAGGGAGAGCGTTATACCCGTAATGGGGCTTTTAAGATAAATTCAGAGGGTAGTTTAACTGATAGCCAGGGTAACCCGGTTCTGGATGAAGATAGCAAACCTATTAAAATAAGCGGAGAATTTAGTGTAGATCGCAGAGGGGTCATAAGCTTTTCGGATGGAACAACAGCAGTTACCCTGAAAGTGATGCAATTTAACGACCCCGGAAAACTAGAAAGAATTGGGGATAGCCTTTATAGCAATGAAAATGGTACAGCAGGGTCATCCCGATCAAGTAATCCTGATATCCTTCAGGGTTATCTGGAAGAGTCCAATGTTAATGCCATAAAAGAAATGGTTGATCTATTGAGTGTGGTAAGAGCATATGAATCGCTGCAAAAAGTAGTGCAGGCTGAAGACGAAGCGGCTGGAGTGGCTATAGATCAAGTAGGAAGTACATCTTAACTGCAACAACACCCGCCTCAGGGCGGGTTTTTTTATGCCGAGACAAGCTCAAATACCTGAGTAAAATGAGTTATAATACTGATATGATATGTAGAAATGAGGATCTCTATATGCCTGATGCTAAAAAGGCTGATATACTGGGCTGCAGTATTGATATAGTCGATATCCATGAAGCATTAGAACACATAGATTTTTTAATTGAGGCAGGTAAAACTGAACAGGTTATTACGTTAAACGCCGAAATAGCATATGCTGCCAGGGAAGACCAGCAGCTGCAAAAAATCATTAACTCAGCCAGTCTGGTAACTCCTGATGGGATCGGAATTGTATGGGCCGGACGACTGATGGGTTATGACATAAAAGATCGGGTAACCGGAATAGACCTGGCTTATCGAGTAAGCGAGAAAGCAGTAAACCAGGGATGGAAAATTTACTTACTGGGTGCTGCCCCGGGTATGGCAGATAAAGCAGCCGTCAATTTATCCAGCCTGTACCCCGGTTTGCAAATAGCAGGCAGTGATCACGGATACCATAAAAAGGAGGATATGGCCGAGGTTATAAAAAGGATTAACCTGACCCAGCCAGATATCTTATTAGTGGCTCTGGGCGCTCCCCGGCAGGAATTGTGGATAAATGAATATAAGGCCGAACTGGATGTATCAGTCTGTATTGGTGTTGGGGGAAGTTTTGATGTTATAGCTGGAGAGAAGAAGAGAGCACCAGAATTCTTTATCAAATTTAATCTCGAGTGGCTGTATCGTCTACTTGCAGAACCATCGAGAATCAAAAGACAAGCCATACTGCCGCTGTTTGTTTTACAGGTATTAAAAAACAAATACCTATCTATTAAATAATTCTCCCTGATAAGGTCTGTGTAGGCTGAAGTATGCATTATGACCCAGGCTGTCTCTGTTTGCGGATAAACAGACCAAGCTGAAGGTAAAAATATTATAAAGTGAGGGGAAGCGGGTGAAGCTAAAAAAAATATTTGCCCTCGATATTGGCACACGTAAGATAGTAGGGGTAGTCATGGAAAAGACTGATTCCGGTTATGAGCTTTTGGGCAGTGAAATGATGGAGCATACTACCAGGGCCATGGTAGATGGACAAATACATGACGTGGAGGCGGTTGCCGATACTATAAAGAAGATCAAGCAAGTATTGGAAAAGAGACTACAACTGGAATTAAAAGAAGCAGCAGTAGCTGCTGCAGGGCGTTCCCTGCAGACGGCCGGGGGGAAAGCTGAAAGACGTCGCAGCGTATTAAATGAAGTTACTCGAGCTGAGGTTTCTGCACTGGAGATAGAGGCAGTACAATATGCCCAAGCTCAGTTAGCCAGAACCGAAGCTGTATCAAAAGATAAAAATAATTATTTTTGTGTAGGTTATAGCGTTGTTAAATATTTTCTGGAAGGCCAGGAAATTATTAATCTGATAGGTCAACGGGGAGAAGTAATCGGTGTAGAAATTATTGCTACCTTTCTCCCCCGGGTAGTAGTTGATAGCCTTTTTTCTGCCCTGAGCAGAGCGGGTCTGGAAGTATATAGTCTTACCCTCGAACCAATCGCCGCCTTATCGATAGCCATTCCTCCCGAAATGCGTATGTTAAATCTTGCCCTTGTGGACATAGGAGCCGGTACTTCTGACCTGGCCATTGTAAAAAATGGCAATGTTTTAGCCTATGCTATGGTTCCCTATGCTGGAGATGAGATTACCGAATGTATAGCATCAGAATATTTGCTCGATTTCTATACTGCAGAGGCAATGAAACGCCAGCTGGCCAGCCAGGAAGAAATAGAGGCAGCTGACATACTCGGAAACAAACTTGCCCTGACCGCTGATGAAGTAATCGAAAAAATACATCCTGTAGTGCAGACCATCACAGCCAGTATTGTAAAACAAATACTGGAACTTAACATGAAAAAGCCCGATGCAGTAGTATGTGTGGGAGGGGGAAGCCTTACCCCGGGTATTACCGAAGAATTAGCTGAGTATCTCGCTATATCTTTGAGAAGGGTAGGATTGAGAACTCCCGCCCAGTTTGAAAAAATGGAAATAATGGATTCATATTTATTGGGACCACAGGGAGTTACCCCGTTGGGAATCGCTTATCACGCTATATCAAATCCACCGGCACCATTTGTCAAGGTGACTGTAAATGAAAGAGAGCTGGCTTTGTGGAACGTAGGAGATTTTACAGTATCGAGTGCCCTGTTAAGTTCAGGGATGAATTTAGGTAATATCTATGGTAAACCAGGACTGGGCAAAACCGTAGAAATAAATGGGGCAGTAAAAACCATCAAAGGCGAAATGGGACAGCCACCAACAATCAAGGTAAATGGGCAGGATGCCTCACTGGATAGTCTGATTAGTGATGGTGATCATATAGAATTCCACCGTGGTCAGAGCGGAAAGGATGCTCGGTTGTTGGTAGCTGATTTAGTAGGGGATCTGCATGGTCAGGTCCGTGTTAATGGTCAGCAGGTTAAGGTTCAAACCCGGGTTCTGGTAAATAGCCTGCCGGCAAAAAGGGAGGATGAGATTCCGGATCGGGCTAAAGTACAATTTAGACCAGCCAATAGTTTAGAAAGCATTTTACATCAGTGTGGATTACCTGAACATTTACTGGTAGAAAGCATTTATTATTGTTATATAAATGGTGAAAAGCGAACATTAAAATGGAAGCCTATAGCTGCGAAAGTCAACGGACAAGAAGCTGAGATGAGTCAAATAGTACCATTTGGATCAGATATACTATATGCTTTAAGACCGACAACTCCGTTACTAAAAGATTTCGTAACTGAATCAGGGGTATATGACATAAGAGTAAATGTTAACGGTGAAACAGTAACCATCCAAAAAGAAGCTGCATTGATATTAATGGATGAACAGCCCGCTGCCCTGGAAAACAAAATAAAGCAGGGAGCCAGGATAACCATAGACAAGAAAGACAACAGCGCCATATTGAGCGATGTTTTCAGGGTAGTGGATATCAAACCATCCGTTCAACGGCGACTAATCATGAAGGTGGATGGTCAAAACGCCGGTTTTACTACCCCCATCTATGAAGACAGCAATATTGAAATTACCTGGTCAGAGCAATAGACGCAGGGAAACGGGACCTGTCCCCGTTTCCCCCGACATCGTGTATAAGTCTGGCTAAAAATATTAATCCTTTTAAGTAAGGGTTTATTTTTTTGCGTATAAATATTATAATGAATACAGATAGTCAAATAAAGTCAAACAGGAGATCGACATGAAAAGAAGCCTGGCAGATAGGATAGAGCAGTACATAAAAGTACTGATTGAGAGAAGTGAGGCGAAACAGATAGAGATACAAAGAGCTGAATTAGCCGAGACTTTTTCTTGCGTACCTTCACAGGTAACTTACGTTATTGCTACAAGATTTCAGGAGAAGTATGGTTATCTTACTGAAAGCAGGAGGGGCGGCAAAGGTTTTGTGCGCATAACCCGATTTAGCATCAGCAGCGATATCTGCACCATACTGGATGGAGACAGATTATTCGATTTAATTAATGAATTGATGGAAAAAAAGATGTTGGATAGTAAAGAGGGAAACATGCTGAAACACATTGTATTATCTGTAGGCAATGATCTTACCGATAATGAGAGGAAACACCTGTATAATTCGGTAGCTCGAGCACTTTCAGAGTACCTGAATTTGAATTAGCGAAAACTGAGGAGGATAAATTATGTTTTGTGATGACTGTAAGCAGAAACCAGCTACGGTACATTTAACCCAAATGGCAAATGGTAAAAAAATAGATATGCACTTATGTACAGAATGCGCGGCCCAGAAGGGATTTTTATTATTCGACAATAATAAGAAATTCTCTATACCAAATTTTCTGGGTAGTTTTCTAGGTAGTGATTTTAACCTGCAGGATGTACATTCACTGGCTAGTACCAGCAATTGCAGCAATTGTGGAATGAGCTTTGCAGACATTCGACAGACAGGTAAACTGGGCTGTTCAGAATGCTATAAAGCTTTCGATACCGAGTTAGAACCAACCCTGAGGCGTATCCACGGTAACAGCAATCATGTAGGCAAAATACCGTTACGGGGTGGCGAAAGGGTTTTCCTGCAAAAGGAAATGGGAGAATTGAAATTAGAGCTTCAGCAGGCGATAAAGGCAGAAAACTATGAGCAAGCAGCTGAGATTAGAGATAAAATCAAGGAATTAGAGAAAGTTATAAACGAGGAGGGCAGCAGGTGAGTGACAGCGATTTACTAAACAGCAACTTTGTAGCATGGATGGATTCTAGAGAGGGTTCGGAGTCAGACATAGTTATCAGCAGCCGCATTCGTCTGGCTAGAAACCTTCAATTTATTACCTTTCCCTATTTTATGAATGCAGAAAGCGGTAATAAATCGATGCAGGAGATTAAAGATGCCTGGAAAAACAGTGAAAGTGAACTGCTTTCCGCGATGGATTTAATAGCTTTTGATCAGACATCTTCCCTGGACCGACAGATATTGGTGGAGAAACATTTGATAAGTCCGGAACATGGGTTATCAGAAGAAGCTTATCGAGGGTTACTGGTTAGTAAGGATGGGTCTATAGCTATAATGATAAATGAAGAAGATCATCTGCGCATACAATGTTTGTTGCCTGGTTTGCAGATGGAAAAATGTTATGAACTTGCTCAAGAGATAGATGACGAATTAGAGAAAAGCCTTGATTTTGCATTTGATGAACACCGGGGTTATCTTACTTCTTGCCCAACTAATGTAGGTACCGGTATGAGGGCATCAGTTATGCTCCATTTGCCTGGCATTGCTATTAGCGGCCAGAGAACCAGAATATTTCAAAATATAAATCAGCTGGGTATGACTGTACGAGGTCTATATGGAGAAGGTACCGAAATTGTAGGAAACTATGTACAACTATCAAACCAGATTACCCTGGGCCAAACTGAAAATGAAATAATAACCAACCTGGGGATTATCAGCAGACAAATTGTAGAACAGGAGAAGATGCTGCGCAGAAATCTGCAGGAAGAAATGAAGTATCAGTTGGAAGACCGGGTAGGACGTGCCTATGGTATATTGACTAATGCCAGGGTAATGAGCTCTAATGAAGCTTTGGCGCTTTTGTCAGATGTTCGGCTGGGGGTTGATCTTGGTATTATTAAGGGAATCAGCTCCCTGGTTATTAATCAATTGGTAGTTGCTATCAAACCTGCTCATCTGCAAAGAAGATCAGGCGGTGAAATGGAAGCATTTATCCGAGATGTCAAACGAGCCGAAGTTATCAAAGAAATCTTGCTGAAAAGCAGCAAATAAAAACCAACCGGGTCACGAAAGGAGGATTATTATGTTTAGAAGATTTACTCAAAAAGCGAGAAACGCGGTTATCCATGCCCAGGAGGAAGCACGACAGCTAAACCACTCTGCTATTGGAACCGAACATATATTATTAGGGGTATTACGAGAAGGAGAAGGGGTAGGAGCTAAAGCGCTGATGAGTATGGGAACTGATTTAGAAAAAGTGCGAGTCGAAGTAACCAAACTGATAGGCGAAAAAACCGATATCAATCAGCCAGGGGCAGGCGATTTGCCAATTACTCCAGGGGCTAAAAAGGTTTTTAATATGTCTTTCGAAGAGGCTCGGCTGCAGGGGGTTAATTATGTAGGTACGGAACATTTACTCCTGGCTATATTACATGAAGAAGACGGTGTGGCTGGACAGGTATTGTTATCGATGGGGGTAAAATTAGACGATCTTAGGGAACAGGTACTTATTCTTCTAGGAGGAGATACTCCTATTGCTTATGATAATAACAATCTGGGGGATAACCAGGATAACCAGAATTTGTCGGCCCAGGCCAAAAGAAAGCAGCGCAGCAAGACGCCGACCCTGGACTCCTTCAGTCGTGATTTAACCAAGGACGCTGGAGAAGGCAGATTAGATCCCGTGATTGGACGGATTGCCGAGATAGAAAGAGTTATCCAGATTTTATCCCGCAGAACCAAAAATAACCCGGTATTAATTGGTGACCCGGGGGTAGGTAAAACGGCTATAGTAGAAGGTCTGGCCCAGAGAATTAATGAGAATCAGGTTCCCGAGATATTGGCCAGCAAACGAGTTGTATCCCTGGATTTATCCTCTATGATTGCAGGAACCAAGTATCGGGGTGAGTTTGAAGATCGGCTTACCAAAATAGTTAATGAAATAAAGAACGCCGGAGATGTAATCATATTTATAGATGAATTGCATACTATTGTGGGAGCAGGTGCAGCAGAGGGAGCCATTGATGCAGCAAATATTCTGAAACCATCCCTGGCCAGAGGCGAGTTTCAATGTGTAGGGGCTACCACCCTGGATGAGTACCGGAAACACATTGAGAAAGATGCAGCCCTGGAAAGACGCTTTCAACCCATTACAGTTGATGAACCAACTATCGAGGAGAGCATTGAAATTTTAAAGGGACTTAGGGATCGTTATGAGGCACATCATGGGGTAAAGATAAGCGATGAAGCAATAGAAGCGGCAGCACGACTTTCTGCTCGCTATATCAGTGATCGTTTTTTACCTGATAAAGCTATTGACCTTATTGATGAAGCATCTTCCCGGGTCCGACTGGCCAACTATATTTTGCCGGAGGAGTTAAAACATAAGGAACTGCGTTTGCAGGAATTGATAAAAGAAAAAGAGGAAGCCATCAATGGCCAGGAATATGAAACAGCAGCGAAACTAAGGGATGAAGAGCAAAAACTGAAGAACGAAGTAGACAGTGAACGCAAAGAATGGTTGAATCAGAGGAGTCTGCAATTCGGTTCGGTAGGAGAAGAGGAAATAGCCGAGATAGTAGCTAGTTGGACCGGTATACCGGTAAGTAAGCTGGCGGCTGAGGAAAGCGAAAGACTGGTTAATTTGGAAGAAGTGCTTCATAAAAGACTGGTTGGGCAAAACGAAGCCGTGAAAGCTGTGGCCCGGGCGGTGAGAAGAGCTCGCGCCGGTTTGAAAAATCCCAAAAGACCAATAGGTTCATTTGTTTTCCTGGGACCAACGGGAGTAGGTAAAACCGAGCTGGCCCGGTCACTGGCAGAAGCCATGTTTGGCAGTGAAGATGCCATTATCCGGCTGGATATGTCTGAATATATGGAAAAACACGCAGTTTCCAGGATGATAGGTTCTCCCCCGGGGTATGTGGGCTATGATGAAGGGGGGCAGCTGACCGAGAGGGTTAGAAGAAAGCCCTATTCGGTAATTCTGCTGGATGAAATAGAGAAGGCCCATCCGGATGTATTCAATATTTTACTGCAGGTGCTGGAAGATGGGAGGTTGACTGATGGTCAGGGCAGAACGGTAGATTTTAGAAACACGGTAGTAATTATGACCTCCAATGTAGGAGCTGAATCTATCAAGCAAAATAAACAAGTAGGTTTCAATCGTGCCATAGATGAAGCAGAAAATTATAACCAGATGAAGAATCGGGTGATGGAGCAGTTAAAACACACCTTCCGGCCGGAATTTATTAATCGGGTAGATGAGATGATAGTCTTTCAAAATTTATCTGATGAAGATTTGATTAAAATAATAGACCTTTTGTTAAAAGACTTGGAACAGAGGGTAATAGACAATGGATACAAACTAGAGATCAGGGATGGAGCCAGAAAGCTGATTATGAAAGAAGGATATGATCCTAGTTATGGCGCACGCCCGCTCAAAAGAGCTCTGCAAAAACTGGTAGAAGACAGCATTTCGGAAGAAGTTTTAAAAAAGAATGTGCTGCCTGGCGATAAAATATTGGTGGATGCAGTAGATGAAAAAATGATTGTCACTAAAGGATAGAGAATTAGTCATGTTAAAGGGACTACCGACTGGTGGTCCCTTCAGACCGTCAAAAAAAGGTGAATTTCTGCGTCATTACTCAAAAGTCGCTCAATCAACGTACTCCGTGTACGCCTCAATCGCGGTGTTTGGTAATTCCTTGACCTTCACCTTTTTTGCTCGCTCTGACAGCTTGTTTGATAAGCTGAGGGACCAACTGGTGTCCTTTTAATAAATTTTAGAATTATATCGATAATATATAAAATAATGGAATTTGAATTTACCCATTGAGTCGTAATTTCTACAATTTTGTTATGGGTCTTTAGGGTATAATGTTCTATTAAGGAGAGCATTATGGGGAAAATTATTAGTAAATTCATATGCAATGAATGTGCTTATGAGAGTATTAAATGGCTGGGTAAGTGCCCGGGATGCGGATCATGGAATACTCTGACAGAGGAAATAGTTGAGAAAAAAACCGGGGGAAATAACAAAAAACATATAGAGGCCATATCCCTAACATCTATCTCCAGTCATGATATTAAGAGGACCAGCAGTGGCATGGTCGAATTGGACCGGGTACTCGGCGGCGGAATAGTTCCAGGTTCAATAGTACTACTGGGGGGAGATCCTGGTATAGGTAAATCTACTCTGTTATTACAGGTTGCTAACCATATTGGAGTAGATGGAACAAAGGTCATCTATTTATCTGGAGAAGAGTCCTTAAAACAGATCAGGTTGCGTTCCCTGCGGCTAAACATAAACAATGAAAATATTTATTTATTAAATGAACAGGAGATAGATTTATTAGAGGAATATATAAAAGAAATAAATCCTGAACTCATTATTATCGATTCTATACAAACAGTCTATTCTCACGGTATATCTTCGATTCCTGGCAGTGTGGCACAATTAAGGGAATGTACCGCCAGAATAACTGAAATAGCAAAGAAAATGGAAAAAGCTTTCTTTCTGATTGGACATGTGACTAAAGAGGGTACGATTGCGGGACCTCGAGTGCTGGAACATATGGTAGATGTAGTTATTTATTTTGAAGGAGAAAATAATTATTGCTTTCGCCTGTTAAGAGGGATAAAAAACCGCTTTGGCTCAACCAATGAAATAGGATTGCTGGAGATGAGAAGCGAGGGTCTGGTTGAGGTTCTGGATCCCTCTGAACTATTATTGGGCTCCAGTGAGAATTCGATAGGTACGGCTGTTACCTCCAGCTTTGAAGGCAGCAGGCCATTGCTGATTGAAGTACAATCCCTGGTATCTTCTTCTGGACCAGGATATCCGCGCCGGATGGCATCAGGCATTGATCAGAACCGGTTATCTTTAATTATTGCGGTATTAGAGAAGCTGCGAGGATATAACTTATCAGCTTATGATATATATCTTAGAGTAACCGGTGGGCTTTTTATTAAAGACCCGGCCGCTGATCTGGGGATTGCCGCGGCTATTATTTCTAGTTTTAAGGAATACAGGCTTCCGTCAGAAACCATATTTATTGGCGAGGTGGGATTATCCGGTCAGGTCAGATCTGTTTCTTACATTGAGGCTCGAATAAAAGAAGCAGTTAAACTAGGGTATAAACGAGCAGTTGTTCCTGCTGGAGCAAACTATCCGCAGAGCACAGAGCTGATTGTTTATCCAGTTTCTACATTAGATAATTTAATAGATTTTATCAATGAGGAGTGATTGGGGTGGAAGAAATCTATAAAGGCGAGTTTCGTAAATATCTTAAAATGCTAGCACCAGGCAGTATTTTTAGGATAGGGGTAGAAAATATTCTCCAGGCTAATACCGGGGGACTGGTAGTAGTTGGGGATTCGCCGCAGTTAATGGACCTGGTCAGCGGTGGGTTTCATATTGATTGTGAATATTCCCCAGCCAGATTATACGAACTTGCCAAAATGGATGGCGCAATAATAATGAACGCTGATGCTTCCCGCATCCTAATCGCCAATGCCCAGTTAGACCCAGATCCCCAACTACCATCCAATGAAACAGGAATTCGGCATCGTACAGCTCAAAGAGTTGCACTGCAGACCGGAGAACTAGTAGTAGCCATATCTCAGCGCAGGAAAGTTGTTACATTATATCAGAGTAATATTACTTTTCGCTTAAGAGACATAGAACCCATTTTGATTAAAGCCAATCAAGCCCTGCAGACTTTGGAAAAATATCGTAATGTATTATTCAAAGAACTGCAGCGGCTGGGTGGACTAGAATTTGAGGACATGGTAACAGTATCCGAAGTGTGTGAAGTTATCAAAAGAGCAGTTAGGGTTCTCAATATTGCCAAAGAAATAGAAAACTATATTGCAGAACTGGGAACAGAAGGTCGGCTGGTAAAAATGCAGCTGGATGAAATGACTGCTAATGTAGAAGAGGAGGCTCTTTATATTATTCAGGATTATTCTAATAATCCGGATAAAAAACCTCGTGACATAATGGATAATTTATTAAGAGCTTTTGAAGAAGACATATCCGATTCCATGTTCATATCCAGAAACCTCTCTTTGGGTACAGCCAGCAGCCATATGGAACAAAATATTTCCCCTCGTGGATACCGGATGCTGCAGAAACTGCCTCGGCTGCCGGTAGCAGTTATTGATAATTTGATGGGACGTTTCGCTCTTTTAAGTGATGTACTCAAAGCCAGTATAGCTGAATTAGACGAAGTAGAAGGGATAGGGGAAGTAAGAGCCAAGTACATTAAGAATGGTCTTAAGCGTATGCAGGAACAGCTCTTATTGGAATATATGATGTAAGATAATGTTCGCCAGCCCGGCTTTACTCTCTATGCTAAGACAGCATAAAACTCATCAGCGGGTAAGCGCGAAAGTTAGTACGAAAATAGCTTCTTGGGGATGAAAGCTTAAGGTTAGCGCAGGGGGATAAAGGCGATTCGTTTAGCGGGAACATAAGTTGTTTCAGCCCATCAATCTAAAGCATCAGTAGCTAACTTATATGGAGAAAGTAAGACCGGACCCAAGCGGTCTTAAGCATTCATCGTACAATTTGGGTCTGCACTTGTGTCATACAGACATGTTTGGTTAAGTTAGTAAGGTATTGTTTGACCCCATATAAAAACAGCGGAAATGAATTTCCGCTGTTTTATTATTACATACATAACGTCTATTTTGAATAGGTTACTAGGTTAGGTTAAAAACTCCCAGGGCATTGATTTTTTTGTATTCTTCCAGAAATACATCATAAAGATTTAAATCAAGAGTATTGCATAAAGCCGCTGAATAAAATAGAAGTTTTCCCATTTCATTGACTATGACATCTTCGCAACCGGGGCAGAGCTCCCCGCGCAGGTGGTTATCCAGGCACTTTTTTAATTCTTCGAAAGAATCGATATGCTCTGGAACCTGAACTTTCTCTGCATTAATGGACACACAGCCACAGTCAGTGATTGATTTAACTACCGCTCTATTTACCCGGCAGGCAGATTCAGATAGTTTAGAAAGAATGTCAAGTATGCTTCGGTGTCTAATAAGTAGATCACCTACCACGTTCTGAAACTCATCACAAATCAAGTCCTTCACGAAAGACCTGCCCCCCTTTATTTCTGTGATTTTATTAATTATATCCCTGCCGGAGAATATTTGTCAATTTGGGCAAACCGCGTATTCCATACTGATCTATCTGGATTCGACTCATCGATTCTACAAAAATGTCCATTGAATTTGAATTTATGTATAAGAGATAGTTTTAAACATCAAAATATAAGTATGGAGGTGCATAATATGTATAATAAACTATTAATTTCCAGGAACTTATTTATCATGTCCCTTATCATAGGAACCTGGTCAGCATATATGATACAGGTTATATTAAAGTTGGATATGGCATGGATAGTTGGGATTGGAATGTTCACTTCGGTTTTATGTTATATTGGTGTGAGCTGCTTCCTCAGGGTGGGGAGGAATTTTATTAAGATGCTCAACCAGAGGCTGGATGATACCGATATAGAAGTAATTATGGGAGGAATGGCCGGGCTGTTGATTGGTATACTGGTGGGCGTGTTGAGCAGTTTCCCTCTTTCTATGCTTCGAGGTCTGGGAAGCTATCTTACTCTGCTGGTATTTGTAATAAGCGTATGGCTGGGTTTAAAAATCGGCACCAGACGTGCTTTTGATGTTTTTAATACTATCCCCTGGGGAACAAGGGGCAAAGAGGATAGCCATAGTCTATCACAAGCAAGGGAGAACTATAAGGTGCTGGATACCAGTGCTATAATTGATGGGCGAATATACGACGTGTGCTTGAGCAGGTTTTTAGAGGGACCAATTATCGTACCCACTTTTGTCATAGAAGAACTTCAGCATATCGCAGATTCCTCAGATGCTATCAGACGTGCCAAGGGTCGCAGAGGCCTGGAGCTTTTATCCAAAATGAAGAAACATTCCAGCATAAAAATTGATATAATTGAAGCGGATATTACTCAAGAAAAAGATGTTGATGGAAAGTTAGTATGTCTGTGCAAACAATTGAATGCCAGTATTATTACCAACGATTATAATCTTAATAAGGTAGCAGAACTCCAGGGCATAAAGGTTTTAAACATTAATGAACTGACCAATGCGGTAAAAATTATCGTGTATCCTGGTGAGACCATGCAGGTTGCTATAATTAAAGAGGGTAAGGAATATGGCCAGGGGGTAGGATACCTTGAGGACGGCACCATGGTAGTAGTAGAAGAAGCTAGCCATGAAATTGGCCAGGATTTAGAAGTAGTGGTTACCAGTGTCTTTCAGACCGCAGCAGGTCGTATGATATTCACCCGCAAGGCCAGGGAAATTCGGGAAGATGTTGGTATAGCTCAATCTTTTCATGACACAGCAGAGGTGAATTTATATGGATAAAAGCCTCCAGGTGGTTATCGCTGCTGCAGGTCTGGGCAGCAGAATGAATAGCGAGTTAAATAAACAGTATATGTTGATTAAAGGCAGACCAGTACTCGCTTACTCCCTGGATAGATTTGAGGAACACACGGCGGTTGACAGTATTGTAGTTGTTGCAAATTCAAACGAAGTACAATTCTGCGAAAAGGAAATTATTAATAAATATGGCTATAAGAAAGTAGCAGGAGTGATTCCCGGGGGTAAGCAAAGGCAGGACTCGGTGTGGTCTGGCCTCAATGCTTTTGAACACCGTACAGGTTTAGTCGCTATTCACGATGGCGCCAGACCTCTTTTGACCGGGAAGCTGTTGGAGGACCTGCTGCTGGCAGCTAAAAAATGGGATGCAGCAGTTCCCGGGGTACCAGCCCGGGATACCTTGAAAACAATTGATGAGGAAGGGTTCGTAATTAATACCTTGGACCGGTCCAGGATCATTGCCGTACAGACCCCACAAATATTCAAATTTAAGTTGCTGTGGAGAGCGTTTCAGATGGCTTATGCTGAAGGGGTATATGGTACTGACGACGCCAGCCTTTTTGAAAGGTATGTAGGAAGAGTCAAAATAGTAAAGAGTGATAACCGCAACCTTAAGATAACCACATCTGAGGATTTATCAATCGCGGAAACTTTGCTGGCAAACGCCCAATAATGCTGTCCTGTAAATTAAATAAAAGGGGGAGGTAGCTTTGCGTATCGGTATCGGCTATGATGTACATCGCCTCCAGACAGGCCGGAAATTAGTCCTGGGTGGAGTAGAGATACCCTATCCAAGCGGATTGGCAGGTCATTCAGATGCAGACGTTTTGCTTCATGCCATATGTGATGCTTTGCTAGGCGCAGCTGGACTGGGGGATATCGGAAAACATTTTCCTGATAACGACCTGCGCTATGAGGGTATAAGCAGCCTGCTACTGCTTGCTGAAGTCAATTCACTTGTTCAGGAAGCTGGATATAGGATTTATAATGTTGACAGCACAGTAGTGGCTCAGAAGCCCAGATTAGCAGGCTATATGGAAAGGATGAGAATCAATATCGCCCACCAGCTGGGTATTGACATAAACAGAGTTAATGTTAAAGCAACTACTACCGAGAAGTTGGGATTTGAGGGACGGGGCGAAGGTATTGCGGCTCAGGCAGTTGCTCTAATTGAAGAAATATAATATTTACCTCCTGCTTGAGGAAAGATAAAAAAAATGCAGGGGGCTGATCAATATTGATGGGTATTAATAAGAGTAAATATTTCTTGTTGTTAATAGCAGTATTATTGTTGGGGGCCGTTTATCTAAGGAGCGAGATAACTACTACTGGAACCGGCCAGGAACAACCTCAAGCAGTAATAAGCCTGGGAGAAGATTTGACTTCCCAGCAAAAAGACAGGGTCATGGAATATTTTCAGGATTGGGCAAAAGGGAAGAACCTGCAGTATATCAGCGTGAGCAACCAGGAAGAGAGGGCTTATCTGGAAGGTTTGGTGGATGAAAAGCTGATTGGCAGCCGGGCTATATCTTCAGCTTATTGTGAACTGCTTGAAGCAGGAAATGGTATAGAAATTCAAACAGAAAATATTACTGCTATCACGCCCTTTATGTACGCCAATGCCCTGGTTACGGCCGGTATAGAGGATGCCCGGGTAGTTGTGGCAGCTCCTTTTAAAGTATCTGGGACCGCCGCATTAACTGGAATTATAAAGGCTTTTGAGACGGCCAGCGGGGAAAAGCTCAAAGAGAAAAATAAAGCTGCCGCCCACGAAGAAATTGCCGAGACATCAGAGTTAGGGGAGCGTATAGGTCAGGACAATGCTGAGAAATTTATTTTCGAGGTTAAGAGAAAAGTAGTGGCGGAAGATATCAACGACCCGGATGAAATAAGGAAAATAATAATAGAGGTTAGTACTGATTTAAATATAAAGTTATCCGAGGAAGATATAAGTAGAATTGTAGTTTTAATGCAAAAAATTCAACAGTTAAATATTAGTGCCGGACAATTGGGGAGTCAAATGCAGAATCTGGAGAAAAAACTGGATGAATTGCAGAATAGCGGTAAAGAGACAGTGAGCCTGCTGAAAAGACTTTTAGCTGCACTGGAAAACCTCGTTACCAGCATAAGGAGCCTGGTGGGAGGATAGCTTGCTGATAACTTGCAGTGAATGATATAATTAGCTGTTGTGTAAGGGAGGGAGATTATTGTGAGTAACATAAAGGTCAGATTCGCACCTAGTCCTACCGGTCCGCTTCATATAGGAGGAGCTCGGTCAGCATTATTCAACTATTTATTTGCGGTAAATAAACAGGGACAATTGGTTCTGCGGATAGAAGATACCGATTTAGACCGCTCCAAACGAGAATATGAGCAGGAAATTATAGAATCTCTCCAGTGGTTGGGCATTAAATGGAATGAAGGCCTGGGCGCCGGAGGGCCAAACGGCCCTTATCGTCAAACTGAAAGGGTCTCTATTTATCAGGAGTATGCCCAGACTTTATTGGAATCTGGACAGGCTTATTATTGTTTTTGTACGGAAGAGGAACTGGAGCAGGAGCGGCAGGAGCTAATCTCCAGGGGGGATACACCTCGGTATCTAGGCAAATGCAGGTTTCTCAGTGACGCAGAAAAAGAGGTTAAAATAAGCCAGGGTATTAAGCCGACTATTCGTTTTCAAGTTCCAGCCAATAAGATATATATAGTTGACGATGTAGTTCGGGGACGAGTAAGTTTTGAAAGTGACAGCATAGGTGACTTTATCATACAGAAATCAGACGGACTGCCTACCTATAATTTCGCAGTAGTGATTGATGATGTTCTGATGGGAATCACCCATGTAATAAGGGCTGAAGAACACTTATCCAACACCCCGCGCCAGCTAATGATTTACGAAGCTTTGAACTTCAAAAGGCCAGCTTTTGCCCACATATCGTTAATATTAGGAAGTGACCGGCAGAAGATGAGCAAGCGGCATGGTGCCACATCCCTTATCCAGTACCGGGAGATGGGATATCTGCCAGCAGCTATGTTTAATTTCCTGTCCCTGATGGGATGGGCTCCCGAAGGGGAAGAACAGCTGCTGTCCCCACCCGAGATTGCCGGGGCTTTTTCTTTGGAGCGAGTTTCCAAAAGTCCAGCGGTTTTTGACATGGATAAGCTCAATTGGATAAACCAGCAGTACATAAAGAAACTGGATCTTAAAGAATTGGCTAATATGGTCAAACCTTTTCTGGATGATTCCCCCTATGCAGGATCAGTATCCCGGATGAGCCAGGAAAAATATGAGCTTATGATTGCCACTGTGCGCGACCATCTGGTATGCTTGAGCGATATAACCCGTGAGGTAGCGGTAATATTTGATAATATCGCTTATGAATCTGAAACCGTCCAGGTCCTGCAGGGTGAGGGTGTAGCAGGAGTACTGCAGACCTTTGCCGAGGAATTTCCAGATGTTGAAACGCCTGAAGATATTAAGCAGCATATCAAAGCAGTGATGAAAAAAACCGGAGCCAAACCCAAAAATGTATTTATGCCCCTGCGCTGTGCGGTCAGTGGAAAGATACATGGCCCTGACCTGCCAAGTCTCATAAGCATTTGGGGTAAAGAAGAAACATTGAACAGAATTGATGTCGCACTGCAGATGATAAATAAGGGTAATTAAAGTATAGAATTTAGCTGTAAGGTGCTGTTCCCCGAGATCAGCACCTTATTGTGTTTTCTGAATTAAATCCGCTTTAACATCGATTATACAGTAGCCGCTGGGGCGTTTTTCTTTTTGCAAGCGGGAGAGTGGGGTGCTCACTGACCGGTTCCGATATCAACTATACTGTACAGCTGTATGCAGAACCGGACAACCAACAACTTCAGCAATAAGACAGCATTATAGAGATTTCCTGGATTCATGGGATATCTGATGAATGAAAATCGGATATATACAAAAAGTATAGAATTTAAAAAAGCTGGCACAATTTTTGCTTAATAATATATACGTAATATTAAATATGTTAGGTGATGATTTAGATGCTTAAAAAGTTAGCACTAGTAAAGGGACCAGCTGGATATTACGATGGAAAAATGGGCATGATCGTTGCCGTCCGAGACGAACAGCGAACAAGCCGCCAGGAGAGAACCTGCTTATATAAACTATTGGTGGATGGGCAAATAAGCAGTTGGCTGCCCGGTGAATGTGTGGAGATAGTCGAACCCATTTTTAGTCAGGATGAAGCAATATAAATTAGAAAATTAGTACGAAAATAGCTTCTTGGGGATGAAAGCTTAAGGTTAGCGTTTGGTTGTTTGATAAACGCAATATAAATACTGAATACTATTTAGCTATTAGACATTCGGATGATATCAAAAAAACGAAACTCCTCCTTCAAACAATACCTTGGTACCCGGATATATATTTTAGTCACAGCTCCCGGGTATCGCGGTTTTGAAGGAAAAAGATAAGCTGGTTTAAGATTAAGGTACTCGGTTTTAAAGCTGCGGAAAATGGGATAAATCACGTTGACTGCGGCATTAAATAATCCACTCTGTCTCAAGCAGTACAGTTGTTAAAAGAATATTAAATCAGATTTACCCCCTCAAATCTGATTTCCCATACTGTACCCCTTAGTCATTTTTAAGCTGGACTGCTTGAGGCAATATTAAGAAATTAAGATACATTGGACATAGAGAGTCAGAAAAGCTGTTCCTTGATATGAGAACAGCTTTTCTATTTGCTCGGGAAGAAATCCATTGACTTCCTGATCGGGTCAGCCAGGGTCGGAGAAGTATAACATCCTGCTGTATGGAGCTTGCCATTAACATCAGCTGAGCTATGTTTGAAAAAATGGGCAGTCCAGTTAATAAGAGGATAAATGGTAACTCGTCAGGAAGTACAAAACCAAAGCTGCAGCATTTGGGTTGGTTTAAGAGGTTGAAGAAACGAGAAGGGCGGCTCCCCAAAGCTGGCAGTGTGTCAGGAGGTATACTCCTGACACACCGTTAATGCTTTGGTATAGAGTTTAGCATAGAGTTTAATCCTGCTTGGATGACTTGGGTTCTTTATTTAGAAACTTAAGGGCTCTAATAAAGAAACTAATAAAATATAAAACGAAAAAGCAAGCAATAAAGTCAAATACACTCAGAAAGATTGCTCCTGATAAAGTATCTTGAATAATGGCCATTTATATCACCCCCAATAAAGTGAGCATAATACCCCCTGCTACGGCAGTGCCTAAGACACCAGCCAGGTTTGGTCCCATAGCATGCATGATTAAATAATTCCGTTTATTAGCCTGTATTCCAACCATATGAGAAACTCGGGCTGCCATAGGCACAGCCGCTATACCAGCCGAACCAATCAAAGGATTGATCTTACCCTTACTCATAAAGCACATCAGTCTAGCCCAGAGAACCCCACTGGCGGTACCGATACAAAAAGCTATTAAACCGAGTACGACAATCATTAAAGTTTGCATATTTACGAAGTTTTCTGCACTCATGGTCGAACCTATAGCTACTGCTATAAACACGGTAATAACATCCAGGAATACTCCACCAATAGTATTAGCTACTCTTTCCATAACACCTGACTCACGAATTAGATTTCCCAGCATCAGACAAGATATCAATGGAGCAATCGGCGGAAGCAGTACTAATACCACCAGAATCATCATTATCGGAAAGGCTATCTTTTCTATTTGGGATACGGGTCTCATCTTCTCCATGGCGATCATTCTCTCTTTTTCAGGAACCAGGGCTTTCATGATGGGTGGCTGAATCAGAGGCAATAGAGCCATATATGAATATGCTGCCACTGCCACCGGCCCGAGCAGATGAGGGGCTAGCTTAGTAGCTACATATATGGCCATAGGCCCGTCAGCTCCTCCGATTATGCCGATAGCACCTGCTTCGGAGATATCAAATCCAAGTAGTTTTGCTCCTATTAAAGCTACGAATATACCCAGGTGTGCAGCCGCCCCTAATACTATGGTACTGGGATTGGCAATTAGAGGACCAAAATCGGTCATAGCGCCTACCCCTAAGAATATCAAAGGTGGGTAAATTACCGCTGCTATCCCCAGGTAGTTAAAGTGCAGCAGTCCCCCCACATCCATCAAGCCGGTTCCAGGTACGTTAACCAGGATACAGCCTATACCCAGCGGTACCAATAAAAATGGTTCAAATTTCTTTTTGATACCAAACCAGATAAATAGAATTCCAAAGCATATCATAACGATATGGGCCAGTGAAAAATTTGCAATTCCAGTTCCTTTTGCCATTGCTACAAACATGTCTATAATAACCATTATAATCCTCCTTTATAAATAAGTAACTACGGAGCTTAGACTATCAAGAAAACCACCCTTTCCCCTGTGAAGTATTTTCATCTAATATTAAGCAAATACTGTGCCAAGAAAAAATGGCAGGATGGAGAACGTTAGGATTTTAATGCTTATTTACATGCGAAGCAGAAATAAATAGAAGCGGGTCCATTTAGTTGATGGAGCAGTTAATCTCCCGAATAGAATAATTACTGTACGGATAACCATACACCTGTATGGGTAATATACAAGACAAGCTATATAGAAGAGTGATGAGAAAATAGGATAGAATTGCTTAGTTTTGCCAGTGTGTACGGGGGATATATAATATAGGATGCTACTCGTAAAGTGCTGCTGTTTTGGCACAATATTTGCATCAAAAAATGTTATCAACTGTTGAGTTATTAATAAACTCCAGTACTGAAAAATATAAGGAGGTAATAAATATGGCAGTAGTAGAAAGTCCCCTGGCCGGGAAAATATTAGAAATCAATATAACGGTAGGGCAGACAGTCAATGAAGATGATGAAGTAATCATCCTGGAGGCAATGAAGATGGAAAACCCCATTTTCGCCCCGGCGGACGGTACAGTGAAAGAAATCAAAGTTAAGGCTGGAGATCGTGTCAATGAGGGCGACGTGCTGGTGGTAATTGAGTAAGTTAAAGACTCTTAGCAGAGTATAATTCTAACCAGCCCATTTCTAAGCGCAGCTAATGCTGTAGTTAAAATGAGTTAACATGATAGTCAACTTCAGAAGTTGGGAACATGTAGATCAGCTATCCGATAAATAAAATACTAAGCAGTGTTCCTGGCTAAAAGGGAGGAGCAGGCATGGGAGAATATGGGTTTTCATTGCATCCATACTTTAAAGAGATGCCCGGAATAGGCAAAGATTTACCCAGGGAACTGAAACAGAATGTAGACGAGATAAAAAAAGTTGAACGAGAATTAGCCGATGCGGTTAGAAGGGTTACAGATGCAGGAAAAGCGGCGCAGGATATTAATAGTAAAGGTGAGATGACCGCATGGCAGCGGATAGACTATCTGGTAGACCCCGATACTTGGTGTCCTCTGCATACCATATATGATCCGGATAATAATGAAGAGGGCACTACCGGGGTTATCGATGGATTAGGCAAAATAGCTGGGAAATGGGCAGTAATTATCGCATCTAACAACCAGATAATGGCTGGAGCATGGATTCCGGGGCAGGCAGATAATATTCTGCGGGTTACGGATATGGCTAAAAGGCTTCATATACCTCTGGTTTGGCTGCTTAACTGCAGCGGAGTTAAACTAACTGAACAAGAAGAAGTATATGCTAACCGTCGAGGAAATGGGACTCCTTTTTATCGTCACGCCGAGCTGGAGAAACTAGGTATTCCAGTTCTCGTAGGGATTTATGGTACCAACCCTGCTGGGGGTGGATATCATGGCATAAGCCCTACCACCCTGATTGCCCACCAGGATGCTAACATAGCTGTTGGTGGAGGGGGTATTGTTAGTGGGATGTCTCCTAAAGGATTCATTGATCAGGAGACGGCAGAAAACCTCATCGAAGCTACTCAGAAGTTGACTTCTGCACCACCGGGCAGGGCGGAAATTCATTATATGAATACAGGGTTCTTCAGAGAAATTTGTGAAACAGAAGAAAAGGTATTGGATAAAATTAAACAATATATGAAAGATATGCCTGCATATCACCCGGATTTTTTTAGGGTAGCCGATCCGACCGAACCAAAATATCCTGCTAGTGATCTTTACAGTCTGGTGCCGTTTAACCAGAGAAGAGTCTATAATATGAAAGAAATACTGGCCAGGCTGTTTGACAATAGCGAACATATGGAATACCGGCCGGATTATGGGCCGGAAGTATATTGCGGATTGGCCAAAATAGATGGTTATTTGTGTGGTGTTATAGGTAACAACCAGGGAGTACTGGGTTCAAACTATCCCGAATATACCGATCAGTATCAGGGTATTGGAGGGAAACTATACCGACAGGGCCTGATAAAGATGAGTGAATTTGTTACCTTCTGTGGTAGGGATCGAATTCCTATAATATGGCTGCAGGATACTACTGGAATTGATGTAGGAGATACAGCTGAAAAAGCTGAACTGCTTGGTCTGGGAATGTCGTTGATTTATTCTATCGAGCAGACTGATCTTCCCATGATACTAATTGTGCTTAGAAAAGGTACGGCTGCAGCCCATTATTTACTGGGGGGGCCCAACGGAAACAACAATAATGTGTTTACTCTGGGTACACCAACCACAGAAATTTATGTAATGCATGGGGAGACAGCTGCAGCAGCTGCTTTCTCTCGCAGGCTGGTGAAAGAAAAACAGGCTGGCAAACCATTAGATCCGGTGATAGACAAAATGAACGAAATGGTCAAGGATTACTATGATAAATCGAGACCCATATATTGTGCACAAAAAGGGTTCGTAGATGAAATTGTGAGATATGCGGATCTGCGTAGTTATTGTAAAGCATTTGTCGGATCGGTATATCAGAATCCAACTTCTATCTGTCCATTTCATCAAATGATTACTCCGAGAACAATTAAAGGGTAAGAGGAATTATTTTAACGCCTGCCACCCCTGTGACTTCAGTTAGCAGAAGGACATGGGGGTGGCAGGATGTTTCTCTGCCGGAAGAGCAGCACCGAGTAGGATAATCAGTAGAAGGGAGCGGTTTATGTGGATAATAAGCAGATTAAAACATATGAAAATATCACATGCCGATATATTCCTATTAGGAACTACATCCGTCAGAGGAACAATCCTCAGTATCCTCGTCTTAGACCAGTTAATCTCGAGGAAGGCCATAAAATTCATATACAAGGAAAAGATGTCTATTTATACCGATCTGTTGACTCAACCAATAATATAGCCCGGTCCTTGGCCGGGGAGGGCCTGCCCGATGGCACCATCGTTATCAGTGAAAGGCAGACCTCCGGACGAGGAAGAAGGGGACGGCAGTGGTCATGTCCACCAGGTCGGGGTATCCTAATGTCTATGATAATAAGACCTCGGGTAGACCTTCAAAATATTCCGCTATTTACTCTTTTAACCGGAGCAGTTGTTGCCGAGACCATCTATAAGGCTACAGGTTGTGTAGCAGGGATAAAATGGCCAAACGATGTTATCATTAATCGTAGAAAAGTGTGCGGTATTCTGGCAGAAAGCAGTATAACATCTAAAGGAGCTTTGGACTACGTAATAATTGGCATGGGTATAAACGTGAATTTAGATAAGCAGCATTTACCCCTTGATTGTATGGAAACGAGCACCTCTTTAAAACTGGAGCTGGGTCAATTCGTTTCTCGGCTGAGCCTGATAAGTCAGTTTATCGTAGCCTGGGAGGGACACTATCGTGGATTTTTGGAAATGGGAAACAGTTATGTACGTAAGGTTTGGATAAAAAACAATATGACTCTGGGCCGAACGATTACTATTAATAAGGGGTCAGAGTCTGTAAGTGGGTTGGCTGTTGATATCAGCGACCGGGGAGGTCTTATAGTTAAATTATCCAACGGGGTAAGGGAAGAATTCCTGGCAGATGATGTCAACCTGGGAAGAGATTATTACCAAAACTCTTAATGAAACAATATTTTGCTGCATATTTGTGTAGGGCAATAAGTTGCTAACCATAAATGCTCTGAAACAATCTGTAAATGTTACCGCGTATTCTAGACATGAGCATATAGATGGTCAGAAGGCATCTAATTCTACCGGTTCTTTTCCCAGAAATCAGATAATATCCTTTACCCAGCGTCATCGACTTATTTACAGGTCTTCTGACCGGGTTAGTCTTCGACCAGGCTTTATGCAATTCAAGCATTATAAGGACGGTATTAATATCGCACTTAAGACAAATTACTCCTGCATTAATTTAAACTGCCTGGAGATTATTCTTAATTAACATTATATAATTCTCTTTCGGGTATCGGATCGTATTGTGTTCTTGTATTAATAAAGGCCACAGTTGTATCAGAATTGTACATAGAAAACCTTCTCCCTATAGCTTTTAGCGGCTAGTATCCCCTAAAAACCAGCCTGGCATTATTCTTGCAAAATCGGCTGTTAATAGGCCTGCAGATAAAGTTCTTGTCTTGACACTCAGGCAAGGGAATACCAATAGAGAAAGGGAGAGTAGGATGGATATCGGAAATTTAGTACTGGATGGGCTGGTTTTGCTCAATATTAAGGATAATGGAGTTGCCACTATAACTCTAAACCGTCCCGAAATATATAATGCTTTGAACAGGGAGATGGGATCCGCTTTTGAGCTGGTACTGGATGAGATAGAGAAGAGAAATGACATTAAGATTGTAGTATTTACCGGTGCCGGATCAGCGTTTTCTGCCGGGGGCGACATTAATATGCTGATGACTACGGAAAAGGTACACGTTGCCCGAGACATATTCGAACGAGCCTATAAACATAATAAGAGGTTTTATGATTTGCCTATGCCTGTTATTGCTGCTGTTAACGGAGTGGTAGCCGGAGTATCTACGGGAAGAATTCTGGCGGCGGATATGTTGATCGCATCGGAGCAAGCCAGTTTCGCTGCTAATTTTATTAATATTGGCTTATTACCCGATGGAGGAACTTCATATTTATTATTTCAGAAATTAGGGCATCATCGAGCGGCGGAAATATTGTATAGCGGGAAAATATTAAATGCTGCAAAGTGCCTGGAATTAGGTATTTTTAATCAGGTAGTGCCAAACACCGAGCTTTACCCTCAAGTATATAAGCTGGCAGATAAGCTGGCCAAGGGTCCAACGATTACCCTCAGATATATTAAACAACTTCTAAGAGCCTGCGTAAATAATGATTTTACAGCTATTGCCAGTATGGAAGCGGGCGCACAGGTACAATGCTGGAGCAGTGATGATTTTCGCGAAGGGGTAAGAGCTTTCATGGAGAAGCGGGCCCCTGAATTCCAGGGAACTTAGAAATGATAGAAGTCCAAATTAAACTCCTTCAATACCTTGGATACCGGAAAACATCAAGAATGAATGAAAGACGGAAAGGAGACCATAAATTATGGATTTTAAGCTAAGTAAGGAACAGCTGATGATACAGTCTAGTGCTCGGGAGTTTGCTGAAAAATATTTGGAGCCAGTAGTTGACCTTATTGAGCGGGAAAATCGCATTCCTGAAGACATTATAAGCCGACTGGCAGAATATGATTTCTTCGCTTTACCATATGAAGAAAAGTATGGGGGAGCTGGAGCTGGTTATGATGGATACGTACTGGTCCTGGAACAGCTGAGTAAGGTATGCAAGCCGGTTTGCTCTTTAATATCGGTAAATACGTTGGGTTTAGGCGCCATTACCAAATTTGGCACCGAAGCACAGAAACAAAAATATCTGGTTCCCTGCTGTAAAGGAGAATGGCTGGCTTCTTTTGCTTTTACCGAACCTGGTACCGGTTCTGATCCTAAACAGATTACTACTACTGCGGTTAAAAAGGGGGATTACTTTATCCTCAACGGAACCAAACGCTTCATATCTAATGCTAGTTATAAAGGACCAATGGTAGTATTTGCCCGGGATGCAGAAAGTGGAAAACCTACTGGATTTATTGTAGATAAATTCTGTGAAGGTTATTCAGTATCGGAACCATGGGACAAGATTGGATTACATGGTCAGATTTTATTAGATGTTTATCTTAAGGATGTGCAGGTGCCGGCTGAGAACTTGTTGGGAGAAATGGGACATGGTTATCCTATTCTGCAATATGGTATAGGCTTTGGTAAAATCGGGATGTCAGCCAGCGCGTTGGGAGGACTGGGATCTGCCCTGGAGGAAAGCCTAAAATATGCCAGGAACAAAATGCATCGTGATGGAGTAATTGCCAAATTCCCTACTATCCAGGTTAAACTAGCGGATCTGGCTATTAGCCTGGAAGCAGCTCGCTGGCTTACCTATCGGTTGGGATGTATGGCCAATGATATACAGGATCAGGCCGAATTTATTAAGACCGCGGCCTTAACCAAGACCTTCGTGACCGAAGCAGCCTGGCAGGCCTCGCGGCTGGCTGTAGATGTACATGGCTCTTATGGCTTAATGGCGGACTACAAAGTTTCCAAGAGCTATCGGGATGCCATTACCGGGCCAATAGTTGAAGGCGTAACTGATATGCAAAAGATGATAATTGCAGGAATTTTGCTTCATGATTAAAAAATAATCTTTAGTCATAAACAGCTGAAAGTGGCGTATATTAACGGAATCTGTCGGACATTAAGGAAGAAAGGCTAAATGGTCGTTCACCCCAGATGCCAAGGTGGCTCAACACGGATCGTCGTAGACCAACGGTATGAGAAAAAGGTAGCGGAGATTTCAATAAGAATCTCTGCTACCTTTTTATTCGGCAAGTACTATTAAATGGATATGAGATGATAACTTGGATAGATATATCGATTTATTGGAAGCATCCCGGGTCAGTTGCTTGCTTAAATATCGATTATCTTCCCTTAAAATCTGGCTTTCTTTTCTGAAACCAGGCATCGATAGCTTCCTGTTTATCTTCGGTACCACAACAATATACCGATTGGGCTTGTTCGAATAGCTGGCTGGCCATACGTCCGCTTTCAACCGCCAGGTTGATCCCCTTTTTAGCCATCCAAACCCCAGCAGGGGGCATTGCAGCTATACGCTTGGCCAGTTTCATAGCACGTTCTATAAGTTCTTCCGGTTCAACAACTATTTCTACTAATCCAATTGCTCTAGCTTCTTCAGCGTCCACTTCTTCACATGCCAGGATCAACCGCTTGGCTTGACCGGGTCCTACCAATCGAGGCAGTCTTGTTGTTCCTCCCATATCGGGTGAGAGGCCAAATCTTACCTCGGGAATAGCGATTCGGGCATCCCTAGATGCAACCCTGATATCACAGGCTAAGATCAATTCGGTTCCTGAGCCGTAACATAATCCCTGAACGGCAGCAATGACAGGCACAGGAAAATCCTCAAACCTGTTGTACATCGCTTGTTCCCAGGGCAGGTTCTTTCGTATAGTATCTGAATTTGCTGCTGATTTGAGATGATTGAGGTCTACGCCAGCTGAAAAGTTCTTTCCGCTGCTGTTAACAATTACTGCACCCAGGTCTTCCATTTCTTCAATTTCGTCACTGGCTTTTATAATTTCCCTCCAAACTTCTCGATTGAAAGTATTCATTTTATCCGGACGATTAATAGTCAGGATGGCTACTCTACTCTCTTTTCTCACCAATAAGTGCTGGTATTCTGTCATAAAATATTATTCTCTCCTATCTGCCTTGATGTTTGGAAATGGAAAGATAGAAATATTATTTCCAGTACTTCCATTAGTGTGTTGTATAAATCTAGTATGCTGTTAAGCAGGGAATACAAAGCCGGCCTTAGCAGACCGGCTTTGAAAATGCTATTCTATCTTATTGGTCCTGGTCCAGATACCCTGCTCTTTGGCTGTCTTGACTAAGTCATCCTGGAAATCCGGATGAGCGATTTCAATCAACATTTCTGCTCTTACCCAATCAGGTTTGCCCATCAGGTTAGCAATACCATTTTCTGTTACCACCCGTGAAACCCAGGTTTTAGGGACTGTAACCGCTGATCCCGGGGCTAGCCAGGGGACAATGCGGGATAGGGTCTGTCCGTCTACGACCTTGGTAGAGGACATGCATATAAAAGCCTTGCCGCCTTTGGACAGGGTAGCGCCGCAGGTAAAATCAAGCTGCCCACCGGTACCGGAAATATGTTTCATGCCGGAGGACTCGGAATTCACCTGCCCGTATAAATCTATTTCCACCGCGTTGTTTACTGCTACTACCTTATCATTCATGGCAATCCTGGCCGGCTGGTTGGTCATATCAACCGGTAATATGGCACAAGCTGGATTTCGGTTGAGAAAATCATAAAGCCTCTGACTGCCCAGGGCGAAAGTATAAGTCATTTTATCTCTATCTATTCGCTTATTTCTACCGGTTATAATGCCTTTTTCAAACATATCGATAAAACAATCAGCCATCATTTCTGATTGGACTCCCAGGTCTTTTAAATCACTGTTTGCCAAGATCTTGCCAATCATACCGGGCATAGCGCCAATTCCCAATTGCAGGCAAGCACCGTCCTCGATTTCTTCGGCAATAAGAGCGGCGATTTTTTTATCTATCTCACTGGCCGGAATATCACCTGGTATAGCAGGCAGGGGACCACTGTGTTCTACTATGTAATCAACTTCGGAAATGTGTATAGTTTCTTGTTCTCCTCCAAAACACCAGGGAGCATTTTCATTTACTTCCACAATTATCTGGTCAGATATATCAGCTAAAGCTCTTATCTCTGAACAGGCTGGCCCAAAATTAAAATATCCATTATTATCCATAGGGGTAGTCATGATCATAAGCACATCGGTTCTATTCGAATAACCCTGCCTGGCCATTAATGGGGTGTTGCCATAATTGGAAGGAATGAAGTAGGCAAGGCCTTTTTCTCTAAGTTTTCTATCTACTGGACTGAAAAAACCGCTGTAGTAGGTAAAAGACCGTGGATCAGTAGCTACTTTAGGGAGCATGAGAGGACATACCCCTTTTACTTTAACATCTTTCAACTCTCCGGCTCTTTTGGCCAGGGCTTCATCCAGCGCCGGGGGGGTCATGGCAAAATGGCTGTAGCTGATATAATCACCTGATTTAACAATTTGAACAGCTTCATCTGGAGTACGTAATTTATTCTGGTATTCATTCATATAAGTTCCCATATTTAACCTCCTTCAATATATTAACCCTGCATCATTTAAATTAAAAATTGGAAAACAACGGCACTAAAAAGTGCAGTATATAGATCACCTCCTGGGCGCTTCTGCGTATTAATAATTACTAATTTGCAAGAACGATGCCACAGCGGATATATTGGCATTTATAGCCCTAAGAGAAGGGTGAAATGGCTGCAGCTAGCTTAAACCACTTATTTTATGTAGCTGAAAACGGAGTAAGACCGCAAAATTGGAATTTGAGTCTATATAGGCATTTATTGGGCAGCGGCAGGAGTGTATTATTTGGGGGCAGCTTTGTATTAAAAAGATACATGAGCAGGTTAATGGTTTATCGTTTTTTAGAAAGCGTTTTGATTATTACGGGGGTACTAGTACTGAGTTGGCATAGAATTTGCTTATAAAATTTAGGAGTAATAATGGGTCAGGTGATGACCAGATCTATAAACAGCCGGTAGTCAGCCACGGCAATTAAAGAATAAAGGGGGGAAAGAAAGACAACCCCAGGCAGCGACCTGGAGGAGTTTTCAGTTAAGGAAATAGGAGCAAGAAAGCTTGATCTCCGAAGAAATTCAGTTAAATAATAGGAGGTAAATACATGTCATATAGAGACAAAAAGTACAATACCATGATAGTCAAGGTAGAAGATGGAATTGCCATCGTACAGATGAATCGCCCCGAAGCTCTGAATGCCGTTAATTGGGAAATGATGCAAGAAAGAGCAGAAATATATGAAGCCATTGCCAAGGATCCTGACGTAAAGGTAATGATATCAACTGGTAACGAACGTGCATACTGTGCAGGTGGAGACTTAAAGTCCTTTGTTTCCTTTGGAGTTAAAGAAGCCCGAGAATTTGCTGATGGTGTGGTAAAGACTTGTGCTATCGTTGCTGACATGTCTAAACCCACTATTGCCATGGTAGCAGGAGTTGCTATGGGCGGTGGTATGGAAAGCCTTCTCAATCATGATCTAAGAATCTGTGCAGATAATGCTAAATTTGCTGTACCTGAAATTAATGTAGGAATCTTTCCCGGTGGCGGGGGAACGCAAAAATTGCCGCAAATTATGCCGCTCAATAAAGCCAAGGAACTTGTTTTCTTTGGTGAACCATTTGATGCCCAAACCGCTCTGGAAGTAGGTTTAGTTAACAAAGTTGTGCCCCTGGCAGAACTGGAAGAAACCACCATGAAATGGGCGAAGAAATTAGCAAAGAAGCCGGCTTTCTCTTTAAGAATGGCCAAGGAAGCCTTGAATGCGGCCTGGAGCACCAGCTTAGAAAAAGGACTTCAGATTGAAACCCATGGCTGGGCTATGTGCTATGGTACCGAGGATCAGGTGGAAGGTATGACTGCCTTTATTGAAAAGAGAAAACCAAATTATAAAGGGAGATAATCTCCCATAAATCGAATCTCCTTAATTCATCTAAACTATATTTTTCATACTCTCCAGGAGATGGACTACCTTAGTTCATCTCCTGGAGGGCAAGAATATACAATATCGGCTCCTTTTAGTAAATGGGAGCTGATTTTTTTCAGCTGGCCTGAAAAAGTATTAATCGGAATAAACACGGGTTTAGAAATAGGAAATGGAGGAATGATTGTGAAATTGCCCCTGGAGGGAATCAAAGTATTAGATTTATCCAAGACTTTGCCAGGCTCATTTTGTACCCAGATTTTGGCCAATTATGGAGCTGAAATAATAAAAATTGAAGATAGGACTGGTGATCCAGTTCGACAACTTCAACCCCTTATCGGAGGCCAGAGTATTCGGTTTTATGAAGTAAACAGGAACAAGAAAAGCATTACCCTGGATCTGCGAGAAAAAGCAGGTCAGGAGATATTTAAAAGGCTGACCGCTGTCAGCGATGTCATAGTAGATGGATTTAGGCCAGGGACTATGGACAAATGGGGCTTGGATTACCGGGTATTGAAGGAGATCAATGGGCGGATTATCTACTGTGCGGTAAATGCATTTGGGGCAACCGGCCCATTAAGTAAAGTTCCAGCCCACGATATAAATGTCTTGAGCCTGGCTGGAGTTGCTGGTCTCACTGGAACGATTGATCAGCCGGCCATGTCGCCAATACAAATTGCTGCCCTGGCCGGAGGTTCTTTATATTCTATAATAGCTATATTAATGGCACTGAACCAACGTAACCATAGCGGTCAGGGACAATTCTGCGATGTCTCCATGCTGGATGGTTCCATAAGTCTTTTAGTATATACGTTGGCTGAATGGTCAGGCTGGGGCCGGCTGCCGCAAAGAGGAAATGAATTAAACACTGGAGGTTATGCTTATTTCAACGTTTATGAAACCAGTGATAATCAATATGTGAGCCTAGGAGCCTCAGAGAAAAAGTTCTGGACCAAGTTCTGCCAGACCATAGGCAGGCCTGAATATATTCCGATTCACAAAAAGCCCGAAGTTCAGCCCAGTATGATAAAAGATATCAGGAGAATAATGAAACAAAAAAGCCAGGCTGAATGGGTGGAAATATTTGGCGATGCTGATATCTGTTTTGCCCCTGTTTTGAGCCTGGACGAAGTCAGCTGCCATCCCCAGGTCTTGAACAGAGAGATGCTTATTAAGGTGGAGAATTTTTGTGAATCCAATCATCCCATAGTACTGCCTGGCCTGCCGATTAAGTTTTCTGCCAGTCCGGGTGAGATTAATTTTATATGCCCAGAATTGGGTCAGCATAACCAGGAGGTATTAGAAGCGATAGGTTACACTTCAGAAGAGATTAACCATTTTCTGGACCAGGAAATAATATAACCATGCCTTGATAGCAAGGGATGATCAAGTTTAGTATCAATGCAGCTAAAGCAGTAAAACCTCAATTAAAATCCGGGGGTCTTTTTGCACTCGGTCTGAGCTGTGGAAAAATATTCTTCCACAGCATCTGTCAACAATAGGTGAGGCTTACCCGGGTATATTCATTGACCATTGAGGTTTAGCCCATACTTGACCAGGCGTTTATATAATGTTTTACGGGATATTCCCAGAGCTTTAGCCGTTTTGGATTTATTATTATCATACTTTTCCAGACAGGCTTTAATTGACTGTAACTCGGATGGTTCATCCGGGATGGGGGATATAGTATCGAATTCCGCCAGGGTTACGGGTTTTGAAATCGGCAGTAAGTGCTCGATCTGGTCTCTGGTGATTACTGGTTCAGAAGACCATTGGATAGCGCTTTCCAGTACATTCTGTAATTCCCTGATATTCCCAGGCCAATGATACTGCTGAAAAGCATATGTTACCTCTGGGGCCAGCGTCTTTTTGGGCAAATTAAAGCGCCGGCAGAGCAGGTGCACAAAATGCTGACTCAGCTGTAAAATGTCATCCCCTCTTTCGCGCAAAGTAGGTATAACTATTTTAATGACGCCCAGACGATAATAAAGATCCCGACGAAAGTTGTTTCGTTCTACTTCCGTTTCCAAATCCTTGTTGGTAGCGGCGATAATACGTACATTAACTGAAATGGACTTGTTTCCGCCTAAACGGACGATGTTCTTCTCTTCGATTACCCTTAACAGCATGGCCTGTAAGTCCAGGGGCATGTCACCTATTTCGTCCAGGAAAATCGTACCCTGGTGAGCCAGTTCAAATTTTCCGATATTTCCGCTCCTTTTAGCTCCAGTAAAAGCTCCTTCATCATATCCAAACAACTCGCTGGCAATAAGTTCTCTAGGCAGGGCCGCACAGTTGATGGCAATGAAAGGACCATTTCTTCTAGGACTTTCATTGTGTATAGCCTGGGCTATTACATCTTTGCCGGTTCCACTTTCACCCAGCAGAAGTATATTGGAACGGGTACCGGCCGAACGTCTGGCATGGTTAACAGTATTAATAAACTGGGGGTGGGAACCAACAATATCATTAAAAGTAAGACGGGCACTATTACCAGAGTAATTTCTGATCAACCGGTTTATGCGCTCCATCTCCTGCAATACGATGATTTTAACCGACCATCCTCCAACCGAGGCATCAAATGGGGTGATAGTCATATTACAGTTAATAGGTTCCTTGTTATCCCCTACCGAAATAAGAACCGATTCGTCAATTATGGCCAGATTATTGTTAAGTACATTCCAGAAGTATTGATTTTCTGGCCTGCCCGGATCGATAACAGCAGTAAGTGGAAGTTTGTAAGTAGGCTGCTCTGGAAATTTTAGAATGCGATGACATTGTTTACTCATATAGAATATGTTGCCTTCTTCATTCACCGCTAGTACACCATCTCGGACAGATTGGTCAATCATGTAGGACCATCTCTGAACTCCAATTCGGGCCCCAATGGAATAAGCAGCCAGATCGGCCATGCCTAGCAGTTTAGGGTCATAGGCTTCGAGAGGACCGAGAATGGCTATACCACCTATTACCTTTTTTCTATCGATAATAGGAGCGAAGGATGCCGCATAATTAATGCCAAACTTGCAGAAGCTTTCATATCCCATTACCTGAACTGGTTTACCCAGGACTATTCCTAAAGAAGCAGCATTAGTACCGGCTACATTTTCAGCCAGACAGCCTCCTTCTTGGATACCGTATCTTTCCAAAGCAGTTTTGATTTCATCAGAGGCAATAATATCCATAATATATGCTTGGTTGCTGAAAAGGAGTATGGAATGATCTTCAGGCAGGAATTTACGCATATGTTCAGTTAGGGGCTGGGCTATATCCAGCATATAACCTAGATTAGGGTGAACATCGAGTTCTGAATGGCTGACTTTCAAAGGGGATAGCAATTCAGGAGACACTCCGTAGTTATAACTTCTCTCCCAGGATGCTCTTATTTCTGGAGAGAGGGTATCGCGCAGATCAGGATCCTGGTGCAGTCGTTGCCAATATTGTCTGTTTTGATGGACATCCATATATGCTCCTCCTCTGGTACATATCAATCAGGTACAGGCCGGTTGTCTCTTGGGAAACAATCTTGTACACAACAATGTTACTTGGATACACAATTGTTACCTCACAATTCATTTTAGCACAATTTAATTGAATCGAAATAATAAAAAGTTGAAATTTAATATAAAATCTGATAAAGGAGCCACATATGTCATATTATGTTGAAAATCTCCTGGGAGATAAGTGCAGGAATGAACGGAAGGGGGGCTGAAGCACAGCCCCGGCCTGAAAAAGTTAGCCTATTTAAAGAACTTCCTCTGCCCACCTGTTGGTTACCCTGAAGCAGGGGTTTGGAGGAGGGCAATAAGCAGGAAAACAGGCTATCAAACAAATTCTTAAAGTTTTACCCCTTTGATGAATGCTTTAACTAGATGAATTTTACCCAGCTCCTGATTACAGCGTTCAAAGCGGGGTGATTCCGGGCCATAGAGCCGATTTCTAATTTCTTCTGGCTCCAGTCCCTGCTTGAAAAGATAACGAACTTTGTCCCTTTCTTCCTCCCAGAAAGCAATTTTGTCAACTATGGCCTGACGAGGATTTTCCTGCAGAACTTTTCCA
Source organism: Syntrophomonas sp. (assembly GCA_016841425.1). GTDB lineage: Bacteria > Bacillota > Syntrophomonadia > Syntrophomonadales > Syntrophomonadaceae > JAAYJK01. Next base: position 46,746 of record JAENZE010000008.1, on the reverse strand, counting down.
GAGGAACAAAAAAGTATATCAAAATCATAGCGCAGTAATCTCATCAAAGAGTTAAGCATAATGTTGGGATCTTCATCCATATGTATTTCACATACTTTTTCTCCAAAATATAGATCGCCTGCAAACAGCCAGCCCTGCTGCGGTTCAAGCAGGCTAATGTGATCCGGGCTGTGTCCTGGAGTTTCTATGACCGTAAATCGATAGTTTTCACTTCTTATTTCAAGACCAATGTTTTCTGCCCGTGAGGCAGGGGGTTCTCCCCAGGTTGTAAGCCGATAAGCGGGTAGAGGTATGTGCTGCCCTGAACGTTTTTCTATGATTGGCACCGCCAATCTATGAGCCAGGGCAGGTCCTAGTTTCTGGTTTTGCTGAAACCAAATATTGTTTCCAATATGGTCCTCGTGATGATGAGTATTGATAAGGGTTTGGACCAATATACCCGCAAATGCTTGCGGCAGCTCATCGATTACGTGAACCGGACCACTATCTATCAACAGTCCATCCACATAATAACAAGCCATAGCCCGGATTAACTGGCCATTAATAACACGTCCCATCAAGAACCTGGTTACCGGACCGATTTGATTGGTCTTAATCATGATAGTCTCCTTTCCTATACAAGAGCTTAAGCTGCATATCTTAAGAAGTTAGCTCAACTCTAGACTACAAGCAAACAATATGCCAGTCATAATAAGAATGATTAACTATTAAGAACTTATGGATGGGGGTACTGCAGCTAATTGTAGACAAAGAGGGAATCTGCTTAACAGGTATAAATTGCGGCAGATGAGCATACTCAAATGAGCTTATCACCAGTCAGGTCAAAAGCTAAATAAATGAGGCTAATCCAGAAGCGGGTGGTTATGCTAAGTTGATCAGGAATGAAATTACTAATTGATAGAAAATATAAAAGAAACAAAGTTGTTACCTAAAGTGACAGTTTTGTTGCCTGGGTAAGCATAAGGGTTACAAGTTTGGGGTTTGATAGATAGTCCAGGGTCATTCGTTTCCATACCCTTTGCTGGCATCAATTTTGCAATTTGGAATTAGCAGGTATAAATGGGGGAGGGAATCCTACCCTGCAATCATCCTAATAACCATGTTATGAAACATAAGCGATCTCCTTTTATCAAGCGTTTTATGCCACAGTCTTATAGAGAGAGTTAAGTTTCGTATACGGGTCATGTGAGTGGCAGGGGGATATGATCCACCCGAAAGTATTAATCAAAAGTAAGAGAAAATTGAGGGAGGTAATATTACATGGCAAAGGACACAATGAAAGCGATGGTTTACCGGGCACCAGGCGACTACGGTCTAACAGATGTTCCATTACCCCAAATTACTGCACCAGATGATGTTATTCTTAAACCTACACTCAACTTAATTTGCACTAGCGATGTTCATATCTGTCAGGGTCACATGGCAACAGTTACACCGCCTAAAATCCAGGGGCATGAGTTCTGTGGAGTAATAGAAGAGATGGGACCCGCGGTTAAAGGATTCAAGCTAGGAGACCGGGTAGTAGTAAATGCAGCATCAAAATGCGGTGAGTGTGCTAATTGTAAAAAAGGAAAACCGGCACGCTTCTGCCTGACTCCGGGCAATGGTGTTTTCGGCGGCGGCGGTCAGGATGGAGCCCAGGCTGAGTATGTCAAGCTGCCCAAGGGTGCAGTTTATATGAATCTTATCCCCGAAGGTCAGACTGATGAAGATGTAATATTGATTCCAGATATGCTTTGTACCGGGCACTATGGGGTAACAGAAGTTGGGCTAGGATTGGGCGATACTATGGTAGTCATCGGCTGCGGACCGGTAGGTATGAGCACCTGTCTGGTAGGTCGCTTATATAATCCTAAGACCATTATCGCAATAGATGTAGTAGATTACCTGCTTGATGCAGCCGTAAAAAATGGAGTAGCCGACTATACCATAAATTCAGCCAAAGAAAACGTTGTGGAAAGAGTCAGAGAGATTACCGGAGGCGCAATGGCATCAGTAGTTATAGAGACGGTTGGATTGAATGTCACCTTTAATATGGCCATACAGGTAGCCGGCTTCCATGGACGTTTCTGCTCAGTAGCATTATTCTCCGAACCTATCAATGTACCGGTGATGAATGCAGCGGTAGTAAAAAATCTGAAAATATTCATGGGAATACAGGAGAGCGCCGGACGGGACATGTTATTTGAATATAGCAGACTTGGAAAGATTATTGATCCCAAATTTATGTTGACCCATTATGCGCCGTTAAATGATATCGAACAGGCTTATGAAATCTTCTCCAAGAAACAGGATGGATGTATCAAGTATGCTATAACCCCATGGGAGGACAGATAACAACAGGGATTTGATTTATAAACAACAATCTTAAGCAGTTAAATCAGGAAATTGGCGATATAATTGCCGGTTTCCTGATTTCCTTTTCTGATTCTGAAACCTGGTAAAGAGAGGCCGAAATTATTGATTCTTACAGCGTCTCTAAAGAATCAATGCTCAAAAATGAGGGCGGAAAGGTAGAAGCTGCTTCAGGGATAATGCATCATTTGTATTTCCTCTGACCAGTGGATTTAATCTTCTCTTATGAGAATCGGATTTCTTACGATTGCAGCCAGGGGGGGTAACAGAAGTGTGACCTCCGGTGCCACCCTTGTTGATTAGTGGTAACAATGGGATACATAGCATAAAGCTATGAGTCTGAGACCATAGAGAATTGCATTTTTCTTCAAAACCAGGACATTTTCGCTGCGGGAGGCTCACTGGCGGTATTTTTTCTACATTTTTAAGACACTTCTCTTTATTGGCATTGAATTTGCATCAGTGAGTCCATATAAATGCATTAGAACATTGTAGCTGATGGAAAAAGCTAATTAAGAGGTTAGGAGGGATATTTGAAGGTTAGATGATCCCAGCAGTGAGAGGAAATTATCACAGAAGATAAATTCAAGACTAATTAAAAGAAAGGCAGATGACAATTTGATGAAAGAAGTAGTAATAATTGATGGTTGTCGTTCAGCTAACGGCAGAGCACACAAAGAAAAAGGTTGGTTCCGTAATGTAAGGGCAGACGAACTCTTGACCGGAGTATTAGACGGATTATTTGCCCGCAATCCCAAAGTGGATCCCGGATCTGTTGAAGCAATATTCTGTGGTACTGCTAAACAGGTTGGACAGACTCTGGATATTGGGCGTCTGGCCTGGTTAGCTGGTGGATATCCAGAACATGTTGCTGCTAACACTATATGTCAGCAGTGTCCTTCAGGGATGTCAGCGTTAGAGCATGCTGCCAGAGCCATCATGGTCGGAGACGGGGATACCTATATTGTGGCTGGTTGCGAAGATATGCTGCATGTTCCTATGGCGATGGGAATCGATTTTGCTCCCAGACTGGGCAAAAGATATCCTCCCGGATCAATAACCATGGGTGCAACAGCTGAAAAGGTTGCCGAAGTATATAATGTTGACCCTGCAGATATGCGTCAAGTAGCTTTATGGAGCAACAAAAATGCGGCTGCTGCCAGAGATGCCGGTAAATTTGACAGTGAAATAATTCCTATTGAAGGGGAAGATGAAGAGGGTAACAAGTTCATGGTCAAGACTGACCAGTGGATCAGAGATGACATCACCCTTGAGAGTATGGAAAAAATGAAATCACCCTTCAAAGAAAATGGCGTAATCACCGCTGCCATGTCCTCACCGCTGACTCAGGGCGCCTGTGCAATGATAATTATGAGCCGCGACAAAGCTGATGAATTGGGACTTGACTATAACTTCAAATATGTGGGCGGCGCAATGGCTGGTAATGATCCAACCATGATGGGCGTTGGACCGATTTTTGCGGTTCAAAAGTTAGTGGAAAGAACTGGTATCAGCCTGGATCAGGTTGATGTAATAGAACTCAACGAAGCATTTTCAAGTCAGTCTCTGGCTGTACTGAGAGAACTTGGGATCGAAGAAAATGCACCGTTTAAAAAAGTTAACCTCTGGGGCGGAGCATTAGCACTTGGACATCCGCTGGGTGAATCAGGAGCCAGAATTTGTATCACCTTAATGAATATTATGAAGACTGACAAGCCGGATGCAAAATATGGTATGGCTACTCTTTGTGGTGGGTTCGGCAATGCCAATGCCGTATTGTTCGAAAGAATTAAATAATACTCCAGCTTAGGATGTGAGGGGAACGGAACATAGAACTTACATCAATACATGGAGCCGTATATCATGATCAATATTCGTGATAGTGAATAAATTCCAGTCATTAAAGATTATTTTAGGGAGGTCAAAAAGAATGAATATTAGTGGTAAAACAGCAATCATTACTGGTGGTGCATCAGGTCTGGGAGAAGCAACAGTTCTTCGTTTAGCCAAGGCAGGTGCAAATGTTGTTATAGTTGACCTGCAGGAAGATCTGGGTAAAGCTCTGGAAGCCAAAATAGGAGCTAATGCTTTATTTGTTAAGGCCAACGTAACTTCTGTTGATGATGTTAAAGCGGTAGTTGATGCAGCAGTGGCCAAATTTGGCTCCGTTCAAATTTTGCTCAATACTGCCGGTATAGCCAAACCCGGAAGAACTCTAGGTAAAGAAGGACCACTGGCGCTAGAGAACTTTGCTATGGTAGTAAATGTTAACCTAATCGGAACATTCAACGTAATTAGCCAGGTAGCCGCCGTTATGGCCAAGAATGAAGCAGTTGATGATGAAAAGGGCGTTATTATTAATGTTTCCTCTATCGCTGCCTACGACGGTCAGATCGGACAAGCAGCCTATTCAGCTTCCAAGGGCGGAGTAATGGCTATGACTCTTCCCATATCTAAAGACCTGGCCAGAGATAAGATTAGAGTAAATACTATTGCTCCTGGCGTCTTTAATACTCCGATGATGGCTAAGATGCCTGAAGCTGGACGTAAAGCACTTGAGGCAGTGGTTCCACATCCAAAGAGACTGGGCGAACCCGATGAGTTTGCGATGTTAGTAGAACAAATAGTACTAAATCCTTACATTAATTCTGAAAATATTCGCTGCGACGGCGGCATTCGCATGGTCTAAGTATTATTAGGTTTCAGCGACAGTTGGAATAATTAGTAAAACCAGGGTTAAGTTACTATCAACACCCTCCCCTTCACGGGAAAGGACAAACCTTACCGGCTTGCCCTTTCCCCATTATTAAGCTGGTGATAACAAAGAACCAGAACTCCATAAATGATAACAATAACTGTGATATGATCAGTTTTTGTATGGCCCTTTCCAACTGTTACTTGCAATATTGTGAGAAAGGTGTGGATAATGTGACCTTAAGCGTAAAAGAATTATTTGATATTAAAGGAAAAACTGCAGTTATTACTGGCGGGTCGAAGGGACTGGGAGCACAGTGTGCGGATGCTCTGGCAGAAATGGGCTGTAATGTGGTAATTGCAGCACGCAAAATTGAAGGCTGCCAAAAACTTTGTGATGAATTGGAAAAAAAATATAATATCGAGGCTTTGCCAGTAGCTTGCGACGTGGCTAATCTTGACGACGGTACCAACTTGGTGGATGCAGCTATTAAACGTTTTGGGAAAATCGATATCCTGATTAATAACGCCGGCACCGCCTGGGGTTCCGATCCTATGGATCATGACCTTGACGGATGGAAAAAAGTAATAGATCTCAATCTGACTGGAACTTTTTTCCTAACCGGAAAAGTAGCCAAAACTATGAAAGAAAATGGTAATGGCGGCAAAATTCTATTTATGTCTTCTTTGGCCGGGCTGGTAGCATCCAAAAGACAATCCACCCCCGCCTATACTGCGACTAAATCCGCATTGATAATGCTGACCAGAGATCTGGCCTATAAGTGGGCCCCGTATGGAATCTATGTAAATTGCCTGACTCCTGGTTACTTCCCTACTGATTTCTCCGGAAGAGCTTTGGATGAAAAGACGGAAAAAGCAGCCAAGGCCATTATACCCCTCAGAAGATTTGGTGGTGAAGATGACCTTAAAGGAGCAGTGGCTTTCTTCTGTTCCAGGGCTTCAGATTATGTAATCGGCCAGTATCTGGTATTTGACGGTGGGGCTACGCTCTAATATTAGAGGATCAATTGCTGTGGTAGGTAAAGATATTTGGAGGTGAAGAGATGAAAGTAGCGGAACTTTTTAGTTTAAAGGGTAAAGTAGCTATAGTAACCGGAGGATCCATTGGACTGGGCCATCAAATGGCTGAGGCTTTAGCTGAGCAGGGTGCCAATATTGTAATTGCAGCTCGCAAGGTAGACAGATGCCAGGAAGTAGCCAACGAAATAGCCAAGGAATTCGGAGTTAAGACGCTGGCCGTTAAGTGCGACGTGGCTGTTACCGAAGATTGCAGAAACTTGATTGCTGCTACAGTAAATGAGTTTGGCACTGTAGATATAATGGTCAACAACGCCGGCTTAAGCTGGGGATATCCTACCCTGGACTATCCAATTGACAAGATGGAGTACATGTTCAAAATAAATGCAATCGGCACCTATACCTGCGCTGCAGAGGCAGCCAAGGTTATGGTAGAGCAGAAAAAACCGGGCAAGATCATTAACGTTGCATCCATCGGTGCTATCCAAGGATCACCATCCCTGGAAGCCATCGGATACGGCGCCAGCAAAGCTGCGGTTGTTTCCATGACCAAAGAACTGGGTGTAAAATTAGCCAAGTATAATATCAACGTTAATGCCGTGCTACCAGGATGGTTTGTAACCCACATGACCGACAGGTTTCTTAAAATCGGCGGTCGCAATTCAGCTATTCCTCTGGAGCGTTACGGCGGCGAAGATGATTTGAAGGGTGTAACAGTATTGCTGGCATCCAAGGCGTCTGACTATATGACCGGTCAGTTATTAATCGTCGATGGCGGTGTAACTGCCTGGTAAAAACTAGGAGAGGAAGAAGGAAATACTATGTCTTATAAATACGCTTATAACACCAGAGATATAAAATTTTGCTTAAAAGAATGGCTGCCCACCGGGGAAGTATTAAGCTATGATCGTTATAAAGATTATTACGGGGTTGACGATGTGGATATGATTGTCGACCAAATTCGCAAAATTGCTGCTGAAGTTTTAGCTCCCACTGCCGAAGATGGAGAAAATATCGGAGCTAAATGGGCAGACGGGCAGGTTTACATTCCCCCGTCATTCCATAAGGTATATCGTTACCTGCAGGATAATGGTTGGGGCACCACCAATATGGGCCGCGAAACCGAAGGCGCACTGCCCACCAGCCTGTTTGGTGCAGTGTGTGAAATCCTGGCAGCTGCCAATCCCGCTTTTATGCCTTATATCGGAACCGCATCCGGTGCAGCCCGTATGATGCAGGAATACTGTTCTGATGATATAAAGGCCATTTTTTTTGAAAAGCTGTTAGCTGGTATCTGGGGCGGAACCATGTGCATAACCGAGCCTACCGCGGGGTCCGATGCCGGAGACATGCTCTCTAAAGCGTTTCCCACCGATGATCCCAGGATTTATAAAATCAAAGGCCAGAAAATATTCATAACCTGCGGAGACCGGGATGATGTAGAGAACATTGTGCACATGTACCTGGCCCGTGTAGAGGGTGCCAAAGGCGGAACCAAGGGCTTATCCATGTTTGTTGTTCCTAAACAGTGGGTTAATGAAGATGGCTCCCTTTCCGACAATGACGTTCAGTGCATAGGTATTGAACACAAACTGGGATTGAAGGGGTCAGCAACTGCAGCCCTGGTAGTGGGTGAAAACAACAACTGCCGTGGCTGGCTGGTAGGAGATCCGCCTGATGCCGAAGGCAATGCCCAGGGTATGGCCCAGATGTTCAATATGATGAACGGAGCTCGTCTTGATACAGGAAGACTTTCTCTGGCTGTAACCGCCAACGCTTACTGGAATGCCAAGGAATATGGTAAAGAGCGCGTCCAGGGCCATCTATTAACCAACCCCAAAGCCGGGCGTCAGACTATTAATAAACACGAAGACGTTAAGCGCATGTATATGCTGAATAAGGCCACCACTGAGGCCAGCCGCGCCCTGCTCTACAAGTGTTACTACTACCAGGATGTAGCCCATAACGATCCAGATCCAGAACGCAAAGCCTGGGCTCAGGATAGAATCGATATGGTTACCCCGCTCTGCAAGGCTTATCCCAGTGATGAAGCATGGGGCTTGATCGCTGAATCACTGCAGTCCTACGGTGGATATGGCTACTGTGAAGACTATCCTGCCGCCAATGCTGCCCGGGACTGCAAGATCTGGTCTATTTGGGAAGGCACCAATTATATCCAGGCCCTGGATTTGATGGGGCGCAAGTGGAGCCAGAAGAAAGGCACCGCTTTTGCTGCCACCCTTAAGGAGATCGAAGAATTTATAACTGCTAACAAGGGCAAAATACCCGGAATGGACCGCGAGATGGAGCACCTGGAAAAAGCTCTGGCTTCCTACCGCTCCATTCAGAAGACTATCTGGGGATACATGAAATCACCTGAAACCCTGGGTTTCATGGGCGTATATGCACGGCGCACCCTTACTGCTACCGCACAACTATACTGTGGCTGGCTGCTGATGGAACAGGCTCTGGTAGTTACCAAACGCCTGGCTGAAATTACCGAAGAAGATCCAGAGTATACCTTCTATAAGGGTAAGATGCTTTCTATCCGCTACTACTTGACCAATGTGGTTCCCAATGTATGGCATGTAGAAGAAATCGTCAAGATGGCGGATACCTCGATTCTGGAAGCAAGTGAAGAAATCTTTGAATACTAAAGTAATTGCTTATAATCACCCGGGGATGAATATCATCCCCGGAGATTATAGGAGTATTAGGAGTGATTATTTTCATGAGGGTTAAAGACAAAGTAGCCATTATTACTGGATCCGGTCAGGGTATAGGAGAAGGAATAGCTCATAAGTTTGCCCGGGAAGGAGCCAAAGTAGTCCTGGTGGATGTTAATGACAGCCAGATTAAGAAGGTTGAAGACGAAATTAAAAATCATGGTGGAACCGCCCTGGCACTGGTTGCTGATGTTTCTAGTGTAACGGATATGAAGAATCTGGTTGAGAAAGTGGTACAAGAATTTGGCACAGTAGATATTGTAGTGAATAATGCAGGTATCACCCGGGATGCGCTGGTACATAAAATGACTGAAGATAAGTGGGATGCGGTAATCAATGTAAATCTTAAGGGTACATTTAACCTGTGCCAGGCAGTAGCCCCTATAATGCGGGAAAAAGGTTACGGCAAGATTGTTAACATTACTTCCGCTGCCAGGTTTGGTAATGTAGGACAGACTAATTATGCTGCATCTAAAGCAGGTGTTGTTGGTTTGACCCGCGCCCTGGCCAAAGAACTGGCACCCAAGCAAGTAAATGTAAATGCAGTAGCTCCAGGTTTCATTGAAACTGAAATGAGCAAAAAAGTCCCGGAAGACATACTAAAGACCCTGATCAAGAACATTCCTATGCTCCGTCAGGGCACTATTGAAGAAGTAGCCAATGTATGTTTATTCCTGGCCTCGGACGAATCAGCTTTTGTGAACGGGCAGGTTATTCACGCCGATGGCGGAAGATTCATGTTCTAACTATTGAATAAAACAATAAAAGGAGGAAATTCGAGTGAAGAGTTATTTGGAGGAGTATAAGAGTAAATTAATCACCGCCGAAAAAGCAGCATCAATGGTAAAAAGCGGAGACATTGTAAACTATGGTGCGTTTAATCTCAAACCAATCGCATACGACGAGGCACTGGGTGCTCGCGCCGGTGAACCCGGCCTGGAAAAAGTATACATTAAATTGAGCGGGCAGATGCCGCCTGCGCCCCATGTATTGCTGAAAGACCCGGAAATGAAGACTTTTCAGGTTGCTAGCTGGTTTTTTAATGCCCAGGACCGGTATTTTGGTGATAAGGGAATACTTGACTTCCTGCCCTTGAATTACCATGATACCAACCAGATGACCTATCGTAAGGACCGGTCCCCCGCTTCCAGAAGAGGAGATTTCTGGGTAGCCCAGGTTGGTCCCATGGATAAACACGGCAATTTCAACATCGGTATTACTAACACCGATGCCTATGTGAAAGCCATGGAAGCTCCCTGTGTTATAGTAGAAGTCAACGAGACTCTGCCCCGCTGCCTGGGTGGTTATCAGGAATTTGTTCATATCAGCATGGTGGATCATATTATTGAAGGTCCCAACCGGCCGCTCCATGATACCGGTGAAATTCCTTCAGCAAGCCCTGAAGAAACAAAGATTGCTGAGCTGATCATGGAAGAAATAACCGATGGATGCAACATTCAATTGGGAATAGGCACAATGCCCAATGCTATTGGTATGATGATTGCCAACTCGGACCTGCAGGATATAGGAATTCAGACCGAAATGTTCTGCCCGGCCATGGTTGACATGTATGAAAACGGCAAAGTCACCAATGCCAATAAATACTATGACCAGTATAAAACTACCTATACCTTTGCCCTGGGTAATAAGAGAACTTATGATTTTATCGATGACAATCCCAGGCTGGCTTCCTGCCCGGTGGAATACGTCAACGCTCCCCAGCGGGTCTGTATGCAGCCCAAGATTATTTCCATCAACAACTTACTGGAGATCGACCTTCTAACCCAGGCCTGTTCAGAAACCATGGGATTAAGGCAGGTATCTGGTTCCGGCGGACAATTAGACTGGGTTTCTGGCGCATTTGACTCCAACGGCGGCAAGAGCTTCCTGGCCTTCACCTCTACCCGGACAAGAAAAGATGGTTCGTTGGTATCCCGGATCAAGCCTATATTGACCCCCGGTGCCGTTGTAACCACCCCGCGTCACAGCATCCACTGGATTGTAACCGAATATGGAAAGGTTCAGCTTAAAGGTTTGTCCGTGTGGGAAAGAGTTGAGGAGATAGTAAAGATAGCGCATCCAGATTTCCGCGACGAACTGATGGCAGAAGCCGCAAAAATGGGAATATGGAAACGCACCAACAGAAGACCTTTATAGATGACTTGTATAACAGGCAGTATACAGCGTTTCCTTGGATAATAAGCTTGTCTAGTACATGTTTATATGCATGGCTAATAGTATCCGGGTCCTGCATGACCCGGATACTTTGATTGTACGCTGTTTCTGGTTAAGTTCGAATAAAATACCGGGTCTAGTAGGACTGGAAGCTGACAAATAGGAGTGATTATATAATGCTGAAAGGCAAGGTAGCCATTATAACAGGTTCTGGTCAGGGTATTGGAAAAGGTATAGCCTGTAGATTTGCTCGGGAAGGTGCCAAAGTCGTAATATGCGATATGAAGGAAGACCTGGTTAAACAGGTCGAAAAACGAATAATAGAACAAAATGGAATAGCTCTGGGGGTAATGACAGATGTCACCAAGGCAGCAGATATTAAGAATTTGGTTGAAAAAGTACTTGATCATTTTGGAACAATCGATATTCTGATCAATAATGCAGGTATAACCAGAGATGTAATGTCCCACAGGATGAGTGAGGAGCAGTGGGATTTAGTTATTGACATTAATCTTAAGGGCAGCTTCCTCTGCTGCCAGGCAGTCCTCCCAACCATGAGGGATAAAAATTATGGTAAGATAGTGAATATATCTTCAGCTGCTCGATTTGGCAATCCAGGACAGGTTAATTATGCTGCATCCAAAGAAGGTATTGTGGGCCTTACCCGTTCATTGGCCAAGGAAGTGGGGGCTAAAGGTATCAACGTAAATGCTGTTGCTCCTGGTTTCATTGAAACTGCCATGAGTAAAGCTGTTCCACCTGAGATCCTAAAAGAAAAGGTGAAGATCATTCCGATGCTCCGACAGGGTACGGTAGAAGAAGTGGCAAGTACATGCTTATTCCTGGCTTCTGATGAATCATCGTTTATAACCGGCCAGGTAATTCATGTTGATGGTGGAAGGTACATGCCCTAGCATATCAAGATGTAGATTAACGGAGAGGGTAAAGATAGAACATGGCAGATAAATTTTTAAGTAAGCGCAACCTGAAATTTTTGTTATACGAAGTCTTCAGTGTAGATGAGTTGAATAAGTATGAATATTTTCAGGATCACAGCCGGGACACTTTTGATATGATTATAGATACTGCGATAAAAATTGGTACAGATATGATGTATCCGGTATTTCAAGAGATGGATACTAATCCTCCTCAATACATAGACGGAATAGTTAAAACTCACCCGATAGTGAAGACTACCATGAGGGAATTCGGTAAGGGTGGATGGATCAACGCCAATCAATCCTATGAATATGGCGGGCAGCAGATACCTACGGTTATCCAGAATGTGCTGCAGTTCATCTTTTGTGCGGCCAACTATTCTTTAAATGCCTACCCGGGGCTGACCCGGGGAGCAGCCAACCTGATTGTCCACTTTGGCTCTCGGGAACAAAAGGATCAATATCTGGAAAAGATGTTTTCCGGTTATTGGCAGGGAACCATGGCCTTGACGGAACCAGATGCAGGAAGCTCACTGGCTGATATAAGAACCTCGGCGGAAGATACAGGTCTGGGTTATTATAAAATAAAGGGTACAAAAATATTTATCTCGGCAGGAGACACCGATGCGGTAGATAACACCATTCACATGATGCTGGCCAGGATAAAAGGCGCTCCAGCCGGAGTAAAAGGAATTTCCTTGTTTATCGTACCAAAATACCGCAGCAATAAAAATGGTGAATTTGAGTTTAATGATTTAACCTGTACCGGAATGGAGCACAAGCTGGGTTATAAAGGGTCTCCTATATGCCAGCTGGCTATGGGCGAAAATGGCGACTGCCATGGGTATTTAGTAGGCGATCCCAATAAGGGATTGTCATATATGTTTCATATGATGAATGAAAAGCGAGTGGCAGTTGGAATCGGCGCCACGGCTAAGGCTACTGCAGCTTATTATGCGGCCCTGGAATATGCGCAGCAGCGTCTGCAGGGCCGGAAGATAACTGAGAATGACCCTCTGTCTGCTCAGATCCCTATCACTGAACATGCCGATGTTAAGCGCATGCTGCTGTTCCAGCGGGCTATATGTGAGGGTGCCCTGTCACTGGCTGTTCAGGCTGCCAAATATCTCGATCTGGCAACGGTAGGTGAGGAATCTGAAAAATATGACCTGATTTCTGACCTGCTCATTCCCATAGTAAAGACTTATCCTTCTGAGATGGGGATCCTATCTGCCAGCGCAGCCATACAGTGTTTGGGTGGATACGGTTTCTGCCGTGATTTCCCGGTAGAGCAGTATTATCGAGACATTAGGATCGACACTCTGCATGAGGGGACTACTGGCATCCAGGCCAAGGATCTTCTGGGCAGGAAAGTTACCATGAAGGGTGGTAAGGCTTATCAACTGGTTATAGAAGAGGTCAGTAAAACTATTGGTCAAGCACAAGCTATACCTGACTTGAAAGCATATGCCGAGAAACTCACCGAAGCTTTGGATGCATTTAAGGAAGTCACTGGCTTCCTGCTTGAAATTAAGCAAAGGGGTGATCTGGAGAAATTTGAAGCGGACGCCGCTATTTATCTGGAAATGGCTGGAGTGGTGGTTGTTGCCTGGCAGTGGCTGCTGCAAGCCACAACAGCAGCCAGAGCGCTAGCCTCCGGTGTAAACGAAAGCGATTCTAATTTCTACCATGGAAAATTATATACTTTCCAGTATTATTATAAGTATGAGCTGCCAAAGATTGAGGGTCTGGTTGCAGTTCTTAAAAATAGTGATGCGATAACAGTAGAGATGAAGACGGAGCTATTTCTTGATTGATATCGGGGCTGCAGTCTATGAATAATCAGATTTAGTAATTCAGTTTATCTAGAATTCTGTATACAAATCGATGGTGGATCAAAACTATGATACCATTGAAATCGGCAATCATTGTCAGCAGATAGAATGACAGCCATAAGATAGTCAGTGCTGTAACGATAAGGGTAGTATAAATAGCACACGTTGACAAAAGAGGATGGGAGGAAAGATTATGTTTAAGATTGTCTTAAAGGAGGAACTAGCCCCTAAAATTAAGCTATTCAAAGTATTAGCACCAGAAATAGCACGGAAAGCCCGACCTGGTCAATTTATCATACTGCGTATTGACGAGGAGGGAGAACGGATTCCACTGACTATCGCCAATTTTGATGCTGATGCTGGGACTATAACTATAATATTCCAGGAAGTCGGCAAAACCACCGATTTACTGGGACTGATGGAGCAGGGTGATTTCCTGCTGGATTTTGTAGGCCCCCTGGGAATGGAATCTGAGATTGAAAACTATGGAACCGTGGTATGCATTGGAGGCGGCGTAGGGGTGGCACCGGTTTTTCCTATAGCCCGAGCCTTAAAGGAAGCAGGAAATACTGTTATCTCAATCATCGGTGCTAGAAATTCCGAAATGCTCATCTGGAAACAGGAAATGAGCGGGATTAGTTCCAAGCTTCATGTTACTACTGACGATGGAAGCGCTGGAGAAAAAGGATTTGTTAGTGACGTTTTGGCAGAGATCCTCAGTCAGACTAGTGTTGATCGGATCATCGCTATTGGACCGGTTCCGATGATGGAGGCTGTCTGCCGCGTAGCACCTAAGAATATTACTACTATGGTCAGTTTGAATACGATTATGGTAGATGGTACCGGTATGTGTGGCGCCTGTCGGGTAGAGGTAAACAGCGAGACTAAATTTGCCTGCGTTGATGGTCCTGAATTTGATGGACATCAAGTAAACTGGGAAATAGTTAAAATGCGAGCTAACATGTTTATAAATGAGGAAAAGATAGCACTCAGTCACAAGTGCGGGGAAGGAGAATGTCAATGTCACAGGAAAAACGAAAAATAATACCGAAAAAGCATCCGATGCCACATCAGGAAGCAAAAGTGCGCAGTACTAATTTCGAAGAAGTGGCTCTGGGATACTCTGAGGAAACCGCAATACTGGAGGCCAACCGCTGCATCCAATGCAAGAATACTCCATGTATAGATGGATGCCCGGTTGGGATTGATATTCCGGCTTTTATTAAAATGATTGCTGAGAAAGATTTTACTGGAGCTATAGGAAAAATCAAAGAGAAAAATAACCTGCCTGCTATATGTGGAAGGGTATGCCCTCAGGAAAATCAGTGTGAAAAACTATGTACATTAGGAAAGAAAAATGAGCCGGTTGCGATTGGGAGGTTAGAACGATATGTTGCTGATTGGGAATTGGCCAAGGGTACTGAATCGGTCAAAATTCCAGAAACTAATGGTAAAAAGGTAGCCATTGTTGGCTCAGGCCCATCTGGTCTGACAGCTGCTGCCAATCTAGCCGGACTTGGGTATAAGGTTAGTGTCCTGGAAGCCTTGCATGTAGCTGGTGGGGTATTGGTATACGGAATTCCAGAATTTCGGTTGCCCAAAGCAATTGTACAGAAAGAAATCGATAATATTGCTGCACTTGGGGTAGAAATAAAAACCAACTATGTAGTAGGTAAACTTAGCAGTGTTGATGAATTGATGCAGGAAGGTTACGATGCGGTTTACATAGGTACAGGAGCAGGGCTGCCCAGTTTCATGAATATTCCTGGAGAAAATCTTAACGGAGTATATTCAGCCAATGAATTTCTTACCCGAAATAACCTTATGAAAGCTTATCGTTTTCCAGAATATCAGACACCTATTAGAGTAGGTAAGCGGGTAGCTGTTATTGGCGGAGGAAACGTTGCTATGGACGCAGCACGTACTGCCTTGCGTTTGGGTGCGGAGTCCTACATTATTTACCGGCGGTCATTTGAAGAGATGCCAGCCCGGCTGGAAGAAATGGAACATGCTAAGGAAGAAGGGGTAAACTTTGAACTGCTAACCAGTCCTATTGAAATCAAGGGTAATGAAGAGGGGCGCGTAGTTTCAATAGTTTGCCAGCGTTATGAACTGGGAGAACCAGATGAATCAGGGCGAAGAAGACCTGTTCCCATTAAGGGATCTGAATATGAGATTCCAATAGATACTGTGGTAATGTCTATCGGACAGGGACCTAATCCTCTGGTTCAACAGACTACCCCAGATTTAGAAACTAACAAGTGGGGCAACATTGTGGCTGATGAATGCGGCCGAACTTCCAAGCCAGGAGTATTTGCTGGTGGGGATATTGTTACCGGAGCAGCAACAGTTATTCTGGCTATGGGCGCCGGGAAAAAAGCAGCAGAGGCTATTCATGAATATCTGCAAGGATAAGAAATAGGCTTTATATTTTCGATAAAGATTAAAGAAGCTGTTGACATAATGTCAGCAGCTTCTTGCTGTAATTTCATTGTTCTGCCGACATAAGTGTCCAAGAGCGAGTTATAACGATTTGAAAAATAAACTCTAAATATTTGAAACTCTGACCCAGATTATTTGCAAAAAAGAATAGCGATATATTGGCATGGTAGCGTCTTAATCACCTGGCATATAAATTGCTCTTATAATGCTTGTCAAGATTAGTTTTTGTTCCCAAAATGAACTTAGATATTGCTAATGGAGGTGGGAAGCAACATATAAGCATCAGCAGGATGTTACTGCTGGTAAACATTAATGGACTTGGCACAGGTATTTACCCAGCCAATGTATATCAAGAACATCATTATAAGCAATGGATATATAGATTGAGTAATTTTAATGGATCGGATGAAGTAAAGCTTATAAAGCTTAAATTGAAAAGCCGTACCTAGGTAGGAACCTTTTTGATATTATTTAGTTTTCGGTATAAAGTACTGCGGGTGATACCTAGAGCCCGGGCTGTTTCTGAAATATTACCATTATTTTGGTTCAAAAACTTCTTTATTATTTCCAGCTCGTGACCTTTTAAATCTTTAGCTTGATCGGTCTCCTTGAAGTCAAGTAAACGCAGCGGCAGACAGGCAGGTGTAATAGGAGCACCTTCTGCAAATACTACCGCATGTTCTATAACATTCCGCAGCTCTCTTACATTTCCCGGCCAGTTGTATCCCATAAGAATCTCCAGGGTTTCATTTTCCAGCTGTGTTATATCCTGATATACTTCCTGACATAGATCCTGGATAATACTACTAACCAGCAAAGGTATATCTTCCTTCCGATCACGCAGGGCTGGCAATTCAATATTTATGACATTAAGACGATAGTAAAGATCGTCTCGGAATTTATTTTCCATAACAGCTTCTGCTAAATCAATATTGGTGGCAGCAATTATACGCACGTCGACAATTTTGGGATTAGCGGCCCCGACTCGAATAACCTTCTTATCCTGCAAGAATCGGAGTAAGCTAACCTGCATCTCCATCGGCATTTCGCCTATCTCATCTAAAAAAAGCGTCCCACCATCCGCCATTTCGAATTTTCCCATTGAACCACCCTTTTTGGCTCCGGTAAAAGAACCTTCGGCATATCCAAACAGTTCACTCTGTAATAATTCTTTAGGAATTGCTCCACAATTGATTGGTACCAGAGGGCCTTTTCGATTACTGGCATAGTGAATAGCCTGGGCAAACATCTCTTTTCCTGTCCCACTTTCGCCCGTTATCAAAATGGTTGACTTCACCCTAGCAGCCTTTAATCCTAATGCAACAACATACTGCCAGGCGGTACTACATCCCACCAGATCATCAAAAGTAAAAAGATGATGGTCGGTCTTTGGACGGACTGGTTTTCTAGTAATACTGGAATTATCAGAGAAAGAAAACAGGATTACTGTATCCTGCCGATTGGCGGACTTACGAAGTTTCTTTTTCACCCGCAGGGTACAGGTTAAGATTTTATTTTTGGTAATTATTTCAAACAAGATTTTATTTTCATCCTCTTCCATAAGGATTTCCAACAGTTCCCTGGCATTAGGAACGTAAGTGCTTAATGGTTGACTAATAATGTCCTTTCTATGCTCAAACCCTAATAATTCTTGGGTTCTCTTGTTTATATTAACTATGATCCCATTTCCATTGATAATAAAAAGACCATATTGCAGACAATCAATAATAGAATCGATTTTCGTCTTTTCACTAACCTGACTGCCAATAGTTTTAGCAGCAAAACTAATGATCTGCAAAACATCCTTTGGTAAGTCATGAAAAGGACTGATGGCGCATAGTACTCCGATGATTTCAGAATCAGCCTTTACTGGTGCAGCAGCACTATTAAGCGCATGCAAACAACGACGGTAGTGCTCAAATCCTATAATCTCCAGAGGTTTTTCTTCCACCAGGGAAGTTCCTATGCAATTAGTGCCAGCGTGTGCTTCGCTGCATAAAGTTCCCGGAGGAACAAATTCGGTATTGCCTATTACCTCCAAAACAAACCCTTCATTATCAGCGATACATACCAGACCTCTATCCATCATAGCAAATAACTCTTCCATAATGGGGCGGGCAGTTGATAGGAGTTCACGATGTTGAGTCTGCTTCACTAACAGCATTCCGTTGGATAATCTGGGTTGGAGCCCTTCGAGAGGATCAATATGCTTGCTGCGATACCATGATTTAACTATTTCTGGCCGTACTACATCAACCCCAACGACCCCCTTTGTGACAAAGGAATGCCAGGCTTGTTTTATAATCTGAGATCCAACTTCTTGATCAGTCAGAATAACCCCCCCCCCTTATTACTGGTGTACAACTCTGAAAAACCTGCATTAACAATACAGATTAGCTCCAATCTGTATCATTTATCTATCTTGCTGTATTTTTATAATACACGTTGCAAGTCTTATGCCAAAGCAGTATGAATAATAAACCATCGGTACAGCTTCTTCCTTGTTCCCCCAGTCAGGTTTACCTTAATGATACACTCAATATTGCAGGACTCATGCAATGCTGGTTATGAAGCCTAAAATTGTCCACCAACCCATACATATGTGCGGGTTAATGAACAGTGGTTTTGCAATAAGAAAATCAGCCGGGTATCTTTCTAAAAGCCTCATTTATGCCTTTTTTGCCGGGTATAATCCTATGTGAAATAGTTGGCATATAAATTGCGTTTTAGTGATAACAGGAACGTAATGTATGTTTATATACCGTTGTACTAGTAAGAAAGAGGGTGGTAACACGGCAATCTTAGCAGAATAACATCTATATTGAGCAGCGTTCGATTATCTTATAATGATGTTTTAAGCATTGATATTAATATTACTGGTGAATTTTAGAAAATGGGGTAGGTAAATACCTAAAAACTTAAATATAATCGGGTGGTACAACGATGCCTATAGATTAATCTTATAATTTATCCAGCCTGGCCTGGATTAAATGCCGGAATGTCTTTTAATTTCAAAACCGAGAGACCTAACCAGGGAGGTGCGAACCAAAGGTAGGGTCCAGGGGCGGAACAAAAAGTCAACATCTTCACCCTGAGGCTTTTAGTATAGAAACTTTTGTAGCTATATTTGGTTTAACTCTAATCTACAACAGAAAAGGGGAATGGTAATGAGAGAAGTATATGTTGTTTCAAGTGCCAGGACAGGACTGGCCAAAGCTGGCAAGAATTCATGGTTTGCCAACCTGAGAGCTGATGATATGTCAGCCCTGGTTATGAATGAGGCCATACGCAGGGCCGGGTTGGAAAACAATAAAGAACAGATTGATGACGTAGTATGGGGTGGAACAGCATTGATGAAAGACATGGGAGCCAACATTGGTCGCTATGCTAATATTATGGCTGGCCTGCCCTACAGTGTAGCAGGATGTACAGTAGACCGCTTTTGTTCTTCTGGTTTGCAGTCTATCGCTTTTGCCATAGCCGCCATTAACATGGGTTGGGGAGAGATCATGCTGGCCGGTGGAGTTCAGCACATGACCCACATACCGATGGGTTTCATGGCCGAACCTAATCCCCGTCTGGTTGAATTTGCCGATCCTAAAATGTCCAGCATGGGATATACAGCTGAAGTAGTGGCCCGCAAATATGGAGTTAGCCGGGAAAAACAGGACCAGATGGCGGTAGAAAGTCATGCCAAGGCTCATAAAGCAACGGTCGATGGACTCTTTAAAGATGAAATACTGCCGATAGAAGTTGACGCTCCAACCAAGGACGGAGGCACTGAAAAATTGGTAGTTGATAAGGATCAGGGAATCAGACCGCAGACCACTATGGAAAGCCTGGCCAAGCTGCAACCTGTTTTTATGCAGGATGAGCTGGCAACTGTAACTGCAGGTAATTCCAGTCAGACTAACGATGCTGCTGCTTGCGTGTTGCTGGCCAGTAAAGAAAAATGTCAGGAATTGGGCTTAAAGCCGCTTATGAAGTTAGTATCCTATGCGGCAATAGGATGTAACCCGGCGGAAATGGGAATAGGACCGACCCTGGCAGTACCTCTGGCACTCAAGCGGGCTGGAATGGAAGTCAAAGATATACAACTGTGGGAAATAAATGAAGCTTTTGCTTCCCAGGCTGTGTATTGTACAGAATTCCTGGGCATCAGGAATCATGAACTTCTGAATCCAAAAGGCAGCGGAATATCTTTAGGTCATCCTCTGGGATGTACTGGAGCTCGTATAGCTACCACCATAATGCATGAAATGCCTTATTACGGAGTTAAATATGCAGTTGAAAGTATGTGCATTGGACATGGACAGGGCGCAGCTGCTGTTTGGGAATGGGTTGGATAGCATAAGTGTTTTAACCGTTGTACAGGAAGGAGTTATCCAGGTATGATGGAACTCCTTCCTGGCATAATATCGGGAATATTCTGACATAATAAGGAAAATTACCAGAAAAGGAGAGAGAAAAATGGAAGTTAAAACAATCATGGTCGTAGGCGCTGGATTCATGGGAGCCGGTATTGCTCAAGTGGGAGCTCAGGCTGGTTATAAGATGCATCTTTATGATATTTCAGAGGCAGCTGTAGAAAAAGGCATCGCTGGTATTAAGAAGATATTAAGCAGAAACGTTGAAAAAGGCAAAATGTCCCAGGCTGATATGGATGCAGCCATGGCCTTAATCGTTCCCAGCACCAAACTTGAAGATGCAAAAGATTGTGAAATGGCCATTGAAGCCGTTTTTGAGAACTTTGAACTGAAAAAGGAAATCTTCCAGAAGTTAGAAGCAATCTGCCCTGCTGGAGCTGTTTTGGCCACCAACACCTCTTCAATTCCTATCACCAAGATTGCAGCAGCAGTGAAGAGTCCTGCCAATTTTATCGGAATGCATTTCTTCAGCCCGGTACCGGTTATGAGACTGTGTGAAATCATTCGTGGCATCAAGACTTCCGATGAATGTGTAGCAACAACCATTGAAGTAGCCGAAAAAATGGGCAAAGTAACCGTAATCTCCAAAGACGTTCCTGGATTTATTGTAAACCGTATTAATGCAGCATTCAGGAACGAAGCCTATCGCTGTATGGAAGAGGGCGTAGCAACTATTGAAGATATCGACAAAGCCATTAAGTTTGGATTAAATCACCCCATGGGACCATTCGAACTGGCTGATTTTGTTGGTTTGGACGTAGGCTTCAACGTGGCTAGCACTTTATATGCTGGTTATAAGGATGCTCGTTTTGCACCAAATGCAACTCTTGAGAAACTAAACATCTCCGGCGACCTGGGCAGAAAGACCGGCAAGGGCTGGTATGACTACAGCAGTGGAGAGAAAAAACCCAGAACTGACGTGAAGTTCTAAAGATAAAAGAGGTGAACAAAATGGCTTACACTACCATTCTGGTAGAAAAGCTTGAGCAGGATAAGGTAGGGCTGATCACTTTAAATCGGCCGGAAGTACGTAATGCAATAGACTATGTTCTGCGGCAAGAGGTGTACCAGGCAATAGTTGAATGGGAGCATGACCCGGATGTGCGAGCAATCATCATTACCGGGGGGCCAAAAGTATTTTCAGCTGGAGCCGATATAGCTGCCATGGTTAAACAAACTGCTCACGAGGCTTTTAACCGGATATCCCTATGGGAATTGGCCACCAAGATGGAAAGATCAAGAAAACCGATAATTGCTGCTGTGGCTGGCTTTGCACTGGGTGGCGGCTGCGAATTGGCACTGGCCTGTGATATACGTATAGCCGCAGAGAGTGCGGTCATGGGACAAACTGAGATCAACATAGGCATACTGCCAGGAGGAGGAGGACTTTCTCGTCTGCCCAAGCTGGTTGGTATAGGCAAAGCCAAGGAACTCGTATTAACCGGTAAGCCGGTCAAGGCGGATGAGGCTTTAAGAATCAACATGGTGAATAAAGTAGTTCCTGATGATCAGTTGATGGAAGAAGCATTGAAAATGGCCCGAACTATATCCCAGCACAGTCCTGTTGCAATTGGGCTGGCTAAATATGGTATTAATAACGCTATTAATATGGACATAAACACTGCTGAATCAATAGAAAATGCTTGTTTCTCCCTGGCATTTGCCAGCAGCGATCAAAAAGAAGGAATGACAGCATTCCTGGAAAAGAGGAAACCTGTTTATACAGGTAAATAATTTGCACACAGTTTTCTCCAGGTTAGATTAGGAGGGATTATATATGCGAGAAGTTGTCATAGTAGATATGGCAAGAAGCGCTGTCGGGAAACATGGCGGGACCATAAAGGACGTTCCGCCCATTGATCTTGTTTCCCAGATAGCTAAAGCAGTTATAGACCGCAATAAGGGAAAAGTTAAGCCCCAGGACTATGATTACGTGTTTCTAGGGCAAGTTAAACAGAATTCCAGCTGCGCTAATATCGCCAGAAACCTGGCTTTAAAAGCAGGGCTGCCAGATACTGTTCCCGGAATCAGTGTTACTATTGCCTGCGGATCTGGTTTGCAGTCCATTGTTGAAGGATACGAGTTTATTAAGAACGGTTTTGCCGATGTGGTGCTGGCCGGAGGCGTTGAAGTAATGAGCGGTGGGGAGTTCTTTTTAACCTATGGGACCAATTACGCCTTTGGCAATGGAGATGTAGCCCTCAGGGACTCCATCACTACCGGCGGACCGGGAGCAGCTCCAGTAGAGAGATATGGGAATATTCCTATGGGTATAACTGCTGAAAACTTGGTGGATATTCATCAGATACCTCGTGAAGAACAGGACCAATTTGGTTTTCGCAGCCAGGAACTGGCTCTTAAAGCTATCGCTAACGGGGATTTTAAGGCTGAGATAGTGCCTGTAACCTATCAAAAAACCGATGGGAGTATCGGGGTTTATCAGGTGGATGAATACCCCCGTGCAACTACCCCGGAAGCTCTGGCCAAGCTTAAACCTGCCTTCAAAAAGGATGGCTCAGTAACGGCAGGTAATTCATCGGGAAGAAACGACGGTGCAGCGGTAGCCTTGATTATGTCCCGGGAGAAAGCGGATGAATTAGGGATAAAACCTCGGGCTAGATTCTTAACTGCCGGTGTAGCTGGAGTAGACCCAACTATCATGGGCCGCGGGCCAGTTCCGGCAACGAAAATTGCTCTGGAAAAGGCCGGTCTCACCCTAAAAGATATTGATGTAATAGAACTTAATGAAGCATTTGCCGGCCAGAGTATAGCTGTTCTACGGGAGTGGGAAAAAGACTATGGGATTGATTCGGAGTGGTGTGACAAGCACATCAATCTCTGGGGTGGAGCTATTGCCATCGGACATCCCCTGGGTGGCAGCGGAGCCATCATTACCACTAAATTGTTGTATGGACTGGAACGGACCGGAGGACGCTATGGCCTGTCAACTATGTGCTGCGGCGGTGGTATTGGCGTGGCCAGCATCATCGAACGTTTGGATTAGGAAAGTGAGGGTTTGCTATGCAGGAAGTCGTAATAATCGGTGCGGCGCGAACACCATTTGGACTGTACAAGGGCTCGATAGCGGATCTAAGAAGCCAGGACCTGGCCGCCAGTTCAATGAAGGAAGCCGTAATACGTGCTGGGATTGACTCATCGCAGTTGGATACCAGTATTTTCAGCGAATCTATCCAGACCAGCCTACCCGCTAATGTGGGAAGACACGGATGGCTGCTGGCCGGACTGGATGAGAATCCAGCCGGATATACATTAAACGCTTTGTGCGCTGGAGCACTTGAAACCATGATCAGCGGATTCAGCAAAATCGTAGCAGGAGAATACCAGTCTATTTTAGCCGGTGGGGTCGAGACTAACAGTCAGGCACCTTACTACATTGAACATCCCAGGTATAATTTTGGACCGCATAATTTCTGTTTCCATGATCAAAGGGTTGAAATAGAGACTAATGCCCAGCCGGTGGAGATATACGGAAGTCAGAGCGCTGCCGACATTGCTGACTTTATCGCCCGCAATTATGGATTGCGCCGTGCACTGCTGGACGAATATGCACTGGACAGCAAGTCCAGAGCAGTAGAGGCAGTTAAGAACGGATTGATGAAAGACGCTATGGTAGCTTTAACTAAAAAAGTTAAGAAAAAAGAAGTAATTGTTGATATGGATCAGGGTCCCGTCACAGCATCTATCGAAGAGTTAATGGCCCTGCCCTCAATAAACCAGGATGGTACTGCCACCCCGGGAAACACTGCTCCGCTAGCTGATGGATCGGCATCGGTCATTCTAGCCTCTGCTGATAAAGCTAAAGAATGGGGAGCCAGCCTGATGGCTAGTATGGCCGGGTTTGCTATCACGGCAGGAAATCCCAAATTGATAGAAAGAACAACAATTAAATCTATAGAAAAAGCTTTGAAATTTGCCAATCTGACCCTTAAAGATGTAAATTTCATTGACATTCATGAACCCTCTGCAGCATACGCATTAGCTGTAGCCGAACAGCTGGGGCCGGACGCAGCTGGCAAAATCAATGTAAACGGTTCAAGCCTGGCCTTTGGGCATGCTGGAGCAGCTACCGGCGGAGCTATGGTCGTTAACATGATTTACCGGCTGCAGCAGATGGGAGCCACCACCGGGCTGATAAATGTAGGAGCCCTGGGAGGACAATCGTTCACCATCATCATTAAACGTTAAATAGATATTTGAGGCTACATTACCAGGAAAGCACTCTAAATTGCACTAATTAAATTTAGCCTGCCTCAAAGAAATACGATTTCCTCCCCTGCTCTGGCAGGAGGGGAAATCGTTTATTATATGGAAAGATCAAAGATAGGAGGAGCTAAGCCATGCAGATTACCCTGGAAGACTGCCAGATGCATATGAACCGGGTTCCTGTTAACCAGTATTTCAACATACAGTTTATAGATATTCGAGAAGGCTACAGTAAGATTAAGATGCCCTACAATCCAGTATTTACCAACTCCTGGAAAAATACGCATGGGGGTGCCTTGCTGACTCTGGCCGATATAGCTTTCTATTTTGCTATGGCAACCATGACAGGTCTAGAGGCTACTGGAAATCTTTCAACCGCAGAACTGAAGACGAACTTTCTTAACCCCACTAGCCAGACTGATCTCTATGCAGAAGCCAGGGTCATAAAGAATGGGAGAAGACTTATTTTTGGTGATGTAAAGGTGCTGGATGAGGAGGGTAAGAGCATTTCACACTCTACGGTTACCTACATAAGAAGGGGTTAATAAGCTAAGAAGCCAAAGAGGAAAACCAGTCGTACCAAGTGGTTTCATAATATTATCAACGTTATGGTCTGCCGTAATGGTGTAGATACCATGGGCAGCATCTATTCGAACCTGGGGCGGCAGTATTCAACTACAGCCAGGAAACACACAAAGAAAGCCAATGGTATGGTTGGAATATCAAGCCAATGGCTGAGAGGAGAAGCATGATTATTCCCATAAACAAGCATCTTAATTTAGTTAAATCTAAACGGGCTGGATTCCCTTACTGTTACTGCGTGTTAATAAAAGATCAAACTCGAGTTTTAATAGATAGCGGCTGCAGCTCTAATATAGCTGCAGAGCTTCGGGAACAGGGACTTGATATAGTGATCAATACTCACTTCCACTGGGATCATACCAGACAGAACCAGAACATAGGGCAGGTTCAGATATGGTGCCACGGCCTTGATGCTGCCGGTATTCGATCCGCAAATGTGCATATGGAAAGATATGGGTTTAATGCCTTTGCAGAAGAAGACATGGGACGACTTTTTATTCAGGTCAACGGAATAACGGATCGCCCTGTGCATCGTGAGCTTAAGGACAATGAAATCCTGGATCTGGGGAAAGTGCGCTTAAAAGTTATTCACACACCGGGTCATACTCCCGGTCACTGTGTCCTGTTCGAAGAGCACAGCGGTATATTGATCAGCGGTGATATCGATTTAAGTGCCTGGGGGCCCTGGTACCTGCACATATGCAGTGACCTGGACGATTACCTTAACTCTATTGAGAAATGTATGGAATTAAAGCCAGGTTTGGTAATATCCGGCCATAAGGGGATAATTGAGCCTGACCTCGGGGCTCGTTTTATAGCTTATCGGGATCAGATATTACACAAGGAAGAAGAAGTACTGGGTGCCCTGGATAGACCTATATCTCTGGAAGAACTGAGTTTACTGAGACTATTCTATGGATTCAAGATCAAATCTGACAGATATCTGCAGTTCTGGGAGAAGCAAGGTGTGTATTTGCACCTGCAAAGATTAATAAGGCAGGGATTGGTACAAAAAGAACCAGACACAGACCTCTATTACCGAATATAAGGAGAAAAAGGGGTATATCTTTTTATGTGTCTGGAGGTAATTGAAGCATGATGGGAATGAACTTGGCTTAATCAATATAATTAACAATAAATTAAGCTAATCAACTATAAGCCTGATAAAACCGCATATTAAAAACTTCATTCAGGTTGATACGACAATTAATTTTAGAAGAGTTTTTACACAAATCATTGTTCGTATGCCCGTACACATGTACATATAACTGGACAATAAAGTTGATGTATTTCGAGGCAGCAGATAAATGGTATTTGCTTAGCGGGGTACAGGACAGGGCAGGTAATACAAGCCGTAGTTCAACAGATACCAACGAGCTGATTCAGGTAATGAAGGAGATGCTCTATATCTGCTCGGGTTGGCACGATATCTGCATATCATGTTATTGGGAGAATACGCTGTTCAGTATGGAGTCTTTCAATTGGAAGGGGAGAGATCATGCCGGATAATAATCATGGTTACGTTTTTTTACACACCGGAAACGGTAAAGGAAAAACTACTGCTGCTCTTGGATTAGCACTGCGGGCGGTTGGACATGGAAAGCGAGTATTTATGGCCCAGTTTATGAAAGGGCGAGATTATGGTGAATGGCTGGCCGCGGAGAAATACCTGCCTGATCTGGTATTGCATAAATGCGGACGGGACAGTTTTGTAATTAAAGGTGATCTCTCTCCGATAGACATAGAATTGGCTCTTGAAGGTCTGGAAGCAGCAAAGACAGCCATGTATTCAGGGAAGTATGACATGGTAATTCTTGATGAGATTAATGTGGCAGTAGATTATAAACTTATCCCTTTGGATGCCGTACTTGATTTGATCAAGAATAAACCGAAAGAACTATATCTTGGTTTGACAGGAAGATATGCTCCACCGGAATTTATTGAACTGGCTGATCTGGTAACAGAAATGAAAGAGATCAAGCATCCTTATACCAAAGGTTTTGCGGGTCGAAAGGGATTTGAATTCTAATAGCAGTGAGTAGAGGGATGCAATTATGGAATTATATGAAAAAATTTTACAAGGCAACGTGCGAGCTGCTTCGCGTTTAATAAGAAACATCGAGGACGATTTCCCACAAGCTAAAGAGAGTATTGCTAAAATTTATCCGTACACCGGTAATGCTCATGTAATAGGCTTAACTGGATCTCCGGGGGCGGGCAAAAGCACCCTTACCGATGGCTTAATTGCAGCGTTCAGGAAAGAGGGAAAAACTGTAGGGGTACTGGCAGTGGACCCTTCCAGTCCTTTTACCGGAGGGGCAATACTTGGTGATCGGGTTAGAATGCAGCGCCATGCTGAGGATCCGGAGGTTTTTATCCGGAGTCTGGCTACCAGGGGAGCCCTGGGGGGATTGTCAAGAGCAGTGGGCGATAGTATTCACATCCTTGATAGCATGGGAAAGGACATTATAATCATCGAAACAGTGGGGACAGGTCAGCAGGAAGTTGAAATCATGAACTACGCTGATACAGTTATCCTGGTTTTGGTCCCAGGCATGGGTGATGCAGTACAAACCCTAAAAGCTGGGATAATGGAGATAGCAGATATATTCGTTATCAACAAAGCTGACCGTGATGGAGCCGAAATGCTTAAAAGTGAGATAAACATACTGCTGGATATGGCTTTAGCAGCTGATTGTGACTGGAGACCTCCGATCACCCGGGTTGGCAGTAAAGAGGATAAACGGCAATTTGTTAAAGGTATCCAAGAGATAGCCTTACAGATTATGCAGCATAATGAATACTATTCAGGTAATTACAAGGCATTGAAGAAAAGACAGAGACGGAAGGCCCTTTTCGAAATACAGGCAGCTCTGCAGGGCATAGTCATGCAGTTCCTAATGAAGCGATTAGCTGCCGAGAATAGCCTGGAAGATATGATTGATCAAGTTATCAGTAGAAAGAGTGACCCCCATTCGGCAGCCCGGGAGGCAGTTCTAAAATATCTGGGACAAACCCTGATTTAATGGACGGGATGGGGATGATTAGCTGACAGATGATTTATCAGCCATTTAAACAACAGCAGAAGGAGGTAAAGAAGAGCAATAAGCAATAGTTTAAGATAATTTACTATTTTAATGATAAAGAGGAGGCATTATAAATGGATTTTGCATTGACAGAAGAACAGAAAATGGTACAGATTATGGCCAGAGATTTTGCTGACAACGAGATAGCTCCTTACGTGGATCAGGATGAGGAAAACCACTATTGGAGAAAAGAGATTTTTGACAAGATGGCCGAATTGGGTTTATTTGGTTTTTGCATTGATGAGCAATATGGCGGTAATGGGATGGGATTTCTAGAAGGAGCCCTGGTTATTGAACAGATATCCAGAGTTCATACCTCCTGGCGTATGGCTTTCAATATGCAGGACTGGGGACCGGCTTTGACTATTCAGAAATTTGGCACCCAGGAGCAAAAGGATCACTATATTCCCAAGTTTGTAAATGGAGAATATATTGGAAGTTTTGCTATGACTGAAGCTGATGTGGGATCGGATGTTGCTGCTATGAAATGCCGTGCCGAAGATAAAGGTGATTATTATCTGCTTAATGGTCATAAAATGTGGATTACCAATGGAACCGTCTGTGACCATGGACTTCTATACGTTAAAACCGACAAGGATGGAGGAGCCAAAGGAATTACCTGTTTTATAATGGACTACAGTCTTCCCGGAATAACCAGGAACGCCATTAAAACTAAGGTCGGTCTGTGGGCATCCGATACTGCAGAAATCGTATTTGAAAATGTAAAAGTACCCAAGGAACTTATTTTAGGCAAAGTAGGTCAGGGGTTTAGCATGTGTATGACCCAGCTTAATGCCACCCGTCTGGGCTGTGCTGCTGGTGCACTAGGGCTGTCTCAAGCCTGTCTGGACGCTTCCATCCGTTATGCTAATGAGCGCAGTCAATTTGGTAAGCAAATTGGCAAATACCAATTAATTCAGCAGCAGATTGCCGAGATGAAGATGGAGCATGCGGCCCTGGAGGCAATGGTTTATAAAGCAGCTTGGTTAAAGGACAACAACCTGCCTAATCAAATGGAAACTTCCATGGCCAAACTATTTGGAGCTAAAGCAGCTGTTCATGGCGCTAACGAGTGTATGAAACTGCATGGTTCGTTTGGTTACTCCACCGAATATCCCTGTGGAAGGTTCCTGAGAGACTGCAAGCAGTTTGAGACCCTGGAAGGCACTTCCAATATGCATACCCAGATTGTTGCCAATGCCACCCTGGGATTCTCCGCCAACCGGGCATAACTATTCAAGTGTTCCGGCTGTTAACTTGGAATTAAAGTATAAAGGAGGCCAAGAAGGTGTCTTATAGCAAAGAAGAATTAAGCGCAATTCAGCAGGCCATGGATAAATGGCAGGTTAGTGTAGATAAGACGATTGCCAAACAGGGCGAAAGAAAAGAAACTTTTTATTCCAGTGGTTTTAACGAAATAGACCGCTTATATACTCCCCTGGATACTTTCGGTGACTATATGGAAAAACTGGGGTTTCCTGGTGAATATCCCTTTACCCGCGGACCACAGCCCACCATGTATCGGGGCAAACTTTGGACCATGCGCATGTATGCCGGATTTTCCACTGCGGAAGAGTCGAATAAACGATACAAATATTTGCTGGCCAACGGCAGTTCAGGGCTGTCAGTAGCATTCGATTTACCCACCCAGATTGGATATGATTCAGACCATCCCATGAGCGAAGGGGAAGTTGGTAAAGTTGGGGTAGCTATCGACTCCCTGGCAGATATGGAGATATTATTCGATAGCATTCCGCTGGATAAAGTATCCACTTCCATGACTATCAATGCCCCGGCTGCTGTTCTGTTGGCCATGTATATGGCTGTGGCGGAACAACAAGGAGTTCCTTTTGATAAACTGAGAGGAACTATCCAGAACGATATATTGAAGGAATATTCAGCTCGGGGAACATATATTTTTCCCGTACAGCCTTCCATGCGCCTTATAACTAACATATTTGAGTTCTGTTCGGAACATGTACCGCAGTGGAACACCATAAGCATTTCCGGCTATCACATCAGAGAAGCTGGTTCTACGGCTGTAGATGAGATTGCTTTTACCTTTGCCAATGGTATGGCTTACGTTAAAGCTGCAATTAAGGCGGGTATGGACGTAGATAAATTTGCTGGCCGCCTGTCTTTCTTCTTAAATGCCCATAATGATTTACTGGAGGAAGTATCCAAGTTTAGAGCTGCCAGAAGACTATGGGGCTACATCATGAAAGAATATTTCAAGGCCAAGGACCCACGTTCCTGGATGTTTAGAACCCATTCCCAGACCGCCGGTTCGATGTTGACTGCGCAGCAGGTAAACAATAATATCGTTCGGGTCTGTATCCAAGCGCTGGCGGCAGTACTGGGAGGGACCCAGTCTTTGCATACCAATTCCCGAGATGAAGCTCTGGCCCTGCCTTCAGAAGAATCCGTAATGACTGCCTTAAGAACCCAGCAGGTTATAGCTTATGAATCAGGGGTAGCTGATACTATTGATCCTCTGGCTGGTTCTTATTACATTGAAGCCCTGACTGATAAAATATACAACGAAGCCTGGGAAAAGATACAAAAGATTGAAGAAATGGGTGGCGCTGAAAAGGCCATTGAGATTGGATATATTCAGAGTGAGATTCAGAAAGCCGCCTACCAGTGGCAGAAGGACGTTGAATCCGGCGAAAGAATAATCGTCGGGGTAAATAAGTTCCAGGTTCAAGAACCAGAACCATCCGGGTTACTAAGGGTAGATCCTTCAGTTCAGAAAACCCAGATCGATAAATTGAATGAACTGAAAAGTAAGCGTGATAACGCAGCCGTAGCTGCTCGGTTAGATGAACTGCGCCAGGCGGCCCGGGGTGATGAAAATATTATGCCGTATATTCTAAACGCGGTGAAAGCTTATGCCACTGAAGGAGAAATATGCGGTACTCTGCGTGAAGAATGGGGCGAATACGTTGCCGCGGTTTCATTGTAAGACCTGACCGTAAATATAGGAGGGTTGTCAAATGACACAAAGGAGAATAAGAGTATTGGTGGCGAAACCTGGTCTGGATGGACACGACCGGGGAGCAAAAGTAATAGCCCAGGCCTTCAGAGATGCAGGATTTGAGGTTATTTATACCGGACTCAGGCAGACACCGGAAAGCATTGTAGCCACAGCGGAGCAGGAAGATGTCGATTGCATAGCCATGAGCATGCTCTCGGGCTCGCACCTCACTTTAATGCCTAAAGTCACTCGTTTGCTGAAAGAAAAGGAGATGGACGATATCCTGGTAATTGGAGGGGGAGTTATTCCTGGCGAAGATATCCCCCTGCTTAAAGAAGCGGGGATTGCAGAGATATTTACGCCCGGCACCCCTACCAGTACCTGTGTGGAATACGTAAAAAACAACGTTACTGAAAAAGCATAGTTATATGCCTGGATACCATTTAAAAAATGGGAGGTAATAAAATGAAGGTCATATGTGTTGATCACATCGGCATTGCTGTTAAGAACATAGATCAAAGTGCAAAATTTTATACCGATCTGCTCGGTTTAAAGCTTACCGGAACCGAGGAGGTAACAGAACAAAAGGTAAGAACGGCTTTTATTCCAGCCGGTGAATCAGAGATCGAGCTTTTGGAATCTCTATCTCCTGACGGACCGATTGGCAAGTTTATTGAAAAAAATGGTGAGGGAATTCAACATATTGCTCTGCGGGTGGACGACATTGAAGCCGCGCTGGAAGAACTAAAGAATAAAGGAGTCAAGTTGATTGACGAAAAACCCCGATATGGAGCAGGGGGGGCTAAAATTGCCTTTATCCACCCGAAAGCTACTGGCGGGGTACTGCTGGAATTGTGCCAGCGAGATCCTGAGTAAATCCAGGAGATAGGAGAATTACAAGGGCGAGGAGGATGCCAAGGTGTTAACCAATCAAGAAAAAATAGAACAGTTTCAAGAAAAAGCCCAGCATATAGAACAGGGTGGCGGAGAAGCTGCTTTAGCTAAACTGAAGGCTAAAGGCCGCCTGACGACCCGAGAAAGAATAGATCTGCTTTTTGACCAGGGCACTTTTGTAGAACTGGATAAATTCGTGGAGCATCGCTGCACTAATTTTGGCATGGACCAGATGGAAATCCCTGGAGAGGGAGTAGTGACCGGCTACGGTTTAGTTAATGGCCGTACCGTATTTGCATACGCCCAGGATTTCAGCGTTATGGGGGGATCACTGGGTGAGATGCATGCTGCTAAGATAGTAAAATGCATGGACAAGGCTATGACGGCAGGACATCCCATTGTGGCTTTATGTGATTCTGGCGGGGCCCGCATCCAAGAAGCGGTAGACTCACTGGCTGGTTATGGGCGGGTATTTTACAAAAACACCATGGCTTCAGGAGTGATACCACAAATAGCAGCCATTATGGGTCCATCAGCAGGAGGCGCAGTCTATTCCCCTGCTTTGATGGATTTCATATACATGGTCAAACAGGATTATGCCCAGATGTTCATCACCGGTCCTCAGGTAATTCAGGCCACTACCGGAGAAGAGATAGGAGCCATTGAACTGGGTGGAGCCATGACTCATAACAGTAAGAGCGGTGTAGCTCATTTTGCAGCCGAAGACGATGCTGATTGCATAGAACAAATCAAGATTTTATTGAGTTACCTTCCCTCCAGCTTTCAGGCTGATCCAGTTAGATTGGAATGTATAGACCCTATCGACCGCCGGGAGGAAAAACTCAATACCATCATTCCGGATAAAAGCAATCGTCCTTACGATATGAAGAAAGTGATAAAAATGATCGTGGATGATAGCGAGTTCTATGAAAATCAACAGCACTATGCAAAAAATATAATAACCTGTTTCGCCCGTATGAATGGAACTACAGTGGGTATCATCGCTAACCAGCCTATGGTTATGGCAGGCTCTCTTGATATTAATGCTTCAGATAAAGCAGCCCGTTTTATAAACTTCTGCGACTGCTTTAATATACCCCTGATAACCCTGGTGGATGTACCGGGATATCTCCCGGGTACCAGTCAGGAATTTGGAGGGATTATAAGGCATGGTGCCAAGTTACTGTATGTTTATCCAGAGGCGACCGTGCCTAAGATAACTGTGGTACTGAGGAAAGCGTATGGTGGGTCTTTCCTGGGTATGTGTTCCGCTCAAGCGGGCGCAGATATGGTAATTGCCTGGCCTACTGCTGAGATTGCGGTTAT
The DNA here is from genome assembly GCA_016841425.1 of Syntrophomonas sp. Lineage (GTDB taxonomy): Bacteria > Bacillota > Syntrophomonadia > Syntrophomonadales > Syntrophomonadaceae > JAAYJK01. Next base: position 13,027 of record JAENZE010000008.1, on the reverse strand, counting down.
GGGAGCTGCTGGGGCAGCGAATATTATCTTCCGCAGCGAATCTGAGGAAGAGAAAGAGGCTAAAATCGAAGAATATATTAAAAATTTCTCCACGCCCTACCAGGCAGCACAAAGGGGATTTGTGGATCAGATTATTGAACCGAAGGATACGCGCCCGGTTATTATAAACGCTTTGAAGCTCCTGGAGAATAAAACCTGGGAACTGCCCCGGAAGAAGCATGGTAATATTCCGTTATAGCAGATGATCAACACCAACTTGCATCAGGTGATCAAAGCAGGTAGAGGTGGCCAAACAGAGTTTTTAAACCAGTTAAGATGGTAACATTATCGATATACGGTTATCCAGCCCGGATGCTTTCAAATACGAGAGCCTTCGCATTGTGAGCCATTTCTGAAATATTTGGCATTGACTTAATATCTTCAATCATGCCAGAGTAGAGGGGATGGCTCTATCATTATTAACAGAGTTCTCCTTATGAAGGAGTACGTGTTTTGTTTTTGACCGGCAGTTTTCAAACTCGTGATTACCACAGGATAGGTTATAATAATAAATAGTATATACATTAGAGGGGTGAGTAGATGAACGCGAAAAGCAAGACTGGGAGTATCTGGCTCTCTGTAAAGCACATGATGAATACAGATTATGAGGTTATTCATCCCGATGATACTTTAAGGACCGTAATTAAGATTTATAAGGAAACCAAACTTGACACTCTGCCGGTAGTTGATGATGAGGGAGTTCTAGTAGGGGTGATGCCCAAGGGCAGGCTTTATAAAGCCCTGTTGGAGGGTGCCAGCATTGATGACCCCAGCACCCCTTACATTGTAACATCTCCAATAACTGTTCAGTCAGATCTCAGTTATGATGAGGTTTCCCTGGGAGTTAGGGTCAATCGCAGTCAAGTGGGTACCGTACCAGTGTTAGATAAACAGGGCAAAGTGCTGGGAATGGCGGGAAAAGTAGAGTATATGAGAGCCGGTTTGCATATGGCGACCGCAACCAGCGCAGTCCTTGAATCCATATTTGAGGCTATGCATGAGGGTATGATAGCAACTAATAAAGACGGTTATATTATCCGGGTAAATAACGCTATAGAAAAAATGTTTAATATTTCAGGCGAAGAAGTTGTTGGCATGCACCTGGAAGAAGTATTTCCGGAAATAAATTACAGCAGCGAATTTAGACTGGGGGTAAGAAATACTTTAGGGGGCGTACCGGTAATAATTAACCAGGTACCCATAATAGAAGACCAGCAGCAGAGCGGTACTAATTTTGTTTTTTTGGATATATCAGATATAGAGAAGATAGCTCAAGAACTTGAATCGGTAAAAGAACTGCAAACCACACTCAGTGGAGTTCTCAGTGCTTCTTCGGATGGAGTCTTTGTTACCGACCGTTCTGGAACCATAAAATATGCCAACGAGATGGCAGTCCAGTTGATAGGGTCTACTCCTGAGCAACTGACCGGTACACCGATAGAGAATATTTTACGCACCGCCTGTCCCATTCAGGTAGCCCGGACTGGAATTGCCGAAGTTGATGTATGCAATATTAAAGGAAGAAACTGCGTAGTCTCCCATGTGCCAATAAAAGCCGGCAACAGAATGGACAGTAGCCCGGTAGGGACGGTTAGTACATTATATCTGGCCGATAATAAACTCACCGAGGAAATAACCAGGAAATGGTTTTCTCTTCAGCAGCAGGTTCAATATTATCGGGATGAGTTAGAAAAACAGGGTGGAAGCGAAAAAAATAACTTTGACGAGATAGTAACTCAGAATGTTCATTTTATCGCCATGAAAAAGGAAGGACAGCGGATTGCCCAGAGCAGTTCTACCGTTCTTCTAACCGGGGAAAGCGGAGTTGGCAAGGACATGTTTGCCCGGGCCATACATGCCGCTAGTCCCAGGGCCAGAAGGCCATTTATAAAAGTAAATTGTGCAGCCATTCCCGAAAGCCTGTTGGAATCCGAACTATTTGGATATGCACCCGGATCGTTTACTGGCGCATCAAAAAAAGGCAAGCCAGGTTATTTTGAACAGGCTCATGAAGGTACTATTTTCCTGGATGAGATCGGGGATACTCCGTTATCAATCCAGGTTAAAATATTACAGGTCCTGCAGGAGAAGCAGTTTATGCGAGTTGGAGGAACTAAAACTCAGACCGTGGATGTAAGAATTATAGCGGCTACCAACCGTAACTTGCGCGAAGCTATGAGCCGGGGAGAGTTCAGAGAAGACCTTTATTATCGTCTAAATGTTATAGAATTCTATTTGCCTCCCCTGCGGGTGCGTTTTGAAGATATAATACCCCTGGCAGAGATGTTCATAGAAAAATACAATTCAATACTGCATACTCAAGTAACCGGTATAAGTAAAGAAGCTAAAGAAGCATTACAGCGTTATTCATGGGCCGGCAATATACGCGAACTGGAAAATGCCATTGAAAGAGCAGCCAATTATGTATGGGAGGGAGAAATCAGGATCGAACATCTCCCGGCGCATATATTACAGTCCCAGGAAGAACATAAAGGACAGTCATCCTATCGGATGGTATTAGATGATATCGACAGAGAAATCATTCTGGATACTTTAAGAAAGACAGAAGGAAATAAGAGTGCAGCTGCCCGGATGTTAAATATAAGCCGATCTGCCTTTTATGAAAAGTTAGCTAAATATGGAATCAAGTAAGCGTGGATATTTACGCTGTTCTTAAATAAAAATTGGCATTGCCATTCTCAGCAGCTGATGCTAACAGGATAGATATTCTATTTCATTAACCCGAGCTCCAAATAGTCTATTACAGGGAACTGTTGATAATAGTTATTGTCAGCGGTTCCCTGATTATTTTCCCTGGACCCCACCTACCTAATAAGATTTATATTTCAATATTAATAATTAACCAAACATGTCTGTATGACACAAGTGCAGACCAAAATTATTACGGATAAATACTTAAGACCGCCTGGGTCCGGTCTTACTTTCTCCATATAAGTTTGCTAGTGATGCTTTAGATTGATGGGCTAAAACAAGTTATGTTCCCGCTAAACGAATCGCCTTTACTTCCTGCACTAACCTTAAGTTTTCACCCCCAAGAAGCTATTTTCCTACTCAATTTTTCATTATAAAAGCTTGACCCTTAACATTTTACTCTGTGCCCAGGACATAAATTCCTCTTATTGTTCCCATCATTCCTGTTCAATAAATTTTCTGTTCTATCATTATGCCCAATTGCTAAGGGTGTATGGATCGCAGATAAGTATGACGTACACCTGTATGGAAAAGACTACAACTCCAAGCGGGAGGCAGCAGCGAACATGTTATGTAATGTCCTATATACAGGCTTCTGTCAATATGGCATGCTTTTTGCTTTGCTTTTTATATAGATTTGTATTTAAACGCAGCAAAATTAATAAATGATTTAAGTACGCAGATAATATAGTTCGAAAGGAGGCAAGCCAGCTATACCAGGGAGCAAAACAGGCATTAATATTTTTCGAAAATATAAGAGTTGTTTATTAAATGTAAAAATAATTGGCTCCGGTGCAGTCAGGGTCAGGAGAACGTACTGACAGGCTATAGATATGTTTTCGGAGCATACTGTTACAGCTAATGGGAGGAATAGACGAATGGAATTTAAATATGATATACGTGATCTAAAATTTATACTAAAGGAATGGGTAGGACTGGAAGAAGTACTGGCCTGCGATCGTTTTAAAGACTTCTACAGCATTGATGATGTTGATCCTATAATAACCGAGGGATATAAAGTTGCCAGACAGGTTGTAAGTCCCATTAATGCGGCAGGTGATAAAGAACCAGTTAAATTTGAAGACGGGATAGTAACTAATCCTCCAGGATACAAGGAAGTATATAAATTTATTCATGAAAATGGATGGGGGTCTAACAGCGAATGTGTTGAGATCGAAGGAGCTATGCCGCTGACTCTGTACAAGGCCGTTTTCGAAATAATTGGTGCCGCTTGTCCTGCCATGGGTTCTAATGTTAAGTTGACCACGGGGGTAGCAAATCTGATAATTAAGTTCGGCACCGAGGACGATAAAAACCGGTTTCTTCCCAAGCTGCTGAGCGGTGACTGGCAGGGGACCATGAACCTTACCGAACCTTCCGCCGGTTCAGATGTTGGTGATGCTCTGGCCCGTGCTTATCCAACTGAAGATCCTCGCGTTTACAAGATTAAAGGAACCAAGATGTTTATTACCGCTGGAGATGGTTCCATATGTGATAACACCATTCATATGGTTCTGGCCCGTCCTCCCCAGGGAGCTAAAGGATCAGCCGGGCTGGGTTTATATATTGTGCCCAAAATATGGGTAAATGAAGATGGCAGTATGGGTAAACCTAATGACGTTACCACCATTGCCGTTGAACATAAAATGGGTATGAACGGGTCAGCTACCTGTATGCTAAATTATGGTGAAAACGATGAATGCTACGGCATTATGCTGGGAGATTCTCCAGATGAGAAAGGGCGTTCCAAAGGTCTGGCCATGATGTTTAATATGATGAATGAATCCCGTATTGGAACCGGCCATAATGCGAATTACCAGGCCTCAGCAGCATATGCCTTTGCTTCCCAGTATGCTCCGGAAAGGGTTCAGGGATATATAAAGGGAGAAAGGGTACCGATAATAAAACATGCTGATGTACGCCGGATGTTAATGGATATGAAAGCTCATACTGAAGGAATAAGGGCCATGATATTAAAGGGGTTCTGGTACCTGGATATAGCAGAAAACTCCAACGATAAAGCACTGGCTAAAGAATGTGCTGATATGGCCGCCATACTGACCCCCATAATCAAGTGCTATGGTAGTGAAACTGCAGTAGCCATGACCTCCGAGGCTATACAGGTTCTGGGCGGTGTAGGATACACCAAGGAATATCCGGTAGAGCAGTACATGCGTGATTCCAAAATACTAACTATATGGGAAGGGACATCCTTTATCCATGCTAACGACTTGACCGGCCGGAAGATGAACATGGAGAATGGCGAACCATTTAAGAAATGGATGAAAAACATCCGTACCTTCATTGATGAAAATAAGAACAGTGCCGGGTTAGAAAACGAGATATCGGTGCTGGAAAAAGCTTACGCTTCCGCGGAAGAAATTATGAACCTTTGCTACACCTGGCAGGCCAACAAAGCTGAAACAGGTGATCTTATCAGCCTGTATGCTATTCGCATCCTGTTTGTCTTCGCCCAGCTGTATGTAGCTATGATGCTTATAGACCAGGCCATACTGGCTAATAAGACCCTTGCCAGCTTACCTGCAGACCATTTTGATATGAATTTCTATAAAGGCAAAGTAGCCAGTGCCCGCTACTATGTGAACAACTCTCTGCCGGTCATATTTGCGCTGAGCGAAGTGATTAAGAATGCTGATACTACGGTTCTGGAAGTAGCAGAAGAGGCATTGCTGATTAGCTAGAGAGGGAAAGTGAAAGAAATAGACTTCGGGACAAGAGGATGGTTCTTAGAAAACCATCCTCTTGCCTTTCTGCTTTCTATGACAGCATCGGTACATATTGGCGCAGATATATTCTTAGATTCTGCAGCAGGATGACTTAACGCATCATGATGGCCGGATTTAAACTTCCCCATACCCGCATGTATTGTTCCCGATACCGTGTCCATGTCAACAGTATGCTGTACCTGGATAATTGCTTATATTCTCGATGATAATTAATGGACAATGTGATTGTAATTCGCACACCCGGTGTATAAGGATTATACAGTATCAATTCAAGCAGATTTTCCTGGTTTATAGGATACAGTCAACGGTAAACAATATTGCTACTGGGTAAACAATAGTGTTTACCATGACTACACAATTGTTTACCAGTCTGCCTGGCAGAATAAAGGCCAGGAGACCAACTCAGTAAATAATACGGATCATGAGCCAGGTTAAATTGCCGAAAATTGCTAGCTGCTGAGCTAAATGCTGAAAATTTTACCGGCAGACCAAGCTCCATGAACTGTTTATATTCAAATAGCTGGCATAGATTTTGCTATTTTAATAACCGTAAGTCCCCGAAAAAGTGTTGAGTGGTCTGTAAAGGCCGTGAGGAAGGAGGATAGGAGAATAGGAGGAGTATAAGAGAATGCACTGGTGAGACAGGCTGTAAAAAGGGTATTAATAAATCAAGTTTCCTCAGGACCTGAGCAGAAGAACGCCCGGGAGATATACAGCCTGTGGGCAGAGATTAGCAGCACTGGAAACTCGATGAAGAGACGAAGTGGGCTATCAGATCGGTGCAGCAATGCGGCATTGCATGGGGGGAGAAACCTTGAATGCGGCCGAATATGGTTGCTGAGGTGATTAAAACCAGGCATAAGCATGGTATCCAGTAATCTTTCAGCCAAGAACATGTTGCATACTGGAAACTTTCATTTCAGCAGCATTTATCTAAAATTAAGGAGGTAACAAACCAATGGATCAAATTTTTGCCAAGCCCAGAATGTTGTTTATGGTCGTAATACTACTTACCATCGTTGTAGGTGAATACATTTTGCATCCCAATCATTGGGATACCTGGCCGGCTTTTATGTGTATGGTTTTCTTCTTCTGTGTGCACAGAGATTTTAAGCAAATGCCCCATATTCTAATAGGAGGGGCCTTCGGAATTTTTCAGATCTGGTTAATTAAGAAATGGTATGCAGTTATGGTTCCTGTATTTGGCGGAGATTTGGCTAAATATACTGATCCCCATACCCAGCATGCTCTGTTTACTTCCAAACTTATATATATACTGATATTCGTAGCTTTAATTGTTTTGTTAAAAGACACTATACCGCATCTCTTCAATGACTTTACTTTCATGTTCTTTATCGCAGCTGGCATAGCTGCAGGTGCTCATACATCCATTGCTGTAGCAGCAAAAACTGTTGCTGGTTATGCTACGGCGGTTGTAGCTGCTACCGAAAATGAAGCACTTATTGCTGGTATGCAGGGAGCTTTGGATAAGGCCTTGGCCTCAGTGGTACCGGTAACCAACGTATTCGAGTGGATGGCGATTTGTATAATTGGCGGCGGATTAATCATCCTGGCCCTTCATTACGGTGGTGTACTGGTTGGTAAAATCATGGGAGCAGGTGCTCAGCCGCCATCAGCTCATCATTAGAATTCTATTAGTTTTAGTACAACCAGAAACCAGCAATTCCAAGAAGGGATGTTAATACTCCGCCTGGTTAGATTCTGGTAGGCAAGACTTAAACTATTGGATAAAAATCTTAAATGAGAGAAATCAGGTCTTTCATAAAGGCTTCCTGCTGGATATTAATACCAGCAGGAAGCTATCTGTTGTGAAATCCGCTATTTTATATATAAGGATGTGAGTGAATGGCAAGTTGGATCTTAGATAATTTTCCAGGCATATCCACATGCATTAACCAGCTTATACCTACCGATTATATTTTTTATTCTACCGATTTAAGTAAAATACTTTTTGTAGACCAAACCCATTGGGAGGCTCGAGAAAATGCAAAGCCCGGTATGGAGCTGCAGAAAAATTCCACTGCTTTAAAGGTTATCGAATCTAAAAGAAGAGTGGAAATTGAAGTTGACCCCGCCTTATACGGAATTGCATTGAAAATGGTTTGTATACCAATCTTTGATGATGAAGACCCCACACAGGTAGTAGGAACTATCGGGGTAAACATCAGGCGCAATAATGCTTTCCAACTTCGGGATATAGCTGATACCTATGATAAAGGGATGCAAGAGATATCGGCAGCTATACAGCAAACAGCTGTATCAGCAGGAGAGATCAGCAGCAGTCAGAAGATTCTGAATGAAAGAATTAAACAAATCAGCAGCACTACCGAAAATATAGGCAAAATACTGGAGTTAATTCGAAACATGGCTGATCAGACCAAAATGCTGGGATTAAATGCTGCCATTGAAGCTGCCCGGGCCGGTGAAGCTGGCCGGGGATTTGATATTGTAGCTTCAGAAATTCGCAAACTGGCAGAAGTATCCAAAGATGCTGCCAAGCAGATCGGTGAATTTACCAGGGAAATAGAGAGCAGTATCAACTCGGTAGTAGATAGTTCAGGCATCTCTTTGCATGCTACGGAGGAACAAGCGGCTGCAGCCCAGGAAATAGTAGCCAGCATTCAGGAATTAACTGCGCTTATAGATAAACTGCAGGAAGTAGCAGCGGAAATATAATGATTAAGTCAGCAGGTGCTGACGTCCAGGCAGGCCAAATACATATTATCCTATTAGAGCTCAAGCTCTAATAGGATAATATTCAATAAAAATAAATTATACTGGGAAAAAGAAACAGTGATAATACGCGTTGACATTGTGTTAATACCTGCATATAATAACAGTAATCTAATAATTAAATGCAGAGAACGGGATAAGTAGGGCGGTTATCGCTGCCAGAGAGAAGAGGTCACCGGCTGAGAGCCTTTTCATAGTAAGAAATCGTCTGAATTTGCGCCCGGGAGCAGGTATGCTGAAAATAATATTAGGCATATCCGGTATAACCGTTATTGAATGAAGTGGAGTGTATAAGTTTTGTATGTGCTCAAGTAGAGTGGAACCACGGAAGTGAAGCCTTTCGTCTCTAGGGAGATGAAAGGCTTTTTTATGTTAGAAGGAGGACAGCCATGTTTAGAACATTGAAGAATGAAATCAATGTTGTTTTTGAGAGGGATCCGGCGGCCAGAAGCGTACTGGAAGTAATATTCTGTTATCCGGGATTTCATGCGGTTATTCATCATCGCATCGCACACTTTTTCTATAGAAAAAGATGGTTTTTTATGGCCCGGTTGATTTCACACCTAAGCCGTTTTTTGACCGGTATCGAGATCCATCCTGGAGCCAGGATAGGCAGAGGATTTTTTATTGATCATGGTGGCGGAGTAGTTATTGGCGAAACGGCAGAAGTAGGAGATAATGTTACCATATACCAGGGGGTTACCCTGGGAGGTACAGGAAAAGAAAAAGGGAAAAGACATCCTACTATAGGTAATAATGTTACTATCAGTGCTGGGGCCAAAGTACTGGGTTCTTTTAACGTGGGAGATAATGTTAAAATAGGTGGAGGTTCGGTAGTATTGAATAGCGTTCCTCCAGATTGTACCGTAGTGGGAGTTCCGGGAAGGATAGTGGTCAGAGAAGGAGCCAAAATAAACCCTGAAGGAGTAGATCTGGAGCATCATATGCTGCCTGATCCAGTAGCAGATATGCTGGCTGCTCTCCAAGAAAAGATCATGAACCTGGAAGATAGGATAGAAGCTTATGAGAAGGAGGCTGAGCAGGATGAAGATATACAATACCCTAGGTGGGAGAAAAGAAGAATTAGTAACGCTTAATCCAGATAAAGTAAATATCTATGTGTGTGGTCCTACCACCTATAACTATATTCATCTGGGAAACGCCAGGCCCCTGGTGGTATTCGATACAGTGAGACGATATTTCATTTATAAAGGCTATGATGTAACTTATGTACAGAATTTTACCGATGTAGACGACAAGATAATAAACCGGGCTAAAGAAGAAGGAATAGATGCACTGGAGCTGGGCCGCAAATATATTGAAGAATATTTTCAGGATGCAGATAGACTTAATGTTTTAAGGGCCGATGTCCACCCCTGTGTAAGTGAACACATACCGGATATAGTAGAAGCGGTTCAAGCATTAATTGAGAAAGGGTATGCTTATGAAGTTGACGGCGATGTATACTTCAGGGTAAGGTCATTTGCAGGATACGGTAAACTATCTGGACGATCCCTGGACGACATGATGGCAGGAGCCAGGGTAGAAGTAGATGAACGGAAGGAAGAAGCAGTTGATTTTGCGCTCTGGAAGGCGGCTAAAGAGGGTGAACCAGCATGGGATAGTCCATGGGGCAAAGGAAGGCCGGGCTGGCATATAGAATGCTCGGTAATGTCCACTAAATATTTAGGAGACACATTTGATATTCATGGAGGAGGAAGTGATCTTATCTTTCCCCACCATGAGAATGAAATAGCCCAGGCAGAGGCACTGACCGGGCAGGAATTTGTTAAATACTGGATACACAATGGTTTTATCACCGTGAACAATGAGAAAATGTCCAAATCAGTGGGGAATTTCTTTATTCTCCGGGATATACTGGCTCGTTACCCTGCCGATGTGATTAGATATTATCTGATATCAACTCACTATAGAAGCCCGCTGGATTTTGATGACGGTAAACTGGAGGAAGCACGTAAAGCCCTGGGCAGGCTCAAAACAACTCTTATGCTGGCTGATGAATTTATTAAACAAGAACCTGAGCAGGTTATAACAGGAGAGCAGTCCGGGGAATTTCTGGATTCTCTGGCAGTATTGAAAGAAGAATTCATAACCGCCATGGAAGATGACTTCAATACCGCTAAAGCGCTCGGTTTTCTGTTTGAAATGGCTCACCAGATTAACTCCTATATAGCTAGATCTGATGGGGACAGTCTTACGGCACAGAGCGCAGTAGAACAGGGCAGGAGTACATTAAAGGAATTGGGGGAAGTACTGGGCATTTTTATTGAGTCCAGGTCTCATGAAGAGGGTCTAGTTGATAAAATATTAGATATTCTGGTCAGCCTGAGACAAACCGCCCGCCAGGAAAAAGATTATCAGATAGCAGATAACCTGCGGGACTTTTTGACCCAGCTGGAGGTAAGTATAGAAGATACCAGCAAGGGCAGCAGAATTAGATATCAGCAACAACCGGACCTGGATATATTGATAGACAAAGTGCTGGAGATGAGAGCTGCGTATAAACAGAATAGGAAGTATGAGCGGGCTGATTATATAAGAGACACCCTGTTAGAACATGGAATAATCATTGAAGATACCAGGGAAGGAGTTCGGTGGAAATTTGTTAATGCATGAAAGGCCGGATATAAATAAAATTAACGAATATCCGGCGGTTATACTGGCTTATATAGGAGATGCAGTATTTGAACTAATAGTAAGGGAACATATTATCGCCGCAGGCCCACGAAAGATGAAGGATATACATCACGATACCGTGGCTATGGTTAAGGCTAAGAATCAGGCCCAGGCTATCAGACTATTGTATGAAGAACTCAGCGAAGAAGAAAAGAATATAGCCAGGAGGGGGAGAAATGCCAAAGGCTCACCCCCTAAACATGCAGACGTAATAGAATACCGAATGAGTACCGGGTTTGAAGCCCTGCTGGGATATCTTTATTTAAAAGGAGATGGGGAACGCTTACTGTACCTGACCGGAAAAGTGCTGGAGGAGAACTAAAGATATAAAGGGAAGGGAGACTTGGAGTTCATGCTTGTAATACCACCAGAAATAAGGGTGCCTGCCTCACAGCTGGATGAAACGATAATGCTTCGATTAGAGCGCTGTGCCAGAATTTGTTATAAATCAGAGGATAAAATGGATGATGACTATAATGAAGCCTTTCTCCAGCGAATAGTAAATAGTGGACACGAATCGGTAATTGAACACGAGAAAGTTACCGTCCTGTTTATCATAGACCGGGGGATATCTCATGAACTGGTAAGACATCGGATTGGCAGTTACAGTCAGGAATCAACCCGTTACTGCAATTACGCTAAGGACAAGTTTGGCAGTGAAATCACGGTTATAAAACCATTTTTTTATATTCCAGGAACTGAGAATTATTCTTTATGGGAGCAGAGCTGTCTTCTGGCCGAAAAAAACTACCTGGATTTATTGGGCCAGGGTTCTACTCCTCAGGAAGCTCGGGCTATATTGCCAACATGTTTGAAGACAGAGATCGCAGTTACTTATAATATCAGGGAATGGAGGCACTTTTTCTACATGAGATGTTCTCCCGCCGCCCATCCACAAATGAGACAGGTAGCCATTCCGTTACTTTTGCTGTTTCAGGATAAGTTTAAGGTATTGTTTGACATTATTCCGTATGATACTGTCTTTCCAGTGGAACATTATGCACAAGTACTTATAAGCGACGACCTGTTTAATGTATAAAAGTGCGCGTAACGGGACGGTTTCACCTGATACATGGGAAACCAGGGGGACGGTTCTTGTGGTCACCCCAAAGGCGCCAAAGTGACCACAAGAACCGTCCCCCTGGTTTCCCGTCCCCCTGGTTTCCGTGACATACATGAAATAGATACAGGAGGCATTAAATGAAAGAAAAACTTGCTGGTATAAATAGTGTAATGGAAGCCTTAAAAGGCAGAAGGAAAATCGAAAAGATACTGATTCAAGAGGGACGGCAGGGTAAAAGAATAGATGAACTCATTAAATTGGCTCAGAAAAAAGGGGTTTATGTCCAGATGGTAGAAAAAACTCGTCTGGACAAGATTTATACCATCTCAAACCATCAGGGTATCATTGCTGTAGTTGATGCCTATAGTTATAGTACCCTGGATGAAGTCTTGGAGTATGCTGCTTTGAGGAACGAACCCCCCTTTCTAATAATCCTGGATGGCATAGAGGATCCCAGAAATTTTGGAGCTATAGTAAGAACTGCCGAAAGTGCTGGAGTGCACGGAATCATTATTCCCCGCCATAATTCGGTACAGGTGAATGAAGTGGTATCAAGGGCTTCTGCAGGTGCGGTTGAATATATACATGTTATCCAGGAAACTAATCTGGTTAATATGATCAAAGCACTTAAAGGGCAAGGTATGTGGATAATTGGTGCAGATATGGATGCCAGGGACAACTATTTTAGTGCTTCAATTCCTAGTCCAACGGTTCTGGTTATCGGAGGAGAGGGTAAAGGATTGAGGCGGCTGGTGAAGGAAAATTGTGATCTGCTGCTCAAAATACCCATGAAGGGCAGGGTAGGTTCATTAAACGCATCGGTGGCGGCAGCTCTTCTTATTTATGAAATACTCAGACAACAAGCGATTAAGTAAAATTAGCCAATTACATCATTGTAAATATTTATCAGGATACTCCCATAAAGGTCAAATGGGCAACACGGCGGGCCTTTTTACTAAATAGTTTCCCCTGAAAAACTCAGGAGACAAATTCAGAAACCATTTATAAAAAACCT
>JAENZE010000007.1 GCA_016841425.1 Syntrophomonas sp. | reverse complement strand
CCAACGGCCGCCAGTATATTTATACATACCCTGGCGAAGTTTTGGGACTTTTTCATTGGTCTCGGACGGTTCCTTTGTCTTTGGACCATTAAGATGGTATAATCAACCTTTTTAAGGCCAAAAATGGAATTAAAATAAGCGCTAAAATACTAATGGGATAAATGAGATTAGGATCAATAAGTATTTAAGAGATGGTTAGACAAAAAAACCGTCCCCGTGTCTGCGTGTCTGGAAAGTCCCCGTGTCTGTTGAAAGGAGAATTGAAATGGGCCGCAAAGAAGCATATGTTGAATTAAATGGACTTGAGGGGAGAGTTACAATTAATGAGCCGGTTCTACGCTACCCGGGGAACCCTATATTAACATGCCATGACGTCAATAACGTCTGGGGTACTGATAGCCGTTTGTATACATACACGGTTCATAATGCAGGAATGGCAGCAGTGACAGGTGCGGATGGCAAGATTCAAACCATAATGCTTTTTCGTTCCCACATTGCTGATGGTCGCAGTGTAATAGGCAAAGCGGTAAGCGACAATGGCCTGACTAGCTGGAGGGTAGACCCCAGACCATTTTTATTACCTGCGACAGAGAATGATGTATATGCTGAAGGTGTCAATATTAACTATGTTATTGAATCTGAGGCCGGCGGTGTGGAAGATATTCGGGTTAATCACGTTGGGAGCAACTTATATGTATTGACTTACAGTGCCTACCACGAACAGATTCCTGATCGAGTCAAGGTTATGATGGCCGTAACCAAGGACTTTAATACTGTTGTTCGCCATGGTCCAATTTCCGAACAGGATATGCGCAATGTTGTTATATTTCCTGAACCTGATAGAAATAAACAATGGAGAGCCTTGCTGCGTCCAAACGACAAAGAAAGAGAAGTTCCCGGCTCCGGTCACATCGGTGGCTCATTTGGAGAAATATGCGGAGGTTTCGCACCAAGTCCTATTGGGCCATGGGAAATCGGTAATGTGATCATGAGAAGCGGTCACGGACCGAGTGCATTCCAGGCCAAGATCGGTCCGGGTGCCCCGCCTATCAGGACTCGATATGGGTGGCTGAATATCTTTCATGGTGTGCGTTCAACCATGGCTGGCAATCCTTATACCCTGGGTGTGGCATTCCATGACCTTGAAGACCCAACCAATCCAAGTAAAATTCGTATTAGTGCCAAGCCGATATTAATGCCCAGTGCAGGAGATTGCTTAGTGAGAGAGGCAGATTATGTCCATGTTCCCAATGTAGTATTCAGCTGCGGTGCATTAACTGGCAAGGGTGATACGGTAGCTATATATTATGGCGGCAATGATACAGTTATGAATGTCGGCCTGGCAAATATACAAATATTAAATGAGATGTGTAATGTTTTCCGCCTGAACCCCTTGACAGGCAAACATTTGTATTCTCTGAAAAAGCACTTCCCCCTTAATCTCAATTTCCTTTGATAATATTTAATTATCTAAAGTGAGCACAGTTGTTGTTCTTTGTATTTTATTTAATTATTTCTTTTTTCCTGTAGGGCAGGTTCTATAGTCATCATTTCTATAGTTACATACAACTCTATAAGGCCTCATCATTTCGTTATCTTCATGATCAAGAATGTGACAATGCCATACATATCCCGGGTACTGTGTGGCATCAAAGGGGTATGGTCTCCCGTCTTGTGCTGCAAAACGCACTTTAATAGTTGTAACTTCTCCTGGATTCATTTGAACAGTATCCTTCCATCCCTGTTCATTTAATTTAGGCGGCATCGGAGTTCCGATAAGATACGAATCCACCGGCCATGGTTTAGTCGGCTGTGTAAAAGGCGGCATCATACCACCATTGGCAGCAATCCAGTCAGCCATATACATATCGGTATCTAACTGTTGTCTAGTGAAGAGCTGGAATTGGACAAGATGCAAATGTATCGGATGGCTATCGGCAGTAAGATTAACAATTTCCCATTCTTCAGTAGTGCCTAGTACCGGGAATTCTGAAATAGGCGCACTCCATTTCTGCCCGTCTAGTAATACCTCAACCGGTCCTTCAGGACCCATGACTTCCACAAGAGTTAATGTTCTTTTGGGAGCATTGGGGGTCAATGTTGGTATTATATTGAGCGTTTCAGGTAAAGGCGGGCGTACAGGTAATGGGACAAGCGGATATACAACAGTGAACTGCAAGATTTGACCTGTTGTAAGCGGATCGGCAGGGTCTCCATCGGGGAAGGGAGCAGGGGCTGTATTCGCAAGGATTATTTTAGTACCAGGACTAAGGGCAGAAAAGTCAATTAAAATATCGGCCCGTTCACCTGGGGCAATAGTAAGTTCGCTGAGTATTACAGGCATAGGAAGATAGCCGCCATCTGTCCCTATTTGGGTAAATGTCTGGGCATTAGAAAGACTAAGCGTATAGAATCGGGCATTTGACCCGTTTAATAACCTGAAGCGATATTTTGTCGGTTCAACGTTTAAATTAGGCCAGACCAGGCCGTTTACCATAATAGTATCACCGAAAAATTCCGGAACCCAGTATGGATGGATATCTGGGTTAACTCCTACATTGGGGAAGAAGAAGGCGCCATTGCTATTAAAGGTTCTATCCTGAATTACTAATGGAATCTCGTACTTTTTGCTGGGCAGTGATCTAGCTACAGGGTCACTTGTATCCCTTAATAGATAAAAGCCGGCAAGCCCCATGACTACGTTTAAGCGGGTTATACCCAAAGTGTGATCATGGTACCATAGAGTGGCAGGCTGCTGTTTATTAGGATAAGTGTATTTGTCAGTGATGTAAGCAGGACCTGTTCTTGGTTTCCCCCTTGATGAAGAATAATTATGAAGGTAGGTGAACCATGCATCAGGGTGTCCATCGAAAGCGGATGGAACTTCCCCGCCATGTAAATGTGTCACAATTGGAACAGGATACTGTGCCTTTTTATATCCCGGTGGAAAAGGGAGGCACGGACACATAACCATGCCCAAATTATTTGGGTCAGCCCAGTGCAATGTCGGATCTACTGGCAGTGTGTGTGGGTATGAAAGGTTGTTTTTCCATTTGACAGTTAAGGGACAATTGCGTCTAGCTTCGAAGGTGGCACCAGGAGAGTGTTTGATGAAACCTAATTTCTTACCGGTAACGGCATCTTCTGCCTGCCCGCCATAACCCCATACTTTAGTAGCCGGGAAACCAGGAGGAAGAATCTGTTGGAGGAATTCCAGTATATCTACCATATATTCACCTGTGCAGCGGGATGGAACATGCACTGGCGGTGGTCCTGTTATTTGATTGACATACTTGGGAATGTCTAGCGGATTAATAGTCGGCACCAACAACCACCTCTTTCCAAGAATAGTAAATAATATACTTTATACATAATAGTTAACTAGTCTGATAAATGTTACAAAACGGATTGGAAGTGGCTGGAAAGAATCAAGCGTCAACCTAACTTTTGGTGCGATTGTTTATGATCTTAAGCTAGCAGTTCCGGTCGATTTGCTATATCTATCTTCGTTAAAATCTACCTAGGAAATATCAGCCACAATATTGTATAATGTATACAAGAGCAAACTCCTGCTCATTATAAATCGAACTTATGGAAGGAAAAATCGTATCCAGGACGCGATAGGCATGGGTGTAACCAAGGTCATTTGTCGAACTTAAGTCGTCTTTTATATGCAATAATAAGGAGGTGGCGTATATGACCGCTATCATTACTATGGACAAAATGTCCACCTATGAGAAGCAGATAATGAAAGAAAAAAGTCAAAAACTAACCTGTACCCAATGTAAAATTTGTCACAAAATTATTGGCGGCAAAAAACACGTGGTATTTGAGGAAAGGTATTTTCACGTTGATTGTCTTAAGCAGGCTACGCCAGCTACCCATTAATGCGAAGTGTACCATAACTCGGCCACAAAATACTATGCTTATCGCAGATCTGGATCGTCATCGATATATAGAATACTAAAGTTCATCAGCCGGGGCACTCCGGCTTGTTTTTACTCACACCACCAAAGTATGCAGAAGCTTGAATCGTTTTAAACTCACCATAGATTCTATAACCCTAAAGATTCTCCAACCAGTATTGCTTTTATCCAGCCTTTGGTCTCTTAAGCTCCAAATTTATATTTGGACCACATTACTTGTCTTTTATAAGGTAGGCTTTAAAAGAACTTAATTAATAATCGGATGTTTTTCGATTATGGTAAAATTAGACACAGATGGCAAATTAAAGAGGGGTATTCAGTAAATGATCATACCGATAGACTAAATAACATTGGCCTTACTATGTGAAATACAAAAAAATGAAATACAACCTGGCGAGGAACATCAACGGGTTTTCATAATACCAAACTGGAAAGGAAGGGGGGAACATTTGGTACAATTTCGTCTTAGACTAGCTGATAAGAATTATTGGGCTCAAACGCAGACGAACACTACATAATTGGAGAGAGGGGATAAATTAATGAATTTCAATTATACCGATGAACAGCTAATGTTGAAGGACTCGGTGAAGAAGTTTTCAGAGAAAGAGATTGCTCCTCTGGTCAAATGGATGGAAACCGAAAAGAGAACACCCCGGGATTTGATCAAAAAGATTAAAGATTTGGGCTGGTGCGCCATCCAATACCCGGAGAAATACAGCGGTACGGGAAATAGCTATGTTGAATATGCTATTATGCAGATTGAGATGGCAAAGGTATATTGTTCAACCGCATGTACCATCTCGGTCAACGGCATGCTGGGGGCGAATATCTCTAAATTTGCAAGCGAAGAGCAGAAGCTGAAATTCCTTCCTGAGCTGCTTCATGGCGAAGGGATTGGCAGTTTCGCCTTTACCGAGGCATCAACCGGATCCGACCCAACTGCTCTTAGAACGACATGTATCCGCGACGGGGATGAATGGGTCATCAATGGAGAAAAGATGTTTATCACCAACGCAACCATGCCGGGGTTAATGGGTATATTCTGCAAGGATGTCGAAATGGACGGCAAGTGCACGAACATCATCATACCCAAGGGCATCGAGGGTTACTCCACCCCGAGGATTTATGATAAGATGGGCATGCACGGACTGGAAGTTTCTGATGTCGTATTAGATAATGTAAGGGTGCCTTATGAAAATACGACCGGCGGTGAGGCCATGCGGGGCAAGGGCTTTCAGGTACTGCTCGGTTCAACCCAGATTGGCAAACTGTCGGTCTGTGCTCAGGCTGTGGGTATGGCTCATGCGGCCCTGGAGGCGGCGGTTAAGTACTCCAAGGAGCGGGTGCAGCGCGGCAAGCCCATCTCTAATTTCCAGACCATCCAGTCCTTGATTGGCGATATGGCCACCGACGTAATGGTAGCGCAACAGATTGTTCTGGCTACAGCATTTAAGGCATCAGAAGGGAAAGAACTGGCCGCCGATGCCGCAAGAACCAGACTGTTTACTTCCGAGGCTGTTCACCGCGTAGCAAGCAAAGCCATGCAGGTCATGGGAGCTTACAGCTATACAACCGAATTCCCCATTGAGCGCATCTTCCGCGATGCCAAGCTAACTGAGATTTATGAAGGTGTAAATGAGATTCAGCGTCTCATAGCTTCTACCGATCTGCTTAGATAGCCAAGCAGTTGACTATAACCATAGATGCCTGCAGCGGAGAATCTTACCGTACAAATCCCGGTAAATGTCTACTCCACCGGTGAGGCACAGGCGGTATTCAAGCACTATGCTGGTGAGCAGGAGATATGATTAAAAAATTGACTGACGGTCGGTCATGTGATAATATTATTATTATCTACTGATCCGTCAGTTATAGGAGGTAGCAATGAAAAAGAGAATTGTTAAAGATCCGGAGATACGACAGACAGAGATACTGAAAGCTGCTGAAGAACTATTCAAAAATCAGGGATATGTAAATACAACCGTGGAAGCTATCATTCAGAAGGTGGGGATAGCCAAAGGCACATTCTATTACTATTTCAAATCGAAGGAAGATATTTTGGATGCACTTGTTCACGAGATGGTCAATAAACTCTGTGAAGATTACCAAAAGATAGCAGTTGACCCCGAAATGAGTGCTATGGATAAGATGCGCGAAATGCTGAGGGGTGAAAACAAGATTTCGGAACAAGAAAATGAGTTGACAGAAAACCTGCATCGACCTGAGAATAGAGAACTCCATGAGCGGATTAACATTGAAATTATCTTAAGAGTTTCACCCATAATTGCTCAAGTCATCGAACAAGGTAATAAGGAATCTGTATTTAATGTTGAAAATCCCCTGCAAACCCTTCAATTTCTTTTGGCAGGATCTCAATTTTTAATGGAATCAGGCCTCTTTAATTGGAATGAGGAAGAGCGAATTAAACACGTACTGGCTATGCAGTCCATTATTGAGAGGTCTTTAGGTGCTGCTCCGGGATCTTTTTATTTTATTTAAATATTTGACTTATATCTTTAGAATTTGCGAGCGGTAATTTAATTGGAAGCCTTAAAAGACTGCAAGCATAAATGATGTGTTCAATGTGTTCCCTAATCAAATTGATGTTCTGCGTCAATTTCTGAGGATGCGGCAAAAAATTCCGATTATTTGTGAGGAGAATAGATATGAGAAAGAGGAGTAAGAGAATAATGCTAATCATTGGATTTCTGCTCAGTGCAACATTAATTATGTTGATATTCTTTAATTCACCCTGTTCAAAAACCAAAACAGAGTTTGAGCAAATTACAAAGAATTTAATAGCAAACACAGATCATGAGGAAGGCGTGTTCGAGGAAGGGGATATTGCCGGTTTGCCAGTGCCTGTTCAGAATTATTTCAGATATTGCGGCTATATCGGTACACCGAAAATGTCCTATGCAACAGTGGTTTATAAAGATGTTGATTTCTCCTTTGGCAGGAATAAACCCATGACAAAAATTGACTATACCCAATACAACTTTGTTAATAAACCGAACCGGATTGCTTATATTGACAGTTCAATGTATTCGATTCCCTTTGAAGGATTGGATTCCTATATCGATGGGGCAGGTTCCATGAAGGGCTTGATAGCCAAGCTTTTCACCTTGTTTTATGAAACTGGAGAAGTCATGGATAAATCAAGCCTGGTTACTTTCTTGTCAGAGAGCCTTATTATTCCTAATGCAGCTTTACAGGACTATATTGTTTGGGAAGCAATGGATGATTTGCACGCCAGAGCAAACATAACTTGTTATGGTATTTCTGCCAGTGGTATCTTTACATTTAATAAAAATGGTGAAATGCTGTCCTTTACTACAGACGACAGGGAAGTTGTCTCAACAGACGGTACAAGTGAGAAAGTAAGATGGTCAATACTCTGTAATGAATATAAAGAAATGAACGGTATCAAAAAACCTACGGTTTTTCAGGCGATTTGGAATTATAATGATGGGGACCTGGTTTATTTTAATGGAAAAGGCACTATTACTGCCTATCAGCAGTATAACCAAAGCGTTACACCAAAAACTGCTATAACTGACAAACTAGCTGTTACTGACGAACCCGACAAATTTGAAGTGTCAGAATCCGATAAAATACCGGGGTGGAAAAGATTACAGGCAAGGGTATCATTGAGTGAACTAACTGAATATGGATCAAACCCTATTAATGATAACAATAAATATAGTTTTTCTATTCACTTTCCGGGGAGCTGGACCATAGGGTCAAGTGTTTTATATGATGCAAATAACAAAAAGGTCGCAGAGATTCCACCCGTCATCCTCCTGAATTCCGGACAAGAATCCGTGTTCTTAGACTATAAGCCTGCAATAGATTTTGGTGAGGAGCTTATTTCTAAAGAAGAAAGTCAGATAAATTCTTACCCGGTATCAAAAACAATTACAAGAATGCCGACAGAGTCTTATAGTTGGTACCCGCATATCTACCGGTTAATTGATGGAAGTTTTGGTTTTTCAATTTATTTTTACTCAGAAGAAATAAACGAGGAAGACCAATCGTTATTTGACCAAATTGTAAATACATTTAACTCCGAACAGTAATTTGAGCTTCAAACTGGCTTCATAATTAGGGCAATATCAGAAATGAAAACTCGGTAATGTTATAACCTGCTACTTAATTGCTGCTATGTTCTGAGGGAAGGGAAAAATTTTGATTAACAATGACTGACGGTCAGTCATATATTGGTTTAGAAGGGGGTGATGAAATAAAGACTTCATAGGCCATGCAAAAACAGACGTTCGGGAGATCCCAAAGATTGAAGTAACGAATATATGGGATAATTACTTTCTGATGTTTAAAGTCCAGTACTTAACTCCTCACTGTTAAATCTCGGTGGGGAAATTAATTTAACTTAGAATGACTGACGGTCGGTCATGAGGAAGGAGGTGCAGTATACCTATTTGAGGACTGGATATTTCAACGGAAAGGTTCATTTAAGCTTTTCGAAACCAATAAAAATTAAGGAGTGGGAAAATGATTTCAACATATAAGTATAACCCCAAAGCCTATTTCGTTTTGACTTTTATAGCAACCTATGCTCTCTGGTTTGCTGGAGCCTGGGTAAGTTTTCAGGATGGTATAAGCGGACTGTATATGCTGTTTATGCTCCCTGGAATGATGGCGCCTTTCATTATCTCGGCAGTGATGACCATCGTATCCAAGAATCACGAATTGATGAAGGATTATGTTAATCGGCTCATAAATCCCAGGTTAATACAGTTAAAGATGCTGCCGGCATTTTTCTTAATAATGCCTTTATCTGTGCTGGCATCCATGGTACTCTCGTTACCTTTTGGGGAATCGATTTACCAGTTCCAGTTTGCCAAAGACTTCTCTTTTTCATCGGGTTTTGTCCCGGTATTGCTCCTGCTGGTACTTGCCGCCACTTTTGAAGAACTGGGCTGGAGACAATATGGGTTTGACAGCCTGCAGAGCAGGTATAACTTATTTACGGCATCAATTATATTCGGCATACTCTGGTCGCTCTGGCATTTGCCCCTTATTTTTGTCAATAACTCCTACCAATATGAGATTTTTCACAAAAGTATCTGGTTTGGCCTGAACTTTTTTATAAGTATCATTCCTATGGGAGTGATCATCAGCTGGATCTGTATAAAAAACAGAAAAAGCGTTATAGCAGCGATTCTCTTCCACTTTATGATTAATATGTCACAAGAAATGTGGGCTATTTCTCAAATGACAAAGTGCATTGAAACTGTGGTTTTAACAGTCGTTGCCGCTGTAATTGTGATATTGGACAAAGACATCTTTTTTTCGCCGCCAGGCACCCGGAGACAGGGGAACGGTTCTCAAAATACAGGGGGACGGTTCTTGCGTCTCTCCTGCTTAATGAAAAGCATGCAAAGTTAAATTGGCTAGACAGAAGAGCCGTCCGAGACCACTGAAAAAGTCCCAAAACTGACGCCAGGGTATGTATAAATATACTGGCGGCCGTTGGCGAAGCATGGGTAACAACATCCTGCGAAGGCGATTAGCGGAAGGGGGCGAGCGGCACGGACGCCGCGAGAGCGCCGTTGAGCACGGATGCGAATTGGCGCTGTAACCCTGGAGTAATCGACAAGCAGTTAATGTTGTCCATGCGTAGACTGGGAGCAAGTGTATTTATGCATACCCGTTTACCTAAATAGACTTTTTCAGTGGTTTCGAACCGTCCCCCTGTCTTATTTTTAAGAGAGAGTAGGTAAAAAGATGGATGTTCAGGATAAAAATTTCAAGAGATTTCTTATTATATGGTTGGGGCAGTTGATGTCGACCATCGGCAGTGGACTTACAGCGTTTGCATTGGGTGTCTTTGTATTTCAGAAGACCCAATCTGCCACGAGTTTTTCTTTAATCATTCTATTTTCCTTTCTGCCGTTATTCCTATTGCTTCCATTTGGAGGTGTACTGGCAGACAGGTTTGATCGCAAGAAAATGATGATAATTGGAGATGCGGGTGCTGTAACAGGTTTATTGTTCATTCTGCTGATCATGTTATCGGGAAGTATAGAATTATGGCACATCTATACAGGAGTCGCACTGAGTTCGGTATTCGCAGCCATTCAAAACCCCGCTTATAAGGCTGCAATCAGCGACCTGGTTTCAGAAGAGATGTATTCCCGGGCAAGTGGGCTTATTCAACTGGCTGGATCGGCGCAATACCTTATTTCTCCGATTGCTGCAGGCTTACTGATAAGTGTTTTTGACATTAAACTGGTCTTATTAATTGATATGATAACCTTTCTGATCGCTGTGACAGCAGTGTTTGTGATTAAAAAGCAGGAAGCCTCCCCCCAAAAGCAGGAAGAACAGGAATTTTTAAGCGATATGGCTGATTCCTTTAGATACCTGATCTCCCGGCAGGAGGTCTTATGCTTGATTTTGTTAACAACCGTGGTTTGCTTTTATGTAGGGCTGCTGCAATCCTTATTTGGCCCAATGATGCTGACATTGACCGATTCCAGGACTCTGGGCATAGCTCTTTCCGTATCGGCGTCAGGAATGCTGGTAAGCAGTTTGTTTATCGGCATATTCGGAATAAGAACAAGCAAGGTATTCATACTTTCAATGTCTCTCGCACTGGCGGGGCTGTTTTATGCCCTTATGGGCCTTTTCCCTGCGGTTTCCTTGATCATCGTTTTTTGTTTTCTCTTTTTCAGTACCCTCCCTTTTGTGAATACCAGCCTGGAGGTCCTCATTCGCAGTAACATAGATAATGAAAAGCAGGGCAGGATATGGTCCCTGGTTTACGCTATTTCACAAGTAGGGTATATATCAGCATTTGCGTCGGCTGGTTTTTTAGCCGATCATTTGTTCAACCCGCTATTTTATTCCGGCGGGGCGCTTAGCCAGACTGTCGGGCAAATCATCGGTATAGGGCAGGGGAGGGGCATTGGTTTTATGTTTGTAATATCCGGCTTGCTTGTTTCAATTCTTGCTCTCATTATCGGACGGGTTAAGAAAATAGGCGAATTGGAATTAAAGACCGTTGGGCAATAGGATAAAATGAGTATAAATACTTGAAAGCATTAGCTGTTTGTTGGCTATATGGGGATGATTAAAAATGGCAGGAAATAATATCAAGAAACTTACTATTCAATCATTAATACGAAGGACGGGTGGTATCGTGTTAATCATGCTTTCTATTTTACTGGCCTGTATACTGATTCTTATTGGCGTAATGTTGGCATGGAGCCCAGGTAAGCCAACACCATTTCTGGATGAGAAGGGAAAAGTGCTGGCAAGCAGTATCTCCGAAAAAATCCATATCAGTATCAATGGGGTGGAACAGGGGATGTTTATCAAGAGTAAAAATAATGCGAATCCGGTGCTTCTTTTCATTCACGGGGGACCTGGCATGCCGGAGTACTTCCTTACCCAGAGTTACCCTACCGGCCTGGAGGATTATTTTACCGTCTGTTACTGGGAGCAGCGCGGCGCTGGACTTTCTTACAGCTCTGACATTCCAGCCGAGACTCTTACCGAGGAGCAGTTGATATCCGACATACTCGAGGTAACGAAGTACCTCCGCAAGCGCTTCGGTCAGGAAAAGATTTATCTCATGGCCCATTCGTGGGGGTCCTATATTGGAATCCAGGCGGCGGCACGGGCACCGGAGATGTACTATGCCTACATTGGCGTGGCTCAGATATCACAACCGCTTGAATCGGAAAAGTTGGCATACAAATATATGATGGAACAGTATATGATAGCCGGGGACAAAAAAATGGTGCAAAGGCTGGAGAAGTTTCCTGTTACTGAGATGGACAAGGTACCCAATTCATACCGTTCCTTGCGTGATGAAGCAATGCACAAACTTGGCATTGGCACGATGCACGATATGAAATCTGTAGTTACTGGTATCTTTTTGCCATCATGGAAGTTTCCTGAGTACACATTAAGTGAAAAGGTAAATATATGGCGCGGCAAATGGTCTGCCTACTCCATCAACATGTGGAATCAGATGATTGCAACGGACTTAACCGCCAAGGTTCCGGAACTTGATATTTCTGTCTATTTTTTTCATGGCATATACGATTACACATGCAGCTACAATCTGGCAAAGGATTATTTTGAGAAGCTGCAGGCGCCTTTGAAAGGATTTTATTCCTTTGCACAATCTGCTCACAGCCCATTGTTTGAAGAACCTGAAAAAATGCAATATATTTTGCAGAAGGACGTATTGGCAGGGGTGAACAACTTCGCCGATACACAATAAGATTCTTACTTGATCTTTCTCGACATGTTCCATATCTATAAAAATAAAACACCAACGCTGTGCCTGCAAGTATAGCACCGCTTTCACTAGCAAACGCTAATTGCATTGGTTCGCTCATATCAATCCATCCCCAACTATAGCCTAAATAAAAAAGTATACTGAGTAAAACAAACAGGTGTATAGCCACACGCTCCGGATAAACCGCTGTTATCTATTTTCGACCTCAATAGAAATTACTTCTTTTCAATTACGGAGTCATGGTCAACGCAAAGAATAGGGGAACGATTTAGCTGTCTTGCTGTCAAGGTAATATAGGAAAAATACAGGAGCATACGGTGAAACAAAAACAATTCAGATAAGCGAGATTGCAGCCGTTACTGGAGTTACCTTATCTTGGAGGACAAATAATCTCAAAAAATGATTGCAAAATATTAGTATGTAGTATAACATTTATTATATAACATAAGTTATATAATAAATGTTATACGGAAAGGAGGCGTTACTGTGGGACCTAAGGTTAAATTTACCAGAGAGCAAATAATTGATGCAGCCTTTGAAATAGCTAAAACAGAAGGAATTAATGCTATAACAATGAGAAAAATTGCAGAACAAATAGGAAGTTCTGTAGCCCCCATCTACGTAAATTTTAAAAGCATTGATGAACTGAATGAAGCTTTGATAGATAGGATTATAAGCATCAGTCAGGAGCTTTTAAGCGAAGAGAGTTCAGGAAACCCATTTTATGATATTGGGAGGGCAAGTCTACGGTTTGCTTCTGAATACAGCTTAATTTTCAGAGATTTAGTCATGACCAACAACAGCAGCATAAAAGTCTATGATGAGAAAATAATACCGGCCTTGATTGAAGAGATGAAAAAGGACCCTGAGTTGGAAGGTTTCAGCGAGGATGAGTTAATGACCATATTATTTAAAATGAGGATATTTCAGTTAGGATTATCGATAATGGTAGCCAACGGCTTAGTGCCTGAAGTTTATGAAATACAGGATTTGATGGATTTGCTATCAAGTGCGGCTAATGATGCAATATTATCCACCCGGCTGAGTAAAAGTCGATAAAAATTAATCGGGAAGGAGGGATAAAATGTTTAAAAGGACTAAGTACCTTACGCTCGTTAGTTTTTTGATTATCTTGGTTTTAGCTTTATCTGCAACGGTTGCTTGTGCAACCGAAATTAAAGATACCAGCTTAGAAGCTTTTTTTGATAATACAATAAACTCCAAAATGGAAAAATATCATATTCCCAATGCCACCGTATCGGTTGTGAAGGATGGTGTAATTGTATATAAGAAAGGATTCGGCCTGGCAGATATTGAGAATAATATTCCGGTTGATGCCGACACTACCCTTTTCCGAATTGGTTCCACTTCAAAATTAATTACCTGGACTGCAGTAATGCAGCTTATTGAAACGGGCAGGCTGGATCTGAACACTGATATTAATAGATATTTGGATATTGAAATATCACCACAGCTTGAAAGCCCTCTCCAGAAAACTATAACCGAACCGATAACAATGACCCATTTGATGACCCATACTTCAGGATTTGAAGATAACCCCGACATGCTTTTCAGACTTTCGGAAGATGAACTTCTGCCTCTGAATGAATATTTAATAAATTACCAGCCCGCAAGGATATTTCCTGCTGGTAAAGTTGCGGCCTATTCTAATTATGGTACTGCTTTGGCGGGTTATATTGTAGAAAGATTATCTGGTCAGCGCTTTGCAGATTATGTTGAAAAAAACATTTTTGAGCCTTTGAATATGAACAACAGCACCTACCGGCAACCTCCAATATTAAACTCGCCTGCCCGTATTGCTAAACCCTACAGGTATATTAATGGGTCATATGCTGAAGCAAGTTTTGAATATATCATGCTCGAACCAGCCGGCAGTATGAGCAGTACCGCCTTAGATATGGCCAACTTCATGATAGCCCATCTTTCCGGTGGTATTTGTAATGGAGGCCTAATTCTTAACGAAGAAACATTAAAAGAAATGCATAAGCAGCACTTTACCTATGATCCGACGCTGGGAGGCATGACTCTGGGATTCATGGAGGGGGTCTTTAATGATAAAGAGGTGCTCTTTCATGGTGGAAGTACTATGCTTTATAACACAGGTCTTTATTTGGTGCCAGAAATGAATACCGGAATCTTTATTTCCTACAGTGGGGGCAATCATCTTATTCATTCCGAAGTTTTTCAAGAGTTTATGAATTTTTACTATCCAGCCAAAGCTGAAATAGCGGGAGTACCTGGCGAAGGCAGCCAAGAAAGGGCTAAAAAGTATATAGGTGAATACCAGATGAACCGGAGAAATGTTACTACTGATGAGAAAATTGCCAGTATATTGGCCGGGGGTATTATTCGTGTTGAGGTGAATGAAGATGGCTATCTTCTGGTAACTAATTGCGGAGAAACAAATGAATTTATTGAAATTGAGCCTAGTGTGTATCAGAATCTTAGAGTAGGAAGAACCCAGGATGCCTTTGGCCCGTTTAATAGAATTATTTTTAAAACAGATCCATTGGGCAGAATAATGTTGACCACAGATGGACCTATGACATATTCGAAAGCACCATTTTATTCAACTATGAGTTTTACAGCATTAGCTGCAATAATCATAATATTAATCATAATAAGTTCGCTTATCTATTGGATAATCAGAATGATAATAGGTTTGTTCAAGAAGGGAAAAAATAGGAACTTGGGGTTTTCTGCCATTCTTTCTTGGGTTGGAATTGTTACAAGTATAGCAGTTCTGATTTTATTTGCCGTCCTGTTTTCTTCAGGCATAGATCCTGTATACCAATTGCCAAAAGAAGCGTATATGCCTGTAGAAGGAACACCGTTGAATGATATACCAATACTTATATTGATTTTTTGTTGTTTGCTGGTACCTTTTACGGTGATTGCCTGGTTGAAGGGGTTCTGGGGGCGGCTTGCCCGGGTGCATTATAGTATATTTACCCTGGCAGTTATGGGATTGATGTGGCTCCTTAATTATTGGAATTTATTGATTAAGTGATATTTTAGGGGACAGGGGGAAAGAACTAACTCATCAATGCCCGGACATAACCAAATGTTTTATCTAATATTTGCGTAAAGGCTTGCCAACGGGTCCGGTTGCAGCTCTGCAGTCTGCCGTTCCTTTGTATTGTTTCTGATATTAGCACCAAAGTATCGCAGTAGTTGATTTTGTTCAGCTAAGTGGAGCGCCAATCCATTGATAAACCCGCTGCTGCTGGCTAAGATATAAACAGAGGTGAGTTATATGAAGGAAATAAATATTTCAAAAGTGCTTGTGAAAAAGCGTAAGGAAAAGGGTATTACCCAGGATGAGCTGGCGAATTACATTGGGGTTACCAAAGCATCCGTTTCCAAATGGGAAACAGAGCAGAGTTACCCTGATGTTACCTTTTTGCCAATGTTAGCATCATATTTTAACATTAGCGTTGACGAATTGATTGATTATAAGCCGCAGATGACCAGAGAAGATATTCGAAAACTGTATCGAAAACTGTCCTCTGATTTTACATCAAAACCTTTCGATTCGGTGCTGAAGGACTGCCGCAAGATCATCAAAAAATACTATTCATGCTTCCCTTTGCTGCTGCAAATGGGGATACTGCTGATGAACCATATCGAACTGCAGAAGGACCTGCAAAAAACAGCATCTTTAATTGAGGAAGCCAGGGCACTTTTTGTGAGGGTTAAAGAGGAAAGTGACGATGTATCTTTGACTAGAAAGGCTTTGTATATGGAAGCATACTGCGATCTTGCCGCCGGTGATCCGCATGCTGCATTGGAGCTGCTGGATGGCACCATTGAACCTGCTCTGCCGCCTGAATCACTTATGGCTTCAGCCTATCAAATGACAGGACGGGTCAAGGATGCGAAAGCAGTACTGCAAATTGGTATTTACCAGAATATCGTCGTCCTGTTCAACTTTTTCCCGGCTTACCTTATGTTGTGTACAGACGATCCTTCGAAATTTGACGAGGTGCTGCAGCGAGCATTTAATGTTGCGGAATCGTTTGATATGAGGCATCTGCACCCGGGTGTCCTGGTCAGCTTGTACATTTGTGCCGCACAGGGGTATATTGCTCAGAATAATCATGATAAGGCACTCGATATGCTGCAGCAGTATACAGAGATTGTGACAAGTGACATTTACCCCTTGAAACTGCACGGCGACGACTTCTTCGACATGTTGGACGAGTGGCTGATTAAGCTTGATATTGGGAATGACTTTCCGAGGGACGAAAGAACGATCAGGAAAAGCATGTCCGACGCGATCATCAATAATCCGGCTTTTTCAGTGCTTGCGGATAGACAGCGTTTTCGAAATATTGCTGAAAAGCTAGAAAGCAATTGTAGCTAAGATTAACCAATCTGGTGGTGAAGTCATTAGTATCCTTTTAGTATAAGCGATGTAAATTTCTGTTGTTATCAGCACCCATGGAAAGCGAGTGAGCAAAATGGATAAAATCAACAAAGTTAAAACAAAAATAGGCAAAAAGATAATAAAAGGTTTGGCAATTTTCTTAGGAATCATTGTTTGTCTTAATATAATCGGATTTGCGGTCAACAAAACATTGTTTTCAAACGAACTTGAGTCTGTCGCACCTTACGGACAGATAGTAGAAGCAAACGAACAAAAGATGCATGTATATTCTATGGGCGATGGTGAAAAAACCATGGTACTATTGCCGGGTTTTGGGGTGGCCTTACCCAGCGCGGATTTTGGCCCGCTAATGAGAGAGCTTTCAAAAGAATATACTGTTGTTTGCATTGAATATTTCGGTATTGGTTTCAGCGGCCAGACAGATACACCACGGACAAATGAAAACTATACGGCAGAAATCAGAACGGCATTGTCTTTGGCTGGCTTCAAGGCGCCGTATGTCTTAATACCTCACTCCGCGTCCGGCATTTACAGTGAATATTATGCAGCAAAATATCCTGAGGAAGTATCTGCGATTATTATGCTGGACACCACATCAACTGCAAAAACAGAAGCCCAAAATCCGCCCAAATTCTTATACGGATTAGGCAAGCTTCAGCAAGCGTGTGGATTAACCCGCATTGCAGCAGGGTTGACGGAGCCATCTCAAAAAGTCGGAAATGGATACACCGAAAAAGAAATAAATGACTATAAATTATTTGCTAATCATGTTCTCAACGATACCATAATCGATCAGTCATATCGCATGCTGGACAATATCAATGAGGTAAATGCAATAGCTTTCCCTCAGGAAATACCGGTATTGAAACTAATATCCTCAGAAACGGACAAAAAAGTTGGAGCAGAATATCAAACCAATCACTTAAATAGACTGGGAGCAAAAGCTGAATCAAGGATTATTGATGGCTCTCATTTTATTTATCAGACTAATGTCACAGATATTTGTGATGCAATAAGCACTTTCCTCGAAAAAATCAACCGGTAGGCGTCAGGATTGGGGCCGGTCCGGTTACCTGGTTTATCCAAATTATAGCGGTACGAAGAACCATCCCCCTGTCTTCAAATTAAAAAGCCGGGAAATCCCGGCTTTTGCTGTGATGTTTTCATTTTAGTATATTTATGCGAAATATCTTTTGTATAATCCTGCAAATCCTGCTCCGTGGCGGGCTTCATCTTTACACATTTCGTGGACTGTATCATGGATGGCATCATAATTAAGCTCTTTCGCCCGGGTGGCCAGATCCTTTTTACCCTGGCAGGCACCATGTTCTGCTTCAGCCCTCATTTTTACATTTTGTTTGGTATCGGCAGTAAGCACCTCTCCCAGGATCTCTGCAAATTTAGCTGCATGTTCAGCTTCTTCCCAAGCATATTTCTTAAAAGCCTCAGCTATTTCCGGATATCCCTCCCGGTCTGCCTGCCTGCTCATGGCCAGGTACATCCCTACTTCAGTACATTCTCCCAGGAAATTGGCCCTCAGATCTTCTACCACCTTTTCATCTAAGCCTTTAGCAATCCCTACCCGGTGTTCATCCGCAAACTGCAGGTTATTTATATCTACATACTCATTAAATTTATCTGATGACGCTCCGCATTGCGGGCACTGTTCCGGAGGAATTTCTCCCTCATGTATATAACCACATATAGAACAAACCCATTTCTTCATAAAATCACCCTTCTTTCTTTGCAAAATTTATTTTTTTTTGTGGGCCTGACATTCATTACACAGACCCTTAAGGTAAATATGGTTTTCTTCTACCTGAAAATTCTGCAGTCCTCCCATATCAATAGCTGCGAAATTTAATGGGAAATCAAAAACCTTCCCGCAGTCTTTGCATTTGAAATGACCGTGAATAGACATATCCGCATCATAACGATTTTCGCTTTCATCAATGGTAATCAATTGCGCTGCACCCTTTTCAACAAACAAATTGAGAGTATTATAGACAGTAGTTTTGGAAAGGGTTGGTATTTCATTAACCAGTTCCCGGTAAAGCAAATCTGCCGTAGGGTGGTTTTTGCTTTTTACCAGATATTCATATATCTTTAAACGATGATGGGAAGGTTTTATTTTATTAAACTTTAAAAATCCTTCAATTTCTTTTATGTCCATCTTTAATTTGCTCCTTTACTATATATTAATACTACACCTCCATTTTATAATATATACATATTTGTAATAATATAAAAGTTGTAATCGTTACAATATATTTATACCTTTTTTTATTTTCCCTGTCAATAGATTTTGCATAACCTCCTCTTTTCACCGACAACATTATTGACAATCAGTGGGAAGCAACCTATAATTTATTACACAATGTATAATTGGTAACATTGTATAATAAAATGTTTTTTTAAACTGCAGATTTGTTAAGCGGAAATTTTAGGAGGTGCCGATTGTGGAAATAGACAGTATATCTGGTGAAGGGCGGATGGAGAGAAAAAAAAGGGAACTGCGGCAGAAGATAATAAACATTGCTATGAAGCTGTTCGAGCAGCAAGGCTTTTCCAATACTACCATGGAGCAAATTGCAGAAGAAGCAGATGTGGCTCGGAAAACGCTGTACAACTATTTTCCGGTGAAAGAGGCTATCGCTGATGAATATGTTAAAGGCATTTCTAACCACCTGGCGCAGGAGGCATTGGCAAAACTTCAAAACCTGCCTGATACCCGGTCCCGCTTGCTCAGCGCCTTGAACAACGCCTACGGGTGGGTGGAGATCAACCCGGAGCTTACAGGAATTGTTCTCGGCTATCGCTTTAAAACCTCATATTATTCTTATGACAAAAATCAGGGATCAGAAAATGATTTTCAGGAAAGGGGCACCTACAGGATTATCGCCGAGATAATCCGGCAGGGGCAAGAGGCTGGAGAAATAAGGTCTGATGTCCAGTTAAAGCTGCTGGTTCGTTATATTGATTTGCTGCGCGGCACGATAGTCTGGGAATGGCTGCAAGATACCTCCAGCTTCGAACTCCGTGAGGAGATCAGCAGGATGGTCGATATAGTTTTAAATGGCATAAGCGCTGGTAAAAGCAAGGTGAAATAGCCAAATTGGACGCAGTCTTAATTGTGTTTGGCATTTATTGAAAGGAGCGATGATGTTTTGAAGAAATATCACGGGAATTTCTTTATCATGTGGGATCAGGCCTTTGAATCAGGGCCCCCGCAAGTGGG
This sequence comes from Syntrophomonas sp., assembly GCA_016841425.1. GTDB lineage: Bacteria > Bacillota > Syntrophomonadia > Syntrophomonadales > Syntrophomonadaceae > JAAYJK01. The sequence goes on along the minus strand of JAENZE010000007.1, from coordinate 200,322 downwards.
AGGGAAGGGCTGGAACCTGGCCCGGCTGGACAGCTTTGGCTTTAAAGTTCCGCCCGGCGGTGTACTATCAAGTGATGCCTATATGGAGTTCATCGACTACAACGATTTAGGCGATGATATTGCAGGTATATCAAGTAAAATAACTGCCACCAACCTCGGTGATTACACTCAGGAGTTATCGCAGTTGGAGGAAAAGATCAGAGCAGGCTCGATACCCCGGGTGATTATAGATGAAGTATCTGCTGCCCTGCAAAACCTGGAGCTGCTCGATAAAGCGATTGCGGTAAGATCATCAGCTACGGCCGAGGACTCGGCTGCAGCATCTTTTGCCGGCATTCATGAGTCTTTTCTGAATGTGCGCGGCTTGGAAAACATACTTGCCGCCGTCAAAGGCTGCTATGCCAGTTTGTGGTCCCCACAGGCCGTAGCCTACCGGCGCAGGATGGAACTGGATGATAATGAAGTGCTGCCGGCGCTTGTATTGTTGGAAATGGTAGCAGCTCAGGCGGCCGGGGTAGGCTTTACCTGCGATCCCCAGACCGGACGCCGGGATCTACTGGTTATCAACGCCAATTTCGGCCTGGGCGAATCAGTAGTAAACGGCGCAGTGGAACCTGACACTTATTATCTGGACAATCAAGCCTGGACTACGGCACCCGCTCTGCTAAAGCTTAATACCGGAAGCAAACAGGGCTTCACCCGGCCTGCAGAGGACGGAGGCACTGAATTTATTTGTAGCGATGAGTTGTCATCCCGGCAGGTGTTGAACGATGAGGAAATTGAGAGATTGGGTCTGCTCTTGATGCGGGTTTTCGAATCTCTGGGGGAAGGTGAACAACATCAGGATGTGGAGTGGGCTTATGATGGCCGGGACTTTTTCTTATTGCAGGCCAGGCCTGTAACCGCCTTGCCGGAATATACATTTGCAGCACTGAAAAACCAGCCGACCATATGGTCAAACGGCAATTACCGGGATGCGGCCCCTATGGTCGTTTCCCCCCTGCAACGACGCCTGCTCAAGAATACGATCGATACCATTCAATATACCCAGTTTCCCGCCATCGGGTACCGGATGCCGGAGGGGTTTGAATTTTCACGTTATTTTAACGGGAGGCTGTACTGCAATATATCCGCTCTGCAGTGGGCCTACTACGATTGCCACGGTTCAATGCCCGACTTTTTTAACGATTTCTGGGGAGGACACCAACCCCAGCTAAAAATAGATGACCCCGATCCTTATGCGGGGGAGGTTGGCCGGGAAAGGCAGAGCCGGGGGATGGGGATGATGAAGCTGGTTATGGAGGCGGCTGCTGAAGCGCCCCGTATTTTCGCCGAAGTTCCCCGTTCCGCCCAAGTGATAACCGTCACCGGATTTGCGGGGCTGCCGGAATCGGAGTTTGACGACAAATACATTGAGCTTGGCAACATTCTAAAGAAATATTGCGAGAGATTCACTTTCCTGGCGGCAGTCGGCACTATGCCGCTTATCACCCTGTTGCAAAATCTGTACGAATACTTCGGTGCCCGTGCAACGGTGGTTCTGAATGGCTTAATGGTAGGCGGTCAGGCTGGAATAACCAGTGCCGATCACGGCTACCGGCTCTTGGAACTGGCCGAACTGGCCCGCCGGGATGAGGCTGCAGTCCGGTATTTGACAACTGCGGCTTTTAATCCGATTTTATGGGAAGCAGAGCTTCCGGAAAGCTCTCCGTTCAAGCAGGCTTTCCGGACCTTTATAGAGGAATATGGTCACCGTGCAGTATATGAACTGGATATTATCAATCCGCGCTGGAAGGAAGACCCCACTTATCCGCTGGATATAATCAAGAATACAATGGATACCGCCCGGCCTGGCGACTTGAAGGTTAAGCAGAAGCTGCAGTTTGAGCGGGCCTGGCAAGAGGTGGTGGAAACTGTCCCCGCCGAGGTCCGGGAGGAGATTCGCCAGGGGATCAAGACGGCTCAGGAAGGTGCAGCGGTAAGGGAGATGACCAAGTCGGTTATAGTTATGGCTACGGAACCTTACCGTTTAATGGCCCAGGAGCTGGGCAAGCGCTTTTATCGGCGAGGCCTCATTAATGAGCCGGGCGATGTGTTTTTCTGTTCCTGGGCGGATCTGTTTTCCATTTTGCGTGAGGAGTGGAATGGTGACGGGCTCAAGGCCCTGGTGGAATTTAGAAAAATGAGCTACCAGAGAAAAGAAACGATTCCTGCTCCTGATATCATCTGCGGCGAAAAGCTGGTCTTTTCAGGGCCGGTCGGCCAGAGCTCCGGAGACTGTTTGCGAGGGGTAGCAGCAGCGACCGGGAGAGCTTCCGGCATAGCCAGGTTAATTGCTCACCCGTCCGAAGGAAACCGCCTGCAGCCCGGAGAAATACTGGTAGCACCCTCTACCGACCCGGCATGGACACCCTTGTTCTTAAAAGCCGGGGCCGTAGTGATGGAAACTGGAGGATTTTTGTCCCATGGCTCTATCGTTGCCCGCGAATACGGAATCCCCGCCGTAGTTAACGTAGCCGGGGCCATGCGAATCATTACGGATGGTCAGGAAATCGTTGTCGATGGTGATGCGGGCACGATTGATGGACCATTCTAAACAATTGGGAGAAGGCAGTATCAGCACACTTCTTTTAAAATTCTCCATACCCGCTATAGTTGGGATGCTGGTAAGTGCATTATATAACATTGTGGACCGAATTTTTGTTGGCCGGGGGGTTGGTTCCCTGGCCATTGCCGGTACTACTATTGGATTCCCTATTATGCTAATAATTATGGCCTTTTCCATGCTGGTAGGCATGGGAGCAACATCCTTGATATCCATCAGATTGGGCGCTAAGAAAAAAGATGAGGCCGAATTAATAGCGGGAAATGCCCTGCTATTGCTGATTATTATTTCAGTAACCCTGTCCGTTCTGGGCTTGCTTTTCTTGACTCCTTTATTGCAGCTATTTGGAGCCAGTAATGACGTATTGCCCTATGCCAGCGATTACATGAGAATAATTTTAATGGGCAGTGTATTATTGGGAATTAGTTTTGGCATGAACAATTTCATACGTGCTGAAGGAAATCCCCGCACAGCTATGTATACGATGCTTGTTGCAGCAGTTGCCAACATTACTCTGGATTATTATTTTATCTTTATTCTTGGTTTGGGAATTAAAGGAGCAGCTCTGGCTACCGTGATAGCACAGGGGATTTCTGCTGGGTGGATTCTGTATTATTTTTTTGGAGGAAAAAGTATTTTAAAAATTCACTGGAGAAATCTAAAGCTTAAGCCTTTGGTCATACAGCAAATCTTGACTATCGGTTTTCCTCCCTTTGCCATGCAATTAGTTGATAGTGTTAAACAGGTGGTATTGCTTAAAAGCCTGGGCATTTACGGTGGAGACCTGGCTATTTCAGCCATGGGCATTATTTTTAGTATGTCTACAATCCTGGTAATGCCAGTAATCGGCATAAGCCAAGGAGCTCAGCCGATTATCGGGTATAATTACGGGGCAGGACAGCAGAAACGGGTTAAAGAAGCATTGAAATCAGCAATTGCCGCCGCTACATTGGTTCTCTCACTGGGTTTCGTTTTCACCAGGCTCTTTCCCGAGGCCATAGTCGGTCTATTTGCCAAAAGTGATATTTCGTTAATCACTCTGGGTTCTCATGGCCTCTTAATCGTTTTTCTCTTTCTTCCTGTTGTAGGTTTTCAAGTTGTCGGCTCCATTTATTTTCAATCCGTAGGTAAAGCCAAGCAAGCCGCCATTTTAAGTTTATCAAGATATATATTGCTCTATATTCCTGCCTTACTTATTTTGCCGCAGTTCTGGGGCTTGGAAGGTGTATGGAGGGCGGCACCTGTTGCCGACCTGGGTTCTTTCATATTAACCGGTATATTGCTTTTTTATGAACTTAAGCGTCTGGATAGTGACAGTCTGACGGGTTGTTGACAAAGAAGACAGAGGGACGGTGTTCTAACCGGTTCCTTGTCTTTGGCCAAGATAATGGTATAATAAACCTTGAACGGTGGATTGGACTAACTGCATAAGCCATGCCCATAGCACATTTGGCAGGATAAATCATGGATAAATTAGCTTGAAAATCAGACACAGGAAGACATGGGTCGGTTTGCCTGTCCTTTTAGACAGACATTAACATTAACACCTGCCGTTAGCAGAATTGGATTGACCAATCGGGTGGATATCATCTGATTTTATAATTACTTGAAAATCACACATAGTGATTGACAAAGCACAATCAAGAGGGTATATTTATCTGTAATTAAAAATTTTAAAGGCATTGACGGAGAGAGTACGTTTCGGCTGAACGTTTCAGCGAGCCGGGGATGGTGCAAGCCCGGTACCAGTAGTCTGAACCCGAAAATCACTCCTGAGCTGCGGACCGAACGAATAATCCAGTAGGCTTCGACGGTTTTCCCTCGTCACCGGGAACGCATATGATGGTATGTTGTATTAACGGGTGGTATAGCGAATGTCTTTCAGGCTTTCGTCCCTTTATGGGATGAAAGCCTTTTTATTTAAGAAAATATAGAATTGCTATATTTATGGTATGAGGACACTCGTGGTAAAGTCACGAGCCCAAGGTTTTTGGTGTTTTGCACTATTTCCATGCAAAACACTCAGAATCATCGAAAAGACCAGTACTACGAGTTGCCCCTTGTGGGTATAGGCGCGCCAAGGGAACCGATTACACAATGACTGGAGGAGAAACAATGGCAACCAATGACATGGTAGAAATTCGCTGGCACGGCCGGGGCGGACAGGGAGCCAAGATGGCCTGTCTGCTGCTGGCGGATGTGGCTGCTTTAGAAGGAAAATTCGTGCAGGGATTCCCGGAGTATGGACCGGAACGTATGGGAGCCCCTATTACGGCTTATAATCGCATCAGTGAAAAACGGTGTACTATCCATTCCAACATTTACTATCCTGACTATGTGGTCGTGGTAGATGAAAGTCTGCTGGACAGCGTTGATGTTACCGGAGGACTGAAAGAGGGCGGTGCGATAATCATTAATACTCCCAGCTCTCCCCTGGAGATGCGCGAGAGGCTCCCGGGATGGACCGGAAAAGTCTGTACCATAGATGCCCGCCGCATTTCAGAAGAGATTTTGGGCACAAACTTCCCGAATACCGCAATGCTGGCCGCTGCGGTTAAGGTGAGCGGCGTTTTGGAACCCGGGCGTTTTTTAGCCAATATTGAAGAATCCTTTAAACATAAATTTGCTGCCAAGCCCCAGGTTATCGCGGGGAACATGGCAACACTGAAAAAATCCATGGAGGAGGTGCAGGTAGGATGATTTATGCGAAGGATATCAACGAACGTACCCCCTGGCAGGATCTGACCCCCGGCGGGGAGATCTACGAACCAGGAACCGCACGGGCTTTCAATACTGGTAATTGGCGAACCAACACGCCCGTTTTTCACGAGGAAGCATGTAAACACTGTATGCTTTGTGTTCCATTCTGTCCGGACAGTGCTATTCCGGTGAAAGACGGGAAACGTCTGGACTTCGATTATATGCACTGCAAGGGCTGCGGTATCTGTGAGAACGTGTGTCCCTTCCCGGCGATTACCATGGTGACAGGAGGTGTGGCCAAATGAGCAACCGCCTTTCTGGCAACGAGGCTGTAGCTTATGCCATGAAGCAGATAAATCCTGATGTCATGGGAGCGTTCCCTATCACTCCCTCAACAGAAATTCCTGAATACTTCGCCAATTATGTGGCCGACGGCGAGGTAAATACTGAATACGTAACCGTGGAGTCTGAGCACAGTTCAATGTCCGTTTGCATTGCAGCGCAGGCTGCAGGAGCCAGATCCGTCAGTGCTACTTCATCCTGCGGACTGGCACTGATGTACGAGCTTTTGTACGTGGCGGCTTCAAGCCGTCTGCCTATTACACTGGCCTGTGTCAATCGGGCCCTTACAGGGCCAATTAACATAAACAACGACCACTCCGACTCTATGGGAGCCCGTGACAGCGGCTGGATCCAAATCTATGCCGAAAATAATCAGGAGGCCTACGATAATATTCTCATGGCCATGCCAATCGGTGAGACCCCGCAGGTTCGCTTACCGGTGATGACCTGTATGGATGGCTTCATTACCAGTCATGCCGTAGAGAACATAGAGCTTTTGGAGACAAATGCTGTGCGTAAATTTATCGGGGAATATAACCCGGAAAACTATCTGCTGAAAAGAGAAAATCCGCTGGCGGTAGGACCCTACGATGTGAGTGCCTATTACATGGAACACAAGGTCCTGCAGGCTGAGGCTATGAAGGCGGCCAAGGCCCGCATACTGGAGGTAGCAGCAGAGTTTGAAAAGATTTCCGGCCGGCGCTATGGTCTGTTTGAAGAATATAGGATGGAGGATGCGGAATTGGCTCTGGTTCTGATCGGGTCCAGTGCCGGAACTGCCAAAGCAGCTGTCGATCAGCTGCGGGCGGATGGAGTAAAGGCAGGGCTGGTTAAAATAAGAGTATTCCGTCCTTTCCCAGGTGAGGAACTGGCTCGGACGTTGGCTGGCACCAGAGCCGTAGCCGTTATGGATAAGTCCGAGGGCTTTTCGGCCAACGGAGGTCCTTTATTTGCCGAGACCCGCAGTGCTTTATATGATTTGAAGGAACGTCCGTATTTGATTAATATCGTTTATGGTCTGGGCGGCCGGGACGTAAAGACCGAGGATATCGAAAAAGTGTTTGGCCGGCTGGCGGATATTGCTGTGACCGGCGAGACCCACCCAGTATATACCCATATGGGACAGAGGTCAAAGGAGGAGATAGTATGAGCAGGGTATATAACCTGAAACGGGAAGTAGAAAAGCCGGTACGTCTCACCGGAGGGCATCGACTCTGCGCAGGCTGCGGCGCCGGGGTCGTTGTATCAGGGGTTCTGCGTGCCCTGGATAAAGAGGACCGGGCCGTGGTGGTTAATGCCACCAGTTGTCTGGAGGTTTCCACCTTTATGTATCCTTACACTGCCTATATGGACAGTTATCTTCATTCTGCTTTTGAAAACTCCGCGGCTACCTGTTCCGGGGTGGAAGCAGCGTATAATGCCTTGAAACGCCGCGGCAAGGTGGAAGGGACCGTCAAGTTTATTACTTTTGCAGGTGACGGCGGCACCTATGACATAGGGTTTCAATCTCTGTCAGGTGCTATGGAACGCGGTCATGACATGGTCTACGTCTGCTATGACAACGAGGCTTATATGAATACCGGAATCCAGCGTTCATCTTCAACGCCTCTTTTTGCCCGCACTACTACCACACCGGTAGGTACTGTGGGGCAGGGTAAGAAACAGAATAAAAAAGATCTGACTGAGATTTTGGTGGCTCATAACATCCCTTATGTAGCTCAGACTGCCCCTATAGGCAATTTCAAGGATCTGCACACCAAAGCCTATAATGCCATTTATACTGAGGGTCCTTGCTTTTTAAATATACTGTCCCCATGTCCTCGTGGATGGGATTACCCCATGGAAAGGCTGGCGGAGATAACCAAGCTGGCGGTAGATACCTGCGTCTGGCCCCTTTTCGAAGTAGAGGAGGGAGTGTGGCGTCTGAGTTATACACCGAAGAAAAAGCTGCCCGTGGCAGAATTTCTCCGCTCTCAGGGTAGATTCCGCCATATGTTCCAGAAAGGGAATGAGTGGATGATTGAAGAAGCGCAGCAATATGTGGATCAAAAATGGGAACGCTTGCTGGAGCACACCGGGGCTTAAGTCACTGTTTAGACCGGGTATAAATAGAAAAAATATGGTATGATATACCTGTAATAAGGAGGTTTTGCCTGTGGAACAGACCATGTTTACTAATGAGGTCATTTTATCCTGGCTCCAGTATTTTTCACAGAACGTCCCAATCAATCTGTCCCAACTGAAGATGCTGGACATTACCGGGAAGAATAAAAATCTGATTCCGACTATTATGAGCAACCGGGCAGTGCTGGTGTTCACGGATGCCGGACATCCTGAAATATTTTATGACATGTGGAATGCGGAACTGGGAGACTGCGTTATCTGGTACAATGAGGGCTCAGATCCATCCGGCGAAATCAAGCACGACAAGGTCTCAGATATGATCAATCGAGGGATTAATTACTGTGCAGCCATGGTGATTCTGAATCCCAAAGCTGCCACAAATCACCATATAGGTATGGAGAACAGCCGTTTTGCCAGTGGATCGGTTCATTATGTGTGCCGGGAAGTTCGGGCTATTATAATGAATAAGCTCAATCTAGGAGACCAGGATAATATATGTATAATCTCCGGTGAAAGTATCGCGGTGGAGGCCGCCATTATTGCTTCTGAAGGCAGTGTCATTGCTGTGGAATATGACCGCAGGGATCTGAATACCATGAAATGTAATGTTGACAAATTTGGCCTGAACAACGTAATAATCGTTGAGTCTCTGGAAGATGGTATCCTGAGTAAGCTGCCGGTGCCGGACGTAGCGTTTATTGTGGCTTCTCCGAGGATCAGCGGTGAAATAAAGAGTCTCTTAGCCATCAATCCTGTCATGGATTTTGTGATCTACACCTTGGACTTCGAAATTCTAAACTCTCTTCCGGCTTTGTTTCGGGAAACCGGCTTGGAGCGCACTGAAGCAATCCATATAGAGGTATCACGAGTCAACAGCAAAAACATGGTGGAACCATTTCCAGCTCCCTGGCTGATCTCTGCCAAAAGCGTTAAAGAATAATCACGTTATTATTTATTGTTTTTACGCCAGATGTTCATCTTTTCAGCATCTTTAATTAATTCATCCCTTAGATTGGGATGCGCTATATTAATCAAAGCCTCAGTTCGCTGCCATGTAGAACGGCCGGCCAAGTCGGCTATGCCATATTCAGTTACTATACAATGGGCATGGGAACGGGGGACCGTTACTATAGACCCCGGAGGCAGTGTGGGAACGATACGAGACTTAAGACTTCCATCCTTGTCCTTATAAGAAGAGTTGCAGCAGATGAAAGAAATTCCGCCCTCGGACATATAAGCTCCAGTGGCAAAGTCAAGTTGGCCGCCAGTTCCGCTAATATGGCGAGTTCCAGATGACTCTGAGGAAATCTGTCCGAACAAATCGATTTCCAAGCAGGCATTTATGGATATGGTGTTAGGATTTTGCGATATTATCCAGGGGTTGTTGATATATGATGCCGGGTAGGTAACCAAGGAAGGATTATGATCAAGCCAATCATAAAGGAACTGGCTGCCGGCCGCGAAGGTAAAGGCGGATTTGCCCTTCTCCACGCACTTCTTGCTGTTGGTCAGTTTCCCCGCTTCACTAAGATGGTAAAATGCATCCGCCAGCATCTCCGAATGGCAACCCAAATCCTTAATGTCGGATTCAGCGAGCATACTGCCTATAAAGTTGGGGAGACCGCCAATACCTAGCTGGATACAAGCACCATTTGATATAAGGGGAACGATATATTCAGCAATTTTTTTGTCTGTTTCGCTTGGAGAAGCCACCGGAAGAACCTCAACTTCGGATTCAGCTTCTACGATGTAGTCAATCTCGGAAATATGGACAACCTCGCCTGCTCCGCCCATAGCCCAGGGAAGTTTTTCGTTCACTTCAACTACAACCTTTTTAGCTGCTTCGATAGTCGCACGCCCTGAAGCACAAGCGCAGTGGAGATTAAAAAAACCATCCTTGTTCATCTTGGTGACCCGAAACATTGCCACGTCAACCTGGTCGTGAATGCTTTTTTGGTAATATAAAGCCTGGTTCCCAAAAACCATGGGAATATAAAAAGCCTGCCGTCTATCATGCAGTTTGCGATCATAGGCAGAAAAATACCATGCATTTAGAGCAAATACTTCACCTTCCGGGTCAGCCTCTATACATGCCTGTGGACTTATACTTAGAACGTGGCGAATATTTATATCTTTTAACTCATTTTTCCGGGCTGCTAGTGCGTTATCAAGAGCTATCGGCTTGGAATGGCCGAAGCCATAGTCAATCCAGTCTCCACTCTTAACTATTTTAACTGCTTCTTCTGGGCTAACCATTTTTGAACGGTATTCTTCTGTATAATTCATTTAATATAAGGCCTCCTTGATAATTTCCATTTAGGGCTTGGGTAATCCAACTGAAACTATAATATTTACTAAAGATCAGACAATATTATAGTGAGTCCGTTGAAGCATAGTCGGATATTTTTTAGGAATTCTTTTTACCTTAGACATATGTTCGGCAATAAAGGAGCATTTCCCTGGTTTTTGTTAGTTTTTTTGCTAAGTTAGCATCCAAATTAATTCTTTTGTTTGGAAATCATGCTCTTTTTGAAACCGCTTTAATCGTTTTGTTGCTGGCGTAATTCTTCCTGCGGGGGAAACAGCACTACCTGCAGTGACAGCCATTAAACACCTTCCTTAAAATCACGCCTGCTAATTTTCTTCATATAATAACTTAGGATGCAAAGTAGTTACTTATGTAAAAGGATAGGAGAGGTGAAGTGAGTTTGATGAGAAGGTCAGTCATAGTTCTGTTGCTAATAATGCTGATCGGCAGCACTATAATCGGGGGGTGCAGCCATAAGGAACCGAAGCCCGCAGAGCTCATTCCGGTAGATCTAGTTGAAGTGGTACACTCCATCTTCTACGCTCCACAATATGTAGCCATCAGTCAGGGCTACTTCAAGGACGAGGGGCTGGATATTACACTCACCACTGCGCAGGGGTCAGATAAGGTAATGACTGCTCTGCTTGCTGGTACGGGTGATATTGGGCTGGCCGGTTCAGAAGCACCGATTTATGTGTATAATCAGGGGCAGGAAGATTATGTAGTTAATTTCGCCCAGTTAACCCAGTGTGATGGTTCTTTCCTGGTTGGGCGCCAGCCTGAACCTAATTTTAGATGGGAGAACCTGAAAGGTAAAACTATTATTGGCGGTAGACCTGGCGGGATGCCCGAAATGGTACTTGAGTACATTTTGAAAGATAACGGTTTAACACCAGGAAAAGACGTGCAGATCATAACTAATCTCCAATTTACCGCAACTGCAGGTGCTTTCAAAGGAGGAACAGGCGACTATGTAGCCTTATTTGAACCAACAGCAACTTTGCTGGAACAAGAAGGAGCAGGTTATGTGGTTGCTTCTATCGGCAGCAGCAGCGGTGAAATTCCCTATACGGTGTTCATGGCCAGAAAGAGTCGAATCGAAAAGGAGCCCGAGATGGTGCAGAAGTTTACAGATGCCATTTATCGAGGACAGATCTGGGTAGACCAGCATAGTTCACAGGAAATTGCCAGGGCTATTGCTCCCTTTTTCCCGGATACTGATATTGACGGGTTAAGCAGGGTGGTCGAGCGATATAAATCCCAGAATACCTGGAGTACTTCTCCGGTAATGAATGAAGGATCTTACCTGTTTGCACAGGAAATCATGCAAATGGCTGGAGAGCTTAGCAATCCAGTAGAGCCTGCTGCTTTAATCAACCATCAGTTTGCCGAACAGGCTATTTTAAACACACCTTAGCATATCAGAAGTTCAGAGAAATTTCCAGGTGGATGAGCCTGGCTAGAACAATCATCAAATTGAGGGGAGATATGGAGTGCTCCCCTCAAGACTCTTAGGATGGAGGTGTTTTAATGACTGCGTTTCAGGTCGAACTTGATCATATTTCCATGACTTACCAGTCCCCTTCCAAAGAAACGGAAGCTATCTCAGATGTCAGCCTGGGGTTAACGCAAGGTGAGTTCGTTTCCATCGTCGGTCCCAGTGGCTGTGGCAAATCGACCCTGTTGGATATCATCTGTGGCCTGGTAAAACCCACCCAGGGAAGGGTGCGGTTAGAACGCCCAGCCGGTTACATGCTGCAGCGGGACTATTTATTGGAATGGCGGACAATTCGGCAGAACTGTCTGCTGGGTCCGGAACTGCAGAAGCATAATATGAAGGAAGCCCGTTCTTATGTGGATCACCTCCTGGAGACTTATGGCCTGGGAGAATTTGCAGACCATTATCCCCGACAATTATCCGGTGGGATGCGTCAGCGTGCTGCGCTTATTCGAACCCTGGCTTTAAAACCTGATGTACTGTTGCTGGATGAACCATTCTCCGCCTTGGACTATCAGACCCGTCTGGCAGCAGCGGATGAAGTCTGGTCCATCCTTCGCAAAGGAAATAAAACAGTTATTTTGGTCACTCATGATATTGCGGAGGCAATTTCGATGTCAGACCGGGTGGTCGTGTTAAGTGCCCGGCCTGCCCGGGTCAAAATTATTTATAAAGTTACACTGCCCACAGCAGATCTACCTCTGCAGCGGCGCCAAGACGAAAACTTCCGGAAATATTTCGATGCTATCTGGAAGGAGTTGGACATTCATGTCAGCCTCAGCTGAACCATCGATCGAGAGGAAAACCTACCTTCGAAAAATGCGCATCCACAAGGTTATCGTTTTACTAACTCAAATCATGGTTTTACTAGCCTTCCTTTTGGTCTGGGAATTGGCCGCCAATGCGAGGCTTATTGACCCTTTCATCACCTCCCAACCTTCTCGTGTGCTTGCTGCGATAATGAGGCTTCACCAGGATGGATCTCTCTATTTGCATGTATGGGTGACCGTTGTTGAAACTTTCTGGGGATTCATTCTGGGGACAGGCGGAGGCTTTTTTTGCGCTGTTTTGCTCTGGTGGTCCCGTTTCTTGCATGAGATCAGCGAACCCTATCTGGTTGTCCTCAATGCTTTGCCCAAAGTTGCCCTGGGACCCTTGTTGATTGTCTGGCTGGGAAATGGATCAGCACCTATCATCGGCATGGCGCTCCTCATCTCTATTATCGTTACGATCATAAGTCTGGTAAGCGGTTTTCAGGATGTGGACCCAGACAAGATCAAACTGTTACTATCATTTGGGGCTACCCGCCCGCAAATCTTCACCAAAGTTGTTCTTCCTTCAAGTTTGCCGACCCTCATTTCAACACTTAAGGTAAGCGTGGGGCTCAGCCTGGTAGGGATAATCATGGGAGAATTTCTCGTATCAAAAGCGGGTTTGGGATATTTGATAGTTTACGGCAGCCAGGTTTTTAAACTGGATCTGGTGATGCTCAGTATTATCATTTTGGCAGCAATGGCAGCAATTATTTACTTCGTCGTTTCCTTTTTTGAAAGAAGACTGCTTCGCTGGCAGAAATAACAAGTCGTGTTCTTCCTTGTGTTCGCCTGCCGGATTTCGATTATAGAAGGTGCAACGATGAATTTAACTAATTAACTTTCTGTTTATGGAACCTGGTGGCCCAGAAATCAAGCAATCGCAAATGCTAAAAGGAATTAGAGTTGTGGATTTTTGTTTATTTTTACTTAAAGGAGGCTGTCCCCAAAAAGGATAGCCTCTTGATGTTTAAGTTTAACAACTATTCATAGGAGGGCCATAAATGATCACAAAACGTATCTCTTTGCATCAGTACGGAGCTTATTACCAAAATAAAACCATTTAACCTTTGTCGGATGAGGTTATATATATCCCTATAACAGGAATTTTTGATTTGGTGTTTATTCCTACAACCTTTTGGCTAAGAAAATTATTAGTTATGCTCTTAATATACAATAAGGGTTCTAGCTATCTGCAAGGTTCTTCGCAGTCGCAGAGTGAAGAAGCTAGGATCATTGCATTCCAAATCCTTGCGTGTGCGTATTCATCTCCAAGAATTGAGGTCAACAAATAACGGATTTCAAGGTTGGGAGCACATCCGGCTAGCTCTGCATATCGGCGAATTGCATCTAATTCACCACGGATAGCGGTTCTTACATCCGCTTCAAAGTTGCCAGTCGCTGACGGGCAATCGGGAGGACATGATACTGGAGGCGGACAGATGCCTAAGAGGGAAGCTTGTAATCGTGCATGCCCATACTCGTCACCTACAATACTCGTGATGAGTTCACGCAGAATGTTTGTCGGAGCCTCATTAGCTATCTGAGCGTAAAAACCAGCATCGCAAATCTCATCCTGAACTGATTCTTCTAGCATTTGACGGTAATTTTCACATCGGGGACATCTACATGTTATTGGTGCAATTTTTTTGTTTTGATACATAAAGAACACCCTTTCTTATCTGTTATTTTGCTTCAAGTGTTATGCGCCTTGGCCGATTTGGGATTAGAGAAGCCTATTTCGCCAAGAATAAACAAATTCACCTCCCCTTGGTCCAATATATGTTGAAGCAATCCAAAGGTTACCCAATATTTACCTATATATCATATTGCTACCACTATTACTTAACATTATTCCGGCAAGATCCTGGATTTTGCACATGGGAGCAACCGGTCAGGAAGTGGCGGATGCGATGAGGGGAAATTCAAAACACATAGCAACATAATCATGTTTTTTATTTCAAAAGTTTCGTTAAACCGCCATAAATCATTCTGATATCCGCAGATTCCCACGAAATTTGGATGTGGATTTGGGGCAAGAGTGCATGATAAACTGAGATCAGTAGATATCTTTTTATTCGCCGGTTCCTACCGGCTTTTATCGTGACAAATATTGATGAGATTTCAAGATGAAAGAGGTGTGTTTATGAATTTCAAGCTTTCGGAAGAACAGGAACTGATCAGGTCAAATGTCCGCGAGTTCGCTTTAAAGTACATCGAACCTGTGGCCGCGGAAATCGATGCCAACAGTCGCCAACCTGTCGAAATCTTTGAAAAGCTGGGAGAACTTGGTATGATGGGCATTTCTTATCCGACCGAATACGGCGGCGGTGGAACAGAATTCCTTACTACCATGATTGTTACCGAAGAATTGGCCCGCGCCTGTGCCAGCACCGGTTTTCTCCATTCATACAGCTTTGGCCTGATTGGACATCCCATACTTACTTTCGGCAATGAAGAACAGAAGCAAAAGTGGATACCCGGCCTGGCAGCCGGCAAGCTTATAGGAGCCTTTTCACTAACTGAACCCGGAGCGGGGACCGATGTCAGTGCGGCAACTACTTCAGCGGTAAAAAACGGCAATGAATATATCCTGAACGGAACCAAGACTTTCATCACCAATGCGATTATTGCTGATGTCTTCGTGGTTTTCGCTTACACCGACCGCTCAGCCGGTGCTAAAGGAATGAGCTGCTTCCTAATTCCCAAAGGAACCCCGGGGCTTATTTTAGGCGAGCATTTTGAAAAGATGGGGGTTCGGGGCTCCCAGACTTCTGAAGTGGTGTTCAAAGACTGTGCCGTGCCGGCTGACTGCATGCTGGGTAAGGAGGGAGATGGCTTCAAGATCGCCATGAGCGCGCTTGATGTTGGTCGTATAGGCATTGCTGCTATGTCCACCGGCATCGCCCAGGGCTGCCTGGATGAATCCATCAAGTACTCAAAGGAAAGGGTCCAGTTTAAGAAGCCTATCGCCAGTCAACAAGCTATTCAATGGTTTATCGCCGACATGGCTGTTGATATTGACGCAGCCCGTTATTTTTATATGAACGCTGCCTGGGTAAAAGACCAGGGGAAACCATTCAGCCTGGCTGCCTCAAAGGCCAAGTTGTTCTGTTCAGAATGCGCCGCCCGGCACAGTACCAAAGCAGTGCAGATTCAAGGCGGCTACGGCTTCATGAAGGGGGCAAAGGTTGAACGCTTCTACCGCGATGTCAAGTTAACTGAAATCGGTGAAGGCACGTCCGAAGCTCAACGCATGATTATAGCCGGTTCGGTTCTTCGCTAAACTTTGTCGGCATTAAGAACTGCCGCAAAGTCTGATCGGTCAACAAGGAAGGAAACTCTCTGGTTATAAAGGCTTCCGATTACAGAATAGCAGGAGATATGTATGAAATTCTAATCAGTATTAAAGCAATCGTCCCCATGCCTTCATTATTGTTTATTAGCAGGAATTTGGTGTCATAAGTTTCCATGCTTCCCATATACATAGGTAAGCCATATATAAGACTTAATAACGACAGTTCAAAGGAGCAAGACATGCCTTTGTAAATGAGAAGCTATTAGATGTCGTGGAAATTATACACTGATTCATATATTTTGAAGAATGGATGCCCGTGAGAGGGCTTCATTATTTGTAGAACATCCAAACTTATTTCAATCGCGGTCAAATTATATTTATGCATACTGCAAGGATAGTGCAATGAAGCAACAATAATTTAATTAATCTTGTTGTCGATTTGCGTTTATGAGAAGTACTAGCCCTAATTATAATACAGCAAGACAGTAACTAAGAGACCGATATATTTATTTTTTTAGCATTCTTCTTTATGACAGTGCATTGATAATGGAAACGGCTTGTTGTAGATAAGGTTGTTTATGTAAGGGCTGGAATCCCCTGGAGGTAAGAAGAAATAATCATAATGAAGGAGGAGTTAATTATGAGTAATGTTGTTCCTGGAACTAAAATTCCTTGTAGAGTTAATCGGACACTCGATGTGGGGGACTTTTCTATCTTACACCAACTCACCTGGTTCAATATGGCAGTTCATAGCAATTCGGAGTATGCCAAGGGCACCTGGTTTAAAGAACGTTCGCTTGCTGCTCCGGTAATTTTTGTTGTCGCAGATGGTTTGGTCCATCACGCTGACACGGTCGCGGAGCTATTGGCAAAAGATGGGTATGAAATCTATGCCTATGTTGGCATTGATAACGTAAAAATCACCACCCCGGTCCTTTTTGGTGATACCCTTAGAGCAGACGCAGAGGTAGTTGATTTTCGTCCTACCAAGAATCCCAAGATGAACTTGCTGATATACAAAAATAAGGCTTATAATCAGCGTGATGAGCAGGTTATTGAGTACACCACCACCATGATGGCCATGAAAAAGGACTAATGATGATTCTATACGTTCAAGGTTGGAAGTGATTTAGGCGAATACGCATAATTCGATTATGGAATGACTGTCAGGATATCGGCAGACAAGAGCGGCGGAAATAAAGAAACAATAGAGAAACCATCCTTATATAATAAAAAGTCTCTTCCCGGGTAAGCGTGTATTACAGACAAATGGTATTTTAGGTATTAATGTCTGGAATGAAGGTCGCAAGCAGAATTTACCATATTTTTACATGTATCTGCATGCGATCTTTATTTTTTTTGTCCAATAAAGGGAAAGGAAATGCACCGCTAAACCATAAGATTGGGCATTAAATAACCCCCCTTTATTGCAGTTATTATTGATAGGTGAATCTATATTATTATCTTTCTAAGCTCATGACGAATACGTTTGATAGATAATAATATTGTATTAGCCCTGCAACGACATAACCATCATGTAAGGAATAATGATATAATGCCATAATTAGATATGGATAATTCCATGCATTTATATCGTTTATGGGAATAATAGGAGAAGCTAATGATGGGCAGTGTGTAGTGAGTATCAAAGGAGGGGAATATTTTGCTAAATAAAATACTATTGTTTATTGTTTGCGCACTGTTGGTATACACTATGCTAGTAAGACCCTGGATCTTAAAAATGGGAGCAACCCGTCAGGAAGCGGCGGATGCGATGCCCGGTGACGGATTAGTAGCCAATCCTAACATGGAATATACGCAGGCAGTCACTATTCATGCTCCCAGGAAAATAGTATGGCAATATTTGGTTCAGGTTGGGTATCGAAGAGCCGGGTGGTATAATTGGGATTTTATAAATCGTTTGTCGGATAGGAATTACTTTTATGAAGGTAATCACTCAGCCGATCGGATTATACCTGAACTGCAGCAATTACAGGCAGGCGATGTGGTATATCTGACACCGCAATTGGGTATGGAAGCAGACGTGGTACAGCCCAGCCAAAACCTGATTCTATCTGGAAAAGAAGCAGGAAGATATCTAGTGGTATGGTCTTATTGGCTTAAGGACCTGGGCAATGATGATACCCGCCTTTTAGTACGCTGGACATCAAACCAGAATGAAGGACTGGGTCTTAAACTAATTAACTTTCTGCTTATTGAGCCGGGTGGCGCAGGAATCCAGCAATCACAGATGCTAAAAGGAATTAAGGTTCGGGCAGAACGGGATTATCAAATCACGTTAAGTAATTAATATTTGTAAACATATTTTTCTATCTCCAACCTGCCTGAAGGAATACAAATCAGATGATTGGTAATTCATAGATAAAAAA
Organism: Syntrophomonas sp.; assembly: GCA_016841425.1. Taxonomy (GTDB): domain Bacteria; phylum Bacillota; class Syntrophomonadia; order Syntrophomonadales; family Syntrophomonadaceae; genus JAAYJK01. The sequence continues at coordinate 182,245 of JAENZE010000007.1, read as the reverse complement.
ATATATAGGGTAAGACAGCTTATTTATGCTTGCAGAGCAATCGTTGGTACTGGAGCAGTTGATAACATTTCGTTTTCTCCATTTAGAATCTGCAGTGTATCCCATACCTTTATAGCCGTATATAGTTCCACTCTGGTATCCATTTTAGCCAGATCGATATCCAGAATCTTTTCAATTCTGTTCATACGATAATATAGTGTATTGACATGAATGAAAAGACTGTCGGCAGTGGCTTTAATATTGACACAGGCATCCAGCAATCTTCTTAGGGTAGGCAATAATTCACCATCATTTTTGCAGTCGTGCTCAATTAACCTGCCAAGTTTATTGCTGCAGTATTCATTAATTTGCTGGATTTCCTGGGAAAATATCGGCTGATAGATGCCCAAATCTGAGAATCTCTGAATCATGGTGCTTCGCCCCATCAATTGGTTCAGTATGATCGCTATTCTTGCTTCACTAAAGCTTCTCCGCAAATCAATTAAAGGATATATTTGACCAAGACCAAGCATCGCGGTAATCTTAAATCTGTTTTCTATCGTTTTCTCAAAAGCTGCCATATCAATATTATTATCAACTAGATTGATTCCAGCCTGATTATCTTTAAAATTAACTGGGATAATAAAAGCTAATTGATGCCGATGATAAAGCGAGATTGCTTTCAGGTTGTTTAGCTGCCAGTATTCACTGGCATAAGCGCATATTAGTGCTGGGTCATCTTTTATCCGGCCTTTTTCGGTCTGCAGCAGCAACACATAATAAGGTCTTTTAATATCCATTTCAGTATCACTCAGTTGTAAAATGTCCCTGATATTGGCCTGGCTCGGTGTAAAAAGATATTCGGTCAATTCCTTTTTAAAGAGGGCACTGCCCTTATTTGTTTTGGAAAAAAAGCATTTTACCGCTAATCTGCTTTCCCTTAGGATGGGAATGATTTGTGGGATGCTCTCCCTTTTTAAATCTTTAACAATAACATAGGCATTTTTACGGTTCACTTCAATACGGTAATATAAGCTGTTATCTTCTTCCAGAAGATAATATTCATTCTTATCCATTAACCCGTAAATATTGATAAACAGGCTGTCAATTAACGCCGAATTCCTCTTTTCCGGAAAGAAAATTTTACCATAATGATCAGCAATAATGATTGGATGCTGTAGTATCTTTTCCAGATACTCGCCGATGAATACCAGCCCATTATCCAAAACTCCTTCTATCAACATATCGATATTCTTTATTGCTGTTATCACTTTAACCGACCCTCTTTCCTATTTATTTGATTATATATTTAGCAAATAATGTGCCAGCCGTTAATATTCTTACTTAACCTCATCGGCTAGGGATTTAGAGCATATGCCCATACGACTTGAGTCTCAAAATGGCACAATATACTCAGAGACGCTCATGGGCAATTGTGTTATTATGAGAATTGACAATTCAACTTATAGAAAATAATGATTTCATTCTGCCAACGGCATTTCTTGGCAAAGGAGGATTATGGATGAAACTGGAACATGCTCTCAGCCCAATGATTCGAAACCGCAGTATTCTGAGCCAGAACTTTGAAGCAGATGACCTGGAGCTGATCAAACAGATTAAGCAGCTAAAACTTGATGTCATCAACCAGCGGATAGATAAGAAGAAAATGAGCCTGCTCCGGCCGGAAGTGGTTGATTCCTGGATTCGCTCATTCAACCATGGTCTCAATGTTTTTGACTATAATTATGCACCTGCGCTGGACAAGGATGCCCTTCATCTGCGTTGTCAGGAAAAAGCTTCCCTGCTCGAATCATCTGAACCTTTTATTCATCAGCTGTCTACCATGTTGGCCGATTCGCAATGCATCATCCTACTCAGTGATGAAGTGGGCAGCATGCTCAGAGTATTGGAGGGGAGCAAAAAACTGGAGGATCAGAACAAACGCTTCAAACTGGTCACCGGCTCTATCTGGAACGAAGAAACGGTTGGGACCTGTGCCCATGGCATAAGTCTGATTCATGGCATTCCTATGCAGATTTGCGGACCCGAACATTACTGTGAAAAGTATGATGATATTTTCTGCTCGGCGGCACCCATATTTGACGGCAACCAGAATCTAGCCGGCACGCTTTCCATCGTAAGTCCCAGTTATCATCAGCAAAATGCTCATTCACTGGGCCTGGTTGTTTCTATGGCCTGGGCTATACAGAAGGATTTTCAACTGTGTTTCAATAAGGAATTGTTACATGTCACCATGGACTCGGCCGATAAAGGTGTTTTAACGATCAATAAAGCCGGGATCATCACTCAGGCTAACAATATGGCACAAAGTTTTTTCAATAATCTTCTGGAACACGACCTTATCGGGATGCCTTACCAAACCGTGTTTGGGCACCTTTCTTTTATAGATTCTGTTTTGAATGATGGAAAAGCAGTGTTTGATACTGAATTTTTGCTGGAACGCTGGAACCAGCATATCAATATCACCTCGGTCCAGGCCCTGCTTGATACAGCCGGACAAAACATGGGCTGTGTATTAACCTTTAAAAGAAATCCCAGTGCGCGTAAACTTGCCCAGGCTCACGGTTTACCAGCCAAATATACATTTGATCACATTCTGGGAAAGTCCAGGGATTTTACCGACAGTATTTCTTTTTCCCGGAAGTTCTCTCTGTTAGATGCCAATATTTTAGTACAGGGGGAAAGTGGTACCGGCAAGGAGATGTTCGCCCATGCTATACACCACGAGAGTCGGCCCAAAGGCCCATTTGTGGCAGTGAACTGTGCGGCGATACCCAGTACTCTGATCGAAAGCGAGCTGTTTGGCTATGAAGGCGGTTCTTTTACCGGCGCTGAAAGGCAAGGACGCCCTGGTAAAATTGAACTGGCCAATGGAGGTACCCTTTTCCTGGATGAAATCGGTGATATGCCACTTGAATTGCAGCCCGTTTTATTACGGGTACTGGATGAAAAACGAGTTATGCGTCTTGGCTCCCGGCATTACTTACCCGTCGATTTTCGGCTTATTTCTGCTACCAACCGAGATTTATCTGAACTAGTGGAAAGTGAGCGTTTTCGCCAGGACCTGTTGTACCGCTTGCAGGTTTTACAAATCAATATCCCCCCGCTGAGAAAGCGGGGAGAAGATATTATTTTGCTGGCCAGGCATTTTGTGCAGAGGGTGGCTAATAAACAGCGTATGGCTGTACCAGAACTAAGTGATGAGCTGATTATCACTTTGTTAAACTATGATTGGCCTGGAAATGTGCGGCAGCTGGAAAATACCATGCTCTATGCGGTGAATGTGAGCAATGGCAATATGATTCGACCTGAACATCTGCCGGAAAATATACAGACAGCCATAAAGCATCTAACCGTAAGCAGATCCAAAAACCTGTCCGAGACGAAGAGTCTGCCCATGAAAGATATCGAAAAAATATTTATCTCCGAAGCACTGCTGCAGAGCAATAATAATGTATCGGAAGCAGCTCTCCTGCTCAAAATGAGTCGTTCCACCCTGTACCGCAAAATTAAGGAATATCAGCTCGACACCAAATAAAAAGGAGGCTGTCCTGCTGGACAGCCTCCTCATAAGCTGGCATTTCTGTTACCTTTATTATGACGATTAATTATCCTAGTTGTACGATGTTTTTGCCAGCCAGATAACCGAAGGTAAAAGCACGGCCATGACTATTGCCGGGCAGGTTAACGCAATAATCATTGCCATAATAGCTTCCCGAGGCATTTCCGGCGGCATAAAGGCCCGGGATGACATTCTTTTCTTCATCCAGTACCTGTAATTGCTCGTTGATCTGCAAACCGCCCAGAGTAACCAGGAGAGCCGTGCCCAGTGGGGCTGCATAGAAAGTTGGTTTTTCGATAGTGGTCAAACAGTCGGCCCGCTTGCCGAAATCGAGGTCTACACCCTGTTGGGCCAGCTCATTGTAACGGGCTACAGTTTTCAGGAAGGCATCTTTGGGAACCTCTATTTTGCTGGCTAGCTCTTCCAGTGTTTCAGCGCTTCTGATATAATCTTTTTCTATATAGGCCTTTACGTTTTCTGGATTATGGAAGTTGGTCCGCATGTCCTTGCAGGCAACCAGTTTAAAGGACGGCGCTTCTTCCACCCATTTGGCATCCCAAATTGTCCATCTGCCCAGTTCCGGCTGCTGACGCTGTGCATTGCTGAGGTAGGCATAGGGAAGTTCCTCGTTGCAATAACGCTCGCCACGGACATTGACACTCAACCAGGGCTGACGCATCAGGGCATCAGCCAGGATGGGGGCTCCTGGAACTGCAAAGTCAAAATACATCGGTGCATGGGGGAATTCGTCGATTGCTGCGCCAACCCACATCCCCATCAAGTGCCCGTCACCAGTATTGCAGGGACCAGTTACCATCTCGTACATGTTGGCGTGCATATATTTAGTGGAAGGAATATAGTATTCACGCATTTCCTGATTGGCATTGTAGTCGCCGGAACAGACTATAATACCTTTATTGCCAACAAACTTGGTATAAGCTCCTTCGAGACCGCCAATGACTGCTGTAACCCGACCCTGATCCTCTCTAACCAGCTGGACCGCAGGGGTTTCGTAATAGAATTCTACTCCAGCATCCTCACAGCCTTTTTTCAGAGCATAGCGCATTGACGCTGTCCATGGATCGGTTCCGGTTGGTGCATCTGCTACCGCTGCTTCACTGGGGTCCATTCTAAAACTTAAGGTGGGATATCCTTTAATAACGGTTCCTGGTGTTACGGTTTCATTCAAGGGTACCGGTTTGGGGGTGCAGCCATAGCCTTCTGCTTTGGACATAATCCAGTCCGCAACTGCACCGCTGTTGTCTGCCCACAGGGAAACAATTCTCTGGTTGCCTTTGTAAGCGCTGTATCTCATGATTTCCTGGACGGCGTCCATTTTGTTAATTTCGTTGTTTATCTGCTTTTGCATCTTGGATCCAATGGCTCCATAATCATTACCGCGGAAGTTAACCCTTTCGGTTTTTTCCAGGATGGCAACTTTGGCACCTTCTTCAGCGGCGGCCATGGCAGCGCATAAGCCTGACATTCCTGCCCCAATTACCACTACATCAGCAGTGACGGTTTGTTTAATCGCACTGTCTGGAATCGGGTCTGGTTTGTTTAAAAAGCTGGGAGTTGAACTTGCAGCAGGTGTCTCTGCTGGGGGGGTCTCCTCATTGGAGCCACAGCCGATCAAAGTGCTGCCGGAAGCAAGCACTACCGTACCAACCGCCGCTCCCTTAATAAATGCCCTTCTGGATACTCCATTTTTATTCTCTTCGTTACTCATAATCTCTCCCCTTTCTTCCTCTCTCAATTATTAAGCAACATGGTTATGGTACTTCATACTGTTAAAGCAGTATTATAATACAACCTAATTTCCTTAAATCACGATAAGTTTATTTACAGTTTAGCAATACCTGTTCAATATTTCATCGGAGGCCTATACGAACATTTCTCGCAAAACACTGTAAGACTATCCAATACCCTGATATTGTCGATTCCGCTTATAACCGAGGTGACAAAAGGACCGTCCCCTTGCCCCGGGCGGGGCAAGGGGACGGTCCTTTTGTCACCTGAATTGCAATCAATTATAATTCGTGGTTTTCACCCAGATATTCATATCCTCAATATTGCCCATGATGCAGCAGTTGTTTATCAAGCGGCCTCCATATTGAAAACCATTTTTTCTTAGAGCCCGGTTAATTGCTGGCGATATGGCTCTGGCCAAACTGTAGAGAGTAATATATCCAGAAGCCATCAAATCTTGTTCCAGCAAATGAATAAGATGGCCTGTCAAACCCTTTCCTCTATAGCCAGGATGAGTTACACAATCAGTGATTTCTGCATTAAGCAAGTCTATATTTCTGTCTGCCGATGCTGTACATATTATTTCTCCATTATGCAGGGCTATTTTAAATAAGGCCCGTTCCTTCATTATCTCTTTTATATAATCTGGATCATGAACTGGGGTAGGATAGCTGGTAAAATTATCACCCAGGAAGTGAGCCAGGGCTTCTGCGTCAGATTCAGAAGCGGTCCTAATAACATATGTTTTGAATTTTGATGAGGGAGTTTCTTTATAAACCGCGGACAAGGTTTCTTCTATTATCCTATTTTCTTCGACCAAGTGATAGCTATATTTGCGCTGTACATTGCTGAAGTATGAATAACAAAAAGCATTTTCGCCACGAAAGTAGCCCTCAATTATTCCTTCCTGGACGAATCCGTACTCTTCGAAATATGATTTTTCTTGTTCTCGAGTATAAGCTATAATTTTACCGGCCTTTTCTTTATAAGAAATGGTTTTAAGTTGTTGCATGATTTGATCTATGTTGCCGCTTCTATTAAGCAAAATGATTCTTTGACTATAGTAATCTGATAAGTATTCCAGGTGATGGCCGGCAGCTGTAAATTCCTTTTTATCACTATATGCTAGACTCAAAATCAAGTAACCTCCATCAAGTCGCGCTGCTGCATGCGTATATTACTTCTGGGTACCAGGTTAATTCTATCCTCGGCGAATAGTTTTTCTATTCCCCGGGGAGGTACTTCCCGGTATTCATCACAATAAGCACAGTCCTGACAGGAACTGGTTTTATCCTCCGGTTCAGCATAGGCACAAATGATTCCTTCGTAGTTTCTCAGGATGACTTTATCACTGGACTGAGAGATTAAATATTGAGGGGCAACGGGAATTTTTCCTCCTCCACCTGGAGCATCCAGAACATAAGTAGGAACTGCAAATCCAGAGGTATGCCCTCGCAATAATTCCATAATTTCTATACCTTTGCTTACCGGGGTTCGGAAATGTTCTATACCGGTAGAGAGATCGCATTGATAGAGGTAGTATGGTCGTACTCTGATTTTTACCAGTTCATGTACCAGTTTTCTTATAATATAGGGACAGTCATTAATCCCCTTCAATAATACCGTCTGATTTCCCAGTGGGATTCCAGCGTCTGCCAGTTTCCTGCATGCTTCTTTAGATTCTGGAGTAATCTCACTGGGATGATTAAAATGGGTATTGAACCAAACTGGGTGATGCTTTTTGAGGATATTACACAGATCATCGGTAATTCTCTGAGGTAATACCACCGGCGTGCGGGAGCCGAATCTGATCACCTCAACATGTTTGATCCTCCGCAATCTTTCCAATATATAAGCAATAATATCGTCTTTAACCAGCAGGCTGTCTCCGCCGGAGATGAGTACATCCCTTATCTGCTGGGTTTTAGCGATATAATCAATGGCATTATCCAAATCCTCCCGGGGCATGATTTGGTCGGTAGCACCAGCCATTCTCCGTCTGGTACAGTGCCGACAATACATGGCACATTGGTCAGTAATAAGGAATAATACCCGATCAGGATATCTATGGGTAACTCCCTTTACTGGCTTATCTTTATCTTCATCCAGAGGGTCCTGCATATCGCAGCTGGACTGTTCTGCCTCCATGGGAACCGGGATGGCCTGTTTCCTTATGGGGTCGGTGGAATTTTGGGGATCCATTAAACTGGCATAGTAAGGAGTTATAGCCATCCTCAGGTTTTCCAGACAGCTTTTTATACCTTCTTCTTCCTGCTCGCTGATCATGATAATTTGCTTCAATTCCTCAACGGTTGTTATGCGGTTTCTTACCTGCCATTTCCAATCATTCCAATCTGTATCGCTTACATCTTTCCATAACAGGATATCGTTATATTTCCTTGACATTGCATTTCCTTTCTGGCCTGTTCCGTATTTATATGTATATGGCTGAATAAATGACCAATCCTTGTTGTTATTATGTCAGTATTAACCTTTCTTTATTAAACTAACTCCAGAACAGGCAGTATAAAGATCTGACAAATCTAGGAATAGTCCTTATTCTCACTTTTCTGCAGATGGGGAAGGGAATCCTTACGGGGCCAGGAAGCAAAAATTCCCAGAAGACTGAGGGCAGTAAAAATCATAAACAGTATCCTTATTGATAAGTATGATTTCTTTTGAATAAGCGCGGCTCAGCTCCACGTTTCCTATCAGGCCAGCCATGATCAGGCTGACAATGGCCATACTGGTAGCCTGGCCGATTAGCACTGAAGGATACATTGGCTCCTAGCCATTTTCTTAAGCCAGTATTTTACAAATTTAAATTTACATATTATAGTAAAATTACATAATGCCAAATATGAAATGCAAATTATATTGATGGTTAAGGACTTTGTTTTAGATCTTTGGCGTATAAATAAAAACGACATAAGAAGGAGGAGATAACATGGATATTTTTCAATCTATTAAGGAGAGACGCTCCTATAGAAGCTATTTGGGAAAGCCTGTTGAGGAGGAAAAGCTGCACACTATATTGGAAGCAGGGCAATGGGCTCCCTCGGTAATGAACCTGCAGCCCTGGAAATTTTTCGTTATTAAGAGCCAGGATGTAAAAAGCCAGTTAAAGGCGGCCTGTTATGAGACACTCCAGAAGATTTACCAGGCCAGCGGCTGGAAGTGGGTAAATAAATTCAGCCTGGAGTTCTTGACCGAGGCCCCGATAATTATCGTGGTAGCGGGGGACCCCAAGAAAACCGGGGCAGATCAGTTCCTGCCCGGTCGTGGTATGGGGTATGCTTTTTCGTGCTGCGCCGCCGTGCAAAATATGCATCTGGCTGCTTATGCGTTAGGACTGGGTACCCTCTGGTTCACCTTATATGAAACCGATAGAGTCAAGGAGCTGTTGAATATACCTGCAGAATTGGATGTTGTAAGTATGATAGTGCTGGGTTACCCAACTGAGCCAGCTGCTCTGATTAAGAGAAAGCCCCTGGAGGAAATGGTAACGGTTATTGGCTAAGGCAATACAATTGCTTGAGAACCAGGCGAATTAGCTTGGCAAAAGCGGCCGGGTCGACAAGGAGGAAGATGGAAGGAAAATTTTACTCCATGCCTGAGCACAATGTCAATTATAATTGCAGCTGCCTTTATCCCGAGATGTCGAGGTATTGGGGAAGTCAATTAGTCCAGGCCCAAGGCCTTTGCTAATTCCTCTATCTCTTTACGGGCTAAATCATCTATTCCTGCCTGAGCTTCCAGGTGATGCTGCAATTCGTGCAAGACCGTGTCCAGGATCTCTGCTTCCCACGCTTCTCGCGGCTCATCCTCCAGCACTTCCGCGAAGGAACCGTAATAAAAAACAATGAAGTTGCCCAGGTGATCGCCCTCAACGTATTCACCCAGAATATAATAGTCGCCGTCTCGGTTTTTCTTCTTTTGCACATTGAAACCACCGGTCAATTCACTATAAAACCGGAGTGGGATGCGATTTACTGCCTTATCCAGCATATCGGTAAATTCATCAAAAGATGGTTTAGTCATTTTTATGCCTTCCTTCCTTTTACTCCATTAAGCTTAAGCCATGTGTGATCGTGGTGTTTTATCGATATAACCCGGCTATTTCCTTGTTCCAAGTATGACATATTAGTCACCTATGTCATCCAAAACATGCCTGCGCTAATGGGGAACGACCAAATTTGGTACAACTAGCTTCTTTGCTTACTACAATATATTAAATCATACTTTTAATAAAGTGCGGCCTTAACAGGCAATTATCAACTTGACAAAGATTCCCAAGAAATTCGTTAATATAACAATTTTAATCATTATTTTTAGCTTTATATTACGATTGCTGTTATATTTATATAAAGAAATATTTGTACATCGATGAACCATTGAGGGTCTTTTATTATTAGGGGTTCTGTAGGTATCAGAAGCATATGTTTTTGGTGCTTTTGGGTGTAATTCATTAAGGAGGGATATAGGTGGAGAAAATACTGGACAAGTTTAAGGAGTTTTGTATGCAGCCATACGATAGAGCAGTAGAATGGAAAGATGCTGAACCCAATAGAAAAGTCATTGGCTGTATCCCCATGTATTTCCCGGAGGAGATTCTGCATGCTGCCGGGGTACTGCCGGTTACTCTGTATGGAAGTGACGAACCAATTACCATGGGTGAACATCATCTGATGAATAATGCCTGCCATCAGGTTCGCAGTACGTTTGACAGTCTCCTGAAGGGTAAATACGACTTTCTTGATGGGGTAGCAGCCCTCCATGTATGTGACCAGGTCAGGTTTTTCCTGGAGGTGTGGCAGCTGGATCATCCATTTCCTTTCTTCCATGAGATGTGGCGCCCCTATAGGCTGGATAACACAAACCGGCCGTTTCTTACGAGTGAATTGAAGAGGTTGATATCACATTTAGAAAGCTTCACGGGGACCGAGATAACTATTGAAGCTATCCGTAATAGCATCGGCATATACAACGAGTCCCGATATATGATGCGGAAATTGAATGACATTAGAAGAGAGCGCCCTGGTATTATAAGTGCCAGTGATATGGTTTGCACGGTGACCTCCAGCATGCTTATACCCCGAGAGGAACATAACCAATTATTGAGGGAATTGTTGTCCAGGATCGATAACGTTCTAACACCCGAGGATCAAAGATTTAAGATGGTTATCATCGGTCATCTGTGTGATGCTCCGGATGAGGGACTTCTAAACCTGATCGAAAATGAGGGATTATCATTGATAGATGATGATTTTATAACCGGCGGCAGATACTATGCGGTGGATGTGAATCCTGATGGAGATCCTATCGAATCTTTTGCTGATTATTATATGAATATGATTCCATGTACAACTTATCATTATGTAGATTGCTGGAGGGGTGATAGTGATAAATATTCACCTTACGCAGATTATACGATTGATATGCTAAAGAAGGGTCAGGCAGCAGGAATAGTGATTTTAAGAGCTATGTACTGTGATCCCTTCGATATGGAATTTGTTCTATTGAGGGAAAGGCTGAAGGAAGAGAATATTCCCTTCCTGGCTTTATTCATAGAGAAGGGTTCCGGATCAATGGAAGCAGTTAGAACCAGAGTTCAAGCATTTGTAGAAACATTATGAGGCATGGAATGCGGGGTGATGGAATGATTACAGCAGGAATAGATGTAGGGTCCACGACTACCAAGGCGGTCCTTTTAGGAAAAGACGGTATTTATTCATATTCGGTACAAGCGACGGGGATCGATATTCCTGAAGCAACTGAACAGGTGCTTGGGGAGTCGCTGGCCCAGGCTAATTTATCTTTTGAGGATATTGCTGGGATTGTATCAACTGGGTACGGAAGAATCAGTATTCCCTTCAGCAGCCAGACAATTACTGAGATCACATGTAATGCTGCAGGTGTTCACCATTTATTTCCCAACGCAACCTTGGTGGTAGACATAGGTGGACAGGACAGCAAGGCAATAAAAATGGATAAAAAGGGCAGAGTACGGCAGTTTGCTATGAATGATAAATGCGCAGCCGGAACCGGAAAATTTCTGGAAGTTGCTGCTCAGACCCTGAGGGTCGATGTGGAGGAACTGGGTAAGACTTCGTTGGAATCGAAAAATAAAATCACTATAAGCAATACCTGTACTGTCTTTGCTCAGAGCGAAATAGTATCTCTGATAGCCAGAAAAACAGAGAAGGAAGATATTGCGGCAGCACTTCATGAATCCATAGGCAGCAGAATTTATGGATTAATTAACTCGGTTTATCCTGAACCGAAGGCAGAGATAGTATTAACCGGAGGAGTAGCAAGAAATATCGCCATAGTAAAATTATTGGAGCGGATGACAGGGCGTATGGTAATGGTGCCGGAAAACCCTCAGATCGTAACGGCCTTGGGTGCTGCTATTCTGGCCAGGAAGGTTAATTAGCGATGGGGTTGTTAGATGAAACTCCGTTAAATATATACCCTGTGTAAGTGGAAAGATAAGCAGTTTAAATTTGTTGGGATGTTCTAATTAAAGGAGGCAAGAGGAATGGGAGAAATAGAATGGAAAGTCAGTCCAAGACTGGATAGTCAGAAACGCCTCGGAAAATTGATTAATCAACATTATAATGGTGCTCGTGAATTAGAAGAAACCAGGGCACAGCCAGTTGCCTGGGTATCTACCATGTCACCATCTGAAATATTATGGGCTATGGATTTTTGTGTTCAATATCCGGAGGCGTACGCAGCCACCTGTGGCGCCCGACATGTTGCCCATGCTCACTGTGAAATTACGGAGATGCATGGTTATGAACGCCATCTGTGTACTTACTGCCGCAATAGCCTGGGCTCAACCCTCGGAGTTCTGGAAGGACAGGATATATTTGAACCCCTGGCCCGTCCGGATTTTCTTTTGGTAACTAACAATACTTGTATCCTTATAACAAAATGGTTTGAACATCTAAGTTATTACTGGAAAATCCCCATGGTAAGTATAGATTGCCCGGTACTCCTTTCGGGAGTGGATGAGAGGGAAATAATTGACCATGTTAAAGATCAATGCCTGGATCTAATAAAATTATTAGAAGGCTTTACCGGTAAAAAATTTGATTACGATCGATTTAAGGAAGTAGCTGGCAATGCGAAAAGGAGCGGAGATAATTACCGAGAGATGATCAACACGAGTAAAAATGTCCCGGTGCCAGCTACCTTTTTCGATATCATGGGTCATAATTTCCCCAATCTTGTTCTGCGCCATAAACCGGAGACGGCAGAACATTATGAACTAATGAACGCCGAGTTAAAACAAAGAATCGCTGATAGAATAGTCTCCATGCCAGACATTAAATATCGCTTATACTGGGATGGTATCCCTTACTGGGTGGCTATAAGAGAACTGTCAGAAAAACTCCAGAGCCTGGGAATGTGCCTGGTAATCAGCAGCTATTTCGAACTTTTTGCATTTGATAGAAACGATCCATTTGATCCTTTGGAAGGTGTGGCAGCCAATACAGCTCTGTCCTATTTCAGCCGTTCAGTAGATTATAAAGCCAAGTTCACTGAACAGATGTTTAAAGACTTTAAGTTGGATGCCGGTATCTTTGCTTATACTATAGGCTGTAAATCTGGGTCTATCGGCATGCACTATATTTCGGATTACGTAAACAAAAAACTGGGTGCGCCTATGACAATCATAGAAGGTGACCTGGTTGATGAGACCTTCTATAACGTAGAGAGAAACAATATGAAGCTGCAGGCTCTCGCTGAGATGCTGGAGGCTAAGAACAAATAAAAGATATTATTAATATAAAATAGATTAGAAGGTCGGCTTCTAAAGCAGACCTTCTGTTTTTTTGTTATTAATCCGATAGAGGTGATGATATTTATCCTGCTAACAAAAGCGGGATATTTGATATGTTGGACAATTTACTTGTTCGTCTCCATCAACTCAGCGCACAGTTTACTTATCTTTTTTGCCATGGCTACAATGGTGATTATAGGTGGATTTCCCAGAGAAGCAGGAAACAGGGTTGCGTCAGCAATGTAAAGATTTTCAGGAAGTCTATTATTATGTAGAGTATCTGCCTCCTGCACAGTTAGCGGCATCATACCTCCTGGATGTCCGGCATTTATGGTTCCCAGAAAAATATCCTTCCTTTTTGCTCCCAGTTGGGTCAGTATTTCGGTACAAATTTCAACCCCTTCATTTAATCTTAGCTTGTCTATATCTGTAAGAGGCTTATCAATCTTTTTATGTGTAATGCTTCCAGAATTAACATCAGCCAGTTTTATCATCAAACTTATAATATTCGAGGCAGGAAATCCCCAATCTCTGTTAAAAAAGAAGCTTAGAAAATCAAAATATGGAGATAAAATAAAATGCTCCTTTTGAACCACAAAAGGCATGGAAATTTCCCGATTTTGAAGGCATTCTTTCCATTCAGCAGCTACGCATAAAACCGGATCTACAAACAGATTGCTTTCGCATTCTATACCAGAATTTTGAAGAATTATAGGGGTTCCCAGACCGCCGGCAGCCAAAATTACCAGATCTGCCGGATAAAAAATGGTTTGCCATCCGTGTCGGGCCATCACACCAGTTGCCTTGCCGTCTTCAATAATAACTCTTTCCGCTTTACAATCAGTATGGAGATGTGCACCCTGGTTAATAGCAATCTGCAGGAATTGCCTGCTGTCCCATTTTACATCTCGCGGACATCCGAGTACGCATCTCCCGCATCTAATGCACCGATTATATACTCCCATTTTGGGTGTCGGTTGAGGGTGCAAATTCATTTGGGTACATATTTCAAACAAGCGGTTGGTAGTTTTGTTCCAGTATTTTTGATGCTCTGTGGTAATAGGAATTTCCTTATATATCTCCGCAAATTCATCTTCCAAATTGATGCCCATGTTTTTCAAATCTTGGTCCATACGCAGTGCATTTCCAGTAGAGATAGTAGTTGTTCCGCCCAGTCCGATACCGTTAACTAAAATCATTTTATCTTTAGTTTTTCTGATTTTCATAGTCGGAAATAAAAGCTGAATCAGTTGTTCATCAAAGAACAAACCGGTCTTTTTCAGTTTTCCCAGTGTGGACAAATTATAAGAAAAAGGATAAAAAGCTCTTCCTGCTTCAAGAACAGTAACGTCAAATATTCCCTGCAGCTCTTTGGCGACGGTAGCACCACCCGCTCCGCTGCCTACTACAATAGCTTTGTTCATTTCAGTTCCTCCTTGAAGACCAGATTTGCCCGGCAGCAGTTATATCCTTCCGTAATCCTTTGATGAAAGCAAAGATTACCTCCGCCTGAAAGCCCTGCTGCTATCCCCTCATCCAATGAAGAGATTACCTGACAGATTTCTGGAGAATAATACTGGCTGAAAAAGCAGTGATTAATTATAATCTCATTTTGTGAACTGCTGCTATTAAAGTCTATTCCCAGCATATTATAAATTATTTTGCTCATTAGGATAAATTCTTTAGAGGTAGTAATACCAAATTCCTTTCGGAGTTCCTTTCCTAATTGATAAGCCTTCTGGTATAAATTTTTTTTTAGATTATTAATGTCAGAGGAATCTTTAAGGTGTCTTTCGGTCTGCTGCTGGGTAAACAGGGCATATTTTTGCAGACATTGCTCAAATGTGAGTCCCTGGGTTGAAGGTGCCTCACACCCAAAAGCATGGGCAGTAATAGTAAACAGCTGTTCGAGTTTTTGCTTTTTGATAAATCCTGGAAAGTATAACTGCAGGAGTCTTAATACTACATTCATGCGGGCACCTTTTTCATAGTTAAATAAATAACCACCACAAGAATACCAATAGAACCATCAATAACACCATTGGTAATATATATCAAGTAAGGCTGATGCAGCAAAAATAAATAAAAAGATAAGATGGAAGATGCTAGTTTAGCATTCGCCAATAGCCATGGAAATCTTCTGTCTTCAGGATAGCGATACATAAAATATGCCAGCAAAGTTACCAGGTACATGTATCCTACAGCCAGAATAAGATAAAAGTTGATACCCTGCATAGGTGCTAGGGGCATTCCCACATACTTTGAAACATAATTGAAAAAACCTAATACATCATTCGGCATAAACAGGAATATCAATCCCACCATGGCAAATACAACTGCCAGAGATAGGCTGATTAACTTATATGATTTCATATAGCTTTACTCCCCGTAATAATTCTTATTTGTAGAATAACTTAAAAAATTCCGGCATTTGTCCAAAATGAACTTCGTTCATCATTTTAAGAGTATCTTCTTTCCCAATAGGCAGCTGATCTTTATAATGCCTGGCAAAGAGTTTATAGTTTTTATTTACGAAACAACAATTATTGGGCGGAAAATGTTTTTTCATCTCTGCAAATAATATTTTAACCGATTCATCATTTACATTGCCAAATGTAATAGGGGCAAATACGCAAGGGCTAACCTCTCCAAATGGATCTATATACACCATTTTATGACCTGCATTACATCCAAAATGCTCACCGCTTTCAAAGTGCCCCAAATAATTGATAGTTATTTGGCCTTGCTTATTATACCAATCCTGTAATTTTATTAATTCAATGCGTTCTTCTTCAGTAATAATGATATTTTTATCCCAGAGGGGATTTATAGCTGGTTTTACTTCGCTTAACCACACTTCATGAACATTTGCTTTAATCATAAATTCTACAAATTCTTCGATATGACCGGTATTAAACATACTTCGGGATAATACCGTTGATACTCCTATATGAATACCGCCAATTTCATTAAAAATATCGATTGCCTCTATTGCTGTTCTAAATGACCCCTTGCATCTTCTAATTTTGTCATGCTCTTCCTCTATCCAATGATCCAGGCTAATTGAGACATAAAACAATCCAGCCTTTTTCAAATCAGATGCCAATTCTCTGGTAAGATTGTATCCGCCTGTGAATAGTTTTACCGTACAATTATCACCGATAGTATCAACAATTTCTACAATATCCTTGTTTAGCAGCGGTTCTCCACCTGTAAGTCCAAGCCATATAACTCCCATATCCTTTAGATCTTTTATTACTCCTTTAATTATATTCTTGTCCATAATTCTGCCGGTTCTATTTTTGTTATAGCAATAAGTGCAGTTCTGTGGACAGATATTGGTGATACCAACCTGGGCATGGGTAGGCCCTTGTGTCTTAGCTAATAAATGTTCATCAATAAATCTGGAAAAAGCCTGGCTGTTAACAGGCGGTAAATGTGAATGAAGAACCAGATGGCCTCCTACATTTACAATATTAAATTTTTTCATGTATTTAATGAGAAACATATTGATGAATGGATTTACTTTAACTATTTGTGGATTTGATAGAATCGTCTTAATTAATAATAGCTTATCTGAGGTTTTAGACATTTTCTTCACACCTTTTTTCGCTTGTCTATGAAGTTATAATTCTCACTCTCTATACTTGAATCCTGGTATTCGTTATATATCAAAATAAAAAATTTGGTTGCCTTAATGCATAATGCTTAAAGAAATAGAGAACTTTCAGCAATCCTGCAAATAATCACCAAGGATCCGATAAATGGACACTACCTGCTCCATGCTCATGCGTACCAATCCGCTGCTCGATGGCGCCACAAAGTCCATTACTCCAGGCACTGCTTCAATAGGTTGGAATCCCCATTCAGCTTGCTTTTTGCGAGCATATATCTGGTATACTCCCTTCCCTACAAAACATACTACCTGAGGGAGGTTGAGGTTTATTTTATCTAAAAGCAGTTCCCGGCCCTGGTCATATTCCTTGGTATCCACATCTGCGGCTGCTCGGGTGGGACGTGCAGCAATGTTGGTAAGACCAAAACCCAGATCTAAGAGGCTAGCATCCTCGGTCGGACTGTATTTATGCGGTGTTAACCCGGATTGGTACATAATTTTCCAAAAGCGGTTGCTGGGGCTGGCAAAGTGATGGCCTACCTCTCCCGAGCGGATACTGGGATTAAATCCTACAAAGAGAACCTTTAAACCTGGTTTAAGGTAATCTGGTAAAGGGCAATAAGGTTGGCTTATCATAGTAAAGCACCTCTTGATAGTCAAAATAGTATCACTTTAAAAAGTAAATTGAGGCAGTAAGGGCAGGTACCAGCAAGTTATTTGTTGTACCAATATCCTTTATCATTTAGTTTATATCTGCATCCCCGGAAGTTTTTATAATAAGTATATCCTTTTTTAACATTGCATCTACTAATTGATTTTCATTAAATTCCTGCTTGTATACTTCCACTTGTTCGAGATCATAAGTATATTTATTAATGTCTACCCGCTCTTCTCTAAGGGGTATCCGTGTAATTTCAGTGCGGGTTGATTGGTCCGGGGAATCTGCATCTATGATTTTTTTCTCAATTATCAACTCTTCGCGTTTTACTGGTACGCTTATAGTTCTTTCCTCAGTTAACACCTCTTTATGACAGTTTATTTCGCCAGTCTGCACCCATTTCCTTTTTACATCCATCTCTTCTTCTCTGATAGGAATAGTAATTTTATCCAGCGATTCGTTTGTCATTGGTAATCCTCCTATACGTAAACCAAAAAACACCTCTCCAATATTCATTGGTGAGGCGTTTAAAACTTAATTTCTAATGAAGCTAGTTTTCATCAACGATATTGGCATCTCCATCTTTATTTATACGCGCTTCTTCGTGTTTAACAGTCTCTTTGATCTCCTGATTCTCTTCGACTTCACGTTTGTGGGCTGATACTTCACCGGTCACAATAGTGTGTTTGCCCACTTCAATTCTATCTTCGCCTACCGAAAGACTGAAATGTTCATCATCACCTTCACCGATAGGGCTATCACTGGGCTCGTTTATGGATCTTCTTTCAACAACGACTTCTTCATGTACTATTGGAACGTTTATTATCTGCTGTTCTTCAATGATTTCTTTACCAAATTCTACCTTGCCAATATCAACCCTGTTCTTAGCGACATCAAGTTCTTCTTTACGCAGCCTTAATTTTCTCTCTTCGCTGCTTTCATTTTTGTTTACTTTTTCTCCTTCATCCCTGGTCTTATCGTGTTCATTGAAAAGGCCTAAAAAGCCAACACCTTTCATATATTAACCTCCTTCATAATTAGTCTCTAATATTTTTCCCTGGCCGCAGTTTATTATAATTGGTATATTAATGATTGGGATAAATTTGTAAATATGTATATTTATAAGATGTTTTTTATAGTCAAAGCTTCTTTTTCCGGGATATGTTTCAACATCAATTTTAACTCCTCGAGTTGTCCCAGGGCGAGAGCGGTATCACGGCTATTGACGTAGGCTTTGACCTTGGAAAGGGAAAATTCTATATTATCCATCTCCTGGTGATCAAGGAAGACCGGCCACCATCTGGCTGATTTTGTCCAGTATTTTTCAATATCAGCAGTTTGCCTGGCAGCCGTTTCCCATTGTTCGTCCTGTATGTCGGCCTGCACCATATCAATCTGTTCACTTAAGTGCTCAGTAGACGATTGCAGAGAGTCATTGGTCCAAAAACTTAGACCAACAATGGAAGCAAGAATTACCAACAGTGATACTAATAGTCGCATGTGTCATATTACTCCTTTGATCTATTAAGAAGACTTACTCTGGTAGAATAGGTCACCCTGGCTGTTCAGGCAGGCAAAAAGTACCTGCTTAACGTCTTTAATTCCGTCTTTTTCTAGTTCTCCCTTCAGCCAATCCAGGCTCAGGTCTATTTTGTTAAGATTCTCTTTAATAACACTGCCATCTATAATAAGGGTTATCGGTAAAAGTTCAGGGGGAGTGAAGATATTCATATCTCGGGGCTGCAGCGGCCTATTCTGAGATTTCAGTATGACACTTAACTGGCCGCCGTTTTCTAAAATGGCATAAGCTACATCGGATATATTGTTTACGTTTTTTTGTCGTAACTGCTCCAATAAATCATTGATGTTGTAGCGCAATCGTCGTAGCTCATCTTCCATTATCTCAGAATTTTTTATCAGAATGCTGGGTTTACCGCAGATTATTCCACGAGCTGTTTCGCTTTTTAGGGATATATAAGATAGAGTAATCTCAGAAGCAAATAATATAAAAATGGGAATAATGCCATTTATTAAAGGTATATCAGTGTTTTGCATGGGAATAGCAGCTAACTCCGCAATCATAATAATAACTACCAATTCATAAGGTTGCAGTTGGCCGATTTGCTTTTTACCCATGACCCGCAGAGCAACTACAGTCGTAAGATATAAAATTAGGGTTCGAATAATCACCAAAATCATTTTCAATACCTTGCTTTCGTTTTCAGGAATACTTTATTGTTTGCCGAAGTTATAGAATTTATTAGTCTGCTGCTCTCAAACCCCGTCCTGCAAAAGTCTGTCTGCAGTTAGCACGGTTGAAGTCGCTGTCCTTAAGTATCCCGGGCACACCTGAAGCTAGAAGACTGCTTGCTGTACTGTAGCAGGATAATTACGTTTATCAGCGAATTCATTATAGTTATTGAGATATATTCTTTAGCAGCAAATAAATAAGGATGGATAGTGAAGAATGAAGGGATCTTTGCCTGAAAACAGGGGTGTAGATGAACAAGTATTTAAAGCGATTGTGAATGCGATGCAAAATATACCGGTCCTTGATACTACTAATATAAATATCAAACACCTGGAACCAGGAAGTGCCTGGCTTGAAATGATGGTTACACAGGACTTTGAAAACTCCCGGGGGATGCTCCATGGTGGATTAATTGCTACCCTGGCTGATACAGCTATGGGATTGTCTATGTTAACTCTTGATTTTAGGGGAGTAACCCTGGAGCTGAACATAAACTATCTGGCTCCGGTTCAGATAGGAGCAAAACTTACCGCGCAGGGACATGTACTGCATGCAGGAAGCAACACCCTGGTCGCTGAAGCTAGTATACAAAACGAAGAAAAGATGCTGGTAGCCAAAAGTAGAGGAACCTTCTTTAAAAGGGAAAGATAAAGGCACTTACCTCTTTTTTACCCGAGTATTTTCATGGTGGATACTGTAGATCTAGTATTAAGAAGCCGCGATCACAGGTGTCTAAGAGCAGAGAGTGTGAGAGGATTATAGACCTGGTAACTATTGCAATTTAGTAATAAAATCAATATACTTACCACATTAGTAAGGGAATTTACGTACCTGCTGCTAAATTGCAGCTAATGTAAATTGCTCGAGGTAATTGAAGGAGGCCAATTATGATTGAAAACATAAGGGAAAATTTATTTCGCATCGAAATTCCACTGCCGCAGAATCCTCTTAAAGCGTTAAACTCATATTTTATTCAGGGTAGTGAGAGAAATCTGCTGATAGATACTGGTTTCAATCGGGACGAATGCAGGGAAGCCATGGATCAGGCCATAAAAGAGATAGGTTTCTCTTTGGAAAATACAGATATATTTATAACCCATATCCATTCTGATCATTCCGGGTTGGCAGGATATCTGGCTCGGCCAGGAACACGAGTATATACCGGGGAATACACCAAACAGGGTTTATGTGATTCTAACAGCATGTCTTATTTTGGCGATTTGATTAAGCAGAGCGGCCTTATGGAGATGGGACTAGGCACAGATCTTTCCATACACCCGGGTTATCGGTTTCGGACTATACCAGTGAGTAATGTGACTGTTGTCCAGGATGGTGATATAATCCAGGTGGCAGATTTCTCCCTTCAGTGCATCAATACCACCGGCCATGCCCCCGACCATATGTGCCTTTACGACAAGTCACACAAGATATTGTTCAGCGGCGACCACATCCTGGGTAAGATCACCCCTAACAATACTATCTGGGGTGTGCCCTGGAATATTAAAGTTGATTATTTGGCCGAATACTTCAAAAGCCTGGACATAATAAATAATTTGGATATCGAACTTACACTGCCCAGTCACCGGGGAACTTTGACTAATTGTTACGAGAGAATCGAAGAACTGAAAAAGCATCACCATAATCGTTTGAATAATATTATGGATATTTTAGGCAATGAATCCATGACCGGCGCGGAGGTAGCCAGTAAAATGAAATGGGATATAAATGTTAAATCATGGGAGCAATTCCCATTAGCTCAGAAGCTTTTTGCTGCGGGAGAAGCTTTGTCTCACCTGACGCACCTGCTGTTTAAAGGAGCCGTCACCAATCGTCTCCAAAACGGAGTGGTATACTACCAGAAAGCCTGAGTGACAGGGACACGGGGACGGTCCTTTTGTCACCGGATTTTACTTTCCAAACTTGCCCGGGGAATTCCTTGCCTGCACCAAATTCTTGCCTTTTTATGACGAGAGCCATTTCTAAATTAATAGACTTAAGGTAAGAGAGACGCTGGGAACAGCCTCGTGCTCCTCTTGACCACATAGAATTGGTTCAAATCAGAAAAGGAAATAATTTTATTACCCTCGGACGTAGGTCCCCGAGTCCCCCTGGTTAATTCGGCACGATCTGGGAAAAGTAATAGGGGTGAAAAAATGGAATTAAATCAAGTAAAAATTGCCTGGATGTTACTTGCGCTGTTATCTTTCATTGCGGCATTGACAGGTATTCTGAATCCTGGTATTTACCATTACTTAGTTGATACCAAGGTGATGCCCGGAATTATCTCTCAGGATATAACAACTCTGATTGCATCTACAATTATGATAATACTTATCTTTAAAATAAGAGCGGGAGATTTGATAAAGCAGATAATTGTTATTGGGCTGGCAGGGTATTTATTTTATGCGTACGGGATTTATGTGATAGAACGAATATATAATGAGCTGTATTTTGTATATATGGCGATATTCGGCATATCTTTTTATTCCATGATATACAGTGTGGTTGGACTTGGCCAGGATACTCAAGAGAAAACAGTAATGGTGCCGGGGTTGATTCGGTATATCTCCATGGGGTTTTCCCTTCTTATGCCGGTAGTATTCTATCCCCTTTGGACTATGCAGATCTTGCCCCTTATCAAAACCGGCCAGAAGATCGAATTTTTATATTCTATATACATCCTGGATCTGTGTTTTATCATGCCTGCTTTTATTATTGTCGCAATAAAAATTATTAAAAATCAGGTTCTAGGGTTACTACTAGCGCCAGCTTTATTTATTTTAGGTTTTACCTTGCTTTTCCCGGTGGGTGCTGGTGAGCTGATAAAGCCGCTATATAATCTCCCGGTAGATACAGCTGGGTTATACTTGTTTCTAAGTTTATCGTTTCTCTTTTTAGTTATAGCCGTTTTATATTTACATAGACTGCATGTAGTTGAATAGATATTCTTTTATCTGTTTTATCCTTTGGCTGTGATTAGCAATTTCCATTAAATGTATATTAAGTTAAAATTATATAATAGCGGCTAGGGAAATTGTTGTAGAGAGAATCATTTCAAAATTGGATAGACTTCAATAGGTGACAAAAGGACCGTCCCCGCGTCCCTCTGGAAACCAGGATAATCTAGAATAACGAAGGATACTATAAGAGGAAACAAAGGGATTTTATTGCTTCAAAACGTCCCCTATCTTCGCACAGAAGACCCCAGTATGGTGTTTGCGGCAAGTGAAGGGATCGAACTTCCTGGAAACGAGGTGGAAAGAGATGGCTGGTGCAGAAGTATTAGTAAAAGGTTTAGTGAAGAAATACGGAAATTTGACGGCAGTAAACGAGATAAGCTTTGCCGTTCAAAAGGGAGAAGTGTTTGGACTGTTAGGGCCAAATGGTGCAGGAAAAACTACTACTTTGGAATGCTTGGAAGCTATCCGCAAACCTGATAATGGGCAAATGAGGATAGCCGGTTATGATCCACATACTGATGTCCGGGATATACGAAAAAAACTTGGGGTGCAGCTGCAGTCCTCTTCGCTGCCTGATTCCATGAGGACTGACGAGGCCATGGCGCTAGTATGTGCCTGGCATGGTCGGGGAATGCGCTTGGATTTATTAATCCGCTTCGGACTGGAAGCTTCCCTAAAAAAACAATATCATACGTTATCAACCGGGCAAAGAAGGCGGCTCCACCTGGCTCTGGCCCTGGCCCATGACCCGGAAGTGATTATCCTGGATGAGCCTACCGCAGGATTAGATGTGCAGGGCAGGGCGCAGCTTCACGATGCCATAAGAGAACTGAAAACCAGTGGCGTAACTGTGCTTCTAGCTACTCACGATATGGCCGAGGCCGAAGCCCTTTGCGACCGCCTGGCTATACTGATACAGGGCAAGATAGCGGTTATAGGAACGCCGGCACAGGTTACAGCGACCGGCAGTTCAGATACACGAATTCTTATAAGAACCTTAAATGGAATTCTCTTGCCCGGATACGATATTGGCTCAGCCCGATTCATTAGAGAATCCGAGGGTTATGGGGAGTGGGTATCGTCAGATGCTGCCGCCTCTCTCACTGAAATATTGAGAAAAGTACAATTGGCTGGTGATGTGGTGGAAGATTTGCGCGTGCAGCGTCCTTCACTCGAAGAAAGATTTCTCGAGCTAATTAAAGGGGGCTGTTAAGATGAAGGCTTTTGTTAAATATCTTTTGGTTCAATTTAAGATGGATGTTCGCGAAAAAGGAACATTGTTAACTTATTATATTATACCGTTGGTGTTTTACCTTGTTATGGGCGCGGTTTTTTCTTCAATTAATCCTGCTACAAAAGAGACTCTTGCAGCTTCAATGACTATTTTTGCTATTACTATGGGGGCAGTACTGGGACTTCCTGGACCGATTGTAAAGATAAGGGAAGCGGGTGTGTTAAGGGCTTATCGGGTAAATGGTATACCTAATGGTGCTGTATTGTTGGTTCAGGGGGTAAGCGCCTTTCTACATCTGCTTCTAGTATCCATAATGATTTTTCTGAGCGCACCTTTACTTTTCTCCGCGGGTTTACCTGGTAATTATGGAGCATATTTTATTGTTCTTTTAGTCTTCATTTTTACCAGTATAGCTTTAGGATTGATAATCGGGGTAATAGCAAACGGACAGGGAATTGCTACCATGCTGTCACAAGCAGTATTCTTGCCTTCCTTACTGCTTAGCGGTATTATGTTTCCAGCCTCTATGCTGCCTGGATTCCTTAGATCAGTAGGAGCCGTTTTCCCCGCTACACAAGCAATGCATTCTTTTACCGGAATAGCCTTCAATGTTTCACATGGCTGTGATGGGAACCTGGCTTTAATTATAATGGCTTTAATCGGCACAATAGTATTATGTATAGCAATATGGCGGTTTGCAGCCATAGGGAGCGATGCATAGATTACTCTCTGGTGACACGGGGACGATCCTTTTGCCTCATTTTTGGCAAGAGAGACGCTGGGAACGTCTCATGCCCCTCTTTACCACCCAAATTCAGTGAGACAGCTTTCTTGTACATATATGGGTAGTGTGGTAGAATGCGGGAAAAGATGAAGGTCCAATGATGTACCAGCCCAGAGAAAATGAAAGCGCCTGAGATTCCCGTAGGGTCCGTTGCTTTAGCAAAATAATATTAAGGGGGAAATTCGAATGAAAAAGCTGCATAGAAAGCTGTTAACAACTTTTGGGGTGCTGGTTATTTTGCTCCTATTTATAGATACTGCGTCAGCTGTACAGGTGACGCCGGTGCCTTCTTTAACAAAGCCAATTTTAATAAATGCTCTGGCAGCACCTTCGAATCTCAATGCTGTGTCTGAAACCCCTGGTACGATTACATTGACCTGGGAAGATAACTCTACAGCGGAAACGGGTTTTATGGTAGAGCGAAGGATGGAAAACACCGCATTTTCAAATGTTGCTTTCCAGGCAAGAAATTCAACTACTTTTGTTGACAGTGAATCTGGCATGTTTCCCATTTATCCTGGAGAAAAATATTATTACCGGGTAAGAGCATATAATGATACCGGGGAATCGGCTTACTCCAATGAAGCCGGGGCTATAGTAAAGAAACTTTCCGCCCCTTCATCGCCCAGCATGTTAAAGGCTCAAGTTATTATATCAATCATGGGACATCCAATTCAGCTTACCTGGGATGATAACTCCAGTGATGAAACCAAATTCGTAGTGCAAAGACAAAAGGAAGGATACGGATTTGAGATAGTTAAGGAATTGCCGCCTAACACGAAGGAATATATGGATTCTTCGGAACTGCAGGAAGATGTCAAATACACGTATCGTATCGAAGTATTCAATGATTATGGTTCATCTTATTCAAATTATAGCAGTGTATCAAAACCATCCTACGCGCCCGGTACTCCCCAAGGGTTTACCGGGATAGCCTTGAATTCCAGCAGTATCAGACTCTTCTGGATTGATACCGCTGATAATGAGGACGAGTTCTGGATCGTCAATAAAAACCCAGACGGCACCTACAGTTCAACACCGGATTATGTGCTGGAGGCTAATACAACCGAATTAATTGTCAGCGGGCTGAAACCAGAGACTGATTACAGGTACATTATTATCAGCAAAAATGCCGGGTTTTCCAGTTTTATAAGCGAGACCAAGGCCAGAACGGGTCCACCTGCTCCAATTAACCTTTCTGCGACCGGTCTCAATAGCAATACTATTAGAATGACCTGGGACAGTAATTCGATGTATACCCTGTGTTTTACAATTGAACGGAAAACCGACAGCAGCAATTTTGCTCAGGTAGCCTACCTGGTCAATCCCGAGGAGTTGGCTTACGCCGACAGTTCTGTATCCTCTGGTCAAAAATATACCTACCGGGTCCAGGCCTGGAATGGCTTGATTCCTTCCGATTATTCCAGTGAGGTGACTGTCACTCCCAAGTTTAATATTATTAACCCTAATCAGATTGAAATTAGACTTAATCTTGGGCAGACCTCCTATTTTGTCAACAACGAAATGCAGCAAATGGACACAGCTCCCATCATCAGTGAAGGACGGACCATGCTCCCAATCAGGTACGTAACGGAGGCTCTGGGTGCCCAAATACTTTGGGATAACGCGGCCAGAAAAGTAACGATTATAATGGATGATAAGCTGATCGAATTATGGATAGATAACAATGCCGCCCTGGTCAACGGGCAGGAGGTTAAAATTGATCCTGACAACGCTCAGGTTAAGCCTTTTATCATGCCGCCAGGCCGGGCTATGCTTCCCCTTCGGTTTATTTCCGAGAATCTGGGTTGCCAGGTTGACTGGGACCCACTAACCCGTGAAGCAAAGATAATCTTAAATAATGAATAATAAGAAAAAGTATTTAAAGGGATACCGGGGGCTAAATACCCCGGTTTTTTTATTCTTGATTGACTATCAACAATAGAATTATAATCTCCTCTTGACCGTTTGTATTATCTGTATTAATATTATTAGTACAGCAATTTATCCCAGGAGTGAAATTAAAGATTATTAATCTGGGGGTGTAGAGAATGAAAGTAAACGTAAAGAAAGTATTGTGGTTCATTGGCCTGACATTTCTTTTCGATTGGCTGCTGGTTGGTATATTCTTGACCCGGGGGGGGACATATGATAATACAGCCCCGGCCTTGATAATGGCAGTAGGATACATGTTCGTACCCATGCTAGCAGCTCTTTTTGTGCAAAAAGTGATATACAGGGAGCCTGTAGTTCAACCCCTGGGGATCAGCTTCAAGCTTAACCGCTGGTTCCTGGTGGCCTGGTTCTTACCGGTAGTTCTGGCTGTATGCGCTATGGGAGTTAGCCTTATGTTTCCAGGTGTGGAATTTTCGTTAGAAATGGCAGGATACTATGAAAAATTAAAGGGAGTTCTTACGCCTGAGCAAATGGAAGTTATGCAGGAACAGGCGGCCAATTTCCCTGTCCATCCTTTCTGGATTGCCCTCCTGCAGGGTCTTATAGCGGGGCCAACTATAAATGCGGTCGCCGGCTTTGGAGAAGAACTGGGCTGGAGGGGATTTTTGCAGAAGGAGCTCATGCCTCTGGGATTCTGGAAATCGTCTTATACCATCGGGGTTATATGGGGTATCTGGCATGCACCGTTGATTCTGCAGGGCCATAATTATCCCCAGCATCCGACTATTGGGGTGTTGATGATGGTCATATGGTGTCTGCTCCTGGCTCCCATTTTAAGTTATGTTCGTGTCAAGGCCAAATCAGTCATAGCTGCAGCTGTTCTGCACGGAAGCCTTAATGCCACTGCCGGGATTCCTATCCTTATGCTGGTTGGGGGAAGTGATTTAACGGTAGGAGTAACTGGATTGGCCGGTTTTATCGTATTGGCAGTAATAAACCTGTTAATATTCCTGAGAGAAAAAGAGCCCCATTTATCCATATAGGTTTCCGAGTAATGGCTCCAAGTACCAACTTATTAACTAGGCCCAACATGTCTACAGGACCTAGGCACTAATTAAAATATTGTAATATATAATTATTATAGGGTAAGTTAATAGTTGGTGCCTGGCACCCAAAATGGGTAGGAAAGGATGCTATAGTTAATACTATTCGAAAAGCACCTGGGTTTTTGGTAACAAGTTGGTGTTTTAAAAATGGGGTGATGACGTGAAAAACATAATCATAACAGGCAGCACCAGAGGTATAGGTTTGTCAATGACCAAGGAATTCTTAAAATATGGATGTAATGTTACAGTTTCGGGAAGGAGTGAAAACTCTTTTGAACGTGCGAAAAAAGAGTTGGCCGGGTTTACCCGGCAGGTCTGTTATGTTCCGTGCAATGTTAGGATAAAGACCGAACTTGAAACCCTTTGGGAAAGATCCATGGTGCAATGGGGAAGGGTTGATGTTTGGATCAACAACGCCGGGCAAAACTCCCCCTATGAATTTGCTTATGATATTGAGCCGTACTATGTTGATGCAGTTATCGATACTAATATCAAAGGCCTGATTTACGGTTCGCAAGTGGCTGCCAAAAATATGCTTGCTCAGGGCAGCGGTCAAATATGGAATATGGAAGGTCTCGGTTCCAATGATATGATACAAATAAAAACCATCCTTTATGGTACATCAAAGCGAGCATTGACTTATTTTACACATGGTCTGGCCCGAGAACTGGAAGGAACCTCGGTTTTGGCAGGACGTCTCTCGCCCGGGATGATGCTGACCGATTTCATTACCCAAACTCCAGATGGAGATAAATCTCCTGTGCTGGAGGACAAGAGGTTCAAAAGAATATTCAACACCCTGGCCGATAAGCCGGAAACAGTCGCTGCATATTTTGTTCCGCGTATACTTAATAATACCAGGAATAATGCTCATATAACATGGCTCACCAATACCAAAGCCATGATGCGTTTCGCATCTACGATATATAAAAAGCGCCAATTGATTTAATGATATGCAACTAGGGACGATTACTCTGTTACACCCACAGCTGAGAAGATAAGGACAGGTGACAAAAGGACCGTCCCCGCGTCCCGCTAATCTGCTACGGTTAAATTTTTCTCAAGCTAAACCCGAGAGAAACAAAGAGACGGGATTGCTAATATTACATCTTGCTCTAATAATTTAATTTTTTACCATACGCCTTATATCTGGATCTAAAACAAGACTTACTTTTGAATATTATTAAAGCGAGCAGGAAGATTATACCTATCAGCAGCGGTGGTTCATTCAGAGTTATGGTGGGAGTTTGTTCATTGCTGTTTAAAACCTTCTCCTGTAAATCCAGCAGTTCTTTTTCCTGTTCAGCTGTTTCTACTACAATAAATGCAGTCTGAGGGGTTAGAATTCGGGCTCTGAAGCTAGCCCGTATTAATTCCCGTGAGTTTAATTTCCCGTTTAGCAGATATCCCTGCTGAGCCGCATTGAGAAGAACAGCGTCCTTATAGCGATTGCCAGTAAGAACTAACTTGTCTATTTCCCTATTGCTCAGCACCAGTTCCAATTTATCATTATCTGACACATACATTCCGTTAAAGTCGAGGATAGGCTCCAGGATAGGATCTTTTATTCTCTTCCCAGACTGGTTGCTGTCAAATGAGTATGGTGTTAAGGTCATATCATGATTCAAAGCATAATAGTAAGGACTTTCAGGAAACCTGTCGGATAGGGGATAAATATTCTCAGGAAAAACAGCTCCGGGCATATTATCGGATACTACAATAATCAGCGGATAACGCTCATCACTTTGCCGGCTCAGGATCATTCTTACTGCTCTATCCAGGTTAAAACCGCATTCAGCCGTAATCTCGATCTGCTTCATATCAGCCAAAGAATGGGATTCAGCTTTATAGGACGTAAATAGTACTTCGGCCCGGGTAATATTATGGGCTTTGGCATATGCTTCAATTTGCTCGGTATGCCAGGTTATGTCGCTTGACTCTGAGCAGTCAATAACAAAATAATACTCTGGATTTCTCTTAACCTGCTTTAAGGCCGCTTTCTGCTCCGGGGTAACAAGAGTCACACCTTTAATCGTTATTTCTTGTGGTACATTAGCATCCTTGTCCCCCAAAGATATCGTCTTGTCATCCAGGTTAAGAATAAACGGGTAATTGTGAAGTATTTCAAAGCCGGTTTGTCTTATCTGCAATCTGTTGAAGGGAAAGACTCTAAGCTCCAGAGTGTTCCTGGCTGTATAACGGAGCAAGCCTGGGTCACGGCGGATGTTCAAGATTTTCCGGTAAATGGATAGGGCGGACTGTTGTTCAGTTAGGATACCCTCTTTTCTATGTCCGGACACATCAAGGTAATAGTCGCTAACATAAGCCCCTTCTGGAAGCTTAAAACTAGTAACATATTCTTCATTATCAACTCCAGCAGCATTGTCCAGGGTCAGATCAATCCATGATCTGTACACTCCCAATTCCTGATCAAACTCTGTTTGGCTGTCCACAGCTCTCAGCTGTACATTATTTTCAGTATCGGAATTAGTACCACTTATCTCATTTAAAATATGTCCCGAATCCAAAAACATGTTTTCCAGTGTCAGTATGTTATGCTGGGATATAACCTTCCCATCTAATACCAGATTGGCATAGAGGGCTGAAATTATAGGTGTGGATTCAGAATTAAAACCAGCCATATCTGTTCTTAAATCATGACTGCCCTTAATGTTTCTTAATGTTCTTTCCAGACGTGTCATATCGACTGCTTCAATTGTCCCCATATTATTTTTATCTAAATACTGCACCGCAGCTTCAAAATTATCCCCGTCACCCCAAAATACAGATATCAGACCCAGGGGCAGGGTAATTATTCCGGCACAAAACACCGCCAATATTCGCGGCCTTCCCCAGGCACTGGTCAGAACAGCCCATTCCTTGATTAAATGTGCACCCTGCCAGATTGCAGCCAGAGTTGGTGCAAAGATAAAGATTCCCAATCCATAAAAAATTAGTCCAATGGCCCCCAGAGGAAGAATTGGGATGAATACTATGAAGAAATACAATATATACGTATAACCGACTGCTTTTAAATAAAACACCAGAAGCCGGAGGTTTTTATCTTCTACTGGTGGAAGCAGCATAAACAGCCCGTTTAGTACTGCAATAGTAAAAAAAACGGAACTGGAAAAGTCTCCGAACATACCACCTGAAGCATCACTAGTCCAAAAGTTTTGGTTTATGGTGAGGCCGCCTAAGGGGAGAAGCAGCATTACCAAAACCGTTATAATATAGTATCTGGGACTAGATGGATGGATTAGCTCATACCCGTGATTTTTCTGCTGCCAGGCCAGCAGAGTTTTCATAGTCAACATCATCATGGTGTACAAGCCGGCTATGATAAAAATCATAAGCATGGCATTTAAATTAGTACCGTTGAAAAGACTCATAGATGTGTACCATAAGAGGGGCACTGCAATTAATCCTGCACCATAAAAGGGTGCACCAGCACCTTTCTCATCAGCCGTGGAATTAAGTACTGTACCGAAGATACCGTACAGAACAGGAATCATGGCCAGGATAATAAATATTAATCTGGGGCTGATAGAACCGGTCAAATTATCCAAGGTTTCACAGTACAATAGCATAGCTGCAATATACAAGGCATAGGCAGCTGAGATGGCTATGAATATCCCGGTATCTGTAGAATCCTGGCTGCGTCTTGTTAATGCATAAATGGTGAATATGCCCATCAGCAGCAGAGTGACAGCACCTGACAGGGCACTGGAACCTGTTGTCCCTCCGCCGTCCAAGCAGAGATAAGTAAAGAACACTAGCTGGGGTAAGGTAACAAATAGCAATATGAAAACAGGCTTAGTAAATGTTTTCACGGCCATGCCTCCTAATTAATGTATTTATGAAAATATAGCTCGCGGCCAGAGCAGCAAAATACAAAGAGATGCCAAGGCCAGAATGGAGAAGGACAAATTTTTGGTGGGTCACAAACGGTATGGAGGCTATAATTCTGAAACTGTTGATTAAGAACCCGGCTGCAGCAGCTCCAATAAGACTGATCAAAAACCATAACAGCTTGCCAAACCCTTCGAAATGACTGGTAAACATACAAGCATTCATGCTGAACATCAAGACAATAAAATTAGTGCCCATACACTCCCGGCCAATAGTAAATGTACAGTCGTTAGCTGTATATCCGATTCCATTTATGTATAACATGGGAAGGTTATAATAGACTTCCACAGATCTGGCATGGAAATAAAGCAGTACTTTTAAAAACTCATTCGGTGCATTATTAACCCCATATATTAAACCCACACTAACCAGCACCACCAGGAAATAATAAGCGATATTCACTAACTTAACTTTCATGGCCTTCATGCTCCGTAAATTCCAGGATATCACCTGGCTGACAATTTAATGCTTTGCAGATTTCTTCCAGGGTGGAAAATCGAATAGCCCTGGCCTTGTTGTTTTTAAGAATTGACAGGTTAGCTGGAGTGATGTTTACCAGATCAGCGAGTTCAGTCAGCCCAATTTTTCGTTTGGCCATCATTACATCGAGATTAACAATAATCGGCACTATTCCTCACTCCTTAAACCGTCAAGTCGTTTTCTTCCTTATACTGTACCGCTTGTTGAAAAACATCGGCCAGAACCAGTGAGAACAGGCCTGCTATGGTAAACACCAGAACGATTATGGCTGTAGCCAGGGTAAACCAGAACCAAAATTTGACTGTGTATAAAACTGAAATGACAAAAGCTGCAGCGGCCATTTTCCGTAGTGCATATACATTTTCCAGGGTGAACGGGTTGGCATTCAAAAGAGTTTTAAAAATTCCTCTTAGTGTTCCCAATATATACACTGCCGCAATACCTGACAATATTAATACCACCATCATATGCAGACGTACCCCTTCAGCCATTAAAGTGCAGGGAATGAGACGATAAATTATCAGCGGCACCAGTACGCAGACCACAATACCACTGTAGAACATGAAATCAATAAGCAGTTTGGTAAAATAGTGAAGTGTTTTTTGTTTTTTCATGTACATGGATAAGACCCCCCGCAGCTTTATTAAATAGGATTATAGCAGAAGTGTATCTGAAAAACAATATAAATTTATTGATAAACAATAAAAATATATTTAGAAACGATAAACAACTCCTTGCGACGGGCTGATAAAAAAATATTGAAGGCTAGCCTGGCACAGTTATTGCACTAAGCATTTCTATTGCTCAACTGAGCAACCTTAGCTTTCTGGAAGGAACCCATCGCCTTCCAGGAAGCGTCCCCCCTCCAAAAATAAGGAACTCCAGGATTATTTATATATATATCAGTAAGCAAAATGGACGCTTTTGATTTCTATTCTCCTATTGGTACAAAATGTGCCATTAATCCGTTACAGTTTGTCATTAGGATGACGACTTTTTGATGACGATGAACTGGCTGGCGGCGGAGGGTGGGTTATTTTCATGTTGGCACAGAATTTGCTTCAGTATAGCTTGGTATAGAACCCCTTTTTTTTATCAGTAAAGAAATTATATGGGAGGTGAATTCTAGACCAGGTAAAAACCTGTGGGAAAATACCTAACAAAAATTTTGAAGGACGGTGGAAAAATGAGTGAGCATGCACATCCCCCTACAAAAGTTCTTATGGTTATCGGTGTTATTGTGGCATTTTGGCTGTTAGTATCTCTGGTTATACTTGGAGCCCTGGGTATTCATGAAGGTTGGCCAGCATTTTTGACCTTACCTCTCTTTTTCATGACTGGCGGAACCGATAAGAAACAGCTAATAAACATTTTTGTCGGTGCAGCGGTCGGTTTACTGTTGGCTGCGGCTTTGGCACCTGTCATCGGTTTTCTGGTCACGGCTGCTGGATTAGGACTTCAGCCCGCTATTTTAGCGGTAGTAGGATTAGTAGTGTTCCTTATCATTGCACTTGGCGGTGTAGCTCCGATATTATTTAGCAATTATACGTTTGTATACTTCACTGTAGCAGTAATTTTCACAGAGCAAGCAACCATACCCTGGTTGGGGACTTTAATCCTTGGAGGAGCATTCTTTGTAGGAGCATGCCTTTTAAGTATGAATTTTATTCTTCCTTTACTAACTAAAGGAGGACCGGCAAAAGCCGATATTTAATTAGTTAATGACTAATTAAAATCACATACTCTCCTCAATTAAAAGGGCGATTAACACCATACTGTGTTAATCGCCCTATTTCGTGATCGATTATAGCAAGTTATATTTATGCAATCGCCGATAAAGACATTGACGTGATATTCCTAAATCCTCGGCTGTTTTGCTCTTGTTATATTTATTTTTTTTAAGTAACTTTTCAATCATAAATAGTTCATCTTCACAGGTCTGCTCAGGTTTATGTTCTTCATTTAAAGCTGC
Source organism: Syntrophomonas sp. (assembly GCA_016841425.1). Taxonomy (GTDB): domain Bacteria; phylum Bacillota; class Syntrophomonadia; order Syntrophomonadales; family Syntrophomonadaceae; genus JAAYJK01. The sequence continues at coordinate 148,273 of JAENZE010000007.1, read as the reverse complement.
TGGTTCTGCCTGCTCTTCCTGTACTGCCTTTACTGATGGTAGAACCGAACCTTCCAGGCCTAAATAATTCGCAATAAATCCATTATCAATTTCTTCACCGGGAGATAATTGAACTGCACCTTCCAGAACATTTTGCAGTTCCCGAATATTTCCTGGCCACTGATAGTTTAATAAAGCCTGGATTGCCTGTGGAGTCATCTTTTTTAGGGGTTGGCCAAATCTTTTGCAGATCAGCTTTAAAAAGTGTTCAGCCAGAAGTGGTATATCATCACGTCTGTTCCTAAGTGGTGGAATTGTTAATCTGATTACTCCCAGGCGATAATAAAGGTCGCTCCGAAAACGATTACGGGCAATTTCTTCCTCCAGGTTCTTATTGGTGGCTGCAATTATTCTAACATTTACCGGTATGAGATTACTGCCTCCCAACCGCATGACACTCTTCTCTTCCAAAACCCTTAATAGAGATACCTGCAGGTCAAGAGGAACATCACCGATCTCGTCCAGGAAAAGGGTGCCTTGATTAGCCAGTTCGAATTTCCCGACATTACCACCTTTCTTAGCACCAGTAAAAGCACCTTCCTCATAACCAAAGAGCTCACTGGCTATAAGTTCGCGAGGTAAGGCGGCACAGTTTATAGCCAGAAAAGGATTGTTTTTTCGCGGACTTTCGTTATGCATAGCTTGAGCAATAATATCTTTGCCAGTTCCGCTTTCACCCAATAACAATACATTGGAATCCGATTGTGAAGTGGTTTTAGCAATATTTATTGTCTCTTGAAGTTTGGAGTTTTTGCCAATAATATCAGCAAAGGTCATTTTGGCACTGCGGCCGATCCATTTTCCAACAATGGTATTGATTCGATCACTTTCACGGAAAATGATTACCGATCCCATATCAGTAGGATTTGAAGTATGCAGAGGGGTGCAGGTGATATGGCAGCGTACTTGATTTTTCCCATGATAAAGAACTATAAAATCATCAGTTACCGTTTGGCCCTGCGTTACAATGTTGATAAAAAACTGGTTTTTAGGATTTTTCCCAAAGATATTATGTATGGTGGAACCGATGACATTGTTAGAACCAAGTCCCAAAATCATTGCGCATTTATCATTTAAATAGGTAATAGTACCATTTATGTCTGCCACCATTACCCCATCCGACATTGAATCGGTGATCACCTGGTGGTATTTTGAAACACGATTTAACACCATGGTAGATTGAATATGATCGGCCGCCGCTACGGACATACCAAGAGTGTGATGACTGACTCTCTCATAAGGGGCAACCATACCTATACTGCCTATAACCCGACCGTTATAAACTATGGGAGCGAAAGATGAGGCTGCCATTATGGAAACCAGGCCGAAATGCTCGTAAGCATATACCGAGATAGGTTTAACCAATGAGATACATAAGGGAAGGCCGTTGGTTCCTACCTTTTCTTCAGTCCAAATAGCACCTTCTACTAAATTTGCTCGCTTCGACCAGTCAAGCGATTCTTTATCCCCGATTATTTTTAAACTAACGCAGTTAACGTCACTTAAGGCGACCACGAATCCAGTTCCTTTAACGAATTCCAATAAACGTTCCATAACTGGAATAGCGGTTTCCATAAGGTACTTGGAATTCTCCCGTGCAGTCTTAAACTCGTTTTTGGAACAGAAGTGATGAGTAATCTCGCGCATATCATGCTGTACATTATAGAGATAGCTTCGTTCCCAGGAGTCATTGATTTCTGGTCTCAATTTTCTGCGCAGCTCCGGATTTGCATGCAGGTCTTTCCAAACCTGCTTAACTTCTTTCCAGGACACGAAACTTTTTGTTTCTGGGTGCAAGAAGTTTTTGGGTCCTGCAATAGCTTGTTCGTCAGATAAAATCCCCTTTGGCATGGGAACCTTCCTTTCCAATACTTGAGTTTAAGTTCATTCCATAGAGTCAGTTTTCTTTTCAATACATTATAGCATAGACAATCTAATATAAGCGGACAAAATGTAACAAGTTTATAGAAGACAAATTCTTGGGCTGATTATTGCCAATATACCGGTACTTATATACCTTGGTACTCTCAAATTTGGGATTGGCATGCTTATTGCTACAAGTCAGATTATAGCTGGCGAATAGCGTATCTGAACTTAATATTTCATCGAGAGGAGGAGAAAAGTGCAGGGAAAAACTATTCGAGAAATGAAGATCGGGGATACGGCTTCCTTCAGAAAAACCATAACTGAAACGGATGTCTATCTTTTTGCAGGCATTACCGCAGATATGAACCCAATCCACATTGACAAGAAATATGCAGCAAGTACCCCGTTTGATAAGCCTATAGCTCATGGAATCATCGGGGTTGGAATGCTGTCAGGTGTTATGGCCAGGGAATTGCCCGGTGGAATTTACTTAAGTCAAACTATTAAGTTCCTTCACCCTGTTTTCATAGGGGATACGATAACAGCCCTGGCTCAAGTTATTAAAAAGGACGAGAAAAAGTATTTGATCACCTTTAGGACGTGGTGTGAAAACCAGGATGGAACCATCGTAATGGATGGTGAAGCATTAGGAATGACTAAAAAGGATGTGAGCAGTGAAGATGAATAAAGAGTACCAAACCGTTAAATACAGTATCGATGATGATGGTATAGGACTGGTGGTGCTAAACAGACCACAATCGCTCAATGCTTTGAATCTTGAAATGTATACGGAACTGGAAAGCTTATTTGATGAACTTAGAGAAGAAGACAAACTTCGGGTAGTCATACTTACTGGTGAGGGGGAAAAGGCCTTTGCGGCGGGGACTGACATTAATATGATGAAAGGTCTTGAAGTTTCAGAAGTAAGGGGTCGTGCCGAGTTGGTGAAACGGGCTGAAGGTAAAATTGAGGACTTTCCAGTTCCAATCATCGCTGCGGTTAATGGTCTGGCATTGGGCGGAGGGTGTGAGGTAGCCATGTCCTGCGATATTCGTATTGCGGCCACAAATGCTAAATTTGGGCAGCCGGAGATTAACCTGGGAATTATTCCGGGAGGTGGAGGAACACAGAGATTGGCTCGCTTGATTGGAATCGGCAGGGCTAAGCAGCTGATATTTACCGGAGATATTATTGATGTCCACCAAGCTTACCAATTGGGGCTTGTCGATCAAGTTGTGTCACCTGAAGAACTGATCACTGAGGCAAAGCGATTGGCCTCCAGAATGACCAACAAGTCATTAGCGATTTTAAAGCTAGCTAAAATGGCAGTTAACTATGGATGCAACAGGGATTTGGATCAGGGGCTGCAATTTGAAATAGAGTGTTTTAATGCATGTTTTAAAACGGAAGACCAATCTGAAGGTATGCAGGCCTTTGTAGAACGTCGTAAACCGGTATTTAAAGATAAGTAAAAGAAACAAGGAGGTAGTTTCATGGATGTCAGAGATATGTTTGATCTAAGCGGTAAAACAGCAGTAGTAACCGGTGGATCAGTCGGGTTGGGTGCTCAGATGGCAACAGGGTTAGCGGAAGCGGGGGCCAATGTAGTTATAGCTGCCCGCAAAATTGAACGTTGCATAACACTGTGTCAACAGCTGGAAGCAATAGGGGTTCAAGCACTCCCGGTAGCCTGTGATGCAAGTAAGGAAGAGGATTGCCGGCAACTGGTGGAGGAAGCTTTAAGCAGGTTTGGAACCCTGGACATATTGGTTAACAACGCGGGAATAACCTGGGGGGCTGATTCCTTAAACTTCCCGATGGACCGGTGGCAGCAGGTTTTAAATGTTAATCTTACCGGCCTTTTTCAGCTGTCTGCAATGGCAGCTAAAATCATGCAAGAACAAGGAGGAGGAAAGATAATCAATGTTACCTCCCTGTCCGCTTATGGCGGAACCCTGCCGGAAGAAATGAATGCGGCAGCCTATAATGCCAGCAAAGGAGCTGTCAACACCTTAACCAAAGACCTGGCTGTTAAATGGGCGCGTTATGGTATCTATGTAAATGCTATTGCACCAGGGTTTTTCCCCACTCACATGAGTGAATACCTTATAGAGAAAAATAAAGATCAATATCTGCCTAGAATTCCTTTGGGGCGCTTTGGTGAAGGAGACGATCTTAAAGGAGCAGTCGTTTTTCTGGGTTCTGCGGCTTCCAATTACATTACCGGGCAGATTATCAATCTTGATGGAGGAAAAATGGCTATGGTCCCATAGCAGTAAATAGAACTGGGGTTACAAAAATAATGGCACAATATGTCCGGGTAAGATTTAGTTTATCAGCAGCTAAATTCTCTGAGATAAACCGGTTAAACGAATCGATTATTGGTGACAGGAGACGTTACATTATGTACGGCGAGAAAAGATTCATACTGGATAGTATCTTAAGCTCTCTATTAATAAAAGGCATCTCAACTGCCTGAATAATCGATATAACCCACACCATGGGGTCTGATAGCAGGGGATTTATCTGTATGGCATGAAAGTTGCAAAACATTGTTGCAGGATATCCAAAAAGAATAAAGGAGGTTGAAACGGCCAACTTATAGGACGGACCGGAAAGCTGACACTTTTATAAAACGGGGCTGTAAAAGCCAGGATAAAACTTTAAGGATACAAGATGGGAGGCAATAATTTGTGAAGAAGAGAATTAAGAAAGTCGCCATACTAGGTTCAGGAACAATGGGCGGAGGCATTGCGGCGCAATTAGCTAATGCCGGTATTCCCAGTTACCTGTTGGATATTGTTCCCAATGAATTGACGGATAAAGAAAAGGCCCAGGGTTTGACAACAGACAGCCTGGCCTTCAGAAACAGGATTGCTGAATCAAACAAAGCGATCCTGGTGAAATCTAAACCGGCTGCTCTTATGAACAAGGATGATGCAGACCTCATTACAGCAGGCAATATGACGGACAACCTGGCCTGGCTCAGCGAGTGTGACTGGGTGGTTGAGGTGGTTCCGGAAAATATCTCTATAAAAAAGTCAGTACTGAAGCAGATTGCACCATTTATTAAGCCGGGAACATTTGTAACCAGTAACACATCCAGTATTTCTATTAATAGTATCGTAGAAGAGATGCCCCTGGAATTTAAACAATACTGGATGGGAACCCATTTTTTTAACCCGGTAAGATATATGAAGTTATTGGAACTAATTCCTGGCCAGGACACCCTTCCCGAAGTAGTCAGTTTTATGGCTGATTTCGGAGAAAGAGTTCTGGGTAAAGGAATCGTCTGGGCCAAGGATACCCCGGCCTTTGTTGCCAACCGCCTGGGGAATTATGGTGGTCCTTCGGCTCTCAAACTAATGCTGGAATTGGGCCTGAGCATATCTGAAGTAGATGCTATAACGGGAAGCGCCATCGGCCGTCCGGGTACCGGTACATTTGGGCTCTATGATCTGGTAGGGCTGGATATCGGAGTAGCCTCCACAGAAGAGGTTAAACACAATGTTGATGATCCGGCAGAAAAGGAGATGTATACTCTTCCTGAATTCTGTCAGCAAATGCTTGATCGAGGATTGCTGGGAGCCAAGACCAAAGGTGGTTTTTATAAGCGAATTGGTAAAGAAAAACAGGTTCTTGACCTCAATACCTTTGAATACAGCCCCATACAACCGGTTCAATTTGCCAGCCTGGATGCAGCAAAAAAAGCTAAAACTTTGCCGGAGAAGATAGCCGCTTTTTACGAAGGGGATGATAAAGCCGCCGAGTTTACCTGGAGAAATCTTACCGGGCTGTTCCTTTATGCGGCCTCCAAGATACCGGAAGTAGCAGATGATATTGTTAATATGGACCGGTCTCTGTGCTGGGGCTACAACCATTCCAAGGGTCCCTTTGAATTGTGGAACGGTTTGGACCTGGAGAAATACATTAATCGATTGGAAGCTGAAGGTAAAGTAATACCGTCCTGGATTAAAGAAATGCTGGGCGCTGGAATTAAGTCTTTCTATAAGACCGAAGCTGGAATTGATTACTACTACTCCATACCTGACAAGAGATATCTTCCAATCCAACATAAGCCGGAAGTCATTGTTCTGAAGGAACTAAAAGGACAAAACAAGGTAGTGAAAAGCAGTGATGTAGGTACCCTCTTTGATATCGGAGATGGTGTACTGTGCCTGGAACTTCATACCAGAACATCAGCGATAAGCCCGGAGTTAATTGATTTTATGAAGTTAGCCCAGGAAGAACTGGCTGGAAACTGGGAGGGAATGGTAATAGCCGGGGCTGGTAAGAATTTCTGTGTAGGAGCAGATTTAACCGGAGTTACTAACATAATAAAAGAAAAAAATTGGGATCTTGGTGCCCAGCTGCTGGCTCGAACCCAGGAAGTATACCGCGCCAATAAGTATTCTGCCAAACCTGTAGTTATGGCTGTCCATGGTATGGCCCTGGGTGGCGGATGCGAAATGATCATGCAGGGATCTGCTATCCAGGCTGCCGGAGAGAGCTACATAGGCCTGGTGGAAGTTGGCGTAGGGCTGATTCCAGCTGGTGGAGGAATCAGAGAAGCTGTTCTGAGGACCTACGAAAAGATAAAAGGAACCAATGCCGCTCCAGTTGATTTTATTATGCCCTATTTTGAAAATATAGCCATGGCCAAAGTCTCAACCAGTGCTAAAGAAGCTATGAAACTGGGTTATCTTCGCTCTACAGATGGAATTACCTTGAATCCTGAATACCTGATAGCTGATGCTAAGAAACGGGTTCTTGATATGATTGAAGAAGGCTATTTACCTCCAGTAAAAAAGAGTATTCCTGCCTTTGGACAATCAGCTGTAGCTTTGCTGAAAGTTGGGACCCATCAGATGCTGGAGGCTGGAGTCATCAGTGAACATGACTGGCATATCGTCTGCCGGATATTAGATGTAATGGCAGGAGGAAATATTACCCGGGGTACTATGATCACTGAAGAATATCTGGATGCTCTTGAAATAGAAGTATTTATCGGCCTTTGTGGAGAGAAGAAGACTCAGGATAGAATTGCCCATATGCTGAAAACTGGCAAGCCATTACGCAATTAAGTAAGTAAAGGCGGTACTAATATTTAGGGAGGTAATAAATTTGAGAGAAGCTGTAATAGTTTCAGGAGTCCGTACAGCGGGGGGAAAAGCTCCCCGGGGCACCTTAAGAGATACCAGACCGGAGTTTTTAGGGAAATTATGTATGGAAGAAGCCATTAAAAGACTGGGACCAGATTTTTCAGCTGAAATGATAGATGACGTAATATGGGGATGTGCAACCCCTGAGCAGTCCTGCGGGATGAATACTGCCAGAATCACGGCCATGTATGCCGGTATTCCAGAAAGTGTTCCTGCGGTAACTATTAACCGTTTTTGTTCATCAGGTCTGCAGGCCATAGCATTTGGAGCGGAAGCTGTTATAAGCGGTCGATGTGATGTGGTATTAACCGGCGGCATTGAGCATATGAGCTTAATTCCAATGGGTGGAGTAATCAGGCCTAATGCAGATATTGTAGCAGATCCATGGTTAGCTACTTTATATACCAGCATGGGACAGACCGCAGAAAATGTAGCCAAAAGATATGGGATAAGCAGGGAAGATCAGGATGCCTTTGCTGTTGCCAGTCACCAGAAATGTGCCGCTGCTATGAAAGGCGGCAAATTTAAAGAAGAAATCGTTCCAGTACCAGTCAATATGACAACCCTGGGCGCTGACGGAAAACCTATTACCAAAGAAATTATTTATGATTATGAAGAAGGTATAAGGTATGACGTTACTGTCGAAGGATTAGCCAAATTAAAGCCGGCCTTTGTAGCAGGAGGAACAGTAACCGCAGGAAATGCGTCCCAGACCACTGATGGTGCATCAGCGGTAATGGTTATGTCGGCTGACAAAGCCAAGGAATTGGGACTTAAGCCTCGCCTGAAATTTATAAACTTCGCTGTTCATGGCTGTAAACCAGATGAGATGGGAATTGGACCTGTTTTTGCTATTCCCAAGGCCTTGAAGCAGGCTGGATTGGAATTAAAAGACATTGGTCTTATTGAATTAAATGAAGCGTTTGCTTCTCAATCACTATATTGCATAAGAGAACTGGGTATTAATCCGGACATCGTCAATGTGAACGGCGGAGCTATTGCCATGGGACATCCCATGGGTTCTACCGGCAGCAAATTGACAGTTACCCTTATGAATGAAATGGAAAGACGCCAGGTTAAATACGGTATGGTAAGCATGTGTATCGGCGGCGGCCAGGGGGCAGCTGGGATATTTGAGTTATGCTGATTAAGCTAAACCTTTATTAAATTCCCCTCTTTTCATAATATGCCGAAGATCACGCCCCAAAAGGCTTGATCTTCGGGTATATTGTCAAATCCAGAAGGGTAATGGATGCCTTCTAATCTATTTCTTGTTAAGATGAAAATACTATTGAAGGGAGACAAATAAATGTCTTACAGATACGCCTATAACACCAGAGACATAAAATTTATTTTAAAAGAATGGCTGCCTCTTGATGAAGTATTAAGCTTTGATAGATATAAAGAATACTACAGCAAAGATGATGTGGATACTATTGTAGACCAGGTGAGAAAAGTTGCCGAGGAAGTCATAGCGCCTACTGCCGATGATGGGGAAACTATCGGAGCACGCTGGGAGGACGGCCAGGTATATATCCCCCCTTCATTCCATAAAGCTCATCGCTTTTTGCAAGACCAGGGATGGGGAGCCAGCAACTATGACGTTGAAGGTGAAGGAGCGCTTCCTTATACTATTTTCGGTTTGCTGTGGGAAATGATGTCAGCGGCCAACCCGGCTCTGATGCCTTATGTGGGCAACGCGGCAGCAGTATCTAATGTAATACGCCTCTGTGCTAATGAAGAACTACAGAAAAAATTTATGCCCAATCTGCTCAGCGGCATATGGGGAGGAACCATGTGCCTGACCGAACCTACTGTGGGAAGTGATGTAGGGGACCTGCTTTCTAAAGCCTATCCCACGGATGACCCTGGAATTTATAAAATTAAAGGCCAAAAGATATTTATAACGGTTGGCGACCGGGATGACGTGGAGAATATCATCCACCTTTATCTGGCCCGGATCGAAGGTGCTGCACCTGGAACCAAGGGATTGTCGCTGTTTATTATGCCCAAGTATTGGATAAATGAAGATGGCAGCTTTACTGACAATGATGTGCAGTGTATTGGAATTGAGCACAAAATGGGCCTAAAAGGCCAGGCCACTGCTCAGCTGGTAGTTGGCGAGAATAATAACTGCCGCGGTTACTTGATTGGTGACCCTCCCGATGAGAATGGGGTCGGTCAAGGAATAATGCAGATGTTTCATATGATGAACGAAGCTCGTCTGGATACAGGCCGTCTGGCTACTTGCGTCGCAGCCAATGCTTACTGGAATGCCAAGGATTATGGAAAAGAACGCATTCAAGGCCGGCTGCTGACTAATCCTAAATCAGGACGCGTTACTATCAATAAACATGAAGATGTCAAGCGCATGTATCTGCTCAATAAAGCTACCACCGAAGCTTGCCGGGCTTTGCTGGCCAAGTGCTATTATTACGAAGATGTCAGGGAATTTGCTTCCGATAAGGAGCGCAGAAAATGGGCTAAGAATAAACTGGACATGTTAACTCCTCTATGCAAAGCTTATCCCAGTGATGAAGCCTGGGGATTGATTGCTGAATCCCTGCAATCCTATGGTGGATATGGCTACTGCGAAGACTATCCGGCCGCCAACTCTGCCCGGGACTGCAAAATCTGGTCCATATGGGAAGGCACCAACTATATTCAGTCCATGGACTTGATTGGACGTAAATGGATGCAGGGTAAAGGGGCCATATTTGCTGATACCTTAAAAGAAATTGAAGATTTCATTGCAACATATAAAGAAAGGGGATATACCCCTGACGGGCAATGTCCCCTGGGGCTGGAAAAAGAGATGGAACACCTTGAAAAAGCCTTGAAAACCTACCAGGGAATACAGATGATGATTGGCGGGTATGTTCAATCTGGAAAGATTGGCCTGATGGCTGTTTATGCCCGGCGGATACTGACTGCTACTGCACAATTATATTGCGGATTCTTACTTATGGAACAGGCTGTTATTGCCAGCAAAAAGATAGCTGAACTGGGTCCAGATCACTACGATTATAATTTCTACCTGGGCAAAGTCCTTTCGGCTCGTTATTACTTGAATAACGCAGTTCCCAATGTATGGCATGTGGCGGATCTCATTAAAATAGGTGATACATCGGTATTGGAAGCTCCTGATGAGATCTTTGATTACTAAAACATAAAAAAGTGTATGGTTTAAATAAAGTCTGGCAAATGCGGGTGGGTGTAAACAAAGACCTGCATCTTATTACAAGAGCGGGCACCTTTGAATCACCTGCCCGGTAAATTGATTAAAAAATATTAATTTAGAGGGGGTTTCACTTGTGAAGCAAAAATGGCAGGAACTATATCAGGAAAAACTATGTAGTGCTGACGATTGTGCGAAACTTGTTCAAGACGGTGATGGAATTCAAGCGCCCCTGGGAAATGGACAACCTGTTCCCTTTATGAATGCTATGGCTAAAAGGATCAGGGCAAATGATTTAAAAGATATTGTATTGACTGCAGGAGTAGACCTGCAATGGGTGGATACTCTTAGCCCCGATATTCAGGATAGAATGCTAATGAACAGCGGATTTGTAGGCGTTGCAGTTCGACAGGGATGCCAGGCTGGATTATATAATTATACTTCGAATCGTTTAGGACACAGTATCGATATCATCTGCGATCTGTGCGCCCATATGAAGAAATCAATTATAGCAGCGGTTGTTTCCCCGATGGACGAGCATGGATTCTTCAGTTCTGGAAGTCATGCGGATTTAGCATGGGGTTCATGGAAAAGCGGCAAGTTCCGGGATCTTATTCTCGTAGTTAATGAAAACATGCCGAGGACTTTTGGCAACAACCACTATCACATCAGCGAAGTAAGTGCACTATGTGAATATCATGCACCTCTGGTTGAACTGCCTGTTGAACCAATTAGCAAGGAAGATGAAATGATCGGGCAATTTATAGCGGAAAGAGTACCAGATGGAGCTTGTATTCAGATTGGAATCGGTGGAATGCCTAATGCTGTGGCCAAATATTTAAAGGACAAAAAAGATCTGGGTGTTCATTCTGAAATGCTGACTGACTCCATGGTTGATCTGTATAATGATGGAGTAATTACCTGCGCTAAAAAGAACTTCAACAGATATAAGATGATTGGGTCTTTCGCTTTAGGCTCCAAAAAGCTTTACGATTTTATTAATAATAATCCATTCGTGGAAATGCACTGTACCTCATATGTAAATGAACCCTATTATATTGGTCTGAATGACAATTTTATATCAGTTAATGCAACCCTGGAAGTAGACTTGACCGGACAATGCTGTTCTGAGTCGATAGGGTACAAGCAATACTCTGGAGTTGGTGGTCAGCTTGATTTTGTTCAGGGTGCCTGGAGGTCCCAAGGAGGACAATCATTTTTGACCCTCTATTCAACCTATACCGATAAAGAAGGCAAAATGCACTCCAGCATAAAGCCGATGCTGTCACCTGGAGCAGTTGTTACAACGGCCAGAAGTGAAGTAGATAAAATTGTAACTGAATATGGAGTTGCGCATCTAAAGGGAAATGAAATAAGAAAACGGGTTAAGGATTTGATTGCTATTGCCCATCCAGATTTTAGAGATGAGCTGACCTTTGAAGCTAAAAAGATGAACTATTTGCGGTAAAAATATAATACCAGCCGAACCAGGGCCTTAAAGGTTATGCTGCCAAGAAACTCTCCTAACTATCGAGTTAGGGGAGTTTCTTCTTTATTTTGAGAATCTCCAGAGCGGAAGCATACGCTTGATTCAGGTGGCACCTCTCGGTAATCGATTGTTAATCAGGCACCCGATAACAAGCGGACATTGTGTGTCAGACTGTAACTTCAGGTACCAATATGGGTCACAAAAATAATAACTTGCTTTCGTTTTTGCAGGGCAAAGTGTCACGGTCCCGGGCTATACCAGTATATAGGGGGGTGGGGAGTTACAGAATTATAAGAAATTTTGCATTAAATTCATGAATAGAACAGGTTAATTCTTCCCTAAAAATCGGTGTTATCTGTACTTTGACCTTTGTGCTTTTGTCCTGTGGGCGTAAGCGGTTTTGTTATGTATAAATATATCGGGCAGGGAGTGGCACTGTTTTTGCATCAATGGCTTATTACATGAAATATACGAGGAGGATTAATAATGAGGACTACACAGGAATATCTTGAAAAATTAGCTGGCATGAGAAAGAACATATATTTGGATGGAGAAGTCATTGGACGAGATCATCCCAAGGTGGTTAATGCCAGCAAAGCCATTCAATTGACCTTTGATTTAGCAGAAGATCCTGAATACAGCCACGTACTAAAGACAACTTCTCATATTACTGGCAAACCTATTAATAGATTCACCCACATCCACCAAACACCGGAAGACTTGCTTAAAAAGCAGGAAATGACACGACTGATGTGCAATCGAGTAGGCGGATGTATCCAGCGCTGCATGGGCATTGATGTTATGAATGGTCTTTCTGTGACTACCAAAAACGCTGATATTAAGTATGGAACTAATTATCACGAACGATGGCTGAAATATCTGGAATACTTCCAGGAGAATGATCTCGTAGCAGCCTGTTCACAGACCGATGCCAAAGGAGACCGGAGTCTCAGACCTGGAGACCAGCCGGATCCTGACATGTACCTGCACGTAGTAGAGAGGAGACCGGATGGAGTTGTAGTAAGAGGTGCCAAGCTTCATAATACCATGGCTCCTTATTCTGATGAACTTATTGCCATCCCGACTCGTGCTCTGGGCAAAGATGAGAAGGATTATGCCATTGCCTTTGCTATTCCGGCCGATACGGAAGGTGTTTACCTGATCGGGCGGGAGGCATTTTCACCCCCGCGGGAGAAGGGAATGGAAGCGCCCTATACTGATCTTGGTGATATTGAGAGCTTTACCGTTTTTGACAATGTTTTTGTGCCCAACGACAGGATATTTATCAATGGAGAAACCGAATTTGGCGGGGAATTAGCGCTTATGTTTGCCCTGTACCACCGCCACAGCTACTGCGGATGCAAACCTGGCATAGGTGATGTGATGATGGGAACAACGGCTCTGCTGGCAGATTATAACGGGGTGGAGAAGACAGGTCATACCCGGGAAAAACTTGCGGATATGATCAGTGTAGCTGAGCTGGTATACGCCGCCGGGATTGCCGCCAGTGTTAAATCGATGAAGGCTCCCTCAGGTACTCAAATTCCCAACATCATTTATGCCAACGTCGGAAGAAGGCATGCCGGGCAAAACATTTATCATGAGTATGATATTTTATGTGATATAGCAGGTGGACTTCCGGCCACCTTACCTCTTTCCAAAGAGTACAACAGCCCAATCGTGGGCGATTTTGTAAGGAAATATTCCAAACGTAGAGCAGGAGTTTCCGAAGAAAACCATTATCGGGCCTACCATCTGGCCAGCGATATATTGACCGGTGAAGTTGGATCGGCATTGCTGGTTGGCGGGGTTCATGGCGGTGGTTCCCCAATTATGGAGGACATAGCTATAATGAGCACCTATGATGTTAAATCAAAAAAGAAACTGGCCAGGTATTTGGCAGGCATTAAGGAAGATTAGACAATATAATACACCCCTTTTTACGCTGCTTTAGGAGGTAAACCATGTTCAAAACACTTTTTAGCCCCATCTGTATTAATCAAACTAAAATCAAAAACCGGATTGTCTATCCTTCTATGGGATTATTGTATTCCTGGAATGGTGAGTTAAATGACCGTTACTTTCATTACTATATTGAGAAGGCTCAAGGTGGAGCGGGAATAGTTACAGTTGGTCCCGTAGGTGTAGATACCCTGGGTCTTGGTACCGCAGGCCTTTCTATAGCGAACGATCAAGCCATTCCATCTTTTTATAAACTTACCAAAGCAATTCAAAGGGCCGGGGCAAAGGCTTGGATTCAGCTTTTCCATGGGGGAGCGTATGTAAGACCCATTCAGATTGGTGACCAGCAAGCCCTTGCACCTTCCTCTATATATTCGGAATGGAGCAAGGCCCAAGCAAGAGAAATGACTCGGGATGACATTCACGATATCCAGGAGGCCTTTGTCAATAGTGCTGAACGAGCTAAATGGGCTGGTTTCGATGGGGTGGAGATTATAGCTTCGGCCGGGTATCTAATCTGCCAGTTTCTATCTCCTTTAAGAAACCAGCGAACCGATGAATATGGGGGAAGTTTCGAAAACAGGATTCGGTTTGTGAAAGAAATAATCGAAAAGATGAGGCTCAGATTGGGCACTGATTATCCTATTACAATTCGTATGGCAGGAAATGACTTTGTTCCCGGCAGCAATACCGATCTTGAAACACCAGAATTCGCCAGGGTATATGAAAAAGCAGGTATAGATGCCATAAACGTCACTGGCGGTTGGCATGAAACTAATGTTCCGCAAATGACCATGAGTGTACCTCAAGGTGCGTTTACCTACCTGGCTCAGAATATAAAAAATGTCGTCTCCATTCCGGTAATGGCATCCAACCGCATTTCCGAACCCTGGCTGGCCGAGAAAATTATTCATGATGGGTGGGCTGATATGGTTAGTCTGGGTCGTGTTCTAATGGCAGATCCTTACTGGCCCCAAAAAGCCCAGGCCGGTCATCCTGAACAGATTACTCCTTGCGTTGCCTGCCTTCAGGGATGCATGGACGAAATTGTGAATATGAAACCTGTCAAGTGCATGGTTAATGCCCGGCTTGGTTTTGAAGGGGAAAGAAGAATAGCCAGGACCGACCGGTCAAAACGGGTTATGGTGGTCGGGGCTGGACCTGGAGGAATGGAGGCAGCTTTTCGAGCTGCCCAGGCCGGCCATCAGGTTGAGTTATATGAAAAAGCTGATCGTATAGGTGGTCAGCTTTGGATAGCTGGTGCACCGCCTTATAAGCAAGAATTACTAAAACTGATACCTTACTACCAGGAGATGTTGAAGCACCATAAGGTTCAGGTGTTTCTTAATACTGAGGTTGACATTAAACTTGTAAAACAAAGAAGCCCTGAATATCTTATTGCAGCTGAAGGGGCCGAGGCTGTTACTCCAGCTATTGACGGCTTTGACGATTCAAGGATAATCTCGGCCTGGGACATTCTCAAACACAATATAGCATTGGGCAAGAAAATTGCGGTAATCGGTGGAGGTGCTGTCGGTTTGGAGACCGCGCACTTCATTGCTGCTCAGGGTACCATTACTCCAGAAACGCTCCATTTTCTCTTCAGCAATAATGCCGAGAGTCCAGAAAGGCTTCGTCAATTGATCTTTCAAGGCAATAAGAAAGTAACTGTTTTTGAAATGATGCCGCAGGTGGGAAAGGGCATAGGCAAAAGCAGCAAGTGGGGGCTGTTAAGCAGTTTAAGGAAGTATGGAGTAAACATTAATACCGGGGCAACTGTCCACTCGTTTCATAACGGGATTTTGAATTATGAATTAGCTGGTGAGCGCAGGAGCGAGTCTTTTGATAATATAATCAACGCCACTGGATCACAATCGCTGCGAAAACTGGCCAATGCTTTGGAGGAGACTCGAATACCATTCGCGATTATTGGTGACAGCCTTCATCCCGGACAGATAATAGATGCTATTCACCAGGCTTACCAGGCAGTGATGGATCATCTGTAATTTCGGATACCCACCCAGCTATGAGTAGAATTTTTTGTTTGTGAGCCAGGGTGGGCAGGGCAGGTCAAATTAAAGAGTTATAGTTTGGGAGGTATTAATCTATGGAAAATAACACCATGAAAGCACTCGTCTACCATGGTCCCAACCAGCTAAGTCTTGATGATGTAGCCATACCACAAATAGAGCATCCGGAAGACGTTATTCTGAAAGTAACTCTGGCAACACCATGTACTTCTGATGTTCATCTGGCAGTAGGACATATGCCTTTTGTCCAGCCACCGAGTATTTTAGGGCATGAGTTTTGCGGAGAAATCGTGGAAATGGGCACAGCAGTGCAAGGCTACCAGGTGGGAGACCGGGTTCACTGTATATCGGCGATATTTTGCGGTAAGTGCACCATGTGCCAAAAGGGATATATTAGCTATTGCGAAAATGGCGGGGTTTTTGGAACTGTCAAGGGTATTGATGGCGCTCTGGCTGAATATATCCGGATTCCGTATGCTTCTCAGGTATTGATACCAATCCCGGAAGGTCTAAAGGAAGAAGAGGTAATACTGCTGGCTGATATGCTTGGTACTGCGTGGTACGGGGTAAGCAACGCGGAAGTAAAAAAGGGTGATACTGTAAGCGTCTTTGGGGTTGGACCGGTGGGAATGTGCGCATGTCTGCTGGCTAAAAAGGTTTTTAAAGCAAAAACAGTTATTGCCGTTGACTTGCTGCAGTATAGGTTAGATACCCTTTTTAAGGAGGGACTGGCCGATTACATTATAAATGCCAATGATGGAGATGTGATCAAAAAAATACGGGATATAACTGGCGGGCATGGGGCCAATGCAGCTATAGATACTGCCGGGGCAGCAAATACCATTAATGCGGCAATACGTTCAACCGGACATTATGGAATTGTTGCTACTGTAGCTATTTTTCCTAAACCCATTGAAGTTCCGATACATTTTATGACCTATAGGAATATTCAGCTGAGAACCGGAATCCAGAAATGTGATGGCCTGGATATAATGCTGGATCTGATTAAGTCAGGTCAAATAAATACCAGTTTTATGCAAACTCATAGCAGTCCCTTAAATGATATTTTAAAGGCCATGGATACTTTTGGTGGTAATAAAGACGGATGCATTAAGTATCTAATTACACCTTATGAAAGATAGTGTGCATGTACAGGACAAAGCTAGCAGTCACGAGGCTAATTTCTTCTTTAAACTCTCAAGGGAACATTGTTAACTAATAGTAAAGAAAGGACGTGCTCACTTGGCAGATCGTTATGCAAACAGGAGAGACATTAAATTCTTGCTGGAAGAAGTATTCCAGGTTGAATCACTTACAGAATATGAATATTACCAGGACCACAGTATGGATACCTTCAATATGATAATTGATACTGCCTGGAAAATGGGAACAGACTTGTGTTATCCCGTACTTCAGGAAATGGACAAGAATCCGCCTCGCTATGAAGATGGACAGGCCAAGGTGCATCCTGCGGTCAGAATCTTTTTGGATGAAATAGGTCAAGGCGGATGGATTAATGCGGACTGGGATTACGAATTAGAAGGGCAGCAGATTCCTAATATTATTAAATTTGTTTATGGATTTTTGTTTACAGCCTCTAACTATTCGCTTAGTGCTTATGAAATGCTTACTGCAGGAGCAGCTAATATCATGAAAACTTTTGCTTCAGAGGACCTGAAGAACAAATATCTGACCAAATTATGTACAGCAGAGTGGCAGGGTACCATGGCTCTGACCGAACCTGATGTGGGCAGTTCTCTGGGTGATATTGCTGCCAGTGCGGAAGAAAGCGATAAAGGTTATTATCTGATTAAAGGCAAGAAGATATTTATATCGGCAGCAGATACCAGTGCCTGTGAGAACACCGTGCACATGTTACTGGCCAGAATTAAAGGAGCACCTAAAGGGGTTAAAGGAATATCACTGTTTGTGGTACCGAAATACCGGGTCGATGATAGTGAAAACCTGGAGTTTAATGATATCAGCTGTGATGGGATTGAACACAAACTGGGTTATAAAGGCAGTCCCATTGGCCAGCTAAGCATGGGAGAGAGCAATGATTGCCGCGGCTATCTGGTAGGCAAGCCAGGTATGGGTCTGGCCTATATGTTTCATATGATGAATGAAGAACGTATAAATGTAGGAATTGGAGCCGTAGGTAAAGCCACTGCCGCCTATTACGCTGCCCTTGAGTATGTCAGCCAGCGCCTCCAGGGAAGAAAGCCTGCTGAGAAAGACCCTAATTCACCGATGATTCCCATAATTGAACACGCCGATGTGAAGCGTATGCTGCTGATGCAGAAATCAATTACCGAGGGCGGGCTGTCAATATGCCTGCAGGTTGCCAAATACCTGGATCTGCAGAAGGTTTTGCCCGGTGAAGAGGAAAAGGAAAAATACGCCCTGCTGGTAGAATTGCTGGTTCCAGTTGTCAAGACTTATCCATCAGAAGCAGGCATTCTTGCCACCAGTGCTGCCATCCAGTGCCTGGGTGGATATGGCTATTGCCAGGACTTCCCAGTTGAGCAGTATTTCAGGGATATACGTATTGATGCGATACATGAAGGAACCACCTGTATACAAGGTCAGGATTTGCTGGGTAAAAAGGTAAGCATGAAAAACGGAAAAGCTCTGAGCCTATTTATTCTAGAGGTAAACAAGACTCTAGATGAGGCCCAGGTCTTTGATAACTTAAAACCAAGGGCAGATGAACTCATTGATGCCATGCAGGAACTGGACCGGGTCACCAAATATCTGGCCGGTTTGGCCGGGCAGGGTAAGACGGAAGAATTCCTGGCCGACTCAGTTTTGTATTTGGAGATGTTCGGTATTATCACTATAGCGTGGCAATGGCTGCTTCAAGGAATTACTGCCCAGAAGGCTCTTGATAACCATGAGGACATGCTTAAAAGCGACGAGATTTTTTATCATGGCAAACTATACACCTGCAGATTTTTCTTCAGTTATGAACTTAACAAGATTTATGGTCTTTCCAGGAGACTGATGAGTAATGATATCATAACAGTAGAAATGGACTCCAAGTATTTACAGCCTAATTGAACTCGGTAGCTATAGTTGTCAAAAACAATCCGTGACTTGTGATGCAAACAAGTGAAATTATATTATGCTTTTAACTTTTAAGGAAACCGGGGTTAGGTGATGTTTTTTGATATGTCGAGATACCATTGAATTTCCAGTCAACCAGCCTTCATATATTTGGAACAAATATATGAGGGCTGGGTTTAATGCTGCAAAGGTCAGGCTGTAAGTCATAGCAGGAGTAGTTTCCAAAATACAACTATTATTTGGGAGGTTATGAAAAGATGCAAAATGATACTTTATTGTTTTCAAGAGAGGATAGCGTAGGAATAGTCACCTTGAATCGACCGGAAGCGTTAAACACGGTTAACCCGGAATTGCTTGAAGCGTTGGAAGAAATTCAGCAATATATTGAAAAGGATAAATCTATCCGATCGGTAGTTATCAATGCTAATGGTGATCATTTTTCAGCTGGTATTGACCTTAAAATGTTGAGATTGGCCAGTTCGGAGTACGTATTAGAAAATCTCACCTGGCTGCAAAAACTCTATAGTCGCTGGCAGGAGTGGCCCATACCCGTAATTGCGGCAATCCATGGGATTTGTTATGGATCTGGAGTAGAGCTCATTTTGGGGTGTGATATCAGGATTGCAGCAGAAGATTCCCGGCTGGCCATACCTGAGGTGCGTTTTGCCCTTTCGCCGGATATGGGGGGAACTACCCGTCTGACCAAATTGGTAGGTTCCGGCCAGGCCAAACGTTTGATAATAGGGTGTGAAGAAATTGATGCTGCAGAAGCATTGCGCATTGGGTTAGTTGAAATTGTTGTGCCCAGGGAAAAGCTGATGGAACGTGCATTGAAATTGGCCCACAAGATGGTTTCGCTCCCACCTGCAGCTATAAACTTTGCCAAGAAAGGAATAAATCTAGCCGATGAAAGCAGTGTAGCAGCCGGATTGCTTTTTGAACAGGCTCAATCCACATTTTGTTGTGGAACCGAGGACCTAAAAGAAGCCATAGATGCTTTTATGGAGAAGCGTAACCCGCAGTTTAGGGGCCGATAATAAGGCCGGATTACCAAGATCATAATACCTAAACCAGACACGCTAAAACTATAAAAGTCCCCCTATATTAATTATTTTGACAATCGGATTAGCGAATAAAGGCAAGGAAGAACATCAAAGCCCATTTATCATTCTATTTCTCATAAGTATAATATAAATCTGTAGAGCTAATATTAATCTTAAGGGTTATAAAGTTTATCGGAGCGCAACTCCTGAAGTACAGCTTCGTATCGCAGTTAGAATGTAAATCAGATTATATCAATATCTATTTTGGGGTAAATGTTTTTTAGGACCTTATTTATTAGCAGAAAGCATGTTAGAATTTAGTGGTGGAATTTTAATAAAGTTGTGTGTGATGATATTGAGGAATTGCTTGTACCATTTGAAGATATAAGCATAAAGTTATGTTGTCATAGTTAAACAACCATAAGGAGTGATAAATATGGAAATTATTAAGACTGAATCGTCAACCATCGAGGATTTAAAACAGGTGATGAAAGAACAAAACATAAACACCAACGATCTGCGGATTACAGCCAGGATTGGCTGAGGGGGCATGACATTTAATCTGGTTCTGGATGGACCAGCAGAAGGTGACCAGGTAGAAGAACATGACGGTATCAGATTTGCCGTAGAAAATGATATTTTTAATCAGTTTGGACCTTTCGTCCTTACTTCGATTAGAAGTGGTCCCCAGGTATTCCTGCAGTTGAAGGGAGAAAAACAGCCAGCATTTAGTGGGGGCTGTGATTCCTGTTCATCCTGTGACTAATTACAAGACAAGCTGATAAGGTTAAGATGTGTAAAACCTGCCATATGGGCAGGTTTTTTATTTATTCAGATTACCCGAGCGGTGCTATTAAATTTATCTTTAACTTGTAACTCATTTGTAACTATACCTGATTATTATTACATTAGACTGATGGCTATTGATCCGCTGGCAGCACATATAAGGAAGGCGGGGCCTGAACTGGTCAACCTGCATCACCGATCAGCAGCGAAATCGGACTCATACGGACCGCAAGCGGGCTCATAATGAGAAGAAACAATAAATAATTTACTCCAGTTCACATTATGATAACGGTTACTTGGCCTGGCGAGCATTATGCTTTGTCCCGCCGTCAGCCGGTCTTAGATTAGCAAATGGAGAAATATTTCCTAAATACGCAATGCTTGTTATTCAGCTATTTGCACGCTGTTAAGCGCCTTACCATCCTTGCTAAGACAAAGCATAAAACTCGCTAGCGGGACAAGTGCGAAAGTTGAGTAATTTATTATTACCGAGTGAGATACATAATCTGATCACCTGTACAGGAACCGGGGGAAACCCCCGGTTCCTGTATTTGCGTCTCATAAAAACATAAACCAGTCATACTGCCCGGCAGAAGATAATGTAATAGAGTGCCGTCTGCTGTATATCTAAGACAAGAAGCAGACATATTGTAATAGAGACTATTAAAATCAAATGTATATATTATAATTAAGTAGCAGGCGGGGTACTCTCCGACCTTATAAAAAGGGGTGTTTACTAGATGGAATACATTTTGTTTATATTATTGGATCTTTTTTTGATTGTAATCACTATCCTGATAAGCGCCGGGTATCTATTCAAACGGCAGATTGAGAATGAAGTTAAGCAGCTGTACCGGGACATCAGTTTTGAAAATAGGGAAGTAATTAGTGAGGAAGATCTGGCTGCTTTGCCTGCCCCGGTACAGAAGTGGTTAAGGTCTTCCAAAGTGGTTGGTAAAGAGAAGATTCAGACGGCCTGTCTGAAACAGAAAGGCCAGATGAGAACCGCAGCAGAAGCTGCATGGATGCCCTTTACTGCTGTGCAGTACTTTAATTTTGCCGAACCCGGGTTTTTATGGTATGCAAGAATTAAGGCCGCCCCGCTGGTTCATATCACCGGAAGAGACAAGTACTTTGACGGTCAAGGGAATATGCTGATAAAATTCATGTCTATCTTCAAGGTATCTGATGCATCCGGCAGTGAAATAAACCAGGGGTCCCTGGTCAGGTACCTGGCTGAAATAGTCAGCCAGCCTGCCGCTGCTTTAAATAAATATATCCAATGGGAAAAGGTTAATGAACAATTGGTCCGGGCAACCATTAGTTACCGGGGAGTAACTGCTGCAGGAATATTTGAGTTTGATCAGAAAGGTGATGTGGTCAGTTTTTCCGCTCCCAGGTACCGGGAACAGGGCGGAAAATACACCCTGGACGACTGGCATTTTAAGGCTTTCGAACATAAGGAATTCGAAGGAATTCGTGTACCGGCCAGGGGCGAGTTAATATGGAAACTGTCCAATGGGGACTTCAGCTGGTTTCAATTCGAGGTGACTGATTTAAAGTATAACCGGCCTGAAGTTCTTTAATTAGCACTTTTGTAAAGGTAGAGAAGCACAGCTGCAGAATCTGTGGACTCAAGCGATATTATGGCAATTGTTTTACTAGAGTTATGGAAACCTGCCCTGGTAATGAAGGCAGGTTTTTTGCTATTTTAGCGGTGTTTTGTGTAAATAATGTTAACATTGTTCGTATTGGAATGCACTTATTTACAAGAGCTGCGCTGCAATTATTGATCGGATTAAGACAGCATTTATGACTGGCCCGGGTGCATGATTACTTTTCGGATGGGAATATTAGTACATAGTAATTAATTCTATAGAGATTACCGGTCTTTTGGAAGAGTAAATATCAATTCTATTTAAAGCTGGGGTAATATTTCAAATTACCTGTTGCCAGCGGTATCGAAAGAGCAGCTTATGGTCAGAAATTGCAACTAGACTGCCTCAATTAACATCACAGTAAAACAATTGATGGGTGAAAAGAACGGAGAAGCCTTATGGAAGCCTTGTTTAAGTTACTTCATTTGCCTTCCAGGTTAATAAGTGAACCTGATTATAAAATTATCACAGAAGCCAGGCATCAATTGTATCGACTTGAAATAAAGGACTGGCTTATGCATGATATTCATCGCTGGACCTTCTTCTTTAATATATTTTGGACCATTTTCCCTTTATGGATATGGTGGAGATATACTGACCGTAATCGTTTCCTGGAAATATCATTTTTTGGCACCACGATGAGTATTTTAGCAGGAATTCTCGATACAGCAGGTGCCTTTACAGGTTTATGGCAGTATCCGGATAAGCTGGTAGCATATTTACCTAACTTTTTCCCGATAGATTATGTGACTATTCCAGTAGTTTTTATGCTTATTTATCAGAAATATAATAACTGGAAATCCTTTACCATTGCCAACATAACAGTAAGCGGAATCCTGGCCTTTATTGGAGATCCTATTCTTATTTGGCTTAACCTGTATGAACCCCTCAGATGGAATTTAGGTCTGTCTTTTATAACCTTCATTCTAATGGCCAGCGCGATGAGATGGGTAAGCCTGGTAATTATAGGTCAGGATTTCCGCTACCGGAGGTTCTCGCATGGAAAGTAAACAGCCGGTATCTATCCGCAAGCAGCGTCGTCCGGTTGGAACTATAAGCACCATTAACATTAATTTTATCCATTTAAGAAACCCCTGGGTTACCGCCGTTTGGTCGGCTCTTTTGCCGGGATCCGGACATATTATTATGGGCAGCTACATCAAGGGATTTCTGCTGATTATCTGGGAGCTGATAATTAACACCGAGAGCCATATTAATATGGCTATTTTTTATTCGTTCCTGGGTAAATTTGATTTAGCCCGAGAGGTGATGGATATTAGGTGGACCTTGTTGTATCTTGCAGTATGGGTATTCAGCATATGGAATAGCTATACACTTACTATAGATATCAATAAGCTTGCCATCCTCGGTACCAGGGAGGACTCTACTGTTCCGCCGACTGATATAGGGTCCTTGGATATAGCTTTCCTGGACAAAAGACAACCCTGGGTTGCCGTGGGCTTTTCAGTGCTTTCACCGGGATTGGGGCACCTTTATACCCATCGTATTCCTACCAGTTTTTTTGTGCTGACTTTGATTATCAGTCTGGTATATTTGTCCCACCTGCTGGAGGCTGTTCAATATACCTTTACCGGGGCTTTCAGCCAGGCCGCAGCGGTCCTGGATCCTCACTGGCTGCTGTTTATTCCCTCCCTTTATGGTTTTGCCATCTACGATGCTTATGTCAATACCGTAGAATATAACAAATTATTCGAACAGGAACAGGCCAGGTTTATAAGAGACAATTATCAACAGCCCAACTTTCACTCAAGACTGGTTAATTCCATTAATTAACGGAGGTGAAATGGTGTTTATAATAGGAGCCTTTAATTATAGCCTTCATCTGGAGCTGGCCATATCGGATTTAGAAAAGAAAGGTATTGCCCGGGATGCCATTGCCGGCGTTCCACTGGACAGCTGGGTGGAGGAGCGCAAAATCCTTGATACCATTCATCAGGCGGATGGGGTAAGTTCCTTTGATGCTGCTGCCTTAACCGGTACCTTTTCCATGTTGCTGGGGGCTATATATGGATTCGAATTGTATTGGGGTCCTGTTGTATGGGGATTAATAGGTCTTATAACAGGAGGAATACTGGGTTGGCTGGGGGACATTTTTCTCACCCGTTGGCGAAGGAAGGATTCTCAGAAAAATTACCAGAAAACAGCTAACCAGAATCAAGTGGGGCAGGTGGTACTCATCATAGAATGTGATACTGCCAAGGCGGTGATGGTTCAAGAAATACTATGGGATAACCTGGCCCAGGGAGTAGGTAAGCTGCCGGGTTAGCAAGCAACAATATTGCGAAATAGCTATTGACAGAAATCTTTCACTGAAGTAACCTAACAGTGATAATTAAATATCAGCTGAGATGAGATGAGACGAGATGAGTTTGAGATTAGCTGTGAGTTGAGTGTAGTTTGCGTACATAAACCGGGGCTTTCTTAGGCGCTGGATTTTTTGTACCCAAAATGAGGTAAAAGGGTGGTCCCAGTATAGAAAGATCATGCTATTTTTGTAATTGGCGGTTAATATCAGATCACCTGAACCAGAACTCTTTTAAGGAATGTATTTACTCGTTTCACTCTCTGCACCCTCTCTGTCGGCAGCTGCAAAATGCCAGTCGGAGTAAAGAAAATTATTAAAGGAGTGAGAATTTTGGTACAGAATGTATTAAGGAAATTAACTGCTAATGAAGATTTGACCCATGACGAAGCCTACAGCCTGATCCTGGCCATTAAAAATGACCAGCTAAGTGATGTGCAGATTGCCGGTTTTCAGGTGGCCCTGTTGATGAAGGGGCCGACCATCACAGAAATAAGTGCCGTTGCCCAGGCTATGAGGGATAATTGTGAAGCTATTTCTCCCCGGGTGGAGGGAGACCTTATGGATACCTGTGGTACCGGTGGGGGATTGAGCACCTTTAACATCTCCACCGCCGTAGCTCTGGTTGCTGCTGCTGCAGGTATTCCGGTAGCCAAACACGGAAGCCGATCCATATCCAGCCTTTCTGGCAGTGCTGACGTGTTAGAGGCTCTGGGGGTAGAAATAAATCTGTCTCCTAAAGCGGTGGAAAAGATTATAGAAGAAGTAGGTATCTGTTTTATTTATGCTCCTCTTTTTCACCCGGTCATGCATAAAGTGCTGCCGCCGGAACAGGAGCTGGGCATTAAGACCATTTTCTACACGGTTATCGGCCCACTGATAAACCCGGCCCGTGCTAACCGTCATATCCTGGGGGTGTATAAGCCGGAGCTGCTGGACATGGTTACCCAGGTAGCACTGTCATTAGGGTATAAGCATGCCCTGTTTGTGCATGGCCTGGATGGTCTGGACGAAATATCCCTACTGGGTAAAACCAGGATTAATGAAATTCATAATGGCTCGATAAAAACCTATGAAATAGCTCCCGAAGATTATGGCTTGACTCGCTGTACCCTGGAAGATATTTATACCGGAACCCCGGAAGAGAATGCCGGTGTGATTCTGGATGTTTTCTCGGGTAAAAACCGGGGGCCCCGTAGGGAGGCAGTAATAATCAATGCTGCGGGGGCGCTGTACGTAGGGGATAAAGCAGCTTCTTTTGCTGATGGAATTAAGCTGGCCGGTGAAATCATTGACAGCGGCCTCGCCCTGGCCAAATTAAACGAGCTTATTGCAGTTTCAAACAAATATCAATCCTTTGTGTAAAGTTATCCGGGAGAGAGGAGAAGACATGCAAATCCCAGGAAATAATTATTCCAACGCTCTGTGGAGTAAATACAACTCGGGCAGGATCCCGGTAATTCCGGACCTTAAACTCCGGTCACCCCGGGAAGGTGACCTGCTGCAGGGACGCGACCCGGTGGAAATCGCCCGGGTACTGGCTGCAGCCGGTGCTCCAGTACTATCGGTGGTAACCGAACCTGTTCATTTCGGGGGTACGCCGCAATTGCTGCATCGTATCGTACAGGCTACCTCTCTGCCGGTTTTACGCAAGGATTTCATAAATAATACTGAACAGCTCCTGGAAAGCCTCGAGCTAGGGGCTAGCGCTGTACTGCTGATCGCTTCTATGCTAGAAAAAGAGCAGCTGTTAAAACTCATTGAGGAAGCTTTCCAATTGGGCCTGGAGCCCCTGGTGGAAACCCATAACCGGGAAGAGATTGATTCCATTAAGGAATTACAGTTAAGCATGATAGGAATTAACAACCGTGATATAGTGAATCTGGAGATGGATGATGGAAGCATACAGACTACCGAAGAACTGATGGGTCTTGCCAGCCCGGGAGCTCTGGTAATTAGCGAAAGCTCTATCTCCACTCCCCTGGATGTGGAACGGGCTAGCGCTGCAGGTGCTCATGCTGTACTGGTGGGGACTGCTATCCTGCAGGCCCGGGACCCGGTGGAGATGTACCAGTGTCTTAGCATATCCCGGAGGGTAAGTCTTTGATAAGGGTCAAGATTTGTGGACTCATGAACCAGGGAGACCTGGAGCTCTGCGTACAGGCCGGGGTTCATACCCTGGGCCTGGTGGTAGATTATCCTGTGCCGGTGCCATGGAATTTGGATCCGGTCCGGGCCAGGCAGCTGATTGAAAAAGTACCGCCTCTGGTAAGTTCCAGTGTAGTAACCGGAGGGCCGGTGGAAAAAGTTATGGCAGTAGCCAGAATCACCCGTCCAGATATTATCCAACTCCATTATCAGGAAACCCTGACCGAAGTAGCAGAGCTGGTCGAGCAGCTAAGGCGATTGGGCATTAAAACCATCAAGGCCCTGCGAATAGATGGGGAGGGGAGATGTGCTTTTGAAATCCCCGAACCTGCTGCAGCAGCCCGCGCGCTCACTGAGACCGGAATTGCAGCTCTGCTAGTGGATTCTTATACCTCTTGTCGCCCCGGGGGAACGGGGGTTGCAGTCGACCTGTCCACATTTAAGACCATCCAGCAGGAGACCGCTTTGCCGGTTATATTAGCGGGAGGGTTGAACCCGGATAATATCAGTCAGATTGTTCAGGCAGTTAATCCCTATGCGGTAGATGTGCTGACCGGAGTAGAAGAAAGGCCAGGCCATAAGAGCCCGGAAAAAGTCCAACGCTTCATGCACAGTGTAATTGGGCCACGGGGACAGGTCCCCTGGCGCTGAAATATCTCGTGGCGGGCCACGGGGACAGGTCCCCTGGTGCTGAAATATCTCGTGGGACACGTGGACAGGGCGCTTGTACCGGAAGAGCTCGGAAAAGGTTCACCGCCTTAATAGGGTTTATAATACATTCGTTCTTATCCGCCCGGTTGCTGAGGATCATGTGCAGCAGCAGCGGCTCGGATGGTGAAATCTGTACAGCACAGCTTAATGATGCTGTTACCGTAGCTGCGATCAAACATCAGATGAAGAAAAGGTATAATAGCTGAAGTTGTGGGGAGCCCGCTGCCAAACTGTTGATACTGATGAAACTAATGAAGAGTAATTACCCGGGAAGATAAAAACGATATTTAATACCAAACAGCTCTTAAGTTCATTTGAATCCAAGAGCTGTTTTGGACGAAGATGATATTGATATCTGAGGGCGTAGGACCAGGCTATTCCCTTTAGGTCAGCCTCGCTTTGAATCTTTATATCACTTTAGTTGGATCTATCTATATCAGCATGATATTCCTGCAAAGATTTAAGCCTGGATGCCGTCAAATTATTTTCCTGGTAGGCTGCGATACCCCTGGCACTGGCCATAGCTGCTGCCATAGTAGTGATATAGGGAACTTTATATTTGATGGCGGTCTTGCGGATATAAGAATCATCATGCTGGCTGCGCTTACCCGATGGGGTATTGATGATCAGGTTGAGCTCCTTGTTAGTAATGCCATCAACTATGTTAGGACGGCCTTCATATAATTTCTTAATCTCTGCCGACTTGATTCCGTTTTCCTGCAGGAATTTATGAGTTCCTCCGGTTGCCTTGATACCAAAGCCCAGTTTTTCAAAGACCCGGGCTGTTTCCAGTGCCGCTGGTTTATCCTGGTCGTTTACACTGATCAAGACGGTCCCTGATAAGGGCAGGGAAGACTGGGTGGCTTCCTGAGCTTTATAGTAAGACAGCCCAAAGGAATCCGCAATACCTAATACTTCCCCGGTAGAACGCATTTCCGGTCCCAGTATAGGATCCACTTCCTGGAACATATTGAATGGGAATACCGCTTCTTTGACCCCGAAATGAGGTATCTTTTTGGAGACCAGACTGCTGACCGAGTACTTCTGACCAGCGTGATCGGCCATCATTATTTCTGTTGCTATCCGCGCCATGGAGATGTTGCAGACCTTGGAAACCAGGGGGACGGTTCGGGACGCCCGGGGATTGGCTTCCAGTACGTAAATCCGGTCATCCGCGATGGCGTATTGCATATTCATCAGACCAACTACATTCAGTTCTTTAGCAATCTTGCGGGTGTATTCCTCAATAGTGCTAATATGCCTGGCCGGGATGCTGATGGGCGGAATCACACAGGCTGAGTCTCCGGAATGGATGCCAGCCAGTTCAATGTGTTCCATTACAGTTGGCACAAAAGCGTCATTCCCATCGGCAATGGCATCTGCTTCGGCTTCGATAGCGTTGCTGAGGAACCTGTCAATTAGAATTGGTCTTTCCGGAGTAACACCGACTGCGGCCTGTAGGTACTGGCGCAGCATTTCCTCATCATGCACTACTTCCATGCCGCGCCCGCCTAGAACATAAGAAGGCCTAACCATCAAGGGATAGCCTATACGTTCAGCAATGGCCAGGGCTTCCTCCAGGTTAACCGCCATGCCTGATTCCGGCATGGGAATGTCCAGCTTCTCCATGATTTGACGGAACCTATCCCGGTCCTCTGCCAGGTCAATGGTGTCGGGAGTAGTGCCTAGAATTTTTACCCCCGCTTGTTCCAGTTCTCCAGCGATATTCAAGGGAGTCTGTCCTCCGAACTGAACGATTACCCCCAGGGGTTTTTCCTTTTCATATATGCTTAAAACATCTTCTACCGTCAGTGGCTCAAAATACAGCTTGTCTGAAGTATCATAGTCAGTGGAAACAGTTTCAGGATTGCAGTTGACAATGACTGTTTCATAGCCTAAATCACGCAGGGCAAAAGCAGTATGTACGCAGCAGTAATCAAATTCAATACCCTGGCCGATCCGGTTGGGGCCTCCGCCCAGGATCATTACTTTGGGTCGATCACTCGATGAAGTCTGATCAGGTGCATTATAAGTAGAGAAATAGTAGGAGGCATTTTCCACTCCACTGACTGGCACTGCTTCCCACCCCTCAACTACTCCCAGCCTGGTTCGCTGCTGGCGAATCTCTTCCTCCGGCATTTCTAAAAGCATGGCTAAATAACGGTCGGCAAAACCATCTTTTTTAGCCTGGATCAGCAGCTGGTCCGGCAGCTGACTTTGCTGGTATTTCAAAATTTCTTCTTCCAGCATGACCAGTTCTTTCATCTGCTCAATAAACCATGGTTTGATATGGGTTAGCTGATAAAGCTGTTGGATATCAGCACCTTTGCGTAAAGCCTCATACATGATGAACTGGCGTTCACTGGTGGGCTCGATTAATAAGGACAGCAGTTCCTCCAGGGAGCGCTGATTAAAATCTTTAGCAAAACCCAAGCCATAACGATTGATTTCCAGGGAACGAATTGATTTTTGCATGGCTTCTTTATAGTTTTTACCAATGCTCATGACTTCACCTACGGCGCGCATCTGCGTCCCCAGATGGTCATGAGAACCAGGGAATTTCTCAAAGGCCCAGCGGGCGAATTTGATGACTACATAATCACCGGAAGGAGTATATTTATCCAGGGTACCGTCCCGCCAGTAAGGAATTTCATCCAGGGTCAATCCTGCTGCCAGCATGGTTGACACCATGGCAATGGGAAACCCGGTAGCTTTAGAAGCCAAAGCGGAGGAACGGGAAGTCCGAGGATTGATTTCTATAATAACTACCCGGCCGGTTTTGGGATCATGGGCGAATTGCACATTAGTACCGCCTACTACTTCTATGGCTTCCACAACCGCATAGGAATATTTCTGTAACCGCTCCTGCAGCTCAGGGCTTATGGTTAACATGGGGGCAGAACAGAAGGAATCGCCGGTATGCACGCCCATGGCATCGATATTCTCAATAAAACAAACGGTAATAATCTGATTTTTTGCATCTCGAACTACTTCCAGCTCCAGTTCTTCCCAACCCAGCACTGATTCTTCGACCAGAATCTGTCCCACCAGGCTGGCGGCGATACCGCGATTAGCTATCGTCCGCAGCTCTTCCACGTTATACACCAGGCCACCGCCGGTACCTCCCATGGTATAAGCAGGGCGAATGACTACCGGATATCCGAGTTCTCCAGCAATGGCTTCCGCCTCCTCAACGCTGTATGCTGGTTGGCTGCGGGGCATTTCGATACCCAGACGATTCATGGTTTCCTTGAAAGCTATGCGATCTTCACCGCGTTCGATAGCATCAACTTGTACCCCTATCACTTTGACTCCATACTGATCTAAAACTCCGCTTTTATACAGTTCGGAACTCAAATTTAGTGCAGATTGACCGCCTAGATTGGGAAGCAGGGCATCAGGACGTTCTTTTGCGATGATGTTGGTTAGGCTTTTTAGATTCAGTGGTTCAATGTAGGTTACATCCGCGATGCCCGGGTCGGTCATAATAGTGGCGGGATTGGAGTTGACTAAAACAATCTGGTAACCCAAATTTCTAAGGGCTTTGCAGGCCTGGGTTCCGGAATAGTCAAATTCACATGCCTGCCCAATCACAATTGGACCTGATCCAATGATTAGAACTTTGTTAATATCATTTCTTTTTGGCATATTCTACCCCCATTGGTATGAATTTCATTACTCAACTTTGCTCGCAGGTTCTACCAAAAATTAATTTTACCATAAAAAATCTTAAGTGGAATGTATACATTAGGGGCAGGTAACCTGTCCCCCTATCCATCAGAACCCTCTATAAATAAATTCTGAGAATCCCCCGGTGGAAAATAGAATTATCATTGATATTATAAGAAGCCAGATACCAGCGCGAAGCAAATCCAGATATACTCCCTTCATGCTTTGATCTCCTTTTCCCAGATTTAAATAGCTCTAAGAATCACATTTTTCAGTTGCCGCGTATTCATGGTTTAATACTACGAATTTCTGCATTTCTATACATCGCAAATTCAACAACAGCAGAAGATTTCTCCCTTCCGAATTTATCTCCAGTATCGCGGAAATTATTCTAAGCCAGGTTAAAAATAACTCTTAAAACATTTATGCTCTGCCTGATTCCGTTAACAAAGAAAATCCATCCTAGAGCAGTGAAATTGAAGGTCAGAGCAATGCTAAAGATTTTTGCCATTTTGGATTGCCTGAACTTTTCACCCACATGTATGGCTATGTAACGAGTATATATACGGAATACTATCAATCCAAGTGCATGATACAGGCCCCAAAAGACGAAGTGCCAGGCTGCGCCATGCCATAATCCGGTAATCATCATCACTATTAAAGTATTGAAGATAGTCCGGCCCATTGTTCCCCGACTACCACCCAGGGGGATGAATAGGTAATCCATAAACCACCTGGTCAGAGACATATGCCACTTTTTCCAAAATAGTGATATATTGCTCTGAAGGTAAGGAGCATCAAAATTTTCCATTATACGATATCCGAATAGCCGGCTTGTTCCTACTGCAATATCGGAATAACCGGAGAAATCAAAATAAATTTTGAAGGTATAAGCATAGATAGCCAGCAGATAACCTGCTGCATCCAAATCCGGACTGCTGAGACCCACGGCTGCAATTGACAGGGAATCAGCCAGCACTATTTTTTTGAACAGGCCCAGTAAAATTCGGGGTATCCCCTGGTTTAAATATTCCCATTTAAACCCCGGAATATTTTCCTCCAGGGGAGCAAAGTGATCGTATCTTTCAATTGGGCCGGCCACTATGATAGGAAAAAAGAAAGTGTAATGTAAAAAACTAAAATAAGATCTCTTTTCAATATTTCCCCTTTTGATCTCAATCAAATAGTGAATAAAGCGAAAAGAAAAAAAAGAAATACCTATCGGAATAGCTGCTGAAGGCGGGGTGAATTGTAATGAAGTTTCAGTTAGCAGGCTGATATAATTGATGGTATGGGCTAGCAGCGGCAAATACTTATAATAAGCAAGTATTCCCAGCACTAATGATATAGTGCCCGCCAGGATGTAACTTCTTTTTCTAACCTGACTACGGGCCATAAATTCCCCGGCCAGGTAAACTATACTGGATACCAGCAAGATTAAAACAGTGTGAGACGGGAAAAGATACAGCAGTAAGAAAAAACCAGCTGCCAATAACAACTGGCTGCGCCAGCCAGCGGGAAGCAAAAACCAGTAAGTTGTGAATAATATAATTAGGAACAATGCGTAGGATAAGCTGTTTAAAAGCATAAGCTACCTCTTAATATACCCCTTATTGATTAGATCATTAACCAGAATATCCGCGAGAATTTGATTTCCTTCAGCCAGAGGATGTATAGTATCTACAAACAGATCATAGGGTAAGGCCTGATCATAATTCAATACCGGAATACCATTATCCTCAGCCTGTTCGATAACCAGAGCTAAGTTATCCCCATAAGCGTTTTGGTCCACCATATCATAACGATTCAGCAGTTCATAATTGCGTGGTGTCACAAAGAAAATCATGGGCAGATTTTCACGTTTAACCAGATCGGTAAGCATCTGATATAAAACCCATTGAGCATTATTTTCGGAAAGGTATACATCACCTACTCTCCCCTGAGCTGGATCCAGTTTACCCTCCCAGTCTTTTTCGGTCCAGGGAGCCCTGGGGTCAGACTTCTCTATCTCCTCTTCTTCAGCTCCAAGCAGCCATGAACTGCCTGGGCTTTTGAATAACTCATCCACGTGCTGCCGCAGGGGCTGACCAAAAAGCCAGTAATTCAACAGCAGGCGGTACTGTAGGAATTGCCAATGACTGAATAGATGATCCTCCAGCCAATCTTCAGCCGGGCTACGGGCAGACTCCAGCGGCTCTATACCTAAACTCCGGAGCTGCTGGTCATTAAGTCTATTGAAATGGAGCAACGCTTGATGTTCCAGCGTTTCTTCCCGGCCGAACCAGCCCAGGTTAATGTTATATATGATGAGGTTCGTCCCGGTTCCATCTAAAGCATTGAGCAAAAAGTATACTTCCGCCGGGGATGCTCCCGCCATCCCCATATTAAAAACCTTGATCTGCTTCTCTGGGCAGAGCTCCCCAAGTTCTTTTGCTATGTAAATGGGCAGAGTATCATCATGTGCTACATCATCGCCGTGCACTACTGAATCACCCAGAACTACAATCTTGTAACCTGCTGCTTTTTTGACCTGTTTAACCCAGAGCGTCAGGGTCGCCTCATCGTAAACCGGCAGCTTTTGGGCTTCCGGATGAGAGAACTTGCCGGCTATAAAACTGGATACCAGTATTTCTTCCAGCACCAGTCCGATAATGATAAATATTAGAACTCTCCTATTAAAAATAAACAGGTCGCTGAATTTCATAATTCTTTCCTCAAGCAGTCATAAATTAGAAACTAATTAGTACATATTCTATGGGCGCATCAAATATCCTTTGAGACGGGGGGACAGGTGCGTTGCGGAACGCGGACTGGAAAATACCACTATCTCTGCAGGATGCCCATTTTAAAGGCTACGGAGACTGGTTCTTTAGCCCGACCTATAAATTTAAAAATAGGTCAAGGAACCGGTCCCCGTGGCCCTGGTTCCAATAAAAACAGCTCTTAGATTAGCTGAACCTAAGAGCTGTTTTTTGATTCAAATATTACTGGTTGAGGCAGGAACCATCCCTAAGTCCCATACCGCTGCCGCCCTGACCGCGGCCTGCTCCTGCACCCAGGCCTTGACCTGAGCCGTTGCCTTTACCGGTTCCATTGCCAGCCCCTAAGCATTGACCGGATCCATCTCCGTTGCCCATTCCGCTTCCAGCGCCGAAGCAAGCGCCCATAGCCTGGCCTACCCGGGCCTGGCCGGTGCCATCACAATTAGCCTGGTTTTCTTCCACTGCTTCAATGATCGCGTCGGCTCTTTCCTGGGTCATAGTTCCAGCTTCAACTCTGGCATTCAGCCGGTCCTTTTTCATCTCCAGGATTTGGGCCTGGAATTCAGTCAGCACTCCAGCCTCATTGGCTATGGTACCATAAGTATTGCCTGTTTCTGCTCTTTCGGCCACAACACTTTCCACTGTTCTGCCGGTTAGTCCAGCCACTGCTTCTGCCGGATTATCGTAGGCAGATGCTGCCAGAGCTGCTGCAGATACCACTCCAATGGTCACTACCACGGTTCCCAGCGCAATAAATTTCTTTAGCGTGTTCATTTACATCGCTCCTTTCTTAGGAATAAATTATTATCCTAACAGATATTCAAATCTGCTGTGCTTAAATAATAAACATCAAATATGGCAAAAGTGTGTTAAAGATATGATAATTTTATGACATACAGGTTAAAGACATAAAAATGACGCAAAAAAACTTTATAATCTAATTATGGAGGTTGATATATATGCCTGCTATATTAATTGCAGATGACAACCAGCAAATCACCTCGATTCTGGGAGAATACGCGAAAAAGGAAGGTTATGATCCCATAATTGCGCTGGATGGGCTGGATGCCCTGGAGCAGTATAAGCGAAAAAAACCAGATATAATACTGCTTGATGTTATGATGCCTGGAATGGATGGGTTCGAGCTCTGCCGGGAGATCCGCAAAGATTCAAATGTGCCGGTAATCATGGTCACTGCCCGGGGAGAGGATTATGAGAAAATTATGGGTCTGGATATAGGTGCAGATGACTATATCGTAAAGCCGTTTTCACCAGGTGAGGTTATGGCCCGGGTAAGAGCCATCCTGCGCAGAATAGAGAGGGAAGACTCCCGAAGTGATCAGGTGTTCAGGTATGATAACCTGTCGATTAACCTGGAAGACTATTCGGTTGCAGTTGACGGTATTAATATATCACTGACCAAGAAAGAATTCGAGTTATTATGGACATTAGCCAGCCATAGCAATAAGGTGTTTTCCAGGGATAACCTTCTGGACAGCCTGTGGGGGCATGACTATTTTGGGGATAGCCGCACGGTAGACTCTCATATAAAAAGGCTCCGGTCCAAACTAGACGTATTTGCACATCCTAATTGGGAGATTAAAACCATATGGGGAGTTGGCTACAAATTCGAGGTTATAAGCTAATGATTAAGAATAGAATCGCATTAAAACTAGCCTTATATTTCGGTATAGCGCTGCTGGTATTTTCGTTTATAATAGGCGGCGTGTTCTCAGTGTTGTTTAAGAGCTATACCGTGGAACTGCATCAGGCTGAGCTAGAAAAAAGAGCGGCTCGTATAGCTCAATCTCTGTCGCAATTCATGCCTGCAGGCAGTAATGGCAGGCAAGGTGGCTACGGAGTATATCTCCGATTTATTAACGATATCGCTATGACTGATGTGTGGATTGTGGATCAAAACCTGAATCTTGTCACCAGGGGACAGGGGATGGGAAGTATGGGAAAAGAGTACGTATACTCGGATCTTCCAGATGATGCAGATCGGGTAATTTCAGAGGTTTTTACCGGCCAAACAGCTTTCAGCGAAGATTTCAGCCCTTTGCTGAATACTCCCACCTTGACTGTGGGTACACCGATCATGGCCGCCGATGGAGAAGTAATAGGCGTAGTCTTGTTGCATTCACCGGTTGATGGAATAAATCAGGCTATAGATGATGGTTATACCGTACTGGCTATAAGTATCCTGGCGGCTCTTTTGCTTGCCTTTTCACTGTCAATTCTATTTTCTATAAGCTTCACCCGACCTCTAAATCGGATGAAAAATACTGCCTTGCTTTTAGCAGATGGTGATTACACCACTCAAACGCGTGTTCGACAAAACGATGAACTGGGTGAACTGGCCATAGCCCTTGATATATTGAGCGACCGACTTGAACAGGCCAATCAGGACCGGGTACGGCTAGAGCAGTTGCGGCGAGACTTTGTAGCCAATATATCCCATGAGCTAAGAACCCCCATAACAGTAATTCGTGGTTCACTGGAAGCCCTGTATGATGGAGTAGTAACCGACCCGGAGCAGGTCAAAACTTATCAGGAGCAGATATTGTTTGAAACTCGCTTTCTGCAAAGGCTGGTGGGCGACCTGCTTGATCTATCCAGGCTGCAGAACACTGATTTTGCAATAGAAAGCCAGGAAATAAACATGGGTGAAGTTATAGATGATGTTACCCGCAGCATAGGCCATATTGCCAGGGACAAAGGAATTAGAATCCAAGCAGCCAGAGATGAAAGTCTGGAACATATAAGAGGTGACTATGGCCGGCTCCGGCAGATGCTGATGATTTTGCTGGACAATGCCGTGAAATTCTCGCCTGAAGAAGGGGTAGTAAAACTGACCTTGAAAGATAGAATATTATCTATAGCAGATAACGGAGTCGGAATAGAAGCCGAGAATATCCCTTACATTTTTGACCGTTTCTATAAATCCCGTTCCGAACAGAACAAGAGCGGAACCGGCTTAGGTTTAGCTATCGCCAAACAGATAGCCGATCGGCATGATATAAATATTTCGGTCACAAGCGAGCCCCATGTAAAAACCGAGTTCATACTAAAATTCTAAGAACCACGGGGACAGGTTCCTTGGCCCAGATAATATTATAGAAATGGGCCAAGGAACCTGTCCCCGTGGTTCTTTAATAATGCTAAAAAATGCAATAAATAACAGGAATTTACAATATTTATGTAGAAGGATTATTGTTATTTGCCTGGATTAAAAGTATATCAGGGATGAGGTGGGATCATGTCAAGGCAAGCACGCAAGAAAAGCAGCAGCGGTATATACCACTTAATGCTTCGTGGAGTTAATAAACAGAAAGTATTTACGGATGAACAAGATTATAGTAGGATTATCGAGACTCTTTGTTATTATAAACCAATAAGTAAGTATGAGGTTTATGCTTACTGTCTAATGAAGAACCATATTCATTTACTGCTGAGGGAGACTGATGAGTCTATATCCAATATCATTAAGAGAATCAGTAGCAGCTATGTATACTGGCATAATAAGAAATATGGTCGCTGCGGTCATCTGTTTCAGGAACGTTTTAAAAGTGAAGCAGTGGAAACTGACGAATATTTCCTTACAGTTTTAAGATACATTCATCAAAACCCTCTGAAGGCAGGTATAATTGAGGATATCGAGAAATATCGGTGGAGCAGTTATAAAGAATATCTGGATACTCCCGTAGTAACTGATACTGATTTAGCTCTAGATATGTTTTCAATAGATAGAAAAAAAGCAATATTGCTATTTAAATTATATAATAATGAAATAAATGAAGATCAATGTCTTGAAGATAACGAAAAGACGGATTTATCCGACCAAGAGTTAATTAGATTTTTAAATGAAATAGGTATCTCAAATATTAATGAAATAGCCAGGCTTGACAAAGAACAGCGAGATCATGTGATAAAGGAAATTAAGAACATAAATGGTGTTACGGTAAGGCAGATAGCAAGGTTAACAGGAATTTCAAGAAGTGTGATTAAAAGAGTTTGAGGTGGGACACGTAGGCAGCGAGCCACGGGGACAGGTTCCTTAGGACCACGGGGACAGACCACGGGGACAGGTTCCTTGGCCCAGATAATATTATAGAAATGGGCCAAGGAACCTGTCCCCGTGGCCCCCCTGTCCCCGTGGCCGGAAGGGGAGGATCAATATGCTGGGAGCAATTATTGGAGATATCGTCGGGTCAGCTTATGAATGGAGCCCGGTGAAAACTACCGAATTTGAAATGTTTTCGTCCCGATCCAGGTTTACTGATGATACGGTTCTTACTGTGGCCGTAGCTGATGCGATTCTGCACCAAAAAGACTATGCCCGCACTATATGGGAGTATGGCCGGAAATACCCGCATG
Organism: Syntrophomonas sp.; assembly: GCA_016841425.1. Taxonomy (GTDB): domain Bacteria; phylum Bacillota; class Syntrophomonadia; order Syntrophomonadales; family Syntrophomonadaceae; genus JAAYJK01. The sequence goes on along the minus strand of JAENZE010000007.1, from coordinate 110,004 downwards.
CCGGCTATGGGGGTTCCTTTGCTCAATGGTTGCGAAGCAATGATATGAGGCCTTATGGCAGCTTTGGCAACGGTTCGGCCATGCGGGTCAGTCCGGTAGGATTTGCTTTTAATAGTATGGATGAGGTACTGTCAGAGGCGGCTCGGACTGCACAGGTAACTCATAATCACCCGGAAGGGATTAAAGGTGCCCAGGCCACAGCCCTGGCTATATGGATGGCCCGACAGGGCAAGAACAAGAGCGATATTAGAAAACAGATTGAAAGCCGCTTTGCCTATAATTTAAGCCGGACCCTGGATGAGATCCGACCTGCTTACTCCTTTGACGTGAGCTGTCAGGGATCAGTTCCTGAGTCTATTATAGCCTTTTTAGAGTCTGACAGCTATGAGGATGCTGTTCGCAAAGCCATTTCCCTGGGTGGGGATAGTGATACCATGGCCTGCATAGCTGGAGGCATGGCCCAGGCCTATTACAAAGAAATACCAATGCCCATATTAAATCAAGCCTGGCTTTTGCTGGATGATGACCTTAAGAAAATAGTTGACCAGTTTAACCAGCGATATCTTGCTTAGTAACTAGGGGGACGGGAGTATCAACAACCTCGTCTGCCTGACAATTATACTCAGCTTGGAGAAACATTGAGAAGGACTAAGGCAAGGAAGAGGGTAGGTCCTGCGAGCTACCATTGTTTGTACCCAAAAAATAATTTTGGTGATAAAATGGCAGTAGTACACGGGGAAAGGTTCCGTGTTTCTATCCACAGCATATTAAAGTGGGACGGGGTATCTTTTCCCGTGTCCCACACCGCACACTATCACAAGATGAACACCCTGCTGTTATTAGAAAATCGCTTTAATATCAATCAGGATCAATCCAAGTCAAAAAAAGCAAAAAAGGAGGCGTAAACCATTGGAATTTAAACAGATTTACACCCCTGGACTAGCCCACTGTTCTTATCTCATTGGTGGAAAAGAATATTGCATAGTTGTAGACCCAGCCCGAGAAGTAATCCAGTATATTAACATAGCTGATTCTTTAGGACTCCAAATTAAAGCCATTATTGAGACCCATCTGCATGCGGACTTTGTTTCAGGACATACAGAACTGGCCATGCTCACCGAAGCTGATATTTATATAGCAAGAAGTGCTGCTGCAGCCTATCCGCATCACTCCCTGGAGGATCAAGAAGAATTCAGGGTAGATAGCTTGCTGGTGAAAATGCTCGAAACCCCAGGACATACTCCTGAAGGAACGGTATTTATTGTAGCTGACCTGGAAAGAGGACCAGAACCGGTTCTTATGTTCTCCGGGGACACCCTTCTGGTTGGGGATGTAGGCAGACCAGATCTTTTCCCTGATATTAAGGAAGAACTGGCCTCCAAACTTTATCACAGCCTGCAGCGTCTGGAAAAGCTACCTGATTTTACAGAGGTTTATCCTGCTCACGGTGCTGGATCCTTATGCGGCCGCAGTCTGTCATCAAAACTATCCTCAACGGTAGGGACCGAGCGTTTGTATAACCAGGCTGTAAACAAGCACCCGGAAACTGAATTTATTAAACAGTTGTTAGAGGATATGCCGGAAGCTCCTGACCATTTCAGCCGTTGTTCTGAAATTAACCGGCAGGGTCCAGCCATAACTGCAAAGCTTCCTAAAGCGGTTGGATATAACTCCCGGGAATTTTTACAGCTAATCGAATCCGGCCATTTGGTAGTTGATACCCGGGATCAGTTGTCCTTTGCCGCTGCCCATATACCCGGCGCTTATGGCTTGAGTCTTAAAGGGAATTTTGCTACCTTTAGCGGCTGGGTACTGCCTCCCGATAAACCACTTTTGCTGGTAGTTGATAATGCCAATGCCTTGAAGGCTGCCGTGCGAGGGCTCCAGAGTGTTGGTCTGGATAATATAACCGGTTATCTAGAGGGAGGTATGGGGGCCTGGGCTGAAAATGGATACAAAACTTCGCGATTCTCTTGTATTTCAATTATGGAACTAAAAGAACTGCTGGACAGAAATGAAATTCTGCTGGTTGATACCCGGCTCAAGAGTGAATACGAAGAAGAGCATATAGCGGGTTCCATTCATGTACCGGCTCCTGATATCCGTTATCGCTATAATGAGTGGGGAGGAGATAAGCGGGTAGCTTTTATCTGCAACACCGGCAACCGGTCCCTTCTGGCCTGCAGCTTGATGCAGCGAGGCCGGGCAGATGCCGTTATATTTAATGTCCTGGGGGGAACCAAGTCCTGGGCCAATATGGGACTGCCCATGGAAGAAGGAAAGTGAGAAGTATAATAGACATTAAGCCCCTGAAGCTGCTGGCCAAAGCCTCCGGCACACTATTACTGTCATCTGGACTAATAGAATCAAGAGAGGATTAGACAGGTTTTTCTCTTGATCCATCAATACATGTCACTCCTTTGACCAGGTGGTCAGGTTGGGGGATAATTATATGTTGTATTGACCCCATAGTCAATACGTATTTTGGACGCGGGGAGTATTTTATCCCTTACATAAGTAACACGGAGGCCTGCCCCATGCCCGGTTTTCCCCAAGTATACAATGATTGGGTGAGTGATTAGAAATCAGGTTGGAGTATAATGTATTAAGGGAATGGAGGGCAGGATTTGTATATGAAGAAATTTAAAAAGGTGTTAATAGCCAATCGAGGAGAAATTGCGATAAGGGTAATTAGAGCCTGCCAGGAATTGGGTATCAGGACAGTTACCATTTACTCCAAGGAAGATAAATTGGCGCTATTCAGAACCAAATCGGATGAATCATATTTAATCGGTAATAATAAAGGTCCGGTAGAAGCCTATTTAAATATAGAAGAGATAATTAACCTGGCCATCAAAAAAGGCGTGGACGCTATTCATCCCGGTTATGGATTCCTGGCTGAAAACGCTGAGTTTGCGGAAAAATGTATAGAGTCTGGAATTGAATTTATTGGTCCCACTCCGGAGATGATGGATCAGCTGGGGGACAAAATTAAATCAAAGTTGGTGGCTCAGGGAGTAGGCGTCCCTACTATACCGGGAGTTGAGCAGCCCATAAAGTCAGATAACGAGGCTATTGAGTTTGCCGGGAAATGTGGTTATCCCATTATGCTCAAGGCATCAGCCGGAGGCGGCGGGCGCGGTATGAGGATTGTCAGAAGTGAAGATGACTTGCTGCAAGAGTTTCACAGTGCCAGAAATGAAGCCAAAAAAGCTTTCGGCAGTGATGAGATATTTATCGAAAAATATCTGGAAAACCCCAAACATATTGAAGTGCAAATTCTGGGGGATAATTACGGCAATATAGTTCACTTGTATGAAAGGGATTGCTCTATTCAGAGAAGGCACCAAAAAGTGGTGGAATTCACACCAGCTTTTTCTCTTTCCAAAGAAAAACGACTGGCCCTTTGTTCAGATGCAGTTAAAATTGCGGAATCAGTAAACTATAGGAGTGCTGGTACGGTTGAATTTCTGCTAGACCGGGAGGGAAATCATTATTTTATAGAAATGAATCCCAGGATTCAGGTGGAGCATACCGTGACTGAAATGGTGACCGGCGTTGATATCGTTCAAAGTCAAATCCTAATAGCTCAGGGTTATAAACTGAAATCAAAAGAGATAGGCATTCCCAGTCAAAAATCTATCACCGCAAGAGGATATGCTGTACAATGCCGCGTAACTACTGAAGATCCCACCAATAATTTTGCCCCGGATACCGGTAAAATTGATGTATACAGGACTGGTTCCGGTTTTGGTATTCGACTGGACGGAGGTAATGGATATACAGGATCAGTCATCAGCCCTTATTATGACAGCCTGCTGGTTAAAATCATCGCCTGGTCCAGGACTTTTGAAGATGCTATAAACAAGTGCAAACGTTCTATCCGGGAGACTACTATTAACGGTGTTCAGACCAATGAAGCCTTTTTGCTCAATGTTCTTTCCCATCCCACTTTTATTAATGGTGATTGTGACACGGGTTTTATTGATTCAACCCCCAAGCTTTTTGATATAACCCCACGTGAAGACCATGAAGCTGCTATCCTGAAATTTATCGGAGAAAAGGTAGTGAATGAAAGCAAGGGCGTCAAGTATGATTATGATGTGCCAAGGGTTCCCAAAATTACTGCCCAGGTCAAGCTTTCCGGGAGCAAACAGATATTAGATAAGAAAGGCCCCGAGGGGGTAGCGGATTGGATTAGAGCCCAAAATCGGCTGCTGATAACTGATACCACTATGAGAGATGCTCACCAGTCGTTAATGGCTACCCGGGTTAGAACGGTTGATATGTTAAGAATAGCCGAGGCAACTTCATATTTGGGGAAGGACCTATTTTCTCTGGAAATGTGGGGGGGCGCTACTTTTGATGTAGCTTACCGTTTCTTGAAAGAATGTCCCTGGCAAAGACTAATTGAACTGCGGGAAAAGATCCCTAATATTATGTTTCAAATGCTGATCCGGGGCGCCAATGCAGTTGGTTATACCAACTATCCGGATAATGTAGTCCGAGAATTTATTCAAGAAGCAGCCCAATCAGGTATTGATATCTTTAGAATATTTGACTCCTTGAACTGGTTAAAAGGTATGGAGACCGCTATTGATCAAACACTTAAGACTGGGAAGATAGCCGAAGCATGTATCTGCTATACTGGTGATATTTTGGACGGATCCAGGGACAAATATTCATTAAGATATTATGTTGAAACAGCCAAAGAGATTGAGAAAATGGGAGCGCATATTTTAGGCCTTAAAGATATGTCCGGCTTGCTAAAACCCTATGCCGCATATAGATTAATTGGCGCCTTGAAAAACGAAATATCCATACCCATTCATCTGCACACCCATGATACCAGTGGTAATGGGGTAGCTACCATACTTATGGCAGCAGAAGCCGGAGTAGATATAGTAGATACCGCAATTAACAGCATGTCCGGTCTGACCAGCCAGCCAGCCTTTAATTCGGTAGTCGCAGCTTTGGAAAACACCAGGCGTGATACCGGTATTATTCTGGATGATATTCAGGAGCTATCCGATTATTGGAGTGATATCAGACCGATATACAGCCAGTTCGAGTCGGGCCTGAAATCAGGTACGGCGGAAGTATATAAATATGAAATACCAGGCGGGCAGTACTCAAACTTAAAACCACAGGTAGAAAGCTTTGGTCTGGGGCATAAATTCAAAGAAGTAAAAGAAATGTATAAAACCGTCAACGATATGCTGGGAGACATTGTAAAAGTCACACCTTCCTCAAAGCTGGTAGGCGATTTAGCCATTTTTATGGTCAGGAATGATTTAACTCCGGAAAATATCGTGGAAAAAGGAATGGATTTAGCCTTTCCTGATTCTTCTGTGGCCTATTTTGAAGGAATGATGGGTCAGCCGGTAGGGGGATTCCCCCGGGAACTGCAAAAGGTGGTGCTGAAGGGTAAAAAGCCTATTACCGGTCGTCCCGGAGAATTATTAGAACCAGTCGACTTTGATTCAATTGCTAAACTGTTGGAGGAAAAATATAACCTCCAGGCCAGCAGGCGGGAAATCCTTAGTTACGCCATGTATCCCAGGGTTTTTGAAGAATACCTGGGCTATAAAAAAACTTATGGTGATTTAAGCCGAATGAACAGTCCGGTCTTCTTTGATGGCATCAGCGAGGGTGAAGTGTGCGAAGTTGAAGTCGAAGAAGGTAAAATATTTATTGTCAAACTCATAGAAGTCGGAAAAGTTAGCAAAGACGGAGTGCGGAAAGTAGATTTTGAGGTTAATGGTAATCCCAGGGAGATAATCATAATGGATCAGCAGTATAAGACCAAGGAAAACGTGGACACCACTCTATTTGCAGATCCAGAGAATAGAAATGAGATAGGGGCCAGCATTCCTGGAACAGTTAGTAAAATACTGGTCAAGAATGGAGAACAAGTTAAAAGCGGGCAAAGTATAATGATCATCGAAGCGATGAAAATGGAGACCCATATCACAGCGCCGTTAGACGGCAAAATAGTAAGTATTATCGTAGAAGAAGGCCAGCAGGTCAAAAACGGAGAACTCCTCATCAAAATAGAGTGAGTCAAAGGAATAGGGGAACATAGTCACTGTCCTCTTTTGCTCATTTAAAATTCTATCTGCTGCTCTTTGAATCTTGGTGTACGGGACACGGTCTATTCACCGTGTCCAAACCTGGTTTTAGTTATTAAGCAGACTCGATCTAAAGAAGTTCACAATACGACTACCATACTGCTCCGGATAGCGCTCATATGCACCGGTATGGCCCACTTTGGGCACAACCCAGAGCTCGGCTCTTTCACCAGCGGCTTCAAGGAAAATGTTATTATATTCTACCTCGTCTCCTTCATCTTCCGCAGCAATCAGCAGCAGCTTGTTTTCTTTGGCCGCCGATATTGATTCCAACATAGTAAGTGGTGGTTTCTCCCCACAGAATAGGCGTACTGACGAATACATAACACGCGTTGTCCAACTGCGAATGAGGCTCTGCCTGGATGGCAAGATGAGATAATCTTCTATTGAACGGTGGGTAGCTCCATCGCTTACGACAGCTCGGAGTTCGGGATAAGCGGAAATAGCTCCGAGTAAGGCCTCACCACCAAGTGAAATTCCTAATCCACCGATTGACTCCACAGTATCCTGATTTGACAGATAGGCTACTGCTGCCCCTACATCCAGCACACTCTTCCAGCCAAAAGCATTTGCTTCCCCTCCGCTTTTACCGTGTCCCCGCAGGTCAATAGCCAGTACCCCAAAGCCATTGTCAGCCAGAAGGGTAGCATATGAACGAACTCCCTCCCGAGAACTAGTAGCTCCATGTATGAGAATAACAGCAGCACCGTTATTGGATGGCTTATACCATGCTTCCAACTTGACACCGTCGGAGGTATTAAGAGTGATTGTCTCAAAGCCCTCTGGTGGGTAAGCAACTGAGGACGGTAATCGTACTGAAGCATATATACCGAATCCCACAGGAAGCAAAAGGTATAGAAAGCCTATAATTACTAGTAGAGAAATTATTATATTCTTAAATATTTTCATGACTTACTCCATAATGGTCAGAGGACCAATCCCCTTAACTCATTTTCCGTTTCACTAAGAAGACAACTTTTGCGAGTCTATCATTTCTATCAATTCTTTTCTTCCGGAAACCTGCAGCTTTTGGTAAATGTGTTTGACATGAACCTTCAAAGTGTTTTTGGAGCGGCCCGGCTGCAAGAATGCCGACTCCAAAAGTATTTAAGCTATTACCGTATTTCAACAAAACATAAGGTTTTGCTCACAGCATAAAAATGTATTTGCTACTAGTAGTATAAAGCTCATATATCCCCCATGGCAACAATACTTAAGAGCATCACCCTAAAAGTAGTACTCAAAATACTACCTGCAGGGTTATTCAATTTGTTCCTGGACTGGAGTATCCTGGTAGTATTCAGAGTAAGCGTTGTTAACATAATGAGCCGGCATCATCCCCTACATCTAACTAATCCAAAGCAAGGATCAATGCAGTATAAGATATCAGCAGAAACTATTTATCGGGATGCTTGTAAGTATGCGAGCTTATTCTGATGCTGCTGGCACTGGTTGGTTGATGAAGCTGTATAGGTTGTGGCGATTTATGTGGATCAGGTAAAAAATCATATATTTTGCAGGACATGATGTAATATAGCTAGAATGCAAATATAAGGCTAAATACACAGAATAAAAGGAGGATGGGAATGATTAGGCCAATCACCAGGTCAGTGCTTATTGTTCTCATAGTTTGCAGCTGTATAATTGCTTTTTCACCTTCACTCTATGCTGAGCCTGATATAGTTCAGTTAGGTGGATATAAAGTTGAATATGATGAGTTTTTCCAGGATGATTCAGACCAGGATAGCAATTTAGATAAGAAATCTTATTATAAGCAGGGATATTTAATATTAACCGTCTGGGATACCAGTGGTGATGGCCAGGATGACCTCTGGTTCCGCTATGATGGTCAGGATTATTTGGATCTTGAGGTGGCAGATTCAGATTATGATGGTATACCGGATCAATATGTAGGGGTCAACCAGGATGAATCAGCATATATAACAACCAGTGATCCAGCTTACTACCTATGGCTAAAAATACTGGCCGCAGCCCTAGTATTACTTATTGTTGTACTCTTAATCAAAGAAAAAAGGCAGAATAGATTAAAAAAAGGGACTAACATAATCATCAGTCTATTAATCACATCGCTTTTACTAACAGGTATGCCTGGTCAATATATAAGAGCCCAGGACGTATATAATGAAGATGGTTCTGTAAATAAAAATGTATTTGAACAGGATTGGAAAAAATATTCGGATATAGACGAAAGAATTCCGTTTCAATCCAGGAGTTATGAAGCCCAGCGCTATGACGCTGTCCTGGCCCAGATAGCAGACAACCGGTTGGAGATCTATATATTAAAGCAGGAGATGGAAATCGATCGTTTGCAAAGGATACAGCTCAGAGAATACAAGCAAGCCCTGGTAGCAAACATTAGAGACAACCTTATAAAAGCCATGATACGTTTAAGCTATGTGACTTATACCACCATTAAAGCTGGAAAAGGAATGAGTGAGAATTACAGGAAATTATTTTCGGGCAGCGTCAGCAATATCGAAAAAATTGGATCAGGTTTAAAGGTAATTACCGGTCTGCAGCCTCAGCCCAACAGCCCGGTCACCATAGGGTCAGCAGCAGAAAATATGGGTAAAGCCGGAGTGCTGGAATACCTCGATACTCTTGGTGATCCCAAAAAGACCGGTAAGGCAGTATTTGATGAGGCAGTAAAACAATCCCAGGGGCTGGCGGGACTGAGTCCGGATATAACCCCGGAAGAAGTTGCGATATTGAAAGAACAACACTTAAAAAACCGGGAAATTGATAAAGTGCTGGAAGAAAGCTATAAACTCAACCGGGAGAGGCGAATAAAAATACAGGAACTGGAGAAAGCAACCGCAGACCTGGAAAAGGAACTGGCCCGCTGGGAAAAAGAAGAAAAACAGAGGGTGTGGGATGAATTGTCTGCCAATAAGCCGGATAATACAGACAGCAGCGGCCCAACTAACACTAGTAACGACCAACCGGACAATACAATCTATTACGATACTACCGCAACTGGCAGTTATATCAATGAGCGGCCTATACCGGAAGAAAAAATTATCCAAAACCGGATAGCACTTTATTATCCCAGCCAGGGCGGACCATTAAATGGGGAAGGACACATTGAAGTGAAAACTTCCTTTGATGATCATACTGAAAATGTTGTTTGGGATATAGAATTTGAGGGCAGCTACATTCCCGGAACCGGAGAAATGACAGGTGAAGTATATTTGGCCTTCGATGTTACCTATTTATATAATACCGGAACCCGGAGTGAGCATTATCAAGATACTGCTGAATGGTATGCCCGGGTTAACGGCAATACCATCGACGGTCGTATGGAGGAATCTCGTAAATACCAGTTGGGCGGACCGTTTAACCTGACTATTCAAAGATAACAGACAGAAGAACCGTCCGAGACCACTGAAAAAGTCCCAAAACTTGCGCCAGGGTATGTATAAATATACTGGCGGCCGTTGGCGAAGCATGGGTAACAACATCCTGCGAAGGCGATTAGCGGAAGGGGGCGAGCGGCACGGACGCCGCGAGAGCGCCGCTGAGCACGGATGCGAATTGGCGCTGTACCCCTGGAGGTAATCGACAAGCAGTTAATGTTGTCCATGCGCAGACTGGGAGCAAGTGTATTTATGCATACCCGTTTACCCAAATAGACTTTTTCAGAGGTCTTGAACCGTCCCCGTGTCTGCCCAAACCGTCTCCTTGACTCATCTAACAAAGGCCAGTTCACTTTGATGCTGCTGGCACTGGCTGATGAAATATTTCATATTTTCCAGTTCTGTTTGACGCATCTCTTCAGTCATATCACCCCGGCCCAAACGGTCACACAAAGAAAGCAGGGCAATCTCGCCGGGAGATACTTCACTCACCATTTTGCCGATATCAGCAAGAGGCATCTTCTTCACCACAAACAAAATCTGCATATGCCATCTAACCATCCGCGATACCTTATGGATAAACTCGTCGTCATCGGTAAACTCCTGCAAGAAAGCGGCAGCCAGAACCGCCCCATGCTTGTCATGGTCATAGGCGGTAATTTTACCACGTCGAATTCTGGTGGTATGGGCTTTCCCCAGATCATGCAGGAGGGCCGACCACATGAATACGCGGGGGTTTTCACTTAGATGTCTCCCCTCGGCGGCCAGATCTACTACCAGCAGAGTATGCTTCCATACGCTGCCTTCAGGATGGTGAACCGGGGACTGCTCCACCTGTTTTAAGTCACCCAGCAGGGTGAAAGGATAGGTTTCCATGAACCACCTGCTTTTAGAGAGATCTCTTAAATAAATGGAGGGTTTGTTATCCTCCATCAGGTGCTGTTCTAATTTATTGAATTCTTCATCCTTATGTTTCAAAGCTTTCACCGCCAAATTTGCTAACATACATAGATTAGCTTTCCCTCGGCAGATGCTCATTAACCAGCAAAACACTAGGAGATCGTTCTATTGTTTATTTTAAAATCTCATTTAGGCATAAAAATGCCTGGTGGATCACCTGATCCATACTGAAATAACGGTATTGAGCCAGGCGGCCCACGAAATGGACGCTATCCAGTTTATCGGCTTCGTTCTTATACCTGATATACAGTTCTTGATTGGCTGCAGTAGGGATAGGATAATAAGGTTCTCCGCTGCTGGTCGGATATTCTCTGGCGATGGTAGTCCAGGGATGTATTTGGCCGGTAAGGTGTTTAAATTCACTTATCCGGGTAAAGTCGTAGTCATTGGGGTAATTGACCGTAGCTGCTTCCTGGTAGTACTCTACCGGCAGGGTCTGATATTCGAAAACCAGGCTTCGATATGGCAGTGCTCCATAGACACTATCAAAAAAGGCATCAATAGGTCCGGTATATATCATACGCTTAAAGCGTATCATTTCTATAATCTGCTTAAAATCAGTTTTTAGCAGCAGGTGTATGTTAGCATGATCCAGCATACGTTGCAGCATGAAGGTATATCCGAATCGGGGTATGCCCTGATATCTCTCGGTAAAATAACGCGGATCTCGATTAAAACGTACTGGAATCCTAGCGGTTACCTCAGGTTCCAGTTCCTCCGGCCATAATCCCCACTGTTTTTGGGTATAGTATTTAAAGAACTTTTCATAAAGTTCTTCACCTACCATGCTTATAGCCATATCCCGGGCATTCTTTATCTCATGAATCCCTGCTTTCTGTCGGACCTGCTCCAGGTAAAGTCTCATCTCCTCACTGGTCAACTGGAAATTGAACAGCAAGTTAACCGTATCTAAATTCACAGGAAAGGGGACGGTGATTCCATCTACATAAGCTCTGACCTGGTGTTGGTACAGGTGCCATTCGGTAAAGCGGGACAGGTACTCCCAGATCTGCTTGGAATTAGTGCGGAATATGTGAGGGCCATAGCGATGAACCAGGATTCCGTACTGGTCATATTCATCATAAGCATTACCGCCGACATGATTGCGTCTTTCGACGATGATAATTTTTCGGCCCAGGTGAGCAAGCTGTTCTGCAAGTACACATCCAGTAATACCGGCTCCTACGATGAGATAATCATACATGCCGGTATTTCCTGGCTAACCGGAAACCAGGTAGATTATGAAGATGAACCCTCTGTTCAACCTGGCTTACAAATTGCAGTGCGCGACGCTCTGTAGAGTGGCGGTTTCTCACCATCTTATATCCTCGTCTGGCAATTTTCAGACGCTCCTCTTCGTGATTCAGGTAATATTCAACCCGGGCTTCAAAGTTATCATCGTTGATAGATACAAAATGAATTTCATCTATAAAACCAAGATCAGCCAGCTCACTGCTAGCAGATGCCAGCAGCAGTGTATTGCAGGCCAGCACTTCGAAATATTTCAGCAGAGGGTATTCATATATAGAACCGCAGGTGAGAAATATTTTGGCCCGGTTTATTTCCCTGGCATATCTTTCTCCTATATATACCGCATCCTGATCTGCTTCGCTAAATTTTCTCCACCCCGGATGGGGGTGATACACAAACCCGGGATATTCGTTCATACGATTTAAAATTCTGTCCCGCAGGGGGTAGACTTTTGGGTTGACATCTCCCATTAGCAGGCAGTCGATGTCTTTGTTCAAACCATAGTCTTTAAATATGCTGGTATTAACGTGGTGTGGTAACCATATCATTCTATCCGTAAAGTCCGGGTACCAGTACTTAAACTTATCTCTGTACAGTGTGAAGATACAGGGGGGGTTCTCTTGCTGCAGGGCTTGTTTTCTAAGCACCTGATTATAATGCAGGTCATACAACAGTACTGCGTAAGGTATTGAGATAGAACCTAATCCAGTAATAAATGGCGAGTTAGTCTCTCCGTACTCATTGACTAGAATAAAATCCGGCTGGATATTTAAATCACTCAGTATTTCATGGATATTACCGGATTCATGCCAAACTATAATCTCGGCTTGTTTCTCCACTTCCTTCAGGAAGTGATAGAAGTTAGGAACCAGATAGTCCTGGAAGTCTCCGGTGGTAACCAGAATCTGTATCTTTTTCATCTCTTGTCTTATACTCCTCCTTTTTATTTTAGAGTGCGACAGGGAACGGTTCTCAACCTGTTCCCTTGGCCAGATGTCTCATATCGCATTAGAGACGGAGTAAATTCTGCAAACCGATAACTTCCTCGATCCACTGATCGGTTATAATCTCCTCGGTAATCAGGCTTTGCATGCCAGAACCGATATCCAGCGCTACCACTCCGTATTTCTCAGCAATATAAGGTGCCAGAATAACCGCATTTACACCTGCAGCTATCAGACACAGGTCGAACTGCTTGGTTGCAGTTATTTTTTTTACTTTTGGTATTTCCTCGTTTTCGTAAATACTTATAGCTCCTACGATCTTAAACCCTAGTTTATATTGCAGGTTGCGTTCCAGAGCCGCTTTGGCCTGCGGGGCTAGAGAGCTTACCAATAGTATTTTTCTTCCCTGCAGCATTTGTGCAAACTTTTCTTTTTGTGAGAACATAATCACCCTTCTCAGGTTAGCCTCGAAGACATAACGGGGTTTTATATTATAAGCCTCAAATACTCGCTCTGTTAAATTACGAGCATGGGGTTCAATTAAGTTATAACCAATTAAATCGGCTTTTTTAACTGCATCTACAGCCGCATCCCGGGCTTGAATATTAGGAAAACGTATCCCGCGATGGAAAAAGCCGCTTCTTTCTCCCCGGTTAGCATTAAATGCCTCTCGATGCTGCATAAACTCTTCTTCGCTGTAAAGTGTATACTGGGCCATAACGAAGGCTTCAGTTTGTCCAACCGAAACCATGGATAATGGTCGTCTTTTCTCCAGGGATTGCAGGATATGGTTCATCAATTCTGTACTAGTTAATAGCTGAGCGGGAGCAGTGGCAGATGCTTCAGTAACCTGATTGAAATTAAGAGATATTTTTTTGCCAGTCACGACTCTATCCATATTATTCCTCCCTAGGAGTGGTGTTGGCTGGCCAAATGGCAGCCCCGAAAGCACTGGGCATCAAGGGGGGAATTCTTCCCATCGTTATAATATAGTGCAGTAAGCTTTAGGCCAGTCGGCAGGGAAACCCGGGGTTCCCACTTCAAAATTTGCCTGGCTCTGGAGTTGACCAAATAACTATGCTGGATATCCCCAAGTCTTTTCTCCGTGAAAACAGGTTCCAAGCGGGACTCAAATAAGAGTTTTATCTGATAATATAAATCCAATATGGAAGTTTGCTGGTTAGTACTGATATTAACAGTGTCTCCATCTGCAAGCTCCAAACATTTTATATTAGCATCTACTACATCCGCAACATAAATAAAATCTCGGGTAGCTGTTCCATCTCCAAAGACTATGGATTCTTCGTGCCCGGCAAAATTATTCATGAATATGCTGATAACGCCTCCCTCTTGCTCTGTCCCCTGTCGGGGACCATAAACATTAGAATACCTTAAGATGGTATATTTAAATTTATACAAAGAAGCATATGCATGAAGGTAATATTCTGGTGCTAGTTTCGAAATACCATAAAAAGATAAAGGATTAGCCGGGTGTTTTTCATCCATACCCAGATAAACCGGCTCCCCGTATACGGCTGCGGAGGAGGCATAGATTATTTTTTCCACCTTGAATCTGAAAGAGTTTTGAAAAAGGTTGATTGATCCCACAGTATTTACGTAAGCATCTCGGGCCGGGTTTTGCAAAGACCGATTTACATTAACCTGGGCTGCATGATGAATAACCACCCGGGGTTTTTCCTGTTCAAATACTGATGCCAGGCCCGGGTCGCAGATATCAACATTGTAAAAAACGACTTTGCTGTTAAGGTTTTCCCACTTTCCCGACGACATATTATCAACAACTATAACCTGATGTCCGATAGCTATAAGGCGATCGCATATATGAGAAGCAATAAAACCAGCTCCTCCAGTTACCAAAACCTTCATCTACAAACTCCTTTGCAGAAACTATATTGTAGAGTATCAGGAAGATAGAGCATATCTTAATCTAAGACTACTCTGTAAGATAATATTCATATAATCATGTGAAAGTTACTATAAGTCCCGTTAGTAATACCATCCAATTAGACCATTATGACCTGGGGACTACGAGTAAGGAGGCGCACAGATGACTGGTTTCGTCGTAAACCCAGAAGATTTTGCAGATATGCCGGAGATAATTAAGAGGATGCGCTACTGCTTGCGCAACAAGATCGGTTTTTCTCTCGTAAGGATCGGCGATGCAGAAAACCAGGTAATGGCTCAAGGCACAGAATATACCGACCTTGAATTGCATAAAATCTGGTGGTCTGACGACGAAGCATGGGCAGGAGTGACATTGCCCAACTATCAAGCCCGGAACCAGTTGCTGGATAGTGTGAGAAATGCTGATATGGTTGGAGTCTTGCACATGAATGAAGCCTATATTTGGAAACCGCTGACGGAAAAGTTATTTACTTATTATAAAATTAAGCCACCGCAGATTTGCTATGCATTCATTAACATATATTTTTCTGCGTATCAGGATTTCATCGACTTGATGAAGAAATACAGAGTGCTGCTGGTGGGTAGACCAGCCTGGTTTTTTGCCCGGCTGCTCCAGGATAGATATAATATCCATGCAGCAGGAGTAGTGCCGGTTAACCGTTTTCAAGATATACCCCTTGCAATAAAAACTATACAGAATATTACTTATGACCTGGCACTAATATCAGCCGGGGTTAATGCAGTTGTCATCGCCGCCGCACTTGCCCAGGAGGGGAAAGTTGCTTTGGATTTTGGCAGAGGCATGAACCCTGAGTACTGGGTAAGTCCAGGCTCACATGGAAAGGATATGTTCTAAACCAATTATATAGGTCAGCCAATCATCGGTAACAATTTTTCCCGTAATTATGCTCTCCATCCCTGAACCTATATCGACTGCCACCTTGCCGGTAGTCTCGGCAATGTAGGCAGCAAGAATCACCGCGTTAACTCCGGCCGCCAGCAAACAAAGGTCGAAATCATATTGAGCAATTTGACGTTTCACAGACGGAATTTCTTCATATTCATAGATGGGTATGGTTCCTACTATCTCAATATCTTGGTATTCCATTTCCAGAGCGATTTTAGCAGCCGGGGCCAGCGAACTGATTAATAAAATCCTGCGCCCTCTCAGCATCTCCTGGAATTTTTCCTGTTGGGAGAACATAAGCACCCGGCGCAGATTAGCTTCAAAAACCAGCTCGGGTCTTATATCATAAGCTGAAAATACCCTTTCAGTTAAACTCCGGGCTGACTCTACAATAACATTATATCCAATAATATCAGCTTTGCGGACTGCATCTACTGCTGCATCTCTAGCTTGCAGGTTGGGAAAACGAACGCCGCGGTGTTGAAAACCGCTTCTTATCCCCAGGTTGGCTATCCTGGCTTCCGGGTGGTTCATAAAGTCTATTTCATTAAACAAGGTATACTGGGCCATAACGAATGCCTCGGTAGCACCCACAGACACTACCGAACACGGTTCCCGGTTTTCCAGAGCAATCAAAATCCTTTCCATTAACTCCCGGCTGTTTAATAATGGCATGGCAGCGCCATATTCATACTTTTCCAGCATCTCGATACCCTGGGACCAGATAGAATTCGGATAATAATCCATACTAAATTGACTCGTTTTAGGGTTGGTAGGGGTGAAAATTTGAGGTTTGCCTATCCTGGTAGCGCGGTTAAACTTGGGCACTATCGGCTTATTTATGACAAGCATTATGGTTTCCTCCTTACAGTTTTTATTTCTTGTTCTCTGGTATATATTAAACTATGCAAAATTATTATAAGGGGATACTGGAAACCTGTTTAAACCATATGGACAATATAAGTCTCAAGGATAGTAGTAATCCGGGAAGTTAGGGTAATACCTGTCTTCCTGCTGGAATATAACTTCGATAATTAGAATATTCTAAGCATATGGGTGGTGCTGGTCTGCCATTTGGGGTACTCGATTTCGGTAGGAAAAACCATCAAGGTATATTTATCATCCAGCAGCACTACCTTCACTTTTTCCCCCATACGCACATGATCATCCTCTCCTAAATTTTCGAAATCCATATTCTTAACCTGTTCCACATAAGTCTTTTCAATAATTTCCCTTACGTTTGCAATATAGTATTCTCCGGTACCAAGCTTCAGTTTACCCCTGAACTGTCCATCATTCCCAGTAGCACGGAGCCCGGCTGCGGCAAGAGCACCAATTACCCCCTGGCCGTTACCGCTCAGTTCAAACAAATATAGGCCCGGCTTTTTAGCCATTTTCAGAGCTTCATCTTTGCTTACTATCTCTTCTTTAACCCGATAGGCATATTCGATCAGATCATCAGGGTTTTCCATCAATTCTGGAACTGCAATAGCGAGACCGGTATTGGAATCTAAAGTAATATTTGATTTTACCATGCTGCAGGCATACGCAATAAATGCTTCCAGGTATGGTTCATCCAGGTCTGCAGAAAAGCTACGAGCAGTATTATGTTTTTTACATGCAATGCTGGGATGGAAATACAAGCGGTGACGGCTGGGAATAGCACCTTTTCCCCAGCCGTTCTTTTCTATAGCCTTGCTTAACCAAGAGGCAGTTTCCCCAGCTTTATACCCATCAAGTTGTCTGGAGTCATCAATCCCAACGAAAATTTTCATATAACACCTCCGATTAGTTTAAACGGCACTACATGCCGGTGACCGAACGTTGAACAAATGCCAATACAGCCATTACCAGAAACAATATGACTGCCGAAATGCTCCATCCTCGACCGGCATAAGCAACTACACCAAGCATTCCACCTGTGCCGGCAAAGAATAATGTAACATAGCCAATTACCATCCATCTTACCTGACGGAAATCCACTTTGTAGAAATAATCCAAGAACGCCTCCACGATTAACCATGATAACATCAGGCATATTTGAATGTAGTACAGGACGGGCCGATTAAGTGATGGTGCCTTGATCAGCAGATATAGCATAGGAATTAACATCAAAAACTGAATCAAACCAAACCAGTGACCGATTTCAGGCTTGTCTATTAGTCTCACAACAAAAACAAGAATTGCAGAAACATATAATATTATTGTTACAACAGCACCAAGCAGATTTGTATAGTTCAACATTTTCAATCATCACACCCTTAAATATAATAAACAACTGTATCACAAGATTATCAAAAACGCGTTCATCAATTTTTCCGCCCTTCTACTAGCTCTGTAAATACAGTTTATTACATTACATAATGTTATCAATAATAGTTTTTAGAAGGAAATAATAAATAATTAATAATAGAGATATTATTGATAATATATTGCTGATTTTTACCCGAGTTATAGACTAAGGATTTAGATATGATAAGTAAGAGGGTGGTGCAGGTTCTCTTGTTTGCACAAAAAAGGGATGATACAATGAAAAGAAATTGAAAGACCCTCAAAATGCCAGTGCAGGTGGGGCGCAAGAGCAGTTGTTTAATATGTCCTGATGAAGATGGTAAGTGATCCGCCGGATTCCCGGAATAATAATGGGATGAGATGCTTAAAAGGCCGAACATATAGAAGGAAGCAGCAAATTAGGGAGTTGTCCGCCTTTTTTTAGTTGAGAGGAGCGTAAGAAATGAAAAGAATAGGGATATTTTTACTGGTTAACCTGCTGGTCTTGACTACTATATTAATAGTTACTACGGTTTTCGGGGTTAACAACTATATAACTGCTAACGGCATCGATTATTACAGCTTGTTTATTTTTGCGGCGATTATAGGATTCAGCGGGTCATTCATCTCCCTGCTTATGTCCAAGTGGATAGCCAAACACATGATGAATGTTAAAGTGCTGGACCCCAACAGCAGCCTGGGTTCAAGGGAACGGCAGCTGATTAATATGGTAGACAGTCTGGCCAAAAAGGCGGGCCTGCAGAAAACCCCGGAAGTAGGTATATATCCATCTGCAGAGGTGAATGCTTTTGCTACCGGTCCATCTAGAAACAATTCCCTGGTGGCTGTTTCCAGCGGGTTGCTGAATCGTATGAATAGCGATGCGGTAGAAGGGGTACTGGCACATGAAGTAGCTCATATAGCTAATGGGGATATGGTAACCATGACCCTGCTGCAGGGAGTGGTCAATACCTTTGTAGTGTTCCTGGCTCGTATTATTGCCTATGTGGTGTCAACCTTTGTAAGAGAAGAAGCTAGGGGAATCGTACATTTCATTAGTATACTGGTGTTTCAGATATTGCTTTCTATTCTGGCTAGTATAGCGGTCATGGCCTATTCCCGGCATCGGGAGTTTGCGGCTGATAGCGGCGGAGCAGAGTTGGTCGGGAAGCCCAAGATGATTAAAGCCCTTCGTTCGTTAAAGGATGCCGTTCATATGGTAGACAACTCGCAGGAAGCTATTGCAAGTTTTAAGATCAGCGGTGAGAAAAGAATGGGTCTGCGGCAGTTATTGTCTACTCACCCGGACTTGGATGAGCGTATCAAACGACTGGAACATTAATACCTTCATATAAGCAGATGATAAATATCGACCGGGGAGTCTTCTATTTCCTAACGAAGCTTTCCTGGTTTTTTTAGCCCTAACGATAATTTCTAAGATATGAAAGTCTTGTAATGGTCGGTAATAAACTGGCCCAAATATCAGCCAACCGTCCCGACTATCATTGCAGGTGGCGAGTCAGCAGGTTGAGTGCCATTTGGCCTCTCCAGTACTCTGGGGACTCATTTAGTTACATTACTAAGGTACTCTATCAATTCTAGCATGTCTTTTGGAAGTGAGGTTTCAAAGTGAAGTACGGCTCCGGTGCGTGGCTGCTGCAGAGTCAGCTGCCCGGCGTGCAGAGCCTGGCGATTGATCAATAGAGATGAGTTTCCATATAAAATGTCCCCGCAGATGGGATAACCGGCTTGACTGAGGTGAACCCTTATTTGATGGGTGCGGCCCGTACCTAGAGTCAATGAGAGCAGGGTGTATTCTTTAAAGCGATGCAAAACCTGGTAAGTGGTAATGGCTGGTTTACCGGATGGATCGACTGCCCGGCTGCACAAGCGTGGATCGGGATGGGCAATAGGCAGATTGATGCAGCCGCTGTCTTCTTGTACCACGCCATCCACCAGTGCTTGATATTTCCGGCAGATGGTCCCCTGCTTTTGCTGGCGGAAGATGGCCTGATGAGCATATTGACTCTTGCCGATGAGAATAAGGCCGGAAGTGTTCTTGTCCAGGCGGTTAATGGGCCGGAACAGGACGGATCTGCCCTGCTGGGTCCAATAGTAGGTTACTGCATTAGCCAGGGTTCCCCCGGATATGCCTTTGACCGGGTGAACTGCCAGGCCCGGTGGTTTATTAATTATCAGCAAATCCTGGTCTTCATATAAGATATCCAGAGGTATATATTCAGGTTCAATGGTGTTTTCCTCCTCCAGGCCGATATCTACTGTAACCTTATCACCTGCCTGCAATCGATAGTTGGTTAAGCTAATCTGACCATTGACCCGGATCTTATTCTGCTGCTTTAACCTGGTCAGCAGAGAATGAGAAAGTTTCAGATGAGTTTTCATCACATCCCGCAGATAAACATAATCATCTCCGGGGTTAACTATATAACTAAGAATATTATCATTCAATTCCTGCTCCCTCTTTTTCTATCACAGTTGTTATTTTCAGCTAGATCTATTAAAGTTTAGCCTGGTAATGACATCTCTTGGGAGACTCCAGCTTTCCCCCATCCTTAAGTTTCTTAATGACTTTATCTACTTCCTGCTTTTCTATCCCACACAGCTCAGATGCTTCCTTAGCACTCAAAGGTCTGCCCGCTTCAATGAAAGTATTCAATACTCTTTTCTCATTATCCATCCCTATCAATACCTCACTTCATACAAATTTTCCATACTATAGGCTAATGAGGTATGGATGTCAAGTAATCAGGAACTGATAAGAAATCCCTGGTCTGTCTATTAAGATGAAATGACTGTATAAGTTTACAGGGATGGGGGCATCTTTACTGCTCGAAGACTAGCTGCCTGCAACATACTATTCAGATTTTCAATTTCATTATTTTTTATATAGTTTCAACAACAGAACGTGTCTTTTATCCTATTACGAGGACAAGTTACATTAACTGAGTGTCTAGTCCGGGGAAGGTATCTCATTTTCATAGTCTTCAGCCAGAGAATCTTCGTTGATCACCACCTGCTGCTTTCTCCAAGCAGAGTGCAGCAGTTTGCGCTCGATATAAAAACGGTCCGAGAAAGGCTCATATTTAATAGTATCTACCGCCGCTGCCAGTCCTTCGTCAGTTAAATACAAAACCATGGCTGAATAAGGTACTGCCTGCTCGGCATAAAGGCCGCGGATTCCAGCAGCCCCCGAAGTACCGGGGTTCAAGAGAATGGTTTCGTTGTTTATAATTATAGACTGCTGGTGGGTATGTCCATATACTATTAGAGAAAAATCATTGGTCAATTTTTGCGCTGCCTGCGGGTTGTGGACCACTACTATATCAGGTTTCACTTCCTCCTCAGCCGCTCTGTCTATCAATGCATCAGCCTGTGCCTGCATCAGAGATTCCCAGGCCAGGGAGTCTTGCAGCTCTACTTCCGCACTCCTGGCCATCGGGTCAGGAGAACCTAAGATTTTAATACCGGCAGTATTTATAACCTTACCATCTAACACAACACCGTTAGCCAGGTTGTTAACAAAATCAATAATCTCCGGGGTATCATGATTTCCGGGACAGAAAACATAGGGTATTTCAATACTGCTCAATTTAGCTGCATACTCAGCCTCCATGGCGGTGCCTAAATCAGTCAAATCTCCGGAATCAAGTATCATATCCACCTTGAAAGCACTGGCAATTTCTCGTACGAACTCTACCCCCAGGGGATTGCTGTGCATATCACTAATTAGCAAAACTTTCTTTAAGGCTCCATCTTCTATAGGTGCAGATAAAATAGACAGTCCGTTGGAACTGCTCATCAAAGCGTTCATGTTTCCCACTACCTTACGGGTATCAGCCTGTAATTCTTCCAGTCTATCCATGAACTCGTCTGGCTCCGGAATCAACTGGGGAGCCAGGGCGATAACTCCGCAGTATACGGGTTCTCTAAATGCCTGGACATCATAAGTCTGAGCAGTATTAAACAGGAGCACAGCCATTAACCCGGTACAGGCCAATCCCGATAAAAATGCGGTTCTTAACCTGCTGCGCCATATTATTAAGACACTAAAAAAGCCCCCGGAGAATATTACCATAATCTGCCTGGCAAGAAATGGCTTAACCTTATCGATCAAGCCCTGATAAATATTATTCCAGCCCTGGATGGAAGTCACCGCTTCTTTTGCTGCAGTACTATCAGCTCCGGTACCTATATAAATCAGCTTTACTTTAACAGCCAGTGGTGAGCTGTGAGTTAAGGCTGACACGCTGCCGAAAGGAGATAAATCTATAGCCGTACTACCGGTCCGTGCAGGCAGGGCAGAGACCGAGAAAGTCAGACCTTCGATAGTATAATTTGTTGGTCCTACCGCATTAAGGGCCAGGAGGGCACCAAGCAATGCAGTTATAATAATTCCGACCGGGTTAATTACTCCGGCCCAGGGAAATTTGTCCATATTAAACACCTCAGGCAGACATCGGGAAAAATCGACAATACTAAATCTATTTTACCATCCAACCAGTTCGGAGAGCTCTGGTTTTTAAAGGTAAACAGGTAAGTTATAGGGAAAGAAAAGAGGAGCAGGTCAAACCTGCAGTCATGAAAAGCGATGGACATTGACAGGGCAGGAGATAGCAATGAAATAATTCGGGGAAGATTAATACCCCTGAGTAGCAGGGTGAGCAATAGTCAGTCGTGAGAAAATACAGCTTTAGAATCGTCCCCATGCCTGACTAAGTCCAGGAGAGTTCTTTGGCAAACAGGAGGGCAGGACCGACACTGGAAAAATCCCATGCCGATTACGACCATCAGCAGATTACTGATCAAGCCCAGGCACTCGACTTAACCGGGCTGTCAGATAAAGATAAAACTATAAAGATTCATGACTGGATCACTCATAATATTGCTTATGATATTGATTACGCTGATCTCCCCTGGCTGCCGGCCAGCGAGGTACTCAATGTCAGAAAGGGTGTATGTAAAGATTACGCAGTTCTGTTTGCTGCCCTGGCCCGGGCATCTGGACTACCCTGTCGGATAATAGTCGGAGAGGTAAATATCGGCGATAGGATGGCAGGTTTACATGCATGGAATGAAGTCCTGATTGAAGACGGATGGGTGCCTGTCGATGCAAGTCTGGATGCTGGATACATAAATGCACAGTCTCAATTTGTCTTTAAGTACTCCAGTGACTATCTGCTGCCTGCTTCTCCCTACTTTGCCCTGACCCACAAAGCTTCTTACATCAGCCCTTATTAAGAGCCTGACTATTCAATACTCGGGCATCAGCTTTTTCCAATATCAGGATTTGCTTAATAGCATAAACAGATGTTTAGATACTCGAAAGAAATCCTCCTGCGAGTTTAAGTTTACATGCTTTTAGCGTCAAGTCAAGCACTGGTGTGAAAAATCCTCCTGTGCTGCAATAATTAGCCTATCTTTAAGATCTCTGCCCCAGGTAATTACCAAGGGCTTAAAATGCTAGAATATAGACCTTTTGTTTATACCGTTAAAAGTATAAAATTTCTCTATTAAAAATTAGTATCTGCTTATTATCACCTGCAGCCTTCAATTTCCATGTTTGTAATCCGGAAACCTGCTGCAGGTGTTTGGCAGTCTAAGAAGTAAAAGAATAATGATACTGGCAGGAGGAGGGAAGAGAATATCCATTTTCCTTTAACGGGTTTTGATTATAAACTTTCGCACTTACGCACTGGCTTGTTTTATGCTATGTCTTAGCAAGGAGGGTAAGGCGGGTTCAAGGGGATAAATAACTCGAATAGCCAGTATCGCGTATGAAGCCCATATTTCTACATTGGCTAAAATAAGACCGGCCGACGGCGGGACAAAGCATAATGCTCGCCAGGCCAAGTAAGCGTTATCATTATGTGAACTGCGAAAGTTGAGTAAATAATGTTGAAAGAAGTGATTAATAAATGGAACTGCTGCATGACAATAGAGTCCGGGTCTTAATAGGGGGCCTGATTAGCTTTATAATATTGCTGCTTTCACCGGCCGTAGTTCTGGCCAGTGAGGCCAATCTAGTGATTCCTGAGCTAAGCCAGGGGCAGAACCATCTGCTTTTAGTCGGAATCGTGATTTGTGTCCTGGGCATGCTGTTCGGGTATTATCAGTTTGCCCAGGTGAAAAAACTTCACGCCCATCAGTCCATGCTGGATGTGGCTCAAACCATTTATGAGACCTGCAAGACTTATCTCATCCAGCAGGGTAAATTTATCGCCATACTGTTTGCATTTATTGGAGTATGTATAGCCTTCTATTTTGGATTTCTGCAAAAGATGCCCATCGGGGGAGTTTTATTTATCCTGATGTGGACCATCATAGGTATACTGGGTTCCTACAGTGTTGCCTGGTATGGTATTCGCATGAACACCCTGGCCAACAGCAGGACCGCTTTCACTGCCCTGGAAAGAAAACCCCTGAAGCTGTTAAATATTGCACTGGATGCAGGCATGAGCATAGGAGTCTTGCTGGTATGTGTCGAGTTGATCATGATGCTGATCATATTACTTTTTGTTCCCCGTGAACTAGCTGGAGCCAGCTTTATTGGCTTTGCCGTAGGTGAATCCCTGGGCGCAAGTGCCCTGCGTATTGCCGGGGGCATCTTTACCAAGATCGCCGACATCGGAGCCGACCTTATGAAAATCGTTTTTGGCATCAAAGAGGATGACCCTCGTAACCCTGGTGTTATTGCGGACTGCTGCGGGGATAACGCTGGTGACAGTGTAGGACCTACTGCAGATGGATTCGAAACCTACGGGGTTACTGGTGTAGCGCTGGTCACATTTATAGTCCTGGCGGTAGCACCCACCCTGCAAACTATTTTACTTACCTGGATATTTGTGATGCGGGTATTGATGGTAATCACTTCCATCGGTTCCTTCTATATTAATAAAGCTTTCAGCCAGGCTAAATACGGCGCCCAGGACGATTTCGATTTTGAAGCTCCCCTTACCAGCCTGGTATGGATTACCTCCATTGTTTCCATCCTGGTCACCTTTGGCGTCAGCTATTATATACTAGGTCCGGGTTCAGGTGTTAGTAACGAACTGACCAGTCTATGGTTTGTACTGGCCCTCATTATCAGCTTTGGCACATTGGCGGCAGCATTAATACCGGAATTTACCAAAATATTCACCAGTCCCAAGTCCAGCCACGTGGGGGAAGTAGTCAAAGCTTCCCGAGAAGGTGGTGCATCTCTTAACATCCTGTCCGGTCTGGTAGCAGGGAACTTTAGTGCCTTCTGGATAGGTATGGTATTTGCAGCCATTATGTTCGGGGCTTACTTTGTGAGCGGATACGGCTTGGATGCAATAATGATCTATCCTTCGGTCTTTGCATTTGGATTGGTAGCCTTTGGTATGCTGGGCATGGGTCCAGTTACCATTGCTGTTGACAGTTATGGTCCGGTTACCGATAATGCTCAGTCCATTTATGAGCTCTCTTTAATTGAAACCCTGCCCAATGTTCAAAATGAAATCCAAAGAAATTATGGGTTTACCGCTGATTTCGATAAGGCCAAATACTATCTGGAAGCCAACGATGGTGCGGGCAATACCTTTAAAGCAACCGCCAAGCCGGTATTGATAGGAACTGCAGTAGTTGGGGCCACCACTATGATATTTTCATTAATCCTGGTTATCCAGAGTGTGCTGGGAGTAAAACCAGAGGAGATACTCAACCTGCTTAATCCTTACACCATTTTAGGATTCCTATGCGGCGGGGCAGTCGTGTACTGGTTTACCGGAGCCTCCACCCAGGCGGTTACTACTGGAGCCTACCGGGCAGTTGAGTATATTAAAAACAATATTAATCTCGAAGAATCTGCCAGCCTGAAAGCAAACACAGAAAAATCTAAAGAAGTAGTGAAGATATGCACGCAGTACGCTCAGGCTGGCATGTTCAATATATTTATAGCTATCTTCTCATTTGCTATGGCATTTGCCTGTCTTTCCGCTCCCAAAAGCGGCGAAGCACCGGTAGCTTTATTCGTATCTTACCTGATATCCATTGCGGTTTTTGGCCTCTTCCAGGCAGTATTCATGGCTAATGCCGGGGGATGCTGGGATAATGCTAAAAAAGTTGTGGAAGTGGACCTGAAGGAAAAGGGCAGCGCCCTGCACGAAGCGACCGTGGTAGGCGATACCGTGGGTGATCCATTTAAGGACACCTCGTCAGTAGCCTTGAATCCAATCATTAAGTTCACCACCCTGTTCGGTTTATTAGCTATGGAAATCGCTATATCTCCTTTATTCAGAGAGGTTGCTCCTCTGGTAGGGGTTGTTTTCCTAATAATTGCCCTGTTCTTTGTATGGCGTTCATTTTTTGGGATGAGGATTCCGATAAAATAACAGGCTTTATCTTCTTTTAATAGTAATGCTGACTCACCCTACCAAGAATTATAGTAATTGGAGAGATTAATATGGGTAATGAAAAGGTAATCTGTGAAACTCGTGGTCATGTTTTATTAATAGGATTGAATCGCCCGGAAAAGCGCAATGCCCTAATACCCGAGATGTATTACGATATGGCCCGGGCCTATGGGGAGTTGGACCGCAATAAGAACCTGCGCTGCGGTCTGTTGTACGCGGTAGGAGATCATTTTACGGCTGGTCTGGATCTTCCCAAATGGACAGAAATATTTAAATCAGGAGTTACCGGCAATATGACGGATGATATGCTCGACCCTTATGGATTGAACGAGGATAAACGCTGTACAAAGCCGGTAGTTATGGCCTGTCAGGGTATATGCTACACTGCTGGGGTTGAAATGCTGCTAGCATCAGATGTCAGGGTAGCCGCCAGGGATCTTAGGTTGGCTCAGCTGGAGGTTAAGCGGGGGATATTCTCCATAGGAGGCTCAACTGTGCGATTGTTTCAGGAGATTGGCTGGGGTAATGCGATGCATTTTCTGTTTACTGGTGATGAGATGAGCGGGCCGGAAGCTTACCGCCTGGGTCTGGTGCAGGAACTGGTGGAACCTGGACAGCAATTCGAGCGAGCGCTGGAAATAGCTGAAAGGATAGCTAAAGCTGCTCCGCTGGGAGTTCAGGCTAGCCTGGCTTCTGCGCGAAAAGCCCGAATTTACGGAGATAAAGCAGCCATGAGCACCCTGCTCCAGGAAATCAAACCATTAATGGCCAGTAAAGACTCTCAGGAAGGGCTACAGGCCTTTATTGAACGACGCGAGCCCAACTTCTCAGGTGAATAAGAAATGAGTCAAGGGGATAGGAAACAGGGGGACGCTTTTGGTGTGTCCCTCTTTCTAAACACACCAAAAACGTCCCCCTGTTCATGAGTTATCTTGACTGGTTTTTATCATTATAGTCTTCTTAGGCGGAGCAGGGTTGCCCGGGTGACCTCTTCCTCAAAAGCGGAATCTTTCAACCTTCTAAAAGAAACGAATCCTGCTCCTACCAGGACCAGACCTAAACTATTAACTGCCAGTAATGTCATCTAAAATTTCCTCACTTTCTCATTTTCAGTAGCTTTAACCTTGCCCGGTATCTTCCAAAATCTATCGAGTTATCTGCTGACTTATTCTGTAGTTTGAAGTATACCTCAGGATAATTACAAATGAGTTACAGGCAGCAATATAGCCATAAATAAAAACTAGTTTTGGTTTATAATTAAACGGATAGATTACTAGGGGATCACATATAGCATGTCTTACCAACCCTGAAGTCCCAGCTCCCCAAAAAGCCAGGCAGCCCCATTAAAAACCAGGGACTGATATAATCTTTGACTGCAGTCTCTGGCAATAGTCTGTAGAACCAAGTAAATCAAGGTTGGGATTATAGCTCCCAGCTTCTTCAGGGGGAGTTTCGATTAGGGTATAATAATACTTCAAAAAAGTCTCAATTATAACACAGCATCCGGCAACAGGAGTATCAAAATGCAACTACGGCAGATCAAATATGGTATATTAATACTAAAATGAGAGGGGATTTACAACGGCAACGGCAGTCTCATTGAGTAAAGGGGTGAGGGGTTAGAATGGAAGACCGTTCCAATATCGAGTTAAACTTGATTTTTGATGCTTTGATTGAGAGCCCATACATGGCTTACGTTATCGTGGACAAAGATGGGTATATTACCAGGATGAATCAGACTTACCTGGATATCCTGGAACTAAAGAAGGAAGAAGTTATCAGCAAACATATTCTGGAAGTAACACCTCAATCGAAATTGCCTGAAGTGCTCAAAACAGGAAAAATTGATAAAGCTGATATATGGCCGATAATGGGCCGGGATACTATTGTTACACGGCTTCCTATAATAAAAAATGATGAAATAGTCGGAGCCATAGGACAGAGCTTGTTCCTGGAAATGTCCAGCGTGCAAATACTGCTTAAGAAACTGCAGGAAACCTTTAATACTATGTCAGATGCACTGGTACAAAGCCCGCACATGATCTATGTCATAGTGAATAAAGAAGGATATATAACGTTCATGAATCAAACCTATCTGGATATGCTGGATAAGAGAATTGAAGATGTTATCGGTAAGCATGTTAATGAAATAACACCGAAATCCAGACTGCCTGAAGTAATCGAAACCGGGCAGATTCATGAAGTGGACCTGTGGGAAGTAAATGGACAGGATACGATAATCACCCGGGCTCCCATAGTAAGAGACGGAGAAATAGTAGGGGCGATAGGCCAAAGTCTATTTCTCGATATGTCGGGGGCCAAACTGCTTGTTAACAGACTGCAGGAAATGGAGAAGGAATTATACCTTTACAAAGAAGAAGTAAGACAGATATACAAAGCTAAATGGTATTTTAATGATTTGATTGGCCAGAGTCTGGAATTTTCACTGGTGAAATCGATTGCTCATCAACTCTCAATAACGACTTCCACACTATTGATAACAGGTGAAAGCGGTACGGGAAAAGAACTCTTTGCTCAGGCCATACATAATGCCAGCAACCGCGAACACTGCCCGTTTGTAAGAATAAACTGTGCAGCTTTGCCGGAAAGTCTTCTGGAATCGGAGTTATTTGGTTATGAAGAAGGCGCCTTTTCTGGAGCCAAAAAGGGTGGTAAACCAGGAAAATTTGAACTGGCCAAGGGGGGGACCATCTTTCTCGATGAGATTGGTGATATGCCATTAAACATGCAGACCAAAATGCTTACCGTATTGCAGGAGCGAGTTATTGAAAGGGTGGGAGGAACCCGCCTCATCCCTATCAATGTTAGAGTAATAGCAGCAACTAACAGGGATTTGGAAGACCTGGTTAAACAACAGCTCTTTAGGGAGGATCTTTATTACCGGCTCAACGTGGTAAGGTTATCCATACCGCCTCTGCGGAAACGCATGGAGGACATACCGTTACTTATCAATGTATTAATAAAGAGAATTAATGGCACCTTAGGGTCTGATATAAAAGGTATATCTGATCCAGCTCTGGATTTGCTAAAAAAATACTCCTGGCCGGGTAATGTTCGGGAACTGGAGAATTTACTGGAAAGGGCAGCAAATCTGGCCTGTTTCAACGGTGACGAGATCCTTTTAGCAGAGCATTTTCCCTCCCTGAACCATATAAATCAGCCGACCAAAAAGAAACCAGCCGACTACAACCTGAATAAAGCCATTGAAGACCTGGAAAAAGACATGATTATCGAAACCCTTCTCACTACTAATAATAATAAGGCTCAGGCCGCTCAGCTTATGGGTTTGAATAAATCGGTTTTGTATCGTAAATTAAAGAAATACCAGCTTATGGACTTTCATATCGAATAAAGGCAAGTTTATTAAGTGCCGTGGGTACACCATCTGCCATAAGAGTATCGTTTCGAGACTCTCGAGTCGTTATTTGCGACCTTAATACCTTGTTCAGGCTGGTGAATTAAGCTTATGGGTAGCTTTTTGCAACTATAAGCGGCATTTTCAACATAAATCCACTTAAAGGCTATTCTTTGTAACTATGGAGGAATAGCCTTTTTCTTATGGCTTCAAGTATTTACCATTCCTGGCACATTATTTGCATTATTATAACATCATCGTAAAAGCCATAATAAGCCCCAATTGAGTCTTTTTGGACAACTATTATAAACAGATGCTTAACTATACCAATTCATATAGGGAAAGGGGGGACCCAACTTAAGCAATAGTTTAGACCAGGAGCAAGAACCGGGATAGACAAATTTGAGTGAGGGGGAAGATGAAATGGATCTTAAGGAAATTGTAGTAGTCAGTGCATGCAGGACGGCCATAGGCAGATTTATGGGCAGTCTGAAGGATGTACAAGCCAAGGACCTGGCCATAACAGTCGGCAAAGAAGCTATTAAACGAGCAGGAATTGACCCGGCCCTGATTGGAGAACTGACTCTGGGTATGATATATGTACATGGGCAGGGATCTCTAGTGTCCCGACAGGTGGCCATGGCCTGTGGCTTACCGGTGAGCAGCACCGCCTGTAATGTTAATCAGAACTGTGCTTCCGGCATGAGAGCCCTGGAAGCTGCAGCGCGTAATATACAGGTGGGAGCAAACGATATAGCACTGGTGATTGGGGCAGAGAGCATGACCAATGCTCCCTATCTGGCTTTGAAAGCCAGGATGGGTTACCGCATGAATGCAGGTACTTTGGAGGATTCAATGATATTCGATGGCTTGTATGACGGCATGGTTCCCGGTCATATGGGCATAACCGCAGAAAACGTAGCCGATAAATATGGTATTACCAGGGAGGAATGTGACCAATTAGCTCTTATGAGTCATAAGCGGGCTACCGCCGCTGTACAGAACGGGACCTTTAAAGATGAGGTCGTGGCAGTAGAATTAAAGAGCAAGAAAGGCAGTAAATTCTATGAGACCGATGAGCATATGATCCCGGATGCCAGTGTCGAATCCATGGCCAAACTGCCGCCCGCCTTCAAGAAAGAAGGAGTTGTAACAGCTGCCAATGCATCTGGAATAAACGACGGTGCTGCAGCATTGATAATAATGAATAAAGAAAAGGCGCAGGAACTGGGTATCAAGCCTTTGATGAAGATGATAGAAATTGGCCATGCCGGGGTAGACCCAAAGGTCATGGGATTGGGTCCAGCCGCAGTTATTCCTAAATGTCTTAATAAGGCGGGAATGCAGTTCAGTGAGATAGACTACTGGGAAATTAACGAAGCCTTTGCCGCACAATTCCTGGGTGTAGGACGTATGTTAAAAGAAGATTATGGTCTGGAACTGGATATGAACAAGTGCAACTTGAACGGTTCCGGAATTGCCCTGGGTCATCCGGTAGGATGCACCGCCCTGCGTATCATCGTAAGTCTCTATTATCAAATGGTGAAAATGGGAGCCAAAACCGGGGGAGCATCACTCTGCGTGGGAGGCGGTCCGGCCATGTGTTCCCTGTGGACCAGGGAAATATAGAGTATATCGCCGGGGACGGTTCTGTTGATATATCTTGATCCGTAACCGGATCAAGAAATCTGCTGTCCTGTCCCGTGGAGCTGGAAGATATGAGCGAAGCGATTAAACTGGAGAGCATACCCTGGCAGCATATGGTGGTCTCAGCCAACCTCCTTAAAGCTATCCGGTAGGTTGCAACATTAAGTCCCCTTATTAACGATCCCGCAGAAAGCAGGGTTTTAAAGCCCTGCTTTCTGCTGTCAATAAGTCTCAATTGTCGCGGTTTTCAGGCCCTTCCTCCAATTACTTGTCTTATCTAATATACCTGGTTAACATGGTCCACTTTATTTAAGCATGCATGATGCGATTAAAGGAGTCGTCCCCGTGAGTTATGAGGATTAAAAACTATTAAAAAACACATTCTAAAGAAAATATGAATATAAAGGAGCCGATGTTATATGAAAGAAAAACACTTAAACATACTACTATTTAGCGGAGATTATGATAAATGCCTGGCTGCTTTTATTCTGGCTAACGGCGCTGCAGGTATGGGAGTTACAGTTACCATATTTTGTGCCTTTTGGGGACTGCTGATTCTAAGAGATCCTGACAAGATGGATATCGACAGCAAAGATCTTTATGAGAAAATGTTCTCATCCTTTACCCCGGCGGGAGCTGAACAGCTTCCATTGTCTAAAATGAATTTTGCCGGGGTGGGGAAATCCATGCTGTTGAATATGATGGATGACAAACAAACCCCTCATTTAAAGGACTTTTTAGAAGGCGCCCGGAATAAGGGGGTTAAATTTCGCGCCTGCAAATTATCCATGGAGATAATGGGCTTTAAGCCGGAGGAACTTCTGTCAGGCATTGAGGTGGTAGATGTCAATAATTATCTTCAAGATGCACTGCAGGCCAATGCCCAGTTTTTTATCTGAAGTATAATCGAAAGAAACACAGCAGCGTTTTTTGCTGAGACCGAAGCCTCCCCAGCTGCCTGTTGGAATTAGAATTCTGTAACTCACTTACCCTTTTGACATAGTATATATAAAAGTGTTTAAAAAGGGTGCATTATGTTTATGAATAGATCTAACCCGGCTGTTGAAGTAATGATACTGCGAAAAAATATCAAAGGTATTAATCAAAGAATATTGGTGAGAGGGAAAAAGAAAAAAAGATATATCCATTTTGACAATGCTGCCAGTACTCCGGCTCTGGTACCGGTATTAAATGATATGAGCAGGTTTTTAGAATGGTATTCGGGTGTACACCGGGGGACCGGTTATAAATCCATGGTGAGTTCCAGAGTATACGATGATTGTCATCAAGTCATCGGCCGATTTGTAAATGCAGACCCGGATCGAGATTCCATTATTATGGTCAATAATACTACTGAAGGCATAAATAAATTATCCTATAGGCTGCATCTTAAACCATCCGATGTGGTAATGACTACCGATATGGAGCATCATTCCAATGATCTGCCCTGGAGGGGAAAGGCGACGGTGGTATATGTCAAGGTTGATAAGGATGGGGTATTAGACATAGAGCATGCTGCCAGTATATTTAGGAAGAATTACCCCCGGGTTAAGTTATTGACCGTCTGTGGAGCATCAAATGTCACTGGACATGTCAATAATGTCCATTTGCTGGCTGAAATGGCCCATGAATATGGAGCCAGAATCATGGTGGATGGGGCCCAGCTGGTGCCGCATCGGTCTTTCGATATGAAATCCCATTCTGACCCACGACATATTGACTTTATTGCTTTTTCCGGGCATAAAATCTTTACTCCCTTTGGCTCCGGAGCATTAATCGGACCCCGGGAGGTGTTCACTCAAAATCCTCCCGATTATACCGGTGGGGGAACAGTAAAAATAGTGATGAAGAAGAAAGTATACTGGTCTGATCCACCAGATAGTGACGAGCCCGGGTCCCCTAATGTAACCGGTACTTATGCCCTGGCCCGAACCCTGACTTACCTGAGCCGCCTGGGGATGGATAAACTGCAGGAACATGAAGAAGGCCTGACCAGCTATCTTTTAGAACAAATAGGCCGCATTCCAGGTGTTGAATTATATGGGAGCACCGACCGGGTAGGAGTGGTGACTTTTAACATTAAAGGTCTGCCCCATGCTCTGGTGGGAGCTGTTTTATGCTATGAGGCTGGGATAGGTACTAGAACAGGGTGTTTTTGCGCTCAGAACTATGTGCGCCACCTGCTGGGTTTAAAAGAAAATCACGAGCACTTAAAGCTATACGATCAGAACCGTAATGATAAAATACCTGGTATGGTCAGACTAAGTCTGGCCGGTTATAATACCCGGGAAGAAGTCGATTATTTTCTGCAGTGGCTAAAAGATATAGTTCAGAACAAATATGAATTCAAGCAGCGTTATAAATTTTTTATCGAGCAGGGGAGTTTTGCGCCGGTTGATTTTACCGGCGGGTCACTGGTTGATAAAGTATATAAGCGTTGTATGAAAGGATCTGTAATGTGAGTCAGAGGAAAATCCCCTTGCTCATCAGGCGGTCATCCCGCGTAGCAGCAGCTTGGTGCGGTCCTGTATCTCCAATACCGCCAGACAGATAAACAGGATGATCAAGGCTACCAGAGTTCGATCGCCTGGTATTAAAGTAATTCTGAGATAATCGACCAGGAGAAAATGCATCAGGTAAATACCGAAGCTGCGTTCACCCACATAGGCCAGGAACTTCTCCCCCAGAGGTTTGGCGGTACTGTAGTAGATAGCCAGAAACAGCGTGACACCCAGGGACATCGGAAACAGGGCTACTTTGTTGAAAAGATAGCCCAGAGTGTTATTTAAATAGGGTTCAATAAGCCCGATAGCTGCAACAACTAAACTTCCACAGGCAAAAGCCCGGGCATGTTGGGTAATATATTCTTTAATGCGGGGATACTCTCCCAGCAGCATTCCTATAGCAATGAAACCCCACCATTTAGGAGGCATGGGATATGGCCAGCTTATCCAGTGAATATGATAAGTTTTAGCAATTTCCAGCATGAATGTGACATATAGATTGCTTAAAATCATGAAGATCAGTATATATTTACGCCATATCTTAGGGAGAAAATACAGCAAAGGGAAAAAGACAGCAAAAACGATGTAATAGAACATAAAATACAGATGCAGAGCAGTTTTGCCCAGGATAACGTCCATCAGGGTAAAGGTTTTGCCTGCTATATAATAATAGAACCCTCCGTAAAATACAGCCCAGAGCAGGTAAGGTATATAGGATTTCTTAATCTTTTTCCAGGTAGATTTAAACCAGGTTTTATACGAAGGATTGTACATGAAATAGCCCTGGATCAAAAAGAACATAGGTACACACCACATGGCCAATTCCCGAATAAAAACTGCTACCGGATCAGTTCCGCCCCGATAGACATGACTGAAAATAACCGATATGATACCCAGGCCTTTTAAAACATCAAACATGAGATTCCTTTCAGTTGCCATCTTCATACATCCCTTCGTTTATATCAAGTAAAGTACAAAATATATTTTCCTTTCAATTAAGGTGAATGTCAATATATAATATGGTGTTACTTTCTAATAGTAATAATCGTTCAGTTTGCTGACAGTTAGCATCTCCATTTTGAGGCAATATCAAGCATTTCATCTCTAATGCTGCTGATTAACTCGGTTTGCGGGGTGAATTAGCTGAGCTAAAAGACGAAAATTACCCTTTTTCAGCCTTTAACGAAATGTTGTCAGTACAGAGATACTATGTGAATATATTGCTGATACGCTGGGAGGAGAATCAGTATATGAAAGAGAAACTATAATGTTAGAAATTATAGAAAACCAGGGAACAGTACTCTTGCTTGCTGCTTAGCCCCTGCCAAGAAGACCATGCCTGGCTGGAGCATAGATTTTTCGTAAATTAACAAAAGTATCTGAGACAGAAGGAGCCGAAAAGCCCTGAGAGATAGTTCTCTCACTCTATCAAAAACGATTAAACGCATTAGGGAGTGGTGGATTATGTTATGTAAAAACTGCGGAGCTGATATTCCGGAAAAAGGTGGATTCTGTCCCATGTGCGGGGCAGCAGCCTCCATTCCTATTAACACCTGTTCTGCCTGCGGGGCTGAAGTTGAGCCGGGGGCTGCTTTCTGCGGAAACTGTGGAATTGCAGCCGTCAACAGAACTAAGCCAGCATACGAAAACTGGGTTGACCAATTATATCATCAGCCAGCCTATATACCTCAAATGGAAGCAGGAACCTATTACGCTGGACCGGGTTCTGCCTGCCAGGGGCCTAAAAAGGCCCTTACCTGGGGCAGCTTGCTCGGAGAAATTTGGACTAAAACCTGGCAGGCGGTACTTAAAGCACTTCCGATGACCATACTGTTCTTTGCCATTTCCATGCTGATACACACTTTTCTGCTGGTAGGACCGAATCAAGGTTTTGCTCCTTCGGGTTTTCTGGGTTCCAACCTGCTGGCCAGCAAAGGTAACATAATTTCGGCCACTGTGCTCTGGACCCTGGCCAGTACGCTGATATTTTCATCCATTGCCAGGAAGAAGCAGGGTAAGCCAGGGCTCCTGACCAGCCTCAAAGCGGTTCCCGGGCAGATGTCTGAATTTGTTAAAATTAACCAGAAAGCTGCTCCGGCGGCTATACTAACTGGAGCCGGTATGGCACTGGTTATAGCTGGATTAATGTCTGGTACCAGCAGTTTGGTTTTGGCTATAGGGGTATCCGCCCTGTTTGCCAGCCCATTGGGAAAACTAGTGGCTCTTTTGCTGCGCAGTACCTGGAATGCAGTATGGCAGGCACTGGGGGTCAAGGGTAAACAACTGGAGAGCCATGCGACAATCGAGGGCTATCTGAATATGGTGGGGACGGCCTGCGGATTTCTGCTGGGAATCATCCTAATATGGGATTCCTTCTTTGGTTTGGTCATACTTGGTGCAGCAGCGGCGATGATGTTCTCTGATCGTGATAAAGGGCAGGGAATGCCGGTGATGCCTATAATAATATTTTTTGTTGCTCTGGCCTATTTTCTGGGGGATACCGGATTACTAACCGGTGGGCATCTGCTCCTGGCTGATGATGGTGGAGTCGCAGAAGCAGGGGGATGGGCTAACTGGTGGGGAAGTACTGGTTCAGGGCTAGCCATAGCTCTCGGAGTACCGCCTGCGTTTGGCGCCGCCTTAGGACCAGCGCTGGCTAATGCTCTGGTGAATATCGACCCGGGCAGTTTCGATACCGGGGAGGATGAAGATTATGATCAGGTTTATGTTCCTCAA
Organism: Syntrophomonas sp.; assembly: GCA_016841425.1. Taxonomy (GTDB): domain Bacteria; phylum Bacillota; class Syntrophomonadia; order Syntrophomonadales; family Syntrophomonadaceae; genus JAAYJK01. The sequence goes on along the minus strand of JAENZE010000007.1, from coordinate 73,581 downwards.
GACGGTTCTCCTGACGATCCTTATGATGCACCAGAAAATGAGTCCGGAGATGCTTCAGAAGGTGAAGAACTTCCATATGATGCCGAGGGATATGATAAAGACGGCTACGACCGGGAAGGTTATGACCGCTCCGGTTTCAACCGGGAGGGATATAACCGGTGGGGGTATGACCGCAATGGCTGGGATAGGGAAGGATACGATCAAAATGGCTATGACCATAACGGATATGATCGCAACGGATATGATCAGTATGGTTACGATGGCAACGGATATGACAAAAATGGCTATCACCGAGATGGCTACGATGACGATGGCTATGATGTAAATGGCTATGACGAAGAAGGTTTTAACCGCAGTGGATATGACCGGGAAGGCTATAACCGCGATGGCTATGATCGCAATGGTTACGACCGGGATGGCTGGCACCGCGATGGTTATGACGAAAACGGCTACGACAAAAATGGTTTTGACCGGGATGGCATAGATAGAGAAGGTTATGATAAAAACGGTTATGACAGCGATGGATATAATCGTAACGGTTTTGATCGGGAGGGTTATGACGGTGACGGCTATAATCAGGACGGATATGACCGGGACGGTTACGACCGGAATGGATGGAGCAGAGATGGATATGACCGGGACGGCTACGATCAGGATGGTTATAATAAAGATGGATTTAGCCGGGATGGGTATAATCAGGATGGCTACGATAAGGATGGGTTTGGCCGGGATGGATATAATAAGAACGGTTATGATAGAGATGGATACGACCAGAACGGCTACAACGAAGATGGCTATGATAAAGACGGCTATGACAGTGAAGGCTATGACGATAAAGGCCTGGGCCGTAATGGTTTCGATCGGGATGGGTATGACGGGGATGGTTATGACCAGAAGGGCGTAGATCGGGAAGGTTACGACCGTGATGGCTATGACAGCAATGGCTTTGATCGCTCCGGCTACAACCGGGATGGATTTAATCAGGATGGGCGAGATGCTGAAGGCTATGATCACCTGGGCTACGACGAGGAGGGCTATGATCGGGAAGGTTACGATAGTACCGGTTATAATAAAGATGGTTTTGATAAAAATGGCTTTGATAAGAATGGCTGGGATAAAGAGGGCTACAATGAACAGGGTTATGACCAGGACGGCTATGGTCGGAGTGGTTTTAATAAAGACGGTTGGGACAAGGATGGTTATGATGTAATAGGTCTCGACCGGCAGGGCTATGATCGAGATGGATTGGATATCCATGGCTTTACCCGGCAGGAAAATCTGGAAAAAGCCATGGATCAAATAATTAAAAATAAAATGGATGAACATTATTATGTGCGCAACCCGGGTGTGCTCGACAAATTCTGGAACAATAGCATAGGGTGGGTCTGGAATGAAAAACTGGGGAACTGGAAAGGCGGTCAGTGCGGCGAATATGGACAATGGGGGGCTGACTGGATTAAGGATTCGGTTAAAGACATATATGGCGACGACGTAGTGGTCGAAAGTATTACCCTGGAGCGTAACTCCAGAGTGAATCACCGCGCTACCCTGGTTATATTACCGGATGGAGAGCGTAAGGTCCTGGACTTTTGGGATGGCATGCAAAAAGGCAACGGGCAGATCATGGATGAGAAAGACTGGCTGAAAAAATGGAACGAAAAGCTGGGAGAACCATGGTGGGGCGAAAATACGGTATTAGAGCGCTCCGCGATGCAGGTTGACCTGAAAGCCTTCATGGATCAGTATGGCAAAGAAAGAGGCGAACAAGCCTTCCTTAAATACTATGAGAAAAAAGGAGAACTGGGCGCCGCCCAGAGCGTATTAAAAAGTTACGAAAAGGATCCATGGAGTGACCGCCCTGTAACTGATGGGGGCAGCACGGGTAAGTTTTAAATTCAGGGGCCTTAGCGGAGAAAAAGTAAGCAAGCACATAGGTTCAATTAGAACGTCTCAAAGATAAGGGGAGTTTTATAAAACTCAGTGCAAGAACTTTCCCAAATTATGCCAAGGAACATCAGTCGCAAAATTATGAAGCCGCACTGCGTACAGTGGAGAGCTATGGGAAGGAGGCATGGTGATGCAGGAAATTATTAAAAAACAAATCGAGGTAGAACAGCGTTATGAAAGGATGAAAGATCGTGAACTCAATCCCGACATGACCATGGAGGAGGCCTTCGGGCCCCTCGAAGAATGGATTCTGCAGGTGGGTAGGATTCAATACTGGTTAAACCCCTTGAATGGGACCTGGTATTACCTGGATCCCATTCATGAAAGTTGGGAACACAGTGGTTATCAAGCCGGGGAAGCTACATTCACGTTAATGGAAGAGGGTCAGCGGCAGGAGGTAAAACTCTTCACTGCCCCGATATCTGATGATACAGTACCAGCACCACCATCTGGATTCGGGTTTCCAGCAGCGATAGCTGACACTGATGCTTTGCCTGACACAAATCGTTGTCCCTCTTGCCAGGCAGAGGTGACTCCAGATCAGAAATTCTGCACCTCCTGTGGCAATAAACTGCAATAGAATAAATGAATATATTTCAGCAGCGGAGAATTGATTTTAATTCTCCGCTGTTGCTATTTAAGGATCAAAGTACCACATGTAATTAGGAAAATCCTGCCTTTAATACCAGTATGCAAGTTATATACCGGACTTGAAATAATTTATTGACAGGTGACGAATATAACCTATATGATAGAGGAAACTATAGAAACTAAAATAGTTTCCGAAGTGGAGTGTTTATATTGAGAGAGCGGATTATACAGTCTGCCGGTCAAGAAATCCTTAAATACGGGTTCAGGAAATTTACTATTGATGATCTGGCCTCCAACCTGGGTATAAGCAAAAAAACCATTTATAAGTATTTCAACAGCAAAAATGAAATAATCAGCTCGGTGCTGGACAACTATCTAGAAATGGATATGAGCACCCGGGGGGAATTATTGCGAGCCAGCAGCGGAACTGCTGAAAAATTGCAGGCTATGTTGTCCAGTTCACTGCAGACCATGGTCCCCACCTGGCTGCTAGCTGAATTGCAGCAGTATTTTCCACAAGAATGGGCTAAATGCGAAGCTTCCCTCCAGTTTCAAAAAGTACAGACCATTAACATTTTCAAAGCAGGAATTCAGAGTGGAGAGCTGCGGCCGGAAATTGACCCGGCATTGTTGGATGCGGTAATTCAGGCTTCTACTTCCGCTCTTATGGATTATCGATTTTTAACCGAGCACGACCTGACTCTGGACCAGGCCTTGACCAAGTTTTTGAGCTTAATCTTCTACGGCATTTTAAATAATAGTAGGAATGAGGGGTAATTAGAATGAATAAATGGAAATTACTATGGCTGATCCCACTGCTTATAGTAGTGGTGGTAGTCTTCGGCAAAAGCTTAAATTTGAACAGCCCCTCGGAGACGACCCTTACCACGGATGTATCCCAGACCGTGCTGGCAGAAGAAGCGCAACAGATGGACAGAGAAAAGGTGCTGTTAATGAATGGTACCATAGCTCCTTATGAAAAAGCACTGGTCACCGCCCGAGTGGCAGGAATAGTGCAGAACATATCGGTAGAAAACGGAAAGACGATCCAGGCAGGACAGACCCTGGCCGTATTAGAAAGCGATGCTTACCAGAATGCGGTAGAGTTAAACCAGGCGGTTCTGTCAAAGGCTGAAACCCAGTTGAGTATAACCCGGAGTGACCATGAAAGGGTGCAAGTTTTGTATGACCATGGAGCAGTTTCAGAAAAAGAATTCCAAGACCTCACCGCCGCTTTAAAAATAGCCGAAGCCGATTACGCTGCTGCTTCTGCAGCCCTGACCAATTCCCAGCGGGATTTGCAGCATACCATCATAACCGCTCCCATAAGCGGAATTGCAGTAAACCGTAACGTAAGCCTGGGCCAAATGCTATCCCCCGGTTATCCATTGCTGGAGGTCGAAAACATATCCAGTGTATACGTGGATGTGGAAGTAAGGGCGGAGGACATTAACCTTATTCAGCCTGGTAAGGCTGCCCGGGTGTTGGTTAGTGCGCTGGGTGATCAGTCTTTTACTGGAACGGTTGCTACTGTGAATCCATCTGCCAGTGCCGCAGGTCGTGTTTATGCTGCCAGGATCAAGTTGGATAACCCCGGGTATTCCTTGAAACCAGGTATGTTTGCCGAAGTATATATAAATACCGGTCAAAGTGAGCAGGTAATGGTAATACCACAAAAGGCCCTGATCAGCCGACAGGGGCAATATTATGTGTTCATTACAGAGGGAGAGCAGGTAAAACTTCAGCTGGTGGAGATCGGAGCGATAATTCAGGAGCAGGTGGAGATTAAAAAGGGACTGACTGTAGGACAGCAAGTAGTAGTCAGCAACGTGAATAAGTTAAAGGACATGGACCGGGTAATCATCGCCGGGCAGCAGGAGGAATAGAAATGTTTTTAAGCAATCTCAGTTTAAAAAGGCCGGTGCTGGCTACAGTTTCTATCCTTGCTCTGATAGTACTGGGAATTAATAGTTTTCTGAATTTAAACATCAATGACTGGCCAGAACTGGAATTTCCCTATGTAGCAGTAACCATAGTACAGCCTGGCGCTACTCCCGAGCAGATGGAAAGCAAAGTGGCCCGGAAAGTAGAAGAAGCCATAGGCCAGATTTCCGGGGTAAAGCATATATATACCGAGGTCCATGAGGGAGCAGCCATAACCTGGGCAGAATTCACACTGGAAACCAAGGCCCAGACAGCTGCTCAGGATGTACAGGACAAACTGGGGAGTATACGAGGCCAACTGCCGGCTGAGATCGAAGAACCAGTCATTGTCCGCTATGACCCCTCCATGGCACCTATCGTTTCACTGGCCGTCACTGGAGAAGTTTCTATTCTGGAACTGAGTACGCTGGTAGATAAGGTTATAAAAACCCAGCTGGAGACCATCCCCGGGGTAGGATCGGTTAATGTGGTAGGCAGTGAGGAAAGAGAAATTCATCTTGACCTGGATATCGATAAGTTAAACGCTTATGGTTTGACTACTGCTGAAGTTATAGAAAGTCTGAGTTATGAGAATATGGACGTACCCGCCGGAAGCATGAGCAGTGATGAGCGTAAGATAATCGTGCGTACCACCGGTCAGGTAAAAGACCTGGAAAGTTTCGGTAAGCTGCCGGCAGCTGCCAGAAACGGCGTCCAGATATACATAAAGGATATCGCTCAGGTTGAGGACGGAATCAAAGAAAAGGAAAGCATGGCCCGTTACCAGAGCCGTCCGGTAGTCGGCTTAAATATAGTTAAACAGTCCGGGAGCAATACAGTAGTAATAGCAGAACGAATCATAGAGGCAGTAGAGAATATAAACACTCAGCTGCCCAGCGGGGTTAAAGTTGAAGTGGTGCGGGATAATTCCCTGTACATCCGCAGCTCAGTAAATCATGTGCTTTCAACCTTGTTTGAAGGCAGCATACTGGCCATCCTGACTGTATTCCTATTTCTCCGCAACTGGCGCAGTACGTTGATCGCAGCCCTGGCTATTCCGACTTCCATAATTGCCACCTTTTTTGCCCTGCGGCTTATGAATTTTACCTTGAACACCATGTCTCTAATGGCCCTGTCACTATCAGTAGGTCTGTTGATTGATGATGCCATTGTAGTAATAGAAAATATTATCCGTCATTTGAATTTGGGTAAAACCCCCTTTGAAGCGGCCCGGGATGGGACCTCCGAAATCGGTTTGGCCGTCACCGCCACCACCTTTACCGTTATCGCAGTATTCCTGCCGGTAGGGATGATGACCGGGCAGGTAGGACAGTTTTTCAAACAATTTGGATTTACCGTGGTTTTTGCTGTGCTGGTATCACTACTGGTATCCTTTACTCTGGTGCCACTGCTGTCTGCCCGCTATCTCCATCGCGAACAGGCTTCCTCTTCCGGACCAGTGGGAAAATTTCTAGACTGGTTTAACCAGGGCTTTGAGTGGTTTGCTGAACAGTACCGCCGCCTGCTAAAGTCCACCCTCCAGCACCGCTGGCAGACTCTGGCCATTGCCCTGGCAGTTTTCCTGGGCAGCTTGATGATCATTCCGTTTATGGGATCGTCTTTTGTTCCCACCAGTGATTTGGGGGAATGCAGTATGATTGTGGAATTTGATGCCGGTTTAAATCTGGAAGCCGCCGGTAGAATAACAGAACAGGTAGAAGCAGTACTCAAGACCCATCCAGAGATTACCAAAACCTACGCTACCGTAGATACCGAAGAGGCTATAGTTTTTATCAAAATGGTGGACAAGAACGAGCGTGACCAGACCATAACCCAGGTGGCAGCAGACATACGCCAGGATCTGCGTAGTATTCCGGGGATCAGGATATCTATGTTATTTAACACTGGAATAGCCGAAGAAAAGGCCTGGGCCTTTCGTATCCAGGGTGAGAATTTAGATCAATTGCTGCTTTATGCCGAACAAGCCCAGGGTATCCTGGAGACTATTCCTGGAGCAGTAGATGTAAGCTGCAGCTATAAACAGGGCAAACCCGAAGTGAATTTGGAGGTAAAGCAGGATCAGGCTGCTGACCTCGGGGTTAGCACCGCTTATGTTGCCACTACTATGCGCACCTTGCTAACCGGAACGGTAGTCGGCCAGTACGAGCAGGGTGCGGAACGCTTCGATGTGCGCTTGCGCCTGCAGGATGCTCAGCGGCAGGATGTTCAGGATTTGGCCCGGGTATATCTGCCGGCTGGATGGGGAATTGCCGGGGTGCCATCCACCCTAGTTCCTCTTAACCAGGTGACTAAATCAGTTTTTTCCACTTCTGCCAGCGTAATAGATCGCTATGACCGCGCTCGGGAAATTGTGCTGTCAGGGAATCTGGACGGGATTTCTCTGGGGGAATTTAATAAAATCTTTGAGCAGCGGGTACAGGAAGAGATGCCTCTGCCGGAAGGCTATAAGCTAACGGCAGGGGGAGATTCCGAACGCATGGATGATGTATTCCAGTCCATGGGTATGGCTTTGGTTATGGGAGTTCTGTTCATATTCTTGATCCTGGCCGCCCAGTTTGAGAGCTACATCGATCCTCTGGCCATAATGTTTGCCCTGCCCCTGGCCATCATAGGAGCTATCCTGGGCTTAAAAGCAATGGGAAGTGACCTGAGTCTGGTTTCCCTGATTGGGATAATTATGCTCATGGGATTGGTCACCAAGAATGCTATATTATTAATAGACTTCATCAAAAAGGCCCGGGCTCAAGGTGTAGAACGCAGTGAGGCCATACAACAGGCTGCAGCAACGCGGCTGCGTCCTATAATGATGACATCCACCGCCATGATTCTGGGGATGGTTCCGGTTGCCCTGGCACTGGGGATTGGGGCAGAACAGCGGGCTCCCATGGCCCATGCCACTATAGGAGGGTTGATTACATCCACCCTCCTGACCCTGATAGTAGTTCCAGTTATTTATACCCTCCTGGACGATCTGATCAGCAGGACAAAACAGAGTAGGCATCAACCAGCTGAAATACAAGAAGCAGTGGAGAATTAATTAAATGACAGTGGGGATGGTTCCTTGACTCATTTTAGGTGTTAAGTTAACTTTGTAATTAACATGTTAAAATTAAACGGATAGGAAAAGGGATGACTGTATGAACGCCTATTTAATTGCAGAAATACAAATAACTGATCCTGTTATGTACCAGCAGTACATTGAAAAGGCTGAACCTATTATATTAAAGTACGGAGGAAGGTATCTGGTAAGGGGAGGGAAAAGCATTCCAGTTTCAGGTAACTGGGAACCGGGGAGAATTCTAGTTATAGAATTTGAATCGATGAAAGCCCTGCAAACGTGCTTTAATTCAGTGGAGTATCTAGCCATAGCCAGCCTGCGTACTGAATCAACCAGGTCACGTTCTATAATCACAGAGGGATATACTGATTGAGTTATGGCGAGTTAAGGTGACTGTTACCTGATTAGAAAATACCGGTTGTAAGCAAAATTGGTCAAAAAAAATTTACTTAAAGAGGCGAAACATGGAGAAAGTAATACTTGCCCTGATGATATTTCTGTTAGCTCTAATATTGTTATGGGTATCGTTGGAACGTTCCATCTTCCCGCTGAAATCCACCATTGCTTTTTGGCGTTTATCCAACCTGTCGCTGGGGAAGAAAATCGAAGGTTATTTATATGCATCCCGTCCGGTCTGGTATCTGAAGCCAGCATCCTGGCCCCGGTTTATGCAGCTTTTTGGCAGCAACGAATCAGGGGATACTTATCACGGCAAATTGGTGACCAAACAGGATGCCGGCCGAATTCTTACGATCAATCAGCCCATTTCCTTGACCAACCTGGAACATGTAATACCCTATCCTGTAGCCCGAAGTATTATCCTGCAGGACCCGCTGCCAAGTATAGCGGTTATGGAATGTCCCTGCCGTTTGCAGCAGAAAAACCCCTGCACTCCTACCGACGTATGTCTGGTAATCGGCGAACCGTTTGCCTCATTTATTATAGAACACCAATCCACCCGGTCCAGAAGGATAGAAGTTCAAGAAGCTCTTGATATTATTGAAGCAGAGGAAAATCGCGGGCATATTCACACCGCATGGTTCAAGGATGTTATGCACCATCGCTTCTACGCCATATGCAACTGCTGTTCCTGTTGTTGTCTGGGTATGAAGTCCTTCTTCAGAGGCGTTAATCGCATGGCTCATTCCGGCTACCGACCTTATTTTGATATTGAGAATTGTACCGGCTGTGCTAACTGTGCATCCATATGTCCCTTTGGTGCTATTCAATTAAATGATGACCTGCCCGAATTGAATGTTGACAAGTGTATGGGCTGCGGCCTTTGTGTTACCCACTGTCCGAGCGCAGTGATCAGCCTGCTTCTGGCCCCGGAGCGCGGCATACCCCTGGATATCGACAGACTCGCCACATGAGCCCAAAGGACCCAGGGGATGGGATAAAACATAACGTCTCCGGTGTTCTGTTATGCCGATAACCTTTAGGGACTGTTATTCATATAATAAATTAGTATATAAGTTTATTAAGGAATGGCCTATGAAAAATACCCCCGTAAATCTGCCAGTCTCCAGTGAATTAAGGGAGTCCTTGCAGCTTGACTCAGGAGCAGGCTGTAATATTGCGCTAGGGAAAAGGATAATAAGAGCTCGCATAGTCGAAGCAGAGGTAGACCATGTCGTTGACAAACACCGGGTATTCATTACCGATGATTTAGCTGCTGTTCTCGGAATACCGAAGGGATTAAGTTTGAATATTATACAAACCGATAAAGGACTGCGGCTGGGCCCCGTGGTAGGAGTACTGGCGGGAAAATACAGTAAAGAACGCGGCTCCTTTGGAAGCCAGAACACGTTTTTCCGCAGCCTGTTGAGCAGCCTGCGGAATTTGAATGGAGTCGGCTTCATATTCTGTCCCCAAGACATTTATAGAGACCGCAGATGTATAAATGGGTATTATCTTACCGGGAAGTCTGATGAACGTTGGAAACGCATGTATTTTCCCCTGCCGGATGTATGCTACAATCGGTACTTCAGCGATGCCGGTTCAGCAGGTTCCTACCATACCATAGCCCTTTTAGCCAGGCATGGAGTTAAAACCTTCAACAATTCAATCGGCAGCAAATGGGCTGTCCATCGGTTGCTGGAGAAGCACAGCGATGTTGCAGTCCACCTGCCCGAAACCCGCCTGCTCGAATCCAGTCAAGTGCTGGCATCTATGCTAAAGAAACATAAAGAAGTTTATCTTAAACCACCCAGCGGCTGTAAAGGAAATGGGATTATCCGGGTAACTAGAAAAAAGGGTGCTTACCTGGTCAAAACCGCCGATCGTAATAATGGCTTTATCTGTCGCAGTGCCCAGGAAATCCTGCTAAAAACCAGGGCTAATTTGGACTGCAGTATGCCTATTGTCCAGCAGAGTATCCGTATTATGAAAAATAACCAGCATAGTGATTTTCGGGTTTTGGTCCAAAAGAACCGCTTTAATAAATGGCAAGTGACCGGCACCGCAGCCCGAGTAGGAGCAGCCGGCAGGATTACCACCAACCTGCATACCGGCGGAAAAGCCCAGGAGCCTGCAGATATCCTGCAAGACCGTGGTTTTGATCTCCAAGATATCTCTGATATTAACACCCAGCTGGAACAAATGTCCTTAAGGATAGCAGAAATAATAGCCAGTAGGGCCAGAGCACTGGGGGAGCTGGGTCTGGATTTCCTGATCGACGCTAACGGAAAGGTGTGGTTCCTGGAAGCCAACCCTAAGCCTGGCCGACGTGCCTTTAGTGACATCAGCCCGGATACCAGGAAAGTAGCGGTATCCAGACCCATGGAATACGCCTGCCACCTGGCCGGCTTCTAGGAAGCAAAAAGAACGTCCCCTGCTTCAATGGATAATAAGCGAATCAGTTACACAAAATATCCAATACTAAGTTATTAGGAGGTACGGTTGGTGAGAGAAGAAAATTATCCTGATCCGGACAAAAAGATAATTAATCCTCATGATTGGCTAAGGTTTTTTGGCAAGAACCGGAAAAAATTGGATATGAAAGATGAACACCAGCAGGAAGAAAAATAGTCAGAATAAGGTGTGCCAGGGGCGTGGGCTTCCTGACACACCTTTTTTTAAGACTCGGAACTAGTGGGTTTTGATGTGGCAGCCAACTGCGGCATATCATCTTCGTCCCGTTACCTGATTAGCTTGGATTAGGAACGGTCACCCAACCAGTCCGAGATCAAGGGATAGACTTGTTTAACCGCGACATTGCCGAAAACCAATCCCCCGTGCCCTATGGGGAATTCTCGGTAAGTCTTATCTTTAACTGGTATATATTCCATAGCTGCCCTGGACTGGGCAGGCAGCACCAGATGGTCTTTTTCTCCCGCCAGCAGTAATATGGAAGCCTGGATGCGGCTTAGATCTACCCGCCGGCCCCGGAGCCGGAGCTGATTGGCAACCAGTTTATTCTCCTGATAGAGATCTTTTATCCACAGTCTGAATGAACCTCCCGGAAAGTTTTTATTGTCATTTACCCATTTGTTTAGAACTTTCCAGGAATGAATCGGCATCCCTTCGTCGAGCATCTTCCAGAGCCGGGTATAGGTTCCCAAGTAATTATTGACCGGGTTTAACATCTTAACCCCCAGATCAATGAATGATGAAGGTATCAACTGCAGAGTATCTACGATTTTATCAACATCAAAGCTTTCATTCTGAATCCAGGTCCCTGCTACTCCAGCATCGGAAAAATCAAAAGGGGCAGCCAGGAAAACTATATTTTTCACCCGGGGCAGAGGAAATAAGGCCGCGTACATACTGGCCATGGTGCCGCCCATGCAGTATCCCATTATGGTAAGCTCATCTGTTCTGGAAAACTGGCATACTTTACGGGCCGCCAGGGCGATATAGTCGAAAACGAGATCAGCCATAGTCAGATTACGATCTTCCCATTCGAAGTCGCCCCATTCCAGCAGGTATACGTCAAATCCCTGCTGAACCAGGTGTTCTATCAGACTCATGCCTGGAGTCAGGTCCAGGATATAGGCTTCGTTTATCAGTGCATAAGTTATAAGTATAGGGGTCCGGTACTTATGCCCCTGCTCCGATACATATCGATAAAGCTTGGTCTTATTTTTTCTCCAGACCACATCTTTGGGGGTTATTCCCGTCTGTGGATCAGGATCGAAGGTGACTATTTCCGCCCATTTACTGGTAGTATCCAGGAGGCTATCATAGTTGGCCTGCATTTGTTTGGACAGTTCTTCTCTGGAACCGCTTAAGAATAATGGATTCATTTATATACTCCTTATCCGATTTTTACTGGATGTCTCAAGACGTGATGACGGGGTGGAATGACAATTGCCTCGCCGTCGAGTATGATGGAGTCATCCTGATTAAAACACAAAGTTCTGAGTTTTACCCGGCCTTTATCCATCTGCTCGATCACTTCGGTCTGGGCTTTGATAGTATCGTTAATGTAACAGGGTTTAAGAAAAGTAATGTCCTGGCTTTCGTAAACTGTTCCAGCGCCAGGCATATAATTGCCGATCACGGTTGAAATCAAACCGATAAGCAGCATCCCATGGACTATACGGGTTTTAAAATGGCCTTGCTGAGCCCTGATTTCGTTAACATGAAGCCAGCTAAAATCCCCGGTTATCCCGGCATACATGTAAACGTCGGTTTCGGTAACAGTTTTCTCGATACAGGCAGTATCTCCTATACGCAGTTCACTATAAGTGTTCTCAATCAAATTCAATCAGGCCTTTCTTCATTATTCTCAGTCTGCGCCGTGTTTGTATATGGCTCTTTTTGACTTATAGATTATGGATTACATATTCGTTGACTCACGCTTTCCAGTTTGGCTTCGATATAGTCCAATTTTTCATTCAAGCTCCGCACCTCTTGTAGAAACTGCAGGGTTTCATCCCTGGATGCCTGCTGAAAGTCGACCAGCTTAATCAGACTCTTAGCCATGATATTAACATTATCCATGATTTGAATATCCAGATTATCTACCTTATCCTCCAGGGCGATGACCAGCTCCGCAATTCTTGCTATGTCCTTTTTGGAGGGAACCGGGTTATTGTCATAATATTGGTCTAGAAACTGTTCGGACAGTTTGTGATAGGAAAGATACTGTTCCCTGGCCTGGTCCAGCATATCAATAAAGGTTTTTGAAGCTACAAATTCCTTGCTGATACCGGCACAGGTCTCTTCAGTTTTAAAGTACACTTTCTTCCATAGCTCTAACAGATCAGGAACCTTTATTAAATCTTCATAGTCTATCCTGGTGTTTTTCTTATCTTCAGACATTGATGGAGTCCCTTCCTTTCTGCGAAATTAAACGGTTATGGATACCAAGGGCCATAACCGTAATTCCGCGGCGGATATTAATTTGCGGGTTTAGAGATTATCCACTTTTTTGGATAACTCATCAACCTTATTAGATAATTCCTGAATGTAGCTGAAAGTAGGAATATCTAAATTGCCAAAAGCGCCAACTACCGCATCTTCGATCATTTTCTGAATCTGCTGTTGATTCCTTTTAGCCTGGCTGACTACCTCTTCCATCAACCGGGAACCTTCCTCTCTGGCCGTCTTATTCTGGTCCAGATATTTCCTGAACAGGTTTTCCGTTTGTTCCTGGGTCCAGGACATGCTCCCCATAGTAACTAAAAAAGCCTCCCAAAATCTTTCTGTAGAATTTTCTGCGATGGAAAATGCGTTCTCAAAATTTTCCTTGGTGTTCAAATACGTCACTCCTTTTATAAAATAGGCCCGCAGTGAAGGTTTAACAGCCCTCCAATACGCACATTGACATATATATTCAGATGACCAACAAATATGTGCATATTTTTTAATAAGATTTTTTTTGGTAATAATACAAAAAATACCAAAAACAACAAGAATTACTCAAAGAGAACTAGAATAAAGGAAGAGGGACTATTGGTTAAAATTGACGGGTACTGGTCAAGGAGGAGTGGTTAACATTTTTATCGATAATCTTAAAATGGTTGGTATAAATATTACTGCCATTGGTATTTTGTTTTTCTTTACCTACTTATTTGGGAAAAAATTAGTATCCCAGCTGAATTTTTTTGACTTTATTGTAGGTATTACCATCGGATCAATAGCTGCCTCAATGGTTGTTGACCGTACTATATCTTATTGGGATGGTATCATTGGCTTGGTTATCTGGGGCCTGGTGCCTATCATTGCTGCCAAAATTGCCTTAAACAGTATCCCTGCCAGGAGAATTATCGATGGCGTTCCCACTATAATTATTCAAAACGGAAAAGTATTGGAGGAAAATCTCCAGCAGCAAAAATATCATGTAAATGATTTGCTGGAAGGATTAAGGCAAAAAGGGGTATTCAATATAGCTGATGTTCAATCCGCGGTACTTGAAACCAGTGGTGTTATAAGCGTACAGCTTAAGCCTGATAAACAACCCCTCACTCCTTCAGACCTGAACCAGGCCGCAGCTCCCGCCGGGATATCGGCTAACCTGATCATAGACGGGAAAATTCTTCAAGAACATCTGCGCCTGGTAAATCGGGATGAATCCTGGCTAAAAGAAGAGTTAAGAAAAATGAATGTAGAACAAATTAGTCAAATTCTCCTGGCTTCCATGGATGTAAATGGGAACTTGTATATTGATCTAAAAAATGATGAACTTGAAACCAAGGATGTTCTGAAATAATCAGTGGACCACGGGGACAGACAGGGCCCCGTGGCCTGTCCCCGTGGCCGTCCCCCGAGCCCTGTAAATGGCTTTAGAAAGTGGGCAGACGGTCGAGGTTATTGTTGGGATCTCCGTCACGCTGACTTCTAATGATGGCCCGACCTTTTCTATCATAAACATCAATGTGTTCTATTTCACCGTTCCGGGCCATATTTATTGCCTGACTGTAGTTCACCTCTTGATTATTATCAAGTTTGAAATCAGTAATATCTCCATCCTTATTTTTGCGTACCGCGACGATTTTCATTCTGGATCAACCTCCTTTCAAGAATAGTATCTGCATTCTTTTTCAAAGTATGAAGCAGGGGGACGTTCTTTTTGCTTCCTTGTGTGGATAAAGCCTTTTACGGTGTTACACAGTAAAGCGATAAATCTATTGTCGTTTCAATCAAACCAACTTGTGGTAACTGAGGATTTACGATTCGGGATATGAGGATGTAAAAAGAACGTCCCCCTGCTTCATTTTTGCTTGACTTACCACTACCCTATACCTTAACATTAAGGTAGCATAATATTAATATAGTAGGTGATTTGTTTTGGGTTTCAAACAGTTTGTCTTAGGATATTTTGTAGATAATCCTGCCCATGGATATGATCTTATAAAAAAATGTTTCATGGACTTTTTTCCCGCCAGCCCGGAGATAAACCAGGGTCGATTATATACGACTCTTAATAAGCTGGAAAAAGAAAACATGATTGAGAAAAAGATTAAGTCGCAGGATGATCTGCCCGACCAGAAGATAATCTATATAACTCCCAAAGGGCTTGACGAATTTTATGATTGGTTAGATTCCACCCTGGATGAAGAGGATAATACCAAGTTTGATTTTTTCAAGCAGTATTCTTTTCTGAGCAAAGTCAACTATTATAAACACCTGCCGGAAGACAAGATTATGGCCAAATTCAGGGGGCAGCTTGAAATAAGCAGCGATCGGCTCATGCGGTTTAACGAAGCCCGGGAAGAAATGATCCAGAAAAATGTGGATCATTATCGGATCAGGATTATCGAATACGGCATAGAAGTCGAGAAAGTAAAAGTTGAATGGCTCAAAGAGATGATAGCCGAGCTTGAAGGGAGTCTGCAAGATTGTGCCAGGGGATGCAAAACATGAGTCAGGGGAGCGGTTGCTCTGACTAAAATTGAAGCAGTGGGGGAATGGAAATGGATGATAAAATACAGAACATAAAAAGTAATATGATTAAAGCTGACTACATATGTAATGACAAGACGGCGACCGTATTGTATTTGGCAGAGGCTCTGCAGAAACCAATTCTGGTAGAAGGTCCAGCCGGGGTAGGCAAGACCGCCATAGCCCAGGCTTTCAGCCGCATGAAGGGAATCCCTCTGATACGCCTGCAGTGTTATGAGGGCATAGATGAATCCAAGGCTCTGTATGAGTGGAACTACAAGAGGCAGCTGCTGCATATCCAGGCAGCGATAAACCAGGATACCAGGCAGGTGGAAGAGGAAATTTTCTCTGATACCTTCCTGTTGAGCCGCCCCCTGCTGAGCAGCATAGTTTCTGATACTCCAACGGTACTGCTGATAGATGAAATTGATAAAGTTGATTTCGAATTTGAGGCCCTGCTGCTGGAATTGCTGTCCGAATTCCAGATTACCATACCAGAGCTGGGCACTATAAAAGCAAAGCATATTCCCTATGTCTTTCTCACTTCCAATGCTTCCAGGGAACTGTCCGAAGCATTAAAAAGGCGTTGTCTCTATCTGTACCTGGACTTTCCCTCCCGGGACATGGAAGAGCAGATACTACTGCTGAAAGTGCCCGATTTATCCGAGCAGCTGGCCGAGAAAGTAGCCGGGGTGATGCGCCGCATACGCGGTGTGGAAATGAAGAAACTACCCAGTATCGCGGAAAGCATAGACTGGGCCTCTTCGTTGATGTGGCTGGGGAAAGATGATGTAGACGTTGAGACCATGCTGCAGACCTTGAATACCCTGGTCAAGCACCATGAAGATCTGGAAAAAATAGAGCGATTGCTGTACAGCCGGCAGGATCTGGAATTCCGTTAGAGCAGGAGGGGATTTATGACTGTTCTGCATAATTTACAGGGTTTTTTTGAAGAACTGCGGCAGGAAGGGGTGCCCATAACACCCAGCCAGGCTCTGGACTGCTGCCAGGCCGCTCTGCAGGTGGACTGGACGAGAGAAGACTATTTTTACTCCGCTTTGTTCAGTACCCTGGTTAAAGACTACGCCTATCAGGATATCTTCGATCAGGTATTTTACCGCTACTTCGATTATGAGATCATCAATCAGGCCGGAGGAGCCAGGATAATCCCGATAAAATCACGTAAGTTGGAATCATCGGAGCAGATTTCAATAAGCGGCGGCCAAATGGCACTGGGAACCTCGCTAAGCCGGGGTGGTGCAGCCCAATCCCCTGGAGGCAGCAAAAATCCCCTGGATCAAGATTTTCGGCTGGACAGTCTAGCCGATGTGCACAAGCTGGAAGCCGTGTTTCCCATAATAGCCAGAAGGCTGGCAGCCAAGATGGTAAAGAAACGAAATCGCAATAATCCAGCTTTGATTGACTTCCGTCGCACCATTCGCAATAGTATGTCCAGCGGCGGGGTGCCGGTTGATATTTTTACCGTAAAGAAAACCCGGGAAAAACCGGTAATTCTTGCTATGTGCGACATATCCGGGTCAGTAATGACCTTCAGCTGTTTTGCCCTGGCCCTCATTGCCTCCCTGGAGAGGTTTTTCCGTAAAATCGATTCCTTTGCCTTTATCGATGATATCGATGAGATAACCGGGCTGCTGTTCTCCGGCAACCCCCTGGACCTCCGTACCCATGTCTTGAAGAATGCCAGTGTAGTAGGTGCCAGCGGCTATACCGATTATGGTGTGTCATTAAAAGCCTTTCATCAGCGCTACCGGCATCTTTTATCCCATAAGACTTCGGTGCTAATTTTCGGAGATGCCCGCAACAACTGGTTTAATGACGAGAGCTGGGTATTGCAGGAAATAAAGAAAAACGTCAGAAAAGTATACTGGTTTAACCCGGAACCTGAAAATAGCTGGGGTATGGGAGACAGCAGGATTTATGAATATCAAAAATACTGTACTGAAGTCTTTGAATGTTCTACCCTGCTTAAACTCGAAAAAGCCATAAGTCAGCTGTAGAAAGACTGCAACGTAAGGTTAGGAACCCAAGAAATTAATAGGAAAGGTGGTAACGGAGATACTATGGGTAATATAATGGGAAGCGAACTGCCGGCTAATCTTTACGAGTTTTTCAAGGTCAACACCATGACCGGGGTCGCATCTACAGTAGATGACGATGGTTATCCCCGGGGGGCACCCATGTCCATGTTTTATGCCCCGGATACTAAGACCATACTGATGGCGGTTCAGAACCAGTCCGCCACTTTCCACAACGCCTGCAGCAGAGGCACCATAGCCCTTACCTTCATCAGCGGAGGTGACAGCGCCTTCACCATCCAGGCCGAGGTGAAGGTATATAAAGAGATTATGGAGAATAGTAAATATATAGGAGTATTATGTCTGAATATTAAAAATGTAAAGAGCAATGTAGCCGACGATGTGGAAGTCAAAGAAGGCATCAAGATAGTATTTCGATCCCAGCGCTGGAAGGAATATATATCCAAAATACTAAGCGAACTTCGCAGCTACACCCTGTAGAGGGACAAGGGGACGGTCCTTTTGTCCCTTTCAGGGATTGCTTTAGAGGGACAAAAGGACCGTCCCCTTGTCCCTTTAGCAAGTTAAGGGAGATGCTCATGGATAGCTTGGATAGAATCAACAGCAATTTATTTGCTACCGTAAACGGTTTAGTTCCTATTCAGGAGTTAAGAAATCTGAGTAATTATTTCAATAAGCTTAATTATCGGGAAGCGGCAGATTATATCGAGTCAGCCGGGATAGATCTCGCCAATTTCTATTTCAAGCGGGATGATCCCTTTGCCTGTTTCTGCTATTATCGGGATTTTGTTTTGATAGACATTCCCATCTTCAGCCGGGAAGGGCTGGAATCGTTTCGAATTCTGGAGCTGATTCATTTTGAAGAAGGCCGGATCGAGAATTGCCTTAGCCAGGGAGATTTCAGAACCTTTTTTTATATCATTGATAAACGGATTGCTCTCCTGGCTTATGAGAAGCTATTTGATCGGATTCCTGACCAGGATAAACATGAAACTTTCTGGTTTGTATACTCCCGCTGTGGACTGCGGTTGACTGACTTTCCGGAAGAATATATCCGTAAAATCCTGACTTACAGACCCGAGCCCCTGGATTTGCCAGGTAATGGTGTATACCTGGAAATATATAGAGGTCAGGGGGATTCCATATCCACTCCCATCTACCTGGAGCATTCCTGGACCCTGGATATCAATACCGCCATACGCTTTGCGGTGCAATCGGATGGTGAAGGTCGGGTATATAAAGCCATTATTGATAAAAAGGATGCCGCCGCCTATATCAAACGTAAGAACGAAAAAGAAATAGTCGTATTTCCATCTCTATTAAAAGACATCGAGCCGCTAA
Organism: Syntrophomonas sp.; assembly: GCA_016841425.1. Lineage (GTDB taxonomy): Bacteria > Bacillota > Syntrophomonadia > Syntrophomonadales > Syntrophomonadaceae > JAAYJK01. Next base: position 54,813 of record JAENZE010000007.1, on the reverse strand, counting down.
AGCTTCTCAGTCTGGCAGACCTTAAGCCGGACCTTCATCGCCTGGATATTATCAATCGCTATTATTATTATGAAAAACAATTAAAAAAAGAGTACTTCTATCGACCCGAAGGAATACATGGTATCATGCATACTCGCAGAGTACTGCTGTTAAATCTTATATTAGGTTGTCTGCAGGGCTATCAGGAGAGATTCATAAATATTTTATGCACCGCTTCCCTGTACCATGACATAGGAAGGATTAATGACAACTTTGATCCCCAGCACGGCATCGAAAGTTATCGAAAAGCGCAGCAGCAGGGATTGATAAACCTGCTGGACCAGCCCGACCAGGAAAATCTCAGGTATATCATAGAAAATCACTGTATAAGCGATAAGCTGGCCCGGGAGCATATGGATAAATATAATCTGCCCGACCGGGAAGAAAGCGAATTTCTTTTCAACAGCTTTAAAGATGCGGATGGGCTAGACCGGGTAAGAATAAATGATTTGGATATCCGACAGCTGCGGACCGATTATGGCCGGAAGCTGCTGCTGATAGCCAGACAGCTGCATAATAATTTCGATTTATTTTTCCAATAAAAAAGAGTATCATTGATAGGGTGCTAATTTATCGAAAGAGAGATTAAATTAGACTGCGCGATAAGATAGATTACACCTATACCAGTATGCCTATCGCGGCCATCCTGCCGGGCCAACTTTTACCCGGTAATGCTTGCCGGTAAGCCAAAAATAACTGCGGCTTATAAAAAAATAGCAAAATTGACTATTATTGGCGTTAGCCAAACTAAGGAAAAAGCAGCATAATGACATCAAATAAGAACAATTAAGAGACGTTTTGTAGTGGGAAATGGAGATAAAGATGAATACTATTCGTAATTATATAACAAGCAGTGATTTGAGGCTATTCTTCCTATTCAATCACCGTCTGCGCTGTTTATCTCTTAATATATCCATGCAGTTGATTACCCAAATAGGATCCTGGGCGTTCTGCATAATTTTCCCGATAATATTAATCCTTTCTCCCAGCTACGAAACGGTGGTCACTGGAACTCGGATAGCTGTCATACTTACTTTCAGTCAGGTAATTGTATACCTGGTGAAACGCATTGTTAATAGGCCCAGGCCTTACAAAGCGTTGAATAATGTGATTGCCAGCCAGCTTCCCATGTGTATCTATTCTTTCCCCTCCGGACATACCTGCGCCGCTTTTTGTCTGGCCCTGGTACTGTCCAATGGATATCCGCATTATCAGGCCTTATTCCTTCTAATCGCTGGACTGGTAGGCATTTCCCGCATATACCTGGGAGTCCATTACCCAACTGACGTACTGGTAGGATTTATGGTCGCTTATGGTTCCTTTACTCTAGAGCATATGTTCAGGGTTTCCTCCCTGTTTATCTAATGACAAAATCCAGCTTAATCCGGTCGGCCGGTCCAAATAGAGGTTAACGTGAGCCGGTTATTCCGCACCGATATCATCCCACCGCTTCAGGAATTCAAAATCATCTGGATACGAAACCATCCATCATTATTCAAGTATGGAACAGTTTCCATTTGCCCTTAGCTCCGAAAGGCATTATTATAGATAAAAGCTTTCAATAAGTTTGCATCATTTTAATAATACTAAAGGTAGTAATTTGTTTGTATTTTACATCTTCCTAATATCATAGATATGTATATAAGTGATTCTGAGTGGCGACAGGGGACGGTTCTCAAATGGCTGCATTTTCCGCAGCAGAATTTCGGCACGGCTGAACCCGCAGGGAAATGATATTTATAGTCTGGAAAGTGTCAGATCAAGAACCGTATTCTATCACAGCGGTAAATATGATTGCAGGTGATTTGGTATGATTTTAGGCGGCCCGTTAGATTTACTATATGATACGGAGAGTTTTAGATTTTTCAATAACACCGATCGAAGCGGTATGACCTTCGATCAAGTATATGGAAAAATAGTAGATTTTATCAGGAAAGACACCCGGAATGAGTATGTTCTGGGAGTAGGCAGTGACTCCCATGAATATAAAGACTACATCTGTTTTGTTACCGCCGTACATATTCATAGAGTAGGTAAAGGAGCCTGGTACTGCATCAGAAAGCATATCATTCCACGGGTCAAGATGTCTCTATTCGAGAAGATTTCCATGGAAAGCCATCTCACTTATCTGACTGCGGAAAAAATCATCAAAGACGAACTCGAAGAATTCCTGGATGTATCCGAACGAGGATTTAAATTCGAGGTGCACCTGGATATCGGAGAAAGAGGAAAAACCAAAGCCTTAATACCAGCTATGACCGGGTATATGAAAAACCTGGGGCTGGTTGATATAATAATCAAACCCAACGCCTATGTAGCCTCAACCTGTGCTGATCGCAATACCAAAGTTCTTTAAGCGGAACGGTTATTCTGCCTGTACAAGAATAAGCAGAACTGATTCGAATACCAGGGACTTTAATGACTAATCTTTCATCATAATTCCGACTACTGCTAACCCCTCCAGGGAAATTAAATGAACCAAGACATCCCACATTGCTGCATATTACCCATCATAATTACGGCCGTTGCTAAACCTTTCGTATTTGCAGGGATTACTCCCGACTAGAGAGAATAAAGACAATAACATTGCCAATCTCGATTTAAACGATAGCCTTTTATCATCACGCAATACAGCCATTATATGCAACGCAAAGTATCAACTCGAAACTCCACCCGAAAGCAGCAATATATTAAGCTCTCGAAGGTTATCCACTTGTATGAAGGAGGGGAACCAAAGAATGAGCTCAGGAATTACGCTAATAGAGGAGAAGCTGAGCGGCGAATTGCAGCAACGACTTAAAGCTTACTACCAGGACCGACAGATGAATACATCATATATTGACTACCAGTGGCAGCAGTGGTCAGATCAACCCGGGATGATGGTTTATAGAGCAATACAGAATGGTCAAGACCGGGCTTGGATTATCTATAACCCTGAAAACAGCACCATTCAAGATATACTGATAAGCCTCGATGATGATAAGACAACGAGCGAGTCTATCCTGGACGCTCTGATTGCCAGGGAAAATCTGGTGGCAGTTCAGTTATGGGCTGAAGACGATGGCAAATACCGCATGCTGGTAGACTATGGTTTCCGCCCTACCCGAGCTTATTTAGAAGCAGGCTGCAAAATAATGAAACTCGAGTTGAGTACCAGCGTGCTGTTGCGCAAATTAAAGGGGTACAAGCCTGAATGGGAGATTAAAACAGAAGTTGTAGCAGTAGAAAAGGTATCAGCGGATGGCCAGCAGGAGGAGATAAAAGCAGGGCTGGAAAGGCTGCTGCAAAAACTGGGAGGAATAGAAAACTTCGTCCGCCCCGGGCAGAGAGTGGTTATCAAGCCTAATGTAGTCAGTGAACATGGCATTAAAGACGGTATATACAAGGGCGGAATTGTTACTGATCCCCGACTTATAAAAACCCTGGTAGAGATTCTCCTGCCTCTGGCCGGGGAAATCATTATCGCTGAAGGTTCATCTATCAACCGCAGCGAAACCAGCAAAATGTTTGAGCATTATGGTTATCAAGAGATAGTTGAGCTTGACCCGGGCAAAATATCTCTGGTTGATTTAAACCAGGATGAAGCCCGGGTGAAAACAGTTCCTGGAGGTAAACGTATGGTATCCCGAAAAATACCAGTTACCCTGGAAACGGCCGATGTCATCATCAGTGTACCAGTAATGAAGATACACTTTGCAGCGGTTGTTTCTCTCAGTATAAAGAACCTGCAGGGAGCAGTACCCCCCCTGGAAAAATACATGTCTCATTTCTTCGGACTATGGCAGAGTCTGATCAACATCAATCACCTGGTAAAACCGGACTTGATTATTATCGATGGACTCTGTGGGCAGGAAGGCTTCGGGCCCATATCCGGCACCCCCCGTCAGATGGACCTGCTGATAGCAGGAACCAACCCGGCAGCAGTGGACGCAGTTGCCACCCGAATCATGGGTTTGGAGCCCGAAGATGTACCCACCTGTTTAATGGCCTACCTGCAGGGCTTTGGTCCGTTGGAGATGAATGATATAGAGCTAATCGGCCCCCCTCTGCAGGAAATATCCCGTCCCTTCCAGCAGCCCCAGCTTGATCTGAGTGGGGGAGGAGATATAACTCTCCATAACGGGTATGCCTGTCCGGGTTGCAGAGCCTACCTCCATTTTGTAATGAGCAAACTGAGAAAACCTGACCCGATAGAACCCGGCCGGCTGTTAATCGATCGACCCTTCCCCAATCCGGTTCAGATATACTTCGGTCCCGAAACCGAGGAACCAATAGACCCCCGGGCCACCAATATTTTCATGGGCGTCTGCCAGCAGCACCATGCGCACAAGGGAATGCATATACCCGGTTGTCCGCCTCACTCGGAAGCTTTAATTGACGGCATTTACAGTCTGTTCCCGGATGTAGAAAAAGCTAAATACGCTGATAAAAGCGAAGAAGCTAAACTGGGCGAAATGCTCCTAGAAGTGGACAAGGGGACGGTTCTCTTGTCCACCCTTGCGCCCTTGAAGAAGTAAACGGCTGAAACTAGTGAAAAGCAGCCGAATTTAGAAGGAGAGAACCGACATGAGCTCCTTCGAGGGTAGCAGATAATTCATTCTCTGCCAGGGAAAGCAAACCCAAAACTGCCCAAGCTGGAAGGAATAATTTGTGACCCCAGGTCCGAAGGCTTGGGCCACAGCCAAAGTGGACAGGAGAACCGTCCCCTTGTCCACTCCGGTGAGTAGACACAAAGAAGTAATTCTCTGCTGTGCAAAATTGAAACTGTATTACTGATCAGTAATATATCGGGAGGTATAAATATGTATAAAAAGATACTAGTACCGCTGGATGATTCCGAATATGCTCTGGGAGCAGTGAAACTAGCAGCACAATTTATTACCAAAGGGATGGGTGAGTCCCTTACCCTCGTTCATATTGTTGATATTGCTAAAAAAGAAGGGATTAACATCATTAACACCCGGCTGTTGGATGATTACCGTGATGAAAGGCACATATATACCAAAAACGCAGGAGTATTCAATCGCAGCAAACAGATTCTCCAACAGCAGAACCTGACGGCAGAATTCGTTATAGAAACAGGACATCCGGGCGAGAGAATACTTCAGTTAGCAGAGCAGGGAAACTATGATCTCATCATAATGGGCAGCCGGGGTCTGACTCCCGCCAAGGAAATTGTCCTGGGTAGTGTAAGCAATCGAGTCCTGCACCAGGGCCATTGCCCGGTTATCGTGTACAAACCATAAAGCAGCAAGCAGAAGTGGACAAGGGGACGGTTCTCTTGTCCACCTTTGCGCCCTTGAAGAAGTAAACGGCTGAAATTAGTGAAAAGCAGCCGAATTTAGAAGGAGAGAACCGACATGAGCTCCTTCGAGGGTAGCAGATAATTCATTCTCTGCCAGGGAAAGCAAACCCAAAACTGCCCAAGCTGGAAGGAATAATTTGTGACCCCAGGTCCGAAGGCAGTCTGATCCACGATTAAAGTGGACAAGAGAACCGTCCCCTTGTCCACCGAGGAGAAGATAGAGAATACAAAACTTAAGAGTGGTTCCATAGAGATAGACAAAAGGCTGAATTTGGTTTTTGTTACCTTCTCACCATGACATTCTAAGCAGAAATAATATATAATCTGTAATTAGGAAGGCATATACATTAAATGCCAGCATTATAATATATTAATACAGGGGACAGGAGTATTTATGAAACTAAGAAAAGCTTTCTATATAATAACCGCTGTTTTTGCGATATGGCTGACAGTTACAATCTAGACCGAGGTGATAGCCAGGCAGACCCTGTACCTGGTTATGAAGGACAGCAACTGGCAGATTATCGATGTCAGTGAGCTATCTAAATAAGGAAGCTGGGGACGTTTTGCCTACTGCGGGGAAGCTTTTTCTTTGCTGCCAGGTTAACTCAGCAATTCGAGTACTGTGCAGTCTGGTTTCTTATTTGTCTGGAAAAGATGACAATTTGGAAACGTCCCAAGACAGCACCAAGATTATTCTGGCCCAAACGACAAAATACTTAAAAAATAGACAATTTAGATTAAGTACTACCTCCTTCTCTGGGGTATAATCAATTTATCAGAGAAGGGGGATTTTTATTATGTGTGACACCATGGTGGCCCTTGGTACAGCAACCCGTGACGGGTGTGTGCTTTTCGCCAAGAACAGTGACCGTCAGCCCCGGGAGCCTCATATCATCGTACGCATCCCTCGGAAAGAATACCCTGCCGGGGAAAAAGTAAAATGTACATATATCGAAGTTGATCAGAGCGAGCTTACCTACGAGGTATTTCTTCTTAAACCCGCCTGGATCTGGGGCTGTGAAATGGGAGGCAACGAATACGGTCTTAACATAGGAAATGAAGCGGTATTCACCCTGGAAAAATATGCTAAATACGGATTGACAGGTATGGATATGATCAGGCTGGCCCTGGAGAGGTGTAAGAGCAGCCTGGAAGCGGTGGACTTCATTACTTCTTTACTTCAGCAGTATGAACAAGGAGGCAATTGCGGGTATCAAAAGCCATTTTACTATCATAATTCCTTTCTGATAGCAGATTTGGAATCAGCCTGGGTGTTAGAAACCGCAGGGGAATATTGGGCCGCCGAAAGAGTAAAAGACGTACGCAGCATTTCCAATTGCTTGTCTATCGGCAAATCCTTCGATAAGGCCCATCCACGATTGATCCAGCATGCCATAGAGCGGAAATGGTGTAAATCAGAGCAGGATTTTGATTTTGCCCGCTGCTACAGTGACACCCTGTTTACACATTTCAGCGGGTCCAAGCAACGTCAGGCTTATAGCCAATCAGTTCTGGAAAAGAACTGGGGAAAGATTGACGTACAGCTCATGAAAAGCATCCTGCGCGCCCACCATCCTTCCCTGGAAGGAAAACAGTTCCGGCGCTCCTGCCTGAAAAGCATTTGTATGCATGGAGGAGGAATCATCGGCGACCACACCACCGGCAGCTATGTGGCATCACTGGATAAAGAGCAGTGCACATACTGGGTCACTGGCAGCCCCACCCCCTGTGTGAGCATCTTTAAACCCCTGTGGTTGACAGACCATGAAGATATTCCTTTTATAGAAGAGGACTCAGATAGAGCCCTGGCCTTCTGGGAAAGAAGAGCGGAGCTCTATAGAATGATACTTCGGCAGCAGATACCGGATCTATCAACCTATATAGAAGCAAGAGATAAGCTGGAAGAGGAATGGATGCAGATGGTCCAGGGTATGGAAAAAGGCAATTACTACCAAATGGAAAAGATTATGGAAACCGCCTGGGCTCAGGAAGCAGAACTGGTATCCCGGATGATACGTGAAAACCAGTCTCATCCTTCTCATATGCAGGGCTCCCCTCTCTTCCGCCGCTACTGGAGATGACAGTGAGGATGGATGGTTCCGCTTTGTCATCTTTTCTCGAGAATATTAGTAAAATAAAAGTAGGGACGTATTTATCGGCTTTCAAAGCTGAATTAATATAGGAGGAAGGTGAATATGGTGCGTATTATTGTAGCTCCAGATTCATTTAAAGAAAGCCTGAACGCCAGCCAGGTAGCCCAGAGGATAACGGAAGGCATTAAAAATATATATCCTGCTGCCCAGGTCATTCAGATACCCCTGGCAGATGGGGGAGAGGGCTTAACCGAATCACTTATCAATGCGGTTGGAGGTAAATTATTAGACAGTCCGGTTAGCGGTCCCCTGGATGATGCCATACAGGCTCGCTATGGTATACTGAATGATTCGCGGACCGCGGTAATTGAAATGGCTGCTGCCTCTGGACTGCCCCTAGTGCCCCGCAGCGATCGCAATCCACTTCTTACCACCACCCGCGGAACCGGGGAATTGATTTTGGAGGCCTTGAATGCCGGATGTGACCGTTTGATCATCGGTATAGGCGGCAGCGCTACCAACGATGGCGGTGCAGGCATGGCTCAGGCTCTGGGAATAAAACTGTTGGATAAAAAGGGCAGAGACATCGGCCCCGGTGCCCAGGGATTGCTCAAACTCAACAGAATAGATATGTCTGAGCTTGATCCCCGTCTGGCCAAGTGCGAGGTTTTGGTGGCCTGTGATGTTGAAAACCCATTATACGGTCTGAATGGTGCTGCTTATGTATATGGACCTCAGAAGGGTGCCACTCTGGAGATGCTGCCATTACTGGATAAAGCCCTGGTCAAATTAGCGAAAGTCCTGGAACGCGACCTGGGTATACAGGTGCATGACATCCCCGGTTCTGGGGCAGCAGGTGGTCTGGGGGCAGGTTTGATGGCCTTTATCGGGGGAAAGCTGTGTTCCGGTATCCAGCTGATATTCGAACTCCTGGGCTTCGAAGAAATATTAGCTGCCGGCGCCGACCTGGTTATAACTGGCGAGGGCAGCATCAACGCCCAGAGCCTGTTCGGCAAAGTGCCGGTTGGAGTAGCCCGGCTGGCTAAAAAATATGACCTGCCGGTACTGGCCATAGTAGGGCAGATCGGATCCGGGGCAGAAAACGTCTATGAAGCCGGAATTGACGCCATCATGACCATGGCTCCCGGACCCATCAGCCTGGAGGAATCCATCGCCCGGGCCGGTGAACTCCTGACCGATGCCACCGCCCGTGCCCTGAGAATAATGAGCCTTGGATCGGACACCTTTTCCAGATATTGACTAGGAGAACTCGCATTGCAAAGGAAGGTAAAGCCTGCCTTAAGGCATATTTAGCAAACAACGCATTTATTAAGGAATCGTTCAGATAAAGCAGGACAACACTAACTGAGCGAAGTTATTGGTTATCTGCGAACCGAAACTGCACTTATCCCAGCCAAATACTGTGGAACTGCTTGGAATAAATAAAAATACGGTTGAGCACAGCAAATAGTGCAGGCAAAAAGGCCGTCTCTATGCATGCACAGTATTATGCCGAGTCCTCTCCACTTAACATGCAGGCAAAAGCCGTCCCATGCCTGCTACTGCGTGAGCAGCCCCACATATCCGTTGAGTTCGTCCAAATCGAAAGGTTTCTCCAGTATTACGTTGAAATGATCAGATGGCAAGCTAATCAAGTCTGGAATACCACCGGTCATAAGAATTACCGGGATATTTCTCAAATCAGGATGAGCATGAACATATTCTACTAAGCAACTTCCGCTTAATCCAGGCAAGTTCAAATCCGCTATTAAGATATCCGGAAGCGGAGAGTGGGTCAGCCTATCCCGAGCTAGCAGACCATTTTTCAGAGTTTCCACCTGATGACCCTCACCAGTTAATGAAAGATCCAGAACCATCCGAATCCCCGGTTCATCTTCCACCACCAGGACTAATGCCATAAACATATCCCCCATTTCTACTATATTAACCAGATACTTTTGTATCAGTATAGCACCGGATGGGTGCAAAATTTGTCCCTATTTGCCAATAATATGGAATAATTTACCTTGACAATAAAACACGATTAGGATTAAGTTTACTTCAGGGTAGATAGATAGGGGAGAGGTATAATTATGTCTTACCAGATATTAACGGATACAATGTTTGCGCATATAGCGGAAGCCTTAGGGGTTCACGTAATGGCTCTGGTTGTGGAACATGCTCTATGGCAGACCAGACAAAAATACCAGGAAGCGGATCTAATTTATTTTGCCGAAGACAGAATTAATGTGGAGGCCCTGGATAGCTTGGATCCCGACCGAGCAGAATTAATATTTCATGAATTTCACATGATGGTAGTGGCCACCCTGAGCCGTTTACTGGGCGACCAGATAGCCCAGCGCCTGGCCGGCAATCTAGAAGGAAGTATGGGGGTAAGCTGATGAACCGGATCGCCACTGGTATTGAGAACCTGGATACCATCCTGCAAGGAGGTATTCCAGAAGGCGCCACTATCATGATCGTAGGCCATCCCGGGGCTGGGAAAACGATTCTCGCTCACCAGATGATGTTTAATAATGCCTCAGAAGATTTCAAGTGTATTTACCTGACTACATTGAGTGAGCCGCAGCATAAAGTTTTACGATTTCAACAGGAATTTGATTATTTTGACATAGAGAAAATTCAATCCTCGGTGATATATGCTGATTTGGGCAGTCCCCTGAGAACCAATGGGTACAGGCAAGCCTTGAGCGTGGTGGATAATCTGCTTAAGACCCATCGGCCGAGTCTCCTGGTTATTGATACAATTAAGACTTTTGCGGAAATCATTGGATCATTGATTGATACCCGTGAGTTTCTTCTGGATTTGACCAGCAGGTTATCCACCTGGGGATGTACTACTATCCTTATAGGTGACTACTCGGAGGAGGATATAGAAATTCGTCCTGAGAGTGCCATCGCCGATGGAATTATTTATCTGAGCGGTAGTGAAGAAAGGAGATACCAGCAGCGTTTCCTGCGTATTCTAAAAATGAGGGGTACCAAATATGCCGCTGGAGAAAATGCCTTCACCATATCTGAGCATGGTATAGAAATGTTTACGCGTGTGAACCCGTTGGTAAGTACCCAGCAATATCCGTGCTCCGGTGCCAGGCTCTCATCAGGTATTGAGGGCTTGGATAACATGATGGGAGGCGGTATCCCATTTGCCACTACTACCCTGGTTTCAGGTGGTCCGGGGACCGGTAAGACCGTCATAGCTTTAAATTTTGCGCATACCGGGTTATTAGCTGGGGAAAGTGCGATCTATGTTTCCTTTGAGGAGAATCCGGCTCAACTGCTTCGGAACGCCTCCAATTTGGGACTGAACCTGCAGCCTTTTATTGATACAGGAATAATGACAATTCTATTTATGTCTCCTATTGAATTAAATATTGACGAACATGTTTATGATATCCAGCAATTGGTCAAAAAAATTGGAGCTACCAGGGTTATTATTGATTCTATTTCTTCTTTTGAAGTAGGAATGATCGATAAGATTAAATACACTGATTATATATGGTCCCTTTGTGATTATCTCAAAACCCAGGGAACCAGTATTCTACTCACCCATGAATCATCCTCCAGCCAGATGGCTGGACTGACCAAACATGGAATCAGCTATATATCCGACAACCTGATTTTAATCAAACATATAGAACAGGAATCCATGTATAAACCGTATCTGCGCATCGTCAAAATGCGCGGCAGTTCTCATTCTCATGTACTGGGGGAAATTGTAATCAATAATTCGGGGGTAACTATTAAGTAATTTTTAGGGAGAACCTTCACATGAAGTGTATACAAGCACATCGGCAATCATTTGCTTCCCAACGCTGGCTCGAATTTGTTAACAGTGTGGCCAGCGGTATGCATTTGGGCATTTCGCTGCACTCAGCAGACGACCAGCATATCCAGGTACCGGAAATATGTCCAAAGTGTTCCCAGCCCATTGAATATAAAAAATCCATAGCCGGGCGGGCTACAAGCAATTTGTCCAAATTTGAGCTGGAAGACGGTTCCCCGGCCATGTATACTGCTATTAATGAAATGCTGTATATTGTGGTGCGGGACTGCTCCTGCCATAAGATTTCTGGCAGTTCAACGTTTGACCATCGAGCTGAAGTCGCCTGTGAGCTTTTGTCCAATTTCTATCATTGCCTGCAGGACGGAATCCAAGCTGAACATCGAGTAATTGAGCTTTCCATGCTCAGGCAAATGAATAGGATTACCCTGTCGCTGTTTCAGGGTGATGATAGTGCAGTGGATAAGGCATTTGATCTGGTATTAAGCGCAGCTATAATACTGCTGGATGCTGAGGCAAGCCAGTTAGAGATAGCCATTGATGGGCAAGTGAAACGATATTCCAAAGGTGATATGAACCGTTTACTACAGCATGAAGACCAGGTTTTGGTAATAGCTGAAGATCTGTACGGGGGTAGTTCGATTGGCCGATTAGCGGTGATCAATCCCGTTGAACCCAAAGAAGCCGGGCAATTGCTGCCTTTATTAGCGCAGGAATGCTCTATACTGCTTGAGATTGAAAATTTATTTAAACTGATGCAGAGCCAGATAAGTCAATGGTTGGGTGCTATCGGCAGTTCGTTGCTGCTGATCGATCGTCATCATACGATTGTTTATTCAAACCGATTAGCGGAAGAACTTTTAGAAAAAACCGCATCTGAATTGCTCGGGAACAACATATCTCAGGTGCCTGGTCCATGGGTAAAGTCTATCATCTCCAGAACCAGGATTTCAGTTGCTGAGCAGATGGACAGGTTCAATATAGGGCAGGAAATTCGCTGGGTTGATTGGCAGGTCTCTCCTTTTATGGAGAACGATGAACCCTGCGGATGGATTATAATAATAAACGACCGTACCGATGTTCATCGCTGGCAGGAAGCATCTCGCCGAGCCGAACGCTTTGCTTCGACAGCTACCCTGGTAGGGTCACTGGCTCATGAACTTCGCAACCCCCTGTCTGCTGCCACCGGGTTACTGCAGATCTTGAGCAAGAAACGGGACCCTGGCAAAATAGCCGGCTATACTGACCTTATATTAAGGGAACTGGACAGAATCAGCAGACTCCTCAACGAATTTTTACTATTAGGAAGGCCAGCCAATATCAGCCTGGAGCCGATTGACTTAAAATATCTATTGGATGACCTGCTGCCCCTGCTGCAAGGGGAAGCAAGCAGCAGAGGGCATGAGATAACAATTATTGATTCTAATCCTATATCATTAATCTGGGGGGATGCGGGCCAGTTAACCCAGGTTATACTAAATCTGGTCCGTAATGCTTTGGAGGCCATGCCAGAACCCGGAAAAGTGATATTATCCATTGAGCAGGATGACAAATCGGTAAACATTTCCGTTCGGGACTTTGGTCCGGGAATCCCAGCAGAAGCACTTGAAAGTCTATTTCAGCCCTTCTTCACTACCAAGGAGCGTGGTACTGGTTTGGGTTTACCGGTAGTACAGGCGATTGTTAATAATCACGGCGGACAGATACACTGCTGCAATGTTCCTGATGGTGGAGCTGAGTTCCGTATAGAATTAATACCCTACCAGGGGTTCGATGGTAAAAATCACGTGGTGGATGTAGTTTTGCTGGGCAGCAACTGGGTGGTAGAAAATGCGCTCCGGAACGCAGATTTAAATATCATTGTTATTCATAGCCGGGAAGAGCTGGAAACTATCTCAAATAGATACCAGCCTGGTGTGATCATCATTGAGCAGATGTTCCATGAGCAGTCAGATAGGGAGTTGAATGAAATCTGGCCTAATACACCAGTTTTAAGATGGGGAGCAAGTAAGGACAAGAATAACACTCAGCCGTATAGTTGCTGCCCAACCACTGACTGCGTAAAACTGATCTCCCAAGTAAAAAAACTACTTACCTAAGAAGCAAGGGGACGTTCTTTTTGCTTCCCTGACAGGACGAAGCCAAAGACGGCTCAATTGTCATCTTTATCCGAGCTTTTCAAAAAAGATGACTTGTTTATATTCAAATCATTAATTTTTAACCTTTTTTCTAGAGTCAGCGGCCAATACCTGACTTATGTATAGTTTTGCCGCCGGAAAATCTCTGCCATTTTGCCTGCAACCAAACAGGTATCTAAGGGTCAGGAAACGCAGATGCTAGACTAAGTAATATCCCAGAAATGCAAGAAGGGGGAAGATTAAGAACATGAACCCTAAAATCTGGATATTGGTATCGATCATAATACTGGCTATTGTGGTTGTACTCCTGGCCAAGCAAGGTAAGATAAGGAATAAACCGCATTATCTCGGTTTGTTCATAGTGGGGATAATGTGGACAACTGTAGGCATTCCTATTGGTAATGAAGTGCTTACTATACTAGGTATATTCCTAACTCTTATTGGCTTATTCAATCGCAGTAAATGGAATGAAACTTGGATGCAGTGGAGCAATTTGAGTGATGAAGAGAAGAAGAGCAAGATTAATACAATAATAATAGTGAGTTTTCTATTAATAACCGGTATTGCAGTATATATATATCAAAACTCGTTGTGAGAAGCAGAAGCAGGGGGACGTTCTTTTTGCTTCCGGCAAGCAAAAAGAACGTCCCCTTGCTTTCTAAAAACTTGGAGTGTATAATGCATCAATTTTGGAACTGGATTATTGTACTCATATTTCTCGCAGGCATTACCTATTTTTCTCAGCAGCAATTCAACCAACAGGATATCAGCCCCTTTATAGAGCAGAACGAAAGATTGGTCTCAGTGGTACAAGATCTGCCGCCTATAGAATTTACCTACCACAACCGGGTGATCAACAGTCACACGGATAAGGTAGCTTTCATACAATTTGTGATCCGCAAGCTGGCCCATGTAACTATTTATGGCTTGTTCGGCCTTTCTCTGCTCCTGGCTGCCAGGCCTTCCATCAAAAACTCGTTTATAAGATGGATAATTGTCGGAATGCTGGTATTGCTGGTAGCCGGCCTGGACGAAACCAAGCAGCTATACAGCAGCGGCCGTACCGGCTGCAGAGAAGATATCCTCCTGGATTTCTCCGGTTATGTCTTGATCAGTCTGATATACCTGGTCAGCAGCGCGGTAAAAAGATAAAGAACGTCCCTGCTTCTTCTTGGGGAGAGCTGGCTATTGTCCTGTATGAGCGCTTTTAAAGGCTATATCTACGGCTTCTTTAGCGCTTTGAGCAAAACTCAGCTCGACATTTCTCCTGTCATCCAGATAACATCCTTCATAGGCGATGCTTTTTATCTGTGCCGCCCATCCTCCTGAAGACTCGACCACCACGGTGGGTTTCTTGTTCAGGTAGGCACAGGAGAGCTCACCCAGAGTACCATTTCTGCCTCCGACCATGATTATCGCGTCTGAGGAATGTATTAGTATCATACTCCGATAATCGAATGTCAAACCTGTAGTGATAGGGATATCGATATATGTGTTAGCCAGTTCCAGGGTATCGCCCGGAAGAATTCCGACTACTAATCCATCTGCGGATTTTGCCCCCCTGGATACCGCTTCCATAACTCCACTAGTTCCTCCGGTCAGCAGGACTGCTCCCCTTGTGGCTATCTCACGACCGATTTCTTCGGCCAGTTTACCTAATTCAGGTGGTATATCCCCTGATTCCCCTATTATCCCTATACGTATCATATTTCTCCCCCCATTTATCACTGTTGAACCTTACAGCATACCCCATTTCTTAGCCTGAAACTCCCCTACTTTATTCGCCTGCCTTTTCTAACCATATTAATAATTATAATCTATTTATTCCGGCCTCTTATTATAAACTGATACATAATATTAACAATGGTCTTGATAAATACTATAATAGTAAAAATTGGCGCATAATGGAGAGGTTGGATGATATGGAAAGAACCGCAGAACCGCTTGATATAGAAGTTAACGATGTGTCTGCTACCTTGTTTGTAACCCTTTACTGTCATGCTTTGGAAAGTCAATCGCAAAATCCTATCCTTGTAGATCCCATGTCAGTGGAACTTGTTCAAAAATTTAATGAGAAGCTGTCTCATTCAGACAATAACCTCTTTAGGAGATTAGCACGTGGCAAGCTCGATAAAAACCTGATCGTTCACATTGCGATACGTGCGAAAAAGTATGATGAATATGTTAGTTATTTTCTAAACCATTCTCCAGCAGGAGTGGTAGTCAATATTGGTTGTGGGATGGATACCCGTTTCTGGCGCATTGATAACGGCCGGACATCATTCTATGATCTGGATCTCCCTGAGGTGATATCTATCAAGAAAAAGCTCATGGCTGAAAATGAACGCTATCATTTTATCGGATGTGACGTACTGGATCATGATTGGATGGCTATCCTCGGCCGGCATGGCCGGGGTCCCTATCTGTTTGTGGCTGAAGGGGTATTCATGTACCTTCATGACCAAGACGTAAAATCGCTGGTGTTAAAGCTTCAGTCGCAGTACCCCGGGTCTGAATTGGTTTGCGAAGTATTCAATGAGGTATGGCTGGGCAAACCTTTTTTAAAGAAGATAATAGATTTCAAAATGCAGAAAGAACTGCATCTAGGGTCAGGTGCCACTTTTAATTTTGGCATCAGAAGTAGTGAAGAAATGGAAACCTGGAATTCCGGTATTCAGTTTTTAGATGACTGGTCATATTTTGATGCTGATGAAGAAAAACTGGGCTGGCTCCGCTTATTCCGCAGGTTTCAATTATTCCGAAAAACCCAGTGGACGGTTCATTACAGGTTAAACCAAGCTTGTCCCCTCTGTTTTTGTGCCACCCGCCCAGGATGAAGAGCAACGAGGGAAAGGACTTGTTGCCGCAGGCATGTGAAGTTGAGAGGACCAGCACCGTTGGGGGTAATCGAATAGCATTATTCCCTGCTAATTAAAGGGTGGGTTGATGATGCTGAACGAGAGTTTTCAGTTAGAATCGGGAAAGCTGCCCAGCGAAAGCAGCAATTTTATGCCGCCGGAGATGATATATCAGGGAGATATGAGTTAAAAAATAAATTAATAAGAAACAAGCCCCAAGGTGGGGTTTGTTTCTTGAAAGATCTGGATAATGTTATAATTATATATCGATGAAAAACTGGGGTAAATTTTCACCTACTTGAAGATGTTCCAAGTAATGTTTACTTGGAGATAATTATTTCGCTTGATTTTATTATAGCGGTTGCTTGATCTCCTATATGGAGATCAAGCCGTTCAACTGAATTAGTTGTTATAGTGGAACAAATCTCCATTCCAGCTACTTCCATAACTATTTCTGACATTATGCTGTCAGATTCAATAGATTTAATACGACCAGTTAACTGGTTTCTAGCACTTAATTGCAAAATATTACCTCCTTTTTAAGTAATATTGGTTAAAATTAAGAAATATATACGCAATATTTCCTCAGGGGGACGGGGTTGCTGATAATTATTTTCGGAAGAGGGAAGCCTGAGTTTAGCTGCGCCAAACTGGAAACACGAGGGACAATCCCTCAGTTCCGCTAACGCAGAACAGCAGGGACAGTCCCTGATGTTTCCCAGGTTACATGGGGTCTTTTAGTCAAGCTTACGCTTGACGCGAAACAGAGGGGACAGTCTGGCCATAAGTGTAGCCGAGTTTGGTGGAAAGTAGTGTGAGGTTCTCAAGCTAAGGATCGGGGACACACCTGCCCGCTAAGGTCAGGGGACACACCTTCCTTGAAGTACTTTATTTGAAGGAATGTCCCCATGGCAGCAGTTCTCCGATTCCCCCTCGGTTTGCAGGGAATGGTGAGGTGTTTTAATGGGGGAGAATTTTGATTGTATTGTACTGGGTGCGGGTATTAATGGCTGTGCGGTGGCCAGGCTGCTTTCTGAGCAGGGGAAAAAGGTGGCGGTACTGGAGCGGAAGACCATTGGCTGTGGGACCTCATCCAATAGTTCTAAGCTGATTCACGGAGGATTGCGATACCTGGAAAGTGGGCAGTTTGGGTTGGTGAAGAAATCCTTAAAGGATAGGAGCCGGCTGTGTGAGCTTTATCCAGACCTGATCAAGATAGTGCCTTTTTATCTGCCGGTATATGAGGATAGTCCGCGGCCCTGGTGGATGATACGTATTGGTTTGAGGTTTTATGATATTTTTTCCGGGGAGCCTTCCTATGCGGCTCGTTCTATCCGTAAAGAGGAGTTCATTAGGCGTTTCTCCGGAATTAAAAGCACAGGATTGAAGAAGGTCTTTATGTATTTTGATGGGAAAACTGATGATCTGCTGCTGACCCGGAGGATAGCGCACGATGCTGAAGCCGAGGGCTGCGTGGTAAAGGAAAACTGCGTGATCGATGACATTAAATTTGATGCTAAACAGGTGCTTATATCCTGCCGGGATGATGAAGGGGAACACTCCTTACTTGCTAAACATCTGATCAATGCTTCGGGACCCTGGATCGATGAAGTTAATGAGTGCTATGATCTCCCTCATAATTACCATATAGTAAATGTCAGCGGAATACATATCATCATTGACAAAGTGCTGGTTCCGGACTGTATGTTTTTGCAGACTGCTGATCAGAGGATCTTTTTTATGATACCATGGAAAGATAAGCAAACGATTATAGGGACAACTGAGCGCATGGAGAATGGGGCCTGTGATGATGTTGCTGTTAAGAAAGAAGATATTGATTACTTGATAAGATGCGCTAACGATTATTTGTTGGAAGGAATCAGCGAAGGGGATATCTGTGGTACTTTCCTGGGGATAAGGCCTTTGATCATGAAGAAGCAGGTTTCTGATCTTAATCGTATGAGCCGGGATTATAAGATTGATGTGAGTTATAAAGATGGGGTTAAGGTTATTCAGGTTTATGGGGGGAAGCTAACGACTTGCTTGAGTACTGCTGAGGAAGTGGCGGGGGTTGTTGGCAGCTAGTAATGAGAAAGTTAGTTGGCACCATGGTTTGCCGATGCTAACATGAGGTTCTCAGAATAAGGTAAGGGGACACACCAACCCGCTAAGGTCAGGGGACACACCTTCCTTGAAGTACTTTGCTTGAAGGAATGTCCCCATTATGTGGTGGCAGGAATGTCCCCACTGCAGACGGGAAACACGAGGGACAGTCCCTCGGTTTCCCTGGAAGGATGCACATGGAAGATTTTGTTAAACAATTGTTTAGTTTATTAACTATAGAGTTGACGGTGCTTATGACGGCGGCTTTGCCGGTTATTGAGCTGAGGGGGGCAATCCCTATTGGTATTTCTATGGGGTTGTCTCCGCTTAATGCTGCGGTTATAAGTTTTATCGGCAGTATGATTCCGATGCCGTTTATCTTTTTTGGTGTGCGGCCTTTGTTTAATTATTTGCGGGGTACCAGGCTGTTTAAGAATGCGGTAAACAGGTTTATCAAACGTTCCCTGGGCAAGAGTGGCAATATTCAGAAGTACGGGGCCTGGGGGTTGGTTTTGTTTGTGGCGGTTCCGCTGCCGGGGACCGGGATTTGGACCGGGACTATTATTGCGGCTTTGCTGGATATCCGGTTTAAGTGGGCTGTTACGGCGATAATTCTTGGTAATTTGATTGCGGCGGTGGCTGTGATGGTGTTGAGCACTGGGATAGTTAGGGTGGTTAGCTGAGTCAAGTTGCGCTTGAAATTTTCGAGAACGGCAGGCAGTGAAGAGGTATTTTCGGGCTAAGGAAAGGGGACAGTCCCTCAGTTTCCTCCCGGCAGAAAGTAGAAGGGACGGTCCCCTGTCTTGCTAGAGCAAGATAGAGGTACCGTCCTCTGGTTTCTCTTGATTTATTTAGGCCTGATTGGAACTGGGCTCTTTGCTGGAGATGTCCCAGCGTTGGGCTATTCCCTGGCTGATCCGATCGATGACGATAGCCAGTACTACGATGGCCCATCCGGCTTCGAAGCCTTTTCCTACATTAATCTGATTTACGGCTTTTAAAACTTCTTCTCCCAGTCCTCCACCGCCGATCATGCTGCAGATTACCACCATAGCCAGTGCCATCATGGTGGTCTGGTTTACACCTGCTAGTATAGAAGGTAAAGCCAGGGGGAGTCTGACCTCCCGCATCAGCTGCACCGGGGTGGCACCAAAGGCCAGGGCTGCCTCCTGGACAGATTCAGAAACCTGCCTGATTCCCAGGTTAGTAAGTCTTTGCACGGGCGGAACCGCATAAATAAAGGTGGCCAGGACGGCTGGTACCTTACCCAGTCCGAAGAACATCAAGGCTGGAATCAGATAGACAAAACTGGGCATGGTCTGCATGGCGTCCAGCATCGGGGTAAACCAGGTATTGGCTCGCTCTGATACGGCCATGAGTATGCCGGAAGGTATACCTACTGTCAGGGAAATAATAACTGCTACAATAATTACTGATAAGGTTTCCATAGCTACAGCCCATAAACCGAAGACTCCAATAGTCAGCAACAAAAGTGCTGGAGTCAGGGTTTTACCAATATGCCTGGTTATCTGCCAGGACAGGATGGTTACCAGCCCTATCCATACCCACCACGGTACTATTATAAGTCCTGCTTCAATCTGAAGCAGCATGGCCAGGACTACATCGTTAAATGCATCAAAGGCCGGTTCACAGGTATGCAGGAGCCATTTAACCAGGTCGGTTATCATGGGTGCAATATGAAAATGAAAAGATTGTGGAAACATCCTAGCCCCTCCCTAGCTTGACTTTGGCTCGATCAGTTTTTTCCCCGGTATGGGTTTCCAGAACTCGAACTTTGCTCTTTTTATCACGGTTCTCCATCATCAGGGCTATCCGCTGTTCGTCCTGAACAAACTTCTGTACATATTCATCTACGGGGTTCAGAATTATGTCCTGGGGTCTGCCCTCCTGAACACATTCTCCGTTTTTCATTACTACCATTCGGTCTCCCAAACGTACCGCTTCACTTATATCATGGGTAACAAAAACAATTGTCTTGTGTAATTCATTTTGCAGTCTTATTAGTTCGTCCTGCATTTCCCTCCTTATTAAGGGATCTAAACCGCTGAAAGGTTCATCCATTAGCAGCAAGTCAGTATCCTGAACCAGGGCTCGGGCTATGCCCACTCTCTGCTGCATACCCCCGGAAAGCTGAGCCGGATAGTGCTGTTCCCATCCGTCCAGGCCTACTTTTTCTATGACCTCCCGGGCCTTTTTCGCCCGTATTTTTACTTCCACACCGCGCAGTTTCAGACCAAAAGAAACATTTTCTAAAACCGTTCGATGGGGCAGGAGACCATAGTGCTGGAAGACCATGGCAGCCTCAGTACGGCGGAATTCAGTCAGTTCCTGGCTATCCATATGGATAACATCTTTACCGTTAATCATTACCTTTCCCGAGCTTGGCTCTATCAAGCGGGTCAGACAACGTATTAGAGTAGATTTACCGCTCCCGGAAAGGCCCATGATTACAAAAACTTCGCCCTGTTTAATCCGCAGGGAGACATCGCGGACGGCTGCTACAGCACCGTCTGCAATGTATCTTTCTACGTCACTGGCATTAAAATTGAATTTTTTATCGGCAGTGAATACTTTCCAGAGATGATCCACTTTAATCGCGTATTCTGAACCGTTGGTCATTCTATTCCACCTCTTTTAGTGCTTCATCAACATTTGCGGCAATATCTTCCGAAACCCACTGTTTCCAAACTTCAGGATAGGTGTTAAGGAAATATACTGCTGCAGCTTCTTCACTGTTTTCTCCCTCATAGTCATTCATGTAGGCCAGGAAATCGTTGTTCTGGGCCAGGGTGGTTGAATAGTTATCTAAAAACTCTACTATATCAGGAGCCTTTTCCTCCATACTGCTGTTAATTCCGATCAATACCTGTGCGGGCGGATAGGCACAGCCCCGGTTAGTCTCGTCATTCCATACAGCTTCGTCATAGGTCGGTTCTTCCAGCATGGTCATGTCCAGTTTCCCCATAACCCAGGTAGGTTCCCAGTAATAGCCAACCCATGGTTCACCCTTTTCGTAAGCAGTTACCATGGAAGTAACCAGGGCTGCATCTGAACCGGTGCTGAAAACATTATAGGTATCTTCCAAACCGTAGGTCTTCATTTTAACTTCGTTGATCTCAGTGCAAATCCAACCGGGAGGACTGTTGTGAAAACGTCCTTTAGTCGGAACCTCGCGGTCTTTAAACAACTCCCAGTACTGGGGCAGGTCACTTACTGATTTGAGGTCCGGGGTTACAGGTTCAATTCCACGTTCAGAGTCACCCTCGATCATATAGGTAGGTACCCACCAGCCCTGAGGGCCATCAGGTATACTTGGTCCCAGGTTTTTTACAGAACCATCAGCCAGAGCTGCTTCCCAGGCTTCCTTAATATTATCGGCCCAGACTTCCATGTAAATATCCACATCACCCTTGGCAGTCCCCTGTAACAATGGCAGGGTATCACCGAAGGTGTACTCGGGAGTAGGATAACCATATCCATGTTCAATGATGAACCCGGCAATACGGTTGTGCACTTTGATACTATCCCAGCTGGCATCGGCCAGGACCAGAACTTCTTTCGTATCATCAGACTGAGAACTTTCGTCCTGTCCGCCACAGCCGGCTAAGGCCAGGCAACATATCAACACTCCCACCAACATCATTCTGGCTGCGTTATAGAACTTATTATTTTTTGGCATTAAGAAACCTCCTCGCTGGAAGGCCATAGCGAAGGATAAGAGAAGGCGCGTACAATTAAGAGCTATAGGTGGCAGCTAATATATAAATACTGGAAATTATAGGATGGATAAATACCGCACTATTGCGAATAAATACATTGCCATTGGTTACTGCCCGCAACGCCTACGGGGTTAGCTGACGGACTCGGACTCGGGCAGCCCTATCCCGGCACCTGCCGAGAATTCGCCCCATTAATTGGTTCCCCCGTGTCTCTTCCAGAGACTTTGGCCTACCACTAATATTTTACCTTTTAATATTAAGGGATATCACCAGGGGGGTCAAACGGCCTATCAGGCTCTTAAACCAGCTAAGAGGGGTCAAGCATGGAACACAGGGGGTTATGGGGCTTAGAGCCCCAAATATTCCCCAATACTCCCTTATTCACCCATATATAGGGGGAGGAAGGGATTTCAACTATGGCTTTTAGCCCCATAGGGAGAAGCGTTTTTTGGGTTTTGCGTTGATGTAATGGTCTCCGGAGATGATTCGGGCAGGATTTTCACAGGTGAGGATTTCAGCTGTTTCAGATCCGCAAAGTTTTTTCACCTGTTCATAAGCCGGGGAGATAAGCGGTATACGTCGGCCCTGGGCGGAGTGGGCATCTGAGCCGATAATGTGAACAATGCCCTGCTTTAAAAGTTTGTGGGCGGTCTTCTTGACTTCTGAGCCGAATAGGCCGGTAATGGAACCGGTGTTTAACTGCAGCAGCACCCCACGCTCATTAAGCTCCAGCAGCAGCCGGGGGTCTTTATTTACGGCCGCGTTTCTTTCCGGGTGGGCTAAAATTGAAGTAATTCCCTGCAGCTGCAGTTCATATATCACCCGGCCGGTATATTCCGGGACATAAGCAGACGGCAGTTCCAGCAAGAGTAGCGGCCGTTGTCATTTAAGGTTATTAGTTCTCCCTGCTGCAGACGATGGGGCAGATCAGGCTCCAAACGGACTTCAGCGCCGGGCAGTACCTGCAGGGGAATATTCTCATTTTCAATTTGTTTATTCAGTTTCTGCAGCGCGGATATAATTTGGTCTTTCCTGGTATCATATACTCCACTTATCACATGGGGAGTAGCAGCAACTGCGGTTATACCGTCCAGGGCGGCAATTTTTATCATTTCCAGGCTCTGCTCTAAATCCTCAGCACCGTCATCGATTCCGGGCAGGATGTGGGAATGGATATCTATAAACATATGTTTACCTCCAGATTTTATGGAAGCTGCTTCCAAACTATCAGCCGTTAGTAAAGATTATAACCCTAAACCAATCTTTACGGCATCAAAATTTTACCAGATGTGCCAGGTAAGAATCTAGAAAATTGTGGAAATAATTAACAGGATATTCGAGATCTTTGTAGAAGTAATTACAAGCTGGGGAAAAATATAGGAAGGAGCATAGAATACAAAATGAAACCCATAGGAAAGCTGATCATGTTAAGCGGGCCCTCATGCGTTGGAAAAGGCCCGCTGTGCAGCGCTTTACAAACTTTTTATCCTGAGCTGTACAGTAATATGCACCGGCTGGTTTTGTACAACAGCCGGGATAGGCGACCCGGTGAGAGGGAGGGTATAGATTACCATTTCCGCTCCCGACCGGAAATGGAAAAGATGAGAGATAAGGAGAATTTCATTCTGCTGGATGTGCGCGGAGATCTGCAGGGTTTGGATATCGAGCAGCTGCGGTACATTCTGGAACAGGGGCAGGATGTGCTTTTCGAGGGAAATCCGTTTATTCCCCGGGCTTTGTGGGATTCACCCCAGATGTCGGAAGTGCCGATGCTGAAGATTTTTTTATCTCCCATATCCAAGTCCGAAATATTGTGGCTGAGGTCGCAGAATGCTGATATAGCTGCTATTATAGTCGATGTCATGCGCCGTAAACTTCTGCGCCGTACTCAGCGGCAAAAGGGCATTATGTCTTTTAAAGACCTGGAAAACATTAAGCAGCGTTCCAATAGTGCTCCGGAGGAGCTAAGGCTGGCCTGTTATTTTGACTGGGTAATTCCTAATCATGATGGTGAGGACAGTGAGAACTGGACTGCCTTTGATTATCCAGTAGGAGACGCATTTATGGCCCTGCAGACTTTTGCTGCCATACTGCAGGGAGAACAACCGGTCTGCTGGGGTGAACACTGGGAAGAAGACCTATGGCCAGGATAGCAGATTTTGGCCCAACCTGGTCAGAACGGAAAAGCTCCAGGCGGCTGAAGCACAGGCTCCCGTCTGCTCGGGGGATAAAATAAGAGCTGGTCAGCTCCAGCCGTATTCGCCTTTGAATTCTACAAAACGAACCTCGCCCAGCGAATTTTTCTCGATTTGATTCTTTTCGTTTTTAGTAATTGCAAATAGTTCCTGGTTGTCGCTGGGACCGACCGGGATAACCATTTTTCCCCCGGGTTTTAACTGTTGTACCAGTTCATCCGGTATTTTTGCTGCGGCTGCAGTCACCATGATCCGGTCATAGGGTGCGAATTCTTCCCAACCCTGGCTGCCATCTCCGACCTGGAAGGAGATATTATCATATCCCAGAGCCAGCAGTCTCTTTTTTGCTTTTTCCGCCAGTTCTGGAATCCTTTCAACTGTGTACACCTGGCTGGCGAAATGGGCTAAGAATGCAGTCTGGTAACCGGAACCGGTGCCTATTTCCAGCACCCGGCAGTCCTGATGTAAGTCGAGCTGAAGGGTCATGTAGAGCACCAGGGTGGGTTGGGAAATGGTCTGATCAAAACCTATGGGCAAGGGATGATCCCTGTTGGCCAGATACTTCAGTTTCGGCTCCACAAATAAACTGCGATCCAGTTTATGAAAAAACTCGTAAAGTTGAGTTTCCATCTGCTGCATATCACTCATCGCAGAATCCCTCCATTCTAAACATGACATTACATGACAGTGGGAAAGGTTTCGGGTTGTCATCTGTTTGCAGGATGACATCGATATCACAGCTTATTCAGGGTATCTATTCGGTATAACCGGGCTTAATGCTTATAATTACTGGCTTTCAATGATAGTTTTCAAGGCTGTTTTCTGTAAATCTATGATGTCGGCCTTTATTTTTTCCCATTCCTTTTGCGTCAGGATGGATAGGTGGTCTCCCCGATTCATTAACGGCATGGCTTCTTTCTCAGCATCTTCAAAATACCCGATACTGCGAATAAGATGAGGTGAATTGTATTCGATACGAGGATATTTCTGTTTCAGGCAGTTGATAATCTGATCAAAAGTGCAAGTGCTGGTCAGTAAACTATGGAAGTCAACGAAATCCTTTTTTGAGCCTCTTTGAGCAATAGCAATGATTTTCATGGCTGCGATATCTAAATGATCGGCAACTAAGCATCCTCTATACTCCAAAAAACTGCTAATGCTTGGATAGGGATAGTAAAAGAAACTGACCTTCTGAGAATCCATCAGCATATTCAGAGTTTTATCATCCATATTAATTATTTGCAGTCTGGCCTGATCAAGCTGAGCAATTATTGTTTGCGGTTCAAATTCCTTTGAGGAAAAAAAATCCAGGTCTTCGGAGATGCGATGCCCAAACTGCAGAGCCAGAGCTGTACCGCCTGCCAGATAAAAACCACTGCTTTCCAGCACTTGGGAGGCTACTAACATATCTAGTACGGGAAGTAATTGGGGTTTGAGACATTTTTCAAACACTCGATTTCCTCCTTCGAAATTTCGAAATAGTTGGCAATCATTACCGCTGATCGGCGATCAATGTTTTTATCGGATTTAACTGCATATATTATGTCTTCATGCGAATAAATCTGGAACAGCCATTGATAGGTTTTTTCGTTGCCGAAATTCAAAATGCGCTGAATGATTTGCTTTCTATTATTGTGTAAATTTATGGTACTGATATCGGTATCCCAGAATAAGGGGCGAAAATCTGGCGTATCCGGTATTACAGCGGTGTTTGGCATAAGTTTTTACCTCCATTATTTACCTATTAATATTATAGCATATCAGCCGCAGAATCAGTCATGGCAGCACCAAAGATGACACTGGAGATAAGTTAGTGCCTGAACCCGAAATATTATTCTCCGCTCCGCGTTATTCCAACTCCGTCAAGGGTATAAAGCGATAGCCTTCTTTTTGAATATCTTTAATTACCCGATCCAAGATCTGAGTGTTGGTGGATGATACTGCATGCAAGAGCATGATCTGCCCATTATGAGTACCCTGCATGATTCTCTGGTAAGATGCTTCCGGGTCGGGTTGTTGATCTACTAACCAATCCTGGTAGGCAAAGCTCCAGAATATCGTTTTGTAACCCAATTCTTTTGTCATTTGCAGGCTTTTTTCACTGTATTCGCCCCGGGGTGGGCGGAGGAATTTCGGCATTTCCTTACCGGTCAAATCCTGGAAGGACTTCTCGACATCAGTTATCTCCCGTTGAAAAGCTTCCGGGTCACTGGTTTTGGCAGGCAAAGAAGGATGGGTCTGGCTGTGATTGCCTACGATGTGCCCTTCGTCCACCATTCGCTTGACCAGTTCCGGGTTTCCTGTCACATAAGGTCCGGTGACAAAGAAGGCGGCGGGTACCTGATTACCCTTTAAAATATCTAATATCTCGGCGGTGTAGCCATTCTCATAGCCTTCATCAAAGGTGAGAAATATGACTTTATCTTTACTCCCGATGTAATAAGCATCATAGTCGGCCAGGGAAAAATCAATATCGGTATTTATACGGGGAGTCTTATGATCCTGATTACGAACGTAGTACCAATTCACGGTTTGATTTTCAGCGCTGACCGGGCTGGATGGTGCCTCGGCAGAAGGAAACTCTTCTGACTGCTGGGGGGCTTCCTCGGCAGGCTGCACCGTTTCCTGGGGTACCGCGGCTGGATTATCTTCTGTATCAGTAACCGCTGTTTGCTTGCCGCAGCCTGCCAGGTTCAATGATAAAACTATGAAAATAAAAATGAATAAAAAATACCAGGAAATTTTCTTCATAAGCTGCTGCATCCTTTCTTATATAATGCCGTGGCCAATTAAGTGATGCAATTATAGTTTACACCCTTTCACCTGCTTTTATCTTACCTTATATTTGAAAAAACGACACATGAAAACCGAAGGGGCCACAAGGAGACGTTTTTGTTGTGGCCTTTTTGAATATACAGAAGGCCACAACAAAAACGTCCCCCTGTGGCCCCAGGTAGACACCAGGCTGAGCAGTATAAGAACGTTAAGGCTTATTCCAGTTTGCTGCCGCATTCATTGCAGAATTTAGCTTTCGGATCTTTAATAGCAGAACCGCAGTTTTTACAAGCCCTGGCAGCCGGGGCATTTATTTTATTTCCGCAGTAAGGGCAAAATTTGTTCATAGAGGAGATTGTTTCTCCACATTGCTGACAGGTAGTCTCATCTGACGCCTGAATTGCGGTAGAGCCATCTTCGAGGGGCCTATCTTCGCGCTCTGTAATTACTATGTCTTCCCCGGATAGGGAAAATATTACCTGGCCCACTTGGTATCCGGAATCTGACCATTGTTCATGTATGCGGTCATAATAGAGCCAGGTTCCTTTCACCGGGTCCAGTAACAGCTGGTAAGGGCCCAGTTCCATGAACCATTCATCAGCATCTCCATATAATTCCTGCATGGTTTTATCTGGGCCGGCTTCTTTATTCCGAAAACTCTTCCAGCGTTCTTCAATTTGTAATTGTTGCTTATTTACATGCTCTCCCATGGGTCCCTCCTAAAGCTTTTTACTGTCGCCTGGGCTTGCAGATAAGCCTCGTAACCTGGCTCACCTGGATTTTTGGGTTTATAAGGCCCCAGGAATCGCTGGATGCCTTTTTCAACATCTCCGCCACAGGCATCAATATCTTCAGATAGAGTTGTCTCCCATATCCCTCGTTCAACTATTGAGTTTTTGCCATAGGTGGGGTCTCCCAGTTCCTTATTCCATTTGGCAATCCATTCTTTTTCAGTTATGATCTGTGGTGCTTTTTCATTCTGTACCCCATCCCAAAAATCCATAACCAGGCGTTCGCCATCAGGGGTGATAACCAGGGTAGCTGCGTGGTTTGCGAAGAAGTTGCGCTGCAGTGCTAATCGTCCTACGACTGTGCCTTCACCAAATATATCACGGGCAGATTTCTCCATCCACTCCTGGCCCCATCTAGAATATTCACCGCACTGTCCGCCGGTCATACCTCTTATCCAGTCTTCCACCCATCCAGGAGGATAATTGTTCCAGGCTTTACGTATAGTGTCAAAATCTTTTATACCGCCAACAGTAAGTGCCTGCGTTAATAGGTCCTGTATTGGCCCACTGGTATGAGCATTTTTAACATAGTAACCCTCTTTTATTTTTTGCTGGATAATTTCATCCATTTTGATTCTCAGGTTATCCACCCTAGTATGACCGTTAAAATCGAGTCCGTCTTTGTTATAACCAGCTTTATCATAGCCACTTTCATTATATCCATTTTTATTAAATCCATTTTTATCATACCCACGGCGGTCATATCCATCGCGATCCAGGCCAAATTTGTCCCGGCCATCTCTGTTATAGCCGTCCTTATCGAAGCCATCCATATTATAGCCTTCACGGTCGTAATTATCCTTGTCATATCCAAAGCGGTCATAGCCGTCTTTATCATAACCGTTCTGATTTATCCCATCTTTATCATAACCATCCCGATCACGACCATAGATGTCATAACCGTCTCTATCGTAGCCGCCTTTGTCACGGCCATACGTATCAAAACCGTCCTGGTCGTAGCCGTTTTTATCATAGCCCCGGTGGTCAAACCCATCTTTGTCAAATCCATGATGGTCAAATCCATCCTTATCAAAACCATTACGATCAAAACCGTTTTTATCATAACCATCTTGATCATAGCCATCCCGATGCAGACCGTTCCGGTCATAACCATCCTGATCATAGCCGTCTTTATCAAATCCATCCCGATCAAGACCCAACCAGTTGTAGCCATCTTTATTATAACCGTCTCTATCATAGCCATCAGCACTATAGCCGTCTCTGCCATATCCTTCACGATTATAACCATTGCTATCGAATCCATCGCGGTCATAACCAAATTGATCTCGGCCATTTATATCAAACCCGCTGCGATCATACCCCTCCCGGTTATAACCGCTGCGGTCGTATCCATCCCTATCGTAGCCGTTGGTATCGAAACCATCCTTATCATAACCACCCTGGTGCTGCCCATCACGGTCATAACCGTCTCTATTATATCCATCGCGGTTATAGCCATGTTCATCATATCCTGATTTATCAAAACCCATTTGATCATAGCCCCGGCGGTCAAAACCGTTCCTGTCAAAACCATTTCGGTCGTATCCTTCAGAATCATAGCCATCCTGGTCGTAGACGCCTTCATCATCGGCATCTTGAGTCCCATCTCCAGATGCTGGACCCGGAGCCTGGGATGCATCATCTGAATCGGGCGGAGCCTGATGAGGCCCCTCCTGCGTTAAATCAGGCCCCCATGAGCCAGTGATATTTACTCCCTGCAGTGGATCAATACCTATCCCATCCAGGGTAGTCTCGTCCTGGCTGACTCTGCTGATGTCATCGCCGCCAAAATCATCAAGATCTAAATTATCCAGGTTCCAATCTTCCCAACCGATATCGTCTAAGTCGTCAAAGTCAAACATGTCCGGATTGACGGAATTAAGTGCAGTGCTTATGGCAGGCCCGAAACTCATACCGACGGAAGGAAGAATTCCCATGACAATTGCTTGAAAAGATCCCTGACTGCCCCACCAGTTAGCCCAGCCTCCTGCTTCCGATTCTCCGCCATCATCTGCCAGCAGCATATGCCAATCCATGATGTTATTGGGATCAAAGAATAAATATAAGGTAGCTATAAATAATATAAATAACGGCATCACTGGGCTGGCTCCCCGGTCTCTTCCCGAAAACATGAGTGCCGCAGCCACTCCCAGTAAAACCAGTCCGAAGAACGAATCCCAGAACAGGAATACTCCCAGCACAAAACCGCAGGCGGAACCGGCCATGTTAAGATAAGCTTCTATGCGGGCATGACTTTTGATCTGCTTCTGTTTAACCCCCAGCACCTGCCAGATGCTGTTCCAGGTGCTCCTGATCAGGAGGGCAAGCACACGGCCAGCTCCAGTAGCAAAGAGTGCTGAAACTCCTATGGCCAAAACCAGGTTAGTGGTGCCGCTCATCAGGCCCGCGATCAGTAAGGCAAAGCCTGCACCGGTTAAAAGGGCTGCCGGGGCTACTTTGCTGTTTGAGGTCACATAGGTCAGTATATCTTTAGGTGTTATAAATATATTCTTAATAAGTTCGC
Organism: Syntrophomonas sp.; assembly: GCA_016841425.1. Taxonomy (GTDB): domain Bacteria; phylum Bacillota; class Syntrophomonadia; order Syntrophomonadales; family Syntrophomonadaceae; genus JAAYJK01. The sequence continues at coordinate 24,444 of JAENZE010000007.1, read as the reverse complement.
CCGTACCTTTACGCTTGATTAAAAAGATAGCTGAAAAGAGAAGAGTGCTGGCCAGGGTCCAGAGTACGGTGGCGGAGATCACATTGCCTTTGGAAGCTAGTAATTGCTGTCCCAACCAGGTGTCCGGGCTGAATCCCTGGTTGATACCCACCAGCAGATAGGTATGTACTACCAGGGAGATGAAGAAAAAGAGTATGGTCATTGGCAAGCTTTTCGACAGGGCCTGTAAGGTCTTGAGACCAATTTGTTTCAGGAGGCTGCCCCAGGTGAGTTTGATCCTGGGCTCGGTGTATGAGGGAGGCAGATCGTAACCGGATCGATCTGGGCCGGAAGAATTCAAAAAGGGCTCACTGTTGTTGGGCAGAAGAGATAACTGCTGCCCGCAGTTCCCACAGAAAGGTGCTCCGGGTGTTATTTCAGCTCCGCATGACGGACACGTTGAAATCATGGTCTGGCTTCCACATTCCGTACAGAATAGAGCGCCATCCGGCAGTCTGTTTCCGCAGTTCTGGCAAAACATCGTACATCTCCCCCTTGTATTCGTAAGCCTTCTGCAGTTTAAATGAAGATAGCTCCATATCCAATCGGTAATAATTACACCTGGAGAACTACAACTTTAGCATGATAATATAATTATTCATTATAATTGGCAAAATTGGAAGGGTAAAACCAATTTTTCTGCTAAGTTAGTTCTTCTGACCCGGCACAAAACCTGTCGACCTACCGCAAGAACCGTCCACAGGGGGACGTTATTGCTGTGTCTAAAAAGACGGCAAAATGGAACCGCTCTGTGCCGGCTCCCCAAAGGGGAGATCGCTTTCCCCGAGGTTATTTTTACTCTGCGGATATCTCTACATCGACGTTGTATTTAGGTTTCAGGCACAAACCGCAAGAACCGTCCCCTTGGCACAAAAATAATTGAAACTTTAAAAAAGGGTTTTGGAGCTTGAATGTAAAATAACTATGGTACAATATTAAGAAGCTGTTATTGGCGACTACTTAAGAATCTATTATTTAGAGAACGGGATTATGAAAATCTCGCCGCTCTATTGATTAAACTTAGTTTATCAGAACTATATATAAATTGCTGAAACCACGAAGGTGATACTGTCAGAAGGCAGATTCATTTTCGTTTTTTTTTGCCAATTTGATATAGAGAGACCAGATTGGGATTATAAACGGAGGTGAGGGTGGAATAGCGTATTTATAAAATTATGTATTGGCCGGGAGGGGGGACGAAATTGAGCCTAGTGAAAGCTCAAGATATAGGATTTAAAAGGCTGAGGAAAATTACCCGGAAAAATGTATAATGTGATATTATAATAAGTATAATTTTACATTATATAATTCCGGAATATGATCTCGAAACGGAGGTGATTTTCTCGTTATTGTAATTTATACGATATTTTTATGGGGAGGTATTAGATATTGAGTACAGTTATTGCTGAAGGAGTAATTCGTGTTACCAATAATTGCAAAGCCTGCGATCACTGCACTACCATTTGTCCAACCGGAGCCATCAATGGACTGCTGGGACAAAAACATCATATTGACCCCAGGCTATGTGTAAACTGTGGACAATGCTTGATCAATTGTCCTTTTGGGGCTATTAGTGATGCTAGTTCAGTGGATCTAGTCCGGCAGGCTTTGAATGATTCAAATAAGATGGTAGTAGTTCAGGAAGCACCTGCGGTCAGGGTAGCGTTAGGTGAGGAATTCGGGCTGGCTCCCGGTACCAATGTTAAAAGCCAGATGTATGCTGCCCTGAGAAAACTGGGTTTTGATCGAGTATATGATACGGAATTCACGGCTGACCTTACGATAATGGAAGAGGGAACCGAGCTTATCCACCGGGTTTTTAATGCTCTCGGTGTTGAGGGATTTGAGAGCAGCGGTCCGCTGCCCCAGTTTACATCTTGCTGCCCGGCCTGGATCAAGTATGCCGAAGACAAGTATCCCCTTATTCTGCCGCACATTTCTTCGGCCAAGTCACCGCAACAGATGTTTGGACCGGTAGCAAAAACTTATGGGGCGGAAAAATTACAGGCAGATCCTGCAGATATGATTGTAGTATCAGTCATGCCCTGCACGGCCAAGAAATATGAATGCGACCGTCAGGAAATGATAGCCAGCGGATTTAAAGATGTCGATTATGTTATTACTACTAGAGAACTGGCCGAGATGATAAAGGCTGACGGGATTGACTTCTTAAACCTTGCCGATGAGGATGCGGATAAGTTTATCGGCCTGTCAACGGGTGCCGCGACCATTTTCGGAGCAACCGGCGGTGTTATGGAGGCTGCTCTGAGGACTGCCTATGAAATTCTTAGTGAAGAAACATTGGATAAGGTGGAATTTGAGGCGGTTAGGGGATTGGCGCCGGTAAGAGAGGCAACTGTAGAAATTCCGGTAAAGGCTTTGGGAAGCAGGCTGCCGGTTCATGTGTGTGTAGTCACCGGTCTCAAGCATGTGGATAGTGTGATCGAAGATGTCCTGGCCGGCAGAAGTAAATACCATTTCATAGAAGTCATGAACTGCCCGGGTGGATGTATAAACGGCGGCGGACAGCCCATAAGAAGAGATACTTATTAGAGAAAGGAGGATTTTCATAAATGGGTATTTTTAAAGAAAAAGAAGGCTTTACCAGGCGGCAATTTTTAAAAGGTTCGGCAATTCTGGCGGTTACCGTAGTGGTTACTGGAGTATTTGCTAAATTTGGAGTAGATATTTACAAAGCTAGTGATGATTATATTGCTGAAAGAGCACAGGGACTCTATACGCTGGATGAGTCGATGGCCATACGCCGATCGCATAAAAATCCGGAGATAGCACAGATATACCAGGAATTCCTTTCTCCCGGGGGGGTAAACCCGGTGAGTGAAAAAGCCCATCACCTGCTGCATACCAGGTATGGAAAGGATATACCTGCTCTTATTGAGGAATTGGAACACCATGATGAAAATCATGCTGCTTAATGGGGAGGATGAGAGATGAGTGAAGTCAAGGGAAAAGTATTAAAGCATGACCAGCAGACCCGGATGATGCACTGGGTACATCTAGTATGCTTTACAATACTAGGTCTTACCGGAATAGCTTTTTACTGGGATATTAATATTATAAGCAATATATTTGGCGGACCAGCCAACGCCTCACTAGTGCACCGGTGGGCGGGAGTATTATTTGCGGCCGGCCCCGCCATTTATATTTTATTAAACTTTGAGCGATTTTCCAAATTTATTGACACCATAACAAATTTCACCAGGAATGATATCGGCTGGCTTAAAACTATGGGAGGCTATGTACCTTTTATTAAAGCTGAGCACATTCCGCCTCAAGACAAATATAACGCCGGTCAAAAAATACTGGGCGGGCTGATCATTACCGGCTGCCTGTTAATAATTCTGACCGGGTTTCCTATGTGGCTGTGGCGCCACACTCTGCCGGCAGTATTTTTATCTGCCTGTTACAGCATTCACTTCTGGACTGCGTTAATTATGATCCTCTTAGTGGGCGGCCATTTTTTCCTGGCAGCGATACACCCCAGGTCCAGAGTCGAATTTGCCTCGATGATGATGGATGGCTATGTAGATGCAGAATTTACTGCACATCATAATGAAAGCTGGTTTAATGAGCTGCAGAAAGTAGAATAATCATTTGAGATCAATATTGAAGCTAGCCGCTTCAATAGGCATTTACACGGCAAATAGGCTGTACCTTGTGTACAGCCTATTTGCTTTAAGGACACACGGGGACGTTTTCGCTGTGTCCTGCACATCAAATCTTTATTTATGAGAGATGCTAAAAGGGACGGATCTTCTGACACAATCTCAAGTTTTGGTGGTGGATGTGTCAGAAGAACCGTCTCCAAGACCATCTTAAGAATAAAAACGAAAGGAAATGGCTTATGGATAAAAAAAGAGCTGAGGAAATAATTGATTCTCTTGGAGTTATTGAGGTAATTCATGGAAGTTCCCCGGTATGGCTTAATAATTTAGATGGCGATATGGCCAACATCGAGTATCTGGATCGCTGCGATAAGGCCCGGGTTCCTCTGGCTGAACTGTATGAGAGTAAGTGATAATGATCCCTCATGGCACTGCCGGCAAATTGAAGCGGTTGGTATATTCACCTGGGCTCCGGACAAGATATCAGACATCATCTTTATCCCAGGGTTTGAATCCCCGGCCATAGACTTCTACTGTGTCAGTTATGGTAATAAAAGCATGAGGATCGAGGTGGAAAATTAATTCTTTCAAGCGGGGAATTTGAGTTTTGCCGGTGGTAACCATAATTATATCTTCTATCTGACCGGTATACGCTCCTTTACCGGTCAAAAAGGTGCACCCCCGGTGCATGCGGTGTAGAATTGCGTGGGCGATATCATCAGATTTTTTGGAAACAATGATAACGGTTTTTTTGGCTATAAAGCCGGAAGTGACACTATCAACCATTTTGGAACTGACAAACATGGTTAAGGCTGAGTAAAGGGTCAATTCAATGTTACTGGTAATTAGCGCTGCCGCTAAAACCACACCATTGGTAACAAAGATAGTAGTTCCAAAATTTACTCCCCATATCCGATGTACGATACCTGCAATGATATCCAGACCGCCGGTGGACCCTCGATTAACTAAGGCCAGTCCTACTCCCAATCCATTAAGAGTTCCTCCCAGAAGTGCGGAAAGGAGAATGTCATCTACGGCCAGCTCAATGTCTAAGGGTGATAACAAGGCTAAAAATCCGGAAAGACTCATCATGCCTATAAAGCTGTAGAGTGTAAAGCGTCTGCTGGCCAGTTTATACCCTGCAATAAATACCGGGATATTCAAGCCTATGTACCACCACCAGATTGGATAGGCAGTGATAAAATGCAGAATGATGGCAATCCCGCTCAAACCCCCGGTAAGCAGGCGGGCGGGCACGATGACAAACTGTATGGCTACAGCGATTATGAAGGAGGCCACAATTATACCTGCAATATCCTTGAATGAAATTCGTTCTAAGGCTAACAATTTAGGCATATAATTCTCCTTACCTGCTCGCTCAATAATAATGGAAAGAAAATCATACATTTGCTTTTATTCTACCATCTCCAAAGGTTAAAAACCTGTCAGGTATTACCAGTATTAAGTACTAGAGGAATGAGTCCGTTATATTTTATCCCAAAAGCAAAAAATAAAACTCGAAAACATTGGGACTCGGGGACAAATTCCTTTTCTCACCCTGTAAATCTATAGTGGAAAAAGGTCCCCGTTTTCAATAATAAGACCAGAAAATGTAAGAGAGCCGGCCTTGTGGTTTCGTGCCAGCCCTCTTACGTTGGAGATTGGTTAGGGTACATTTAGTACCTCCCTTGTGGATTAATCACCCTTTAGTTTCAGTCATTGTTCTGCAGATTTCTTTTAGATTCCACCAGGATGGATTTACATCCATTTGTCTGCTTTCCTTCTAAAAATAATCTCTTAAAGAACTTTTTCTTCCACTTCGGGGTAATTGTCAGGATTGCAGTTTCCCTGTCTTCCCTGAATTTCTCCCTTCTGATTCAGGTTTTAGTTCTTACTCAGCCTCATTTTAGAGTTTCTGCCGGGTCTCTGAACTTTCATCCATTGACCGGTGATTTCCTGCTAAAATTTACTTTTATAAGAACCATCCCTCTTCGTCCAGGTGGGCCCTGGGTTTCCAGTTCCACCTTCATCCTGTATATATCACCCTGCAAGATTTTGATCTTTTTGTTCCCACTCAAGTTGTGTTTAGAGGTTTTTCCAGACATCTGACTATGTCTTTTAATTCCTGCTAAAATTACTTTTGTGAGAACCAACCCTAATCTTTAGGGTGATTATCAGGATTCAAGGTTAAACTTAAATCCTGGTATTTATATTGTATTCAGTGAGGTACTTATTGTCAACAAATTATCAGAAAATTTTGACATTAGTGATTGTTTTCTTTTTCTTAAATCAATAATGGTAGTGGAAGGTCCTATGAATCAGTAGATAACAGTGAGGATGATGCTTCTCGAAGGAATCAATATTCGAAATTATTAAGTAAAAATAGGGCTCAACTATCTTTTGGTAGATAGTTGAGCCTTTTTGTGGGAAATACATATTCCTTTGAGATTGGACCATATTAAGGATAAGTGTATAAACGCGCCGGGGGTGTTTGGACGTAAAAGCCCGAAAATCTTTAAAGATCATGATCCTGCTTAGCTTTTTTTCTATTTTCTTTCTCTCTCAGACCTGGAAAGCTGTCGTCCAGCCACAGCCAGTGGTATATTCGATGCGGGTTGAAGACACGGTGACAGCAGGGACGGCCCAATATCTATTGCGGGGTATAAGAGAGGCGGAGAACAATGGGGCCCAGGCAGTAATAATATTATTGAATACACCGGGGGGGCTGGTTACCGCCACCCTAGATATTATACAGGGTATTGATGCGGCTGAGATCCCGATTATCACTTATGTCAGCCCCAGAGGGGGGATTGCTGCCTCGGCTGGTACTTTTATACTTATAAGTGGTCATGCTGCTGCTATGTCACCGGGGACCACTTGTGGAGCAGCCATGCCGGTTATAGTGGGAGCAATTGGACAAAAACCGGAGGCTGCCGATCAAAAGACTATCAATTTCCTGGCCGGGCATATGAAGAGCATTGCCCGGGAAAAGGGAAGGCCGGAAAATACAGCTGAAAAATTCGTCACCGAAAACCTCACTCTTACAGCCGAAGAGGCTCTTAATGAGGGGGTTATTGATCTAATTGCCAATGACACTTCAGAGATGCTCAATAAGTTGAATGGGACCGCGGTTGAAACTCGGCGGGGTATGGCAGTTCTAAATACATCCAGTGCCAGGGTGGAAGAAATTCCTTTAAACTTGAATGAAAGGCTTATCAATATAGTGAGCGACCCGGCCCTGGCTGCGCTATTTATTATGCTGGGTATGTATGCGCTGATTATCGGTTTTTCTTCGCCAGGATATTTTCTGCCGGAGGTGGCCGGTTCTCTTCTGCTGATCATGGGTTTGTATGGAGCCGGATTGTTTCAGATTAACGTTGCGGCTATTCTTCTATTGGTGCTGGGGATGGGATTGCTGGTGGCAGAAGCTTTTACTCCTACATATGGGATTCTGGGTACAGGAGGGGTGATAGGACTGGTACTGGGCATTATATTGTTCCCTGTGGAACCACTTATGCCGGCGGCCTGGTTTCTAAAACTAAAAATACTGGCCATCGGTACCGGCGCTATAGGTGCTGCTTTGCTCATAATCATAGTGATCGGTATACTGCACATACGCAGACTTAAGCCGATGCAGGATGAGAATGAATTATCTAATTATGGGTTAGTTCAAGTTGTAAGTGATCTCAATCCTTACGGGCAGGTGAAAATTAGAGGAGAGATATGGAGCGCGAAATCCAGAAGTGGTGAAATGATAGAGACAGGCCGAAAAGTTCAGGTGATTGAACGCCAAGGATTGATGCTTATTGTTGAGTCTGTAGAATAGCTGAAGATTTAGGAGGGGTACTATGGATTTGCTAAATATATTACTTAACTGGCTGGGAATTATCGTGCTGGCAGTAATCCTTCTTACGTCAAGCATAAAGGTTATCCCAGAATATGAAAGAGCAGTGTTGTTTCGTCTGGGCAGAATGGTAGGGGTCAAAGGGCCGGGTCTATTTTTTATCATACCTATAATTGATAGGATTATCCGAGTGTCTTTGCGGATTGTTGTAGTTGACATTCCGCCTCAAGAAGTCATAACCCGGGATAATGTCACTACCCGGGTAAATGCAGTACTGTATTATCGTGTAGTTTCGCCCGAACGGGCTATCGTTAATGTGGAAAGGTTCCATGACGCAACCAATCAGCTGGCTCAGACTACCTTGAGAAGCGTAGTCGGAACTGCCGAGCTGGATGAACTGCTTTCCCAGCGAGAAAAACTAAATCAGACTATCCAGGTAATAGTAGATGAGTCTACTGACCCCTGGGGAATCAAAGTAAGTGCGGTGGAAATAAAAGATGTAGTCCTGCCCAATGAGATGCAAAGGGCTATAGCACGACAGGCCCAGGCCGAGAGAGATCGGCGCGCGGCTATTATCCAGGCCGAAGGTGAACGCCAGGCCTCAGAACAGTTAGCCCAGGCTTCAGAAATATTAACTGCTGTTGATGGAGGATTAACTCTTAGAATGCTGCGTTCGCTGTCTGAGGTATCCAATTCCCCCAATACTACTATATTATTCCCTCTGCCCATGGAGCTGGGAAAACTCCTGGGAGATAGGAGCAGCATCAAGTAGTTTAATGCCACGGCCACAAGGGGACGTCCCCTTGTGGCCCCGCAGCTGCAAGTAAAAACGTTCCCATGAGTTATTGGCTGGGTTCCAGGACCAGCCGGTATTCCTGCTGGGATGTCTCAACTTTGCTGGTATAACCCTGATTTTCGGCCAGGCGCAGCACATTTTCTTTGGAAACTTCACTCTCCAGCAATACTATGATAGTCTCGGCAGGATTCTTTTCCATGGCACTCTTGGTTTTTACCACCGGTATGGGACAGGAAAGACCTCTAACATCAATTTCAACCGACATTTGCTTACCTCCTTTATAAAGGTTACTCTTTATTCTCTTGGATTGAGTTTGCTGCGGAAAACTTCGGGAAGTCGAGCGATAATTTCTTCAATTCTAGTGGCCGGGGTAGTATGATTAATGGCACCAGCCTCGCGGTTGGTCTGAGCACTTAATTTTAGAGCATTTTCTATATCCATTCCACTGAAAATCAGCGCGGCACACATACCGGTTATAGTATCACCGGTACCTCCTATACATTCCAATTCTGGGATATCAGGACCATCGATTGATGCCAGTATCCCGTTTTTATCAGCGATAAAGTCTGATTCACCTTTGACCAGCAGAAAACGAGCTGCTCCCTGGTTGCGATAAGCTGCTGCAATAAGTTCCGGAATAGAATTCACATCACAGGATTCAAACAGGTGCTTATCGATATAAGCAGGGTGAATAGCCTCGGCATCGGCCAGAAATGCTATTTCTGACAAGTCCGGGGTAAAGACATCAAAACCGGAAGCCAGCCCGACCGCTTTGGCTGCATACATGGATGCTGCGTCGGCAATCAACATCGGCCGGGGGTTTAAAAGCTGCACCTGCTCATAAAGCTCTTGCATCAATTCCAGGTCCGGCATCCAGTAGTGGAGGGCCAGCACCCGGGGGGAAATTTCCGCTAAATGCTCGATTAAGTACTGGTATATCAAGCGGCTGCCGTTTCCTCGACCAATATCACCTGCTATAACTACCCGGGGCGGGTCTATCTGCAGATATTCTGTCATTGCCAGTGCAGCACTTATCATAGCCGCTGTTCCCTGACCGGAGGGGATATCATATCCGTCAATGCTCAGCAGGGAACCTTGTCTAGCCGCGGTTCCATAAATCAGGGGGGTATCAGCCCGGGGAATTATACCCGCTATTAACAACATTAAACTGTGCCCCCTTCCGCCCAGATTTCCCGGGCACCTTCAACTGCCCGATCCAGCATCAAAGCACACAAGGTATGTCCTATATCCCGGGGGCGGGGAATTTCATCCAGGTGTTTTCCCATCATTTCTATATGCAGGTAAGGAATGTCCGGGCAGCCTCCTCCCGAGGTATTAACAATTATGCCACTCTGGGTTTCGAATGTTAGTTTCATATTACCTGCCTTGACCATTATATGCTCTGGGAATTCAAAAACCTGAACTATATCTAATAGCTGAGCGCTTCCTGCCAGGGGAACCACCTCATTATATGACACCGGCTGAAGAGTCCTCTCTATAGCGGGCTGTTCAACCAGGTTGATTTCTACCGCCACATCACAGCCTTTACGCAGGGAGGGGGGAGGAGCAACCAGACAGCATTCATATCCAGCCTTTGTAACCAGCTTTTCTGCCTTAATAGCTTCTTCTACGGTATCAAATAATACCAAACCTTTACCTTGTTTTGCTTCAGACTTATTGCGGAGTGCTTTACGGTTTTTCTTTTTGGGCCAGAACAAGTTCATGCACCTCCTAAATGTGAATCTTGCAGTATATTTAGTCCAGCTGTTCACTCATAAAATAACCGATAGCACATACGATTATCAAACCGATAATCACGATGGTTGGGCCGTTTATGCCAGGTCCATTGGGGCTGGAAGCCAGCAGGAAATTATGACTTACTGCAGCACCGGCTATTAATCCCAGAATGGTTACTCCAGCATCAGTATCACCCTCTGCCGCGAGCACTGTCTGCCGCAGGGGACAGCCACCCAACAGGGTACATCCCAGTCCGCACAGTACCATACCCATGAAGTTCCACAGTACATTGGTGTGGGCCACCGGTTGGCCTTCAAAACCAATATTTATTGCCCCGATTAGTAAATTCACCACTAATGCACCTACAAAGAAAGCAGCTATGCCGCTGAACAGAAAGGAATCTTTAACCAGTGAAAGATCCCGCCAGCCACCGACGAAGCACATCCTGGTCTTTTGAGCCAGGAACCCGATTAGCAAACCTACCAGCAAAGAGATAATCAGCGGAGCGCGCATGGAGCCAGGACCGGTTTCGCTGGTAAATAAAAATTGCGGCTGGATTATAGCAAACACTAACAAAACAACCATAGTTATTGGTATTATATAACCTGCGATGGTGTAAGTTGAATTTGCACGACCCAGATTAAAACCACGTTTGAGGAAATAAATTCCCAGGAACGCACCGGCTATAATCCCGGCAATCCCATAAAGGGCGTTGAGATCTCCGCCCGCCAGTCTTAGTACCGCACGAACTGGACAGCCCAGGAAAACCAGGGCACCGATCATCACAAACATACCCAGTAAAAAGCGAACCAGGGGGTTTGAGCCGCCCCGGGATTTAAATTCACCGAAAGAAAGGGCGGCAAGAAATGCTCCCAGGCACAAGCCCATTATTTCAGGCCGCAGGTACTGCACCACCTCCGCCCGGTGAAATCCCAGTGCTCCAGTAATATCACGGTAAAAACAGGCTACGCAGACACCCATATTTCCCGGATTTCCCAGTTTAGTCATATAGGCCGCCAGGGCTCCGAAAACTAAACCGGCAATAATTATCAGGTATTTTTGATTTTTCAACTCTGCAACCTCCTATCAGTCATTATGAATACACTCCAAAAAATAAAACCCTCCCCTCACAAAAATCATTTGAATAATGCAACATTCTACACATATAATCATAATCCTTCAAAGTAATACAATATATAACTAATATTTATGATAAAACGATATGGTTCCTTTGACTCATCTTGGGCAAAACCTGATCATGACTGGGAAACGCGTCGTATAGTCATTATCTCTAAGAGCAAAAACAGAATGTGTCCAAGGAACCGTATCCATTAAACATAGACGATATACAAGTATATAATTATAAATTATATGAGATATGATTATGGTTAGAACTCTGGGGGGCTTTTGGCCGGGACACAGGGGACGTAAGAATGTCCTTCTAGTCCCCATGCAGTTTTTTGAATACTGTATGCATTTGTGATAATACATTGAACTTTGGCTGTGAAAATATTAGACTTTATATATCTGTCGAGAAAGGGGAAGTGGATATGTCCTGGGAGATTAAAGTAGAAAGAACCAAGACCCCTAAAGTTAAACCCGATCAAAACAATCTAGGCTTTGGGGATCATTTTACCGATCACATGTTTATCATGGATTATACGGAAGGCAAGGGGTGGCATGACCCGCGCATAGTGCCGTATGCCCCGCTCTCTTTAGATCCTGCTACGATGGTACTGCATTATGGGCAGGCTATATTTGAGGGTCTAAAGGCATATAAAACGAAGGATGGTAGGATTCTGTTGTTCAGACCGCACAAAAATATGGAAAGGGCCAATATTTCCAATGGACGGCTGTGCATTCCTCCTCTTGACGTTGATTTTGCAGTAGAAGCGGTTAAGGCGATAGTCCGGGAAGATCAGGATTGGATTCCTGAAGCAGAAGGAACTTCATTGTACATAAGACCTTTTATTATATCTACTGACCCGTATCTGGGGGTAAGACCTTCATTTACCTATCAGTTTATAATAATATTATCCCCGGTGGGAGCCTATTACCCGGAAGGGATCGATCCGGTAAAGATTTATGTAGAAAGCAACTATGTCCGGGCGGTTAAAGGCGGAATGGGTTATACTAAGACCCCCGGTAATTATGCGGCCAGTTTGATTGCCCAGGTGGAAGCCAAGAAGAAAGGGTATACCCAGGTTCTGTGGCTGGATGGAGTGGAAAAAAAGTATATCGAAGAAGTGGGTACCATGAATGTGTTCTTCAAGATAGATGGAGAAATAGTTACTCCGGCTGTGGAAGGAAGTATTCTGGCTGGGATAACCAGGGATTCCAGCATTGAACTGCTCAAGAGCTGGGGAATCCCCACCGCCGAGAGACAGATTTCCATCCAGGAATTGTACGATGCTCATGCCAGCGGCAAGCTGGAAGAGGCATTCGGAACCGGGACCGCGGCAGTTATTTCTCCTATCGGAGAACTGAACTGGAACGGCCAGGTTATAACTATCAATGATGGGAAAATAGGAGAATATGCGGCTAAAATTTATGATACTATGACTGGTATGCAATATGGTGAGATCGAAGATAAGTTTGGCTGGATAGAAGAAGTTTAGTTACAAGGGAGCGAAACTGTATAGACTAGTATAAATAAGTTGGGTACCAGGTACCCAACTCAGACCGTCAAAAAAGCCCAATAGCTGCGTTGTTAACGAAAGCCAGTTCAATCAACGTACCTTATGTACGCCTCAATCACTGGCTCTCGTTAATGCCTTGCTCTTGGACTTTTTTGCTCGGTATGACTTAATTAACACTGTGAGTTGGGTACCAGGTACCCGACTTATTATATTTGCAGTCTGATTAAGTTAATACTTTAGTTGTCCTTATATATTATGGTACCCACATGTTCTCCGTTTAGGGCTCGGGTAATGTTTCCCTGCACAGTTCCATTGATTATCTGGATCTGCTTGGTGTTTTCTGAATTCAGCAATGATTTTAGCACCATGGGTTCTACCACCAGATCTTCCAAATCCCTGTCTATCAGCTCTCTGGCCCCGATTTGGGGAATAAATTCAGCACTGCTGTTGACCTTGGGATTGTCCGTGTACAGGCCGTTAACGTCCTTAATAAATATACATTGCTTAGCTCCGGTAACCTCGGACAATAGGAAGGCCCCTACATCAGTGCGGTTGGGAGGCAGCCGTCCTTCTTCCGGAGGATGTTCCCAGTACCCATATGGCGGCATACCATGTATTACCGGGATGCACCCTTGATTCAGGTAAGCGGCCAGTTTGGGAATATCGTCATGACCTATTTTAATTCCTCCATAGGGGTTGAGCAGGGTTGAAATCATCAAAGCATTCTGCTCGGATACACTCTGGCCCAGGGTGGCGATGATTCCGGTTGGCATCCCCAATTCCATGGCAATAGCATAAACATGTCGGGAGCGGGTGCCGCCCCCGGTAGAGATTACCATCTTATGCTGGTGCATATTCTCTACTATTTCTTTGATAAGTGGAAGGACTGCTTTAGCTCCCATGTCGGTAATACTTTGACCGCCGATTTTTAGTATATTAACATTCGGCAGGGCTCTGAATTGCGGACCATATTCAAGGGATTTCAGAAAGCCTTTGCTCACCAGGGATTCCCCCATTAATTTGCTCTTGATATGCAGCCTTTTGCTATCTCTTTCACGAATCAGGGGCATGAATTATTACCTCTTCTTTCTTAAGTTCTGCTTTAATCCTGGTCTTCTTTTTCCCTGGTCAGGTAAACTATCTCGCCATCGATTTTATTAACTATTTGTTCAAGTTCTGATTTTCTTATGTGATTGACATTGATTCTAAGATCGGTTCCCACAACACCTACTACTGCAAATCGAGGTTTCTTATCTCCTTGACCTACCTGGTTGCGTTCTCTTACAAAAAGTATGGGCGTAGACATGACTTATTCCTCCTTCATCATAATCCTACATAATCAGCTTAAGCTACCATCATTATAACAAAGATTTTAGGGCAATCAAAACTGCTCTGCTGACCATGGGACCGGTCGCAGATTATTATTTTCTCTGGCAGTTGGTGGAGAAGGAAAAACTCTTCTGGCCCAGGCATTTTGATAGTAAATAAACAGAAAAGTCTGCTGAAGCGGAGTACCAAAGAATTTTTCTGTTTCTGGGCTTATCATGCCATGGAAGTATTTATAGAAATATGTACTGTCCATGTAAAATATTAACAATAAATATTCCAAGGGGGTTAGTGTATTGAGTTTATTTAAACGTATAAACGATAATATCCGGGCCAATATGCATGCTTTGCTAGATAAGGCTGAAGATCCGGTTAAATTATCGAATCAGTACTTAAGAGACATGGAAGACGATATTGCAGATGCCGAAGGTGCTGTAGCCAGGCACCTGGCTGCGGTTCGCAAACTGCAGTCCCAATATGAAGAAGCTTGCAGCATGGTAGAAAAAAGAGAAATTCAAGCCATGGAAGCCCTGCAAAAAAATAGAGAAGATTTGGCCAGGAAGGCTTTGCAGGACAAAAAGCTGCAGCAGGCCAGAGCTGAGGAATACAAGAGCTTTTATGAGAATAGTTATGCTACTGGGGAAATGCTCAAATCACAACTTCGTCAGATGAAACTGGAATACGATTCTTTACTGAGTAAAAGAGATGCCCTGTTAGCACGGACTCAGGCAGCAAAGGCTCGGCAAGGAATTCATAGAGTAAAGGATGGTTTGGGTAAAAATACAGCCAGGAGCAGTTTTGATCAGATGGAAAACAAAGTCAGGCAAATCGAGGCTGAAGTTCAAGTAATGGAAGAGCTGGGGGGTATAGATAGAAGTCTGGACGAAGAACTGTCAGCGCTGGGTGAAGATAGTATTGAGAAAGAACTGGCTGAACTTAAAGAGAGGATTGCAGGTGATAATATGCGTTAATAAGATGGTAAATCTCAAATTGGGGGTTTTCATAGTTGCCCCCATGTCCGTTCCGGCTATAGGCATTTATAAATACACCGGGGGGGGACGTTGGTATGGTTGATTTATATTGCGGTTGTCTGGCCGGGGGTATTATTTTTGCATTAATTTCATTTATTTTTGGAGATATGCTGGGCGATATGTTTGATGGAATTTTTGATGCCATTTCAGTCGATGGGGTGGATTTTATTCATCCTATGGTGATTGTAGGAGGCATCACGGTTTTCGGAGGGAGCGGAATACTTTTAAGTCAGTATACTCCCCTGGTTCCAGGTCTGGTGGCATTATTTTCATTATTAAGTGCTTTGATAATGTCGGTACTGGTGTATTTTGCTTATGTCCGGCCCATGAAAAACAGCGAGAATTCCATCGGCTATTCTGTTCAAGATTTAGTGGGAAAGATTGGCGAAGTGGTAATACCTGTGCCAGGGAATGGCTGTGGTGAAGTGTTGGTACGTATTGGTGCCGGTAACACGAATCAAATTGCGGCGAGTTTGGACGGGGAAGGCTTGCCAATGGGAAGCAGAGTTGTAGTTGCAGAGGTTAAGGATCATGTTCTATATGTTTTCCCCTATGAAGAATGAAGAGGAGGGTTAAGTAGATGCCAGGATATTTAGGTATACCTGTTATTATCATTGTAGTTATTATTGTACTGGGATTGGCGTTCTGGGCCCGATATAATACAGTTGGTCCTGATGAAGCTATGCTGGTCACCGGGTCTTTCCTGGGAAACCGTTTTGTATTTAGTGATGAGTCTGGACGTAAGGTGAAGATAATCAGGGGGGGAGGAGCCTTCATTCTGCCGGTTTTTCAGCAGGCTGAATTTGTTTCATTACTATCCCTGAAACTTGATGTATCTACTCCTGAAGTCTACACCGAGCAGGGGGTGCCAGTACTTGCTGATGGGGTAGCTATAATTAAAATCGGGGGTTCGGTAGAAGACATAGCCACTGCGGCAGAACAATTTTTGGGCAAACCCAAGGAAGCACTGCAGTTGGAAGCCCAGGAAGTATTAGAAGGACACCTGAGAGCTATTTTAGGTACCATGACGGTAGAAGAAGTGTACCGCAACCGGGACAAATTTGCTCAGGAAGTTCAGGGAGTGGCTGCCAAAGACTTGAAAAAGATGGGTTTGCAAATTGTATCCTTCACTATTAAAGATGTTAAGGATAAACATGGATATTTGGATGCACTGGGAAAACCAAGGATTGCTGCAGTCAAAAGAGATGCTGAGATTGCAGAGGCAGAAGCTGTTCGGGATGCTCGGATTAAGAAAGCGCTGGCAGATGAAGAAGGGCAAAAAGCAGAATTGCTGCGGGATACGAACATTGCGGGAGCTGAAAAGGATAAGCAGCTGAAAGTGGCAGAATTTAAAAAGGAACAGGATACTGCCAAGGCCGAAGCTGACCAGGCTTATAGTATTCAGCAGGCTCGGTCCAGGCAAAATGTAATACAGGAAGAAATGAAGGTTGAGCTGGTCCGAAAAGAGCGAGAAATTGACCTGCAGGATAAAGAAATACACCGCCGTCAGAAGCAGTATGATGCGGAAGTAATGAAAAAGGCGGATGCTGACCGATATGCAGTTGAGCAGGCGGCTGAGGCGGATAAAGCCAAGCGTTTAAGGGAAGCAGATGCCATTCAATATAAAATAGAAGCAGAAGCTCGAGCCAATGCTGAACAGAAAAGGCTGGAGGGAATGGCCATAGCCGATGCCGAACGTGCTAAAGGTACGGCTGAAGCAGAGGTTATTCGTCTGCGGGGATTAGCTGAGGCGGAAGCAAAAGAAAAATTGGCCGAAGCGTTTGAAAAATTCGGGCAGGCGGCTATTCTGGACATAATCGTGAAAATGCTGCCTGAAATGGCTGCTAATATTGCCGAACCCCTGCGTTCTATCGACAAGGTTACCGTAGTTGATACCGGAAATGGAGAAGGGGCAGCTCGGGTAAGTAATTATGTCACTTCATTGATGGCAACTGCTCCTGAGATGTTAACAAGTGTTTCCGGTATTGACATAGAGACTATGATCAAGGGATTAGTAGGCCAAAATGGCGTTGTATCATTGGAGAGGGCTGCCAATGACAACATAGAACAAACATAAAAATAGGACTTCCATTTGAGGATTTAAAGATTTTGAATATCGTGGGGTTCCCCGACTGCGTCTAGCAAGAGGGGGTGATATAGGGTGAATACATATGAAACTATGATGTTCATGGTTCTAATATTGTTTATTCCGGCCTTCATAACGAGTAGAGCCACATACCTTTATGGTAGCGGCTCTCTAGCCTAAATATTTATTTTTGCTGGAATCGTTGTTGGGGGTGTTCAGCCCCACGATTCTTGATTCATTTATACCATATTGATTCGAAAAAAGAAAGTGAGTGAGTTAATTAAAAGAGCGCAAGTTCTACTGGAATGAAATGATTAGCGATTTGATATTAAAAAACGCATTTTTTTTCTAATTTAAACACAATAATATAGTAGAGCTTCGGAAATCAGTAAATAGGGATATGGCTCAATATACTTTGTTAATTTCATACCGCAGGAGCGGGTCTTATTACAGATGATCACGCGGCCAATAAGATCTGAAAATATTATAACAAGGGGGTAGGCTATGCAGGGACAGATACTGGCCATAAATGTTATTGAAAAGAACAGCGGGCAAAGACGCTCAGTGGAAGAGGCTTACCTTAGCCCGGGTCAGGGTATCAAGGGAGATGATGCTTCGGGGCAGAATAGCGGTGAGATAAGTGTGATTTCCCAGTCTACTTACAAACAAATGCAAGAAATGGGAGTTGATTTTTACTACGGGGATTTTAGCGAAAATATCAGAGTGGATGGTTTGAGGGTAGGCAGCCTGCCGGTGGGAACCCAAATGCAAATCGGTGAGGCAGTACTGGAGATCCTGGAAAATGACAAAAACTTCTCCAGACAGTATGTGACAGTTAGGGGTTATGCTGGTGATCTCACCATCTTGCCCGACAAAGTTCATGCCAGCGTGGTTATTGGAGGGGAAATTAAGCTGGGTGATAGGATTCAGGTGCTTCAGGAATTTTTAGCTCAGAGTTGATTGGTTCGATTAAGAATTCGTTATGGTATAACCATAAGATTGTTTAATAGAAGATATTGCAGATTAGCTATTAGCTCCAGGATAATTTTATGCTTAATGCAGGCATAAAAGAAGTTTCATGAACGCACACTAGTAACATTAGAATAATAAAGGAGGTTTTATCGTGCAGGTTAAAGTAGCCGAATTTGTAGGTGAATCAAAGAAAAGCTGGCAGCACGCCATTGAGAATGCAGTCACCGAAGCATCTAAATCTATGGACAATATCACTGGAGTTGAAGTATATAACTGGACTGCTGACTGCCAGGATAATAAGATTATCGAATATAAGGCTAATATCAAAATAGCATATACCGAGTAACTATACCAAGGGTCAGTTTGAAAAGGGGATGGTTTTTTTGTCTGCATTTCGTAATATCAAATGCAGACAAAAAGACCGTCCCCTGTTTGCTTGGGGGTTTGCTCCGCTAATTAGTTGCATAATACAACTAATATTTTGTATAATACAGGAGGGGGTGATGCTGTTGCATGAACCGGGTGACGAATACAGACTGGCGGAACAGCTGCAATTATTGGGGAGAAAGCTGGCCCTGGCAGATAAATATGACGCTGCCTGCTGTGGAACAACGATCGGACAGTGCAGGGCATTGCGGGAGATAGGAAGAAACCCTGGCCTAAATACCAACCAACTGGCTGAGAAATTAAATGTTGATAAGAGCACCGTTAGTCGTACTATTGATCAGTTGGTTAAACAGTATTGGGTTGTACGAAGGCCAGACCAACGGGATCGACGTTATACCATCTTAGATCTTAGTCGGGAGGGTCAGGCCATGCTGCTGGCTTTAGAAATGCAGATAGTCAGATACCATCAAGGAATATTTCGTGCCATTCCAGAGAACAAGAGAGGCCAGGTTGCGGAGAGCATTGATCTCCTGTTAAACGCGCTGCAGAAAATGGAGCAGGACACAGGGGGAGGCTCTATATGCTGTTAGACCCACTGTCATCTTGGAGTTTTACAGATAAGATTAGAGGAGGATATTAATGAAAAATAATGACCAGGAAATTAAATCGTTCATAAAGGAAAAATATGGTGAGATTGCCAGGGTAAATTCATCTGGATGCTGTGGTGCCGGGAGTTCGTGCTGTAATGTTAATCCTGATACCGCTGCACTGTTGATTGGATATTCCCAAAATGAGCTGAATTTGATACCCGAAGGTTCAAACATGGGTTTGGGTTGCGGAAATCCCCAGGCTATAGCAGGGTTAAAAGAGGGTGAAACAGTCCTGGATCTGGGCAGCGGGGCTGGATTTGATTGTTTTCTGGCCAGTAAGGCCGTTGGCAAATCCGGCCGGGTTATAGGGGTAGATATGACCAGGGAAATGGTTGAGAAAGCAATTCAGCTGGCGGCAGAAATGCAGTATAATAATGTGGAGTTTCGTTTGGGGGAAATTGAAAATATACCGGTAGAAGATAATCTGGTGGATGTGATTATGTCTAATTGCGTGATTAACCTTTCTCCGGATAAACCCGGGGTTTTTAAAGAGGCATTCAGGGTATTGAAGAAAGGCGGAAGGCTGGCCATTTCTGATATCGTCGCCACCGCTGCATTGCCCGAAGATATTAAAAACGATCTGGCTTTACATGCATCCTGCATAGCCGGGGCGGAATTGATCGAGAATATCGAAAGTATGCTGCAGGATGCCGGTTTTAAAGAGATACGGATTACCCCGGCAGATCAGAGCAGGGAATTGATTAGGGATTGGGCACCTGGAAGCAATGTTCAGGATTTTGTGGTCTCAGCCAGTATTGAAGCGAGTAAGCTGTAAATTGAAGTTGCCCATATGGCTGAAGGGAATTAAAATGTGATTACTACCATGGTGAAAAGTAAAAGTGGAGGTTGAACAAATGACAGGGGAAGTGCTGGCAGTAAATATATCCGAAAAACGGGGAGAAAAGAAGAAAACAGTTGAAGAGATTAATTTGCGAGTAGGTCATGGTATAGAAGAAGATGCTCATGCCGGAGATTGGCATCGGCAGGTGAGTCTGCTTTCATTGTCCAGCTTTGATAAAATGAGAAAACTGGGGGCAGATGTGGTCTATGGAGATTTCGCTGAAAATATAAGTGTTGCAGGTATAGATGTATTCAGATTGCCGGTGGGCACCAGGATAAAAGTAGG
Source organism: Syntrophomonas sp. (assembly GCA_016841425.1). GTDB lineage: Bacteria > Bacillota > Syntrophomonadia > Syntrophomonadales > Syntrophomonadaceae > JAAYJK01. Next base: position 4,185 of record JAENZE010000007.1, on the reverse strand, counting down.
CGAGGCACTGCTGGAAGTGACCCAGATAGGCAAGACCTGCCATGATATGGGCTGTGCCATTAAAAAGCAGGTGGGTACCTGTGTTATGCCCCACGAAGGTATTTTTACCCGGGTATTGGAATCAGGAAAAGTTAAAGCCGGGGATGTTGTCAAAGTTATTGCCGAGGGCAGTTTCAATTAAGAAAATCAAGAATTCATATAATACCCTGCTGGGAATATTTAAACAGCGGGGTATTTCTCATATTTGGACACCCATGCGGCATCAATCTAATATTTTAGAAAATTAGAGAGGATTAATTAATTATTCCGGGGTTAGGAGACAGCCATAGATAGCAGGGTTAATACCCACATGTTGTTTATGTAATGGGCTTCATACTCAGGAAATACGGCGCCGAGGTTGCCGAACCAGGAAACGCCGGTAAGGGTGGCACTATTCTCATCATAAGTAATGTTGCTCAGAAAAAGAAGGGTTCCATCCCGGGTTCCCCTTTTATTTCCATTGGCATCGAATAGAAAGAAGGAGGGATTATCCTTTACATCTTCGTAATCATATACATTGTCCGAAATAGTTTTTAGTCTATCTAATACTAGTTGTTTTCCTTCCGGACTCAGCCCCTGCAAGCTATCCGCTTTAACTGCAATAAATTTAGCACCCCCATTTTCTTCTGCATAAGCTGATTCCAGAACCTGGGTATACAGATCAATTCTCTTCATTTCCTGGAGAGTTATGACCGGATTAGATTGTTCCATCGGATTATCTTCGGGGTTGTCTATTTGGTCAGATGATACTTGTATTTCCAGGCAGCCCGCATTTAATATAAAGAGCAACAGCAGAATCATGCTGTACTTCATTATTTTATTTCTCACATCTTCCCCTCCCTGATTATCAAATGAAAAGTGTATTCAGTCAGACTATACACGTAGTACGTATAAGCTGATTTATTTCTTACTCTTTTCAAAGCAATATGAATCAAGGGGACGTACTGGTTCATTAATTCATTTTAGTTGGAAAAATGGAGTCAAACTCGGGTCTATTTTTTGTTCCGACTTGACAATGTCATTTAATTATCGGAATCGTAGAAGTCATAGCCGGCTATTTCCAATGTTTCTCCCCGGTCAGACATGGCTCCGCTGAAGGTGATATCTTCTTCGGCGGGGCGGGTGAAATTATCACGGGTCTTCCTTGCACATTGGATGCACTGTGTAGTATTAAGCAGCCTTTCCAACCTTTTGGGCTCAATTGGGTCTCCACAGATGGAGCAAATGCCATATTGGCCTTTGTCATAGCGGTTTAAGGCATCGTTGAGTTTCTGCAGTTCCAATTCCATCATTTCCAGCAGACCGGCATCTTTTTCCCGCTCATACAGTTCGCTGCCCACATCGGCTGGGTGCTGGTCGTACATGGATAATTCGTCAGTGGATTCTGTTATCGGAATCATCAAATCATCTTTCTTCCGGGCGATTACCTGTTCTAATTCTCGTTTCTTAGCGAGCAGCTTGCTTTTTACATTTTCCAAATTTTAAACACCTCTATAAATATATTAATTCCGTTCCGGGAAGGGCAGGGATACGGCTTGTAATTCCAGTGGCTGCCTTTGGTTAATTGTTATAAGAAATACTTACCAATCTGAAACTGCGTATCAGCACAGGTTTTTCTATAGTGAGTTCGACCACCTGCCCAGCATATATTATTATCTGCTCTGAAGATAATTTAATTCCTGGATTTATTTGGGTTACATTTGCCACAGGTGCCACGGGGACAGGTTCCCTGCCACGGGGACAGGTTCCCTGGCCCACCTGAAAATCAAAAATGGGCCAGGGAACCTGTCCCCGTGGCACCAGGGAACCTGTCCCCGTGGCCAAGGAGGACTTGGGCGGTGGTTCGAGAAATACTTTAATATAAAAAGGATATTAGGGAGGGATAATGTGAAAAGGGTTAAAGTTTTGGGCATTTCGGGGAGCCCCAGGCACGCTAATACCGAGACTCTGGTGGGAGAATCTTTAAAGGCCGCACAGGAGGTAGGGCCGGTAGATACTGAATTGATTTCTCTGGCGGGTCTGGAGATTAATCCCTGCGATGGTTGTAATAAATGCTATGGGTATTCTAAAGGCGCTTCATGGGATCGACTATGTCACAAATACGATGATGATGTGACTATGATTTATAAGAAGATAAGCGAAGCGGATGGAATCATTGTGGGTTCTCCCGTGTATACGGGCGACATTACCGCTAAACTGAAGGCCCTGATGGAAAGAGGAGCATGTTTCTGCCATTATTCTGCCTCTCCGGTAGCCGGAAGTATTCGTAACAAGGTGATTGGAGGTATTGTAGTCGCTTTTGAAAGACGAGGTGGACAGGAGAGCTCTCTGCAGAGCATCTGGAGATGGGCTACTGGCATCATGTTTTCCTATGTAGTCGGCGCGGTTCCTTTTCCTGAAGATCCTCCACCTCAGGCTTCAGCTTATGGGGGGCTTGCAGATACCTGCGATTCATCCTCGGGCCTGGGAAAATATGGGGCTATGCCTAAGACTACTCGTACTGATCCCCCTAATAGTGGTATATATAATCTGCGTTCTGTTAGGAATTTGGGTAAAAGTGTGGCTCTGGGGTCTCTTATAATAAACCGCGGAACTGCTTCCCTTAAAACAGAGGGTATTTTAATGCCCCCGCTGCCCTTGACCGCTTTTCCTGAAAAAATTCTACAGCCCGATTCATATTTAAGAGAGGTGCGGGAAGGGAAGAGAACAGTGCCTGATTATCAGTTCATAAAAGGAGATTAAACGATATCCATAAAATATACTAATCAAAGTAATGGATGATCCAATGAAAAGGTTCAACTTTATGACGGGGTAACCCAGGAGTTTAACCCGAAGACAATCTTTAATGGGGATTGCCTTCGGGTTGATAAGTTCAAGTACCTGCTCATCAGCCAACATGTCTGTATGAGACAAGTCTTGTACGGATGAATGCATAAGACCGTTAAACGAATCGCCTTAATCCCCCTGCGCTAACCTGAAGCTTTCATCCGCAAGAAGCTATTTTCATACTAGCTTATTATATTTTTGCTATTTCGACTATATCGATAGATTCCAGGGATACAAAAGTAGTTGAACTGATTACTCCGGAAGATAGAATATTTTTAAGGATGACTATTCCATCTGTCAGGCCGGCCACTTTACGGGCAGGGGTTATAGTATGTCCTCCCGCCGTGATAATGACTCCACTTTGATCGCCGGCAGCAATAATATCATCAAAAATCTCTTTTACTGCAAATCTGCTATCGGCCTGGCTGGTATTTAAGAATGGAAAAGATTCAAAAAGGCCGAGGTCTGCTATATCTTGCTTAATTTCTATGAACGCAAGTCTCATTGGGTTCAGGTATGCAGTTCTTCCATCAGTTCTCAGCACAATAATCTCACCGGCAGTATGGTTTGCCCGTACCTTCATCAATGCCGCTCCATAAGTCTCATTTTGGTTGGTAATGCCAAGCAGTACAGCAGGATAATTATAATTGCTTATAAGTTTTTTTGCTACTTGAAGCATATGGGTTCGACTGGAGTTAGCTTGATCAGAGTCCATTATGGCAAATCCAGCAGGGCCGGGTATGCCTTGAGGCCCAGGTTCACCGGCAGGGCCGGGTATGCCCTGGGGCCCAGGTTCACCAGCAGGGCCGGGTATGCCCTGGGGCCCAGGTTCACCGGCAGGGCCGGGTATGCCCCGAGGCCCAGGTTCACCGGCAGGGCCGGGTATGCCCTGGGGACCAGGTTCGCCGGGAGGTCCGGGTATGCCTTGAGGACCAGGTTCGCCGGCAGGCCCGGGTACGCCTTGAGGCCCAGGTGCGCCGGCAGGGCCGGGTATGCCCCGAGGCCCAGGTTCACCGGCAGGGCCGGGTATGCCCTGGGGACCAGGTTCGCCGGGAGGTCCGGGTATGCCTTGAGGACCAGGTTCGCCGGCAGGCCCGGGTACGCCTTGAGGCCCAGGTGCGCCGGCAGGGCCGGGTATGCCCCGAGGCCCAGGTTCACCGGCAGGGCCGGGTATGCCCTGGGGACCAGGTTCGCCGGGAGGTCCGGGTATGCCTTGAGGACCAGGTTCGCCGGCAGGCCCGGGTACGCCTTGAGGCCCAGGTGCGCCGGCAGGGCCGGGTATGCCCCGAGGCCCAGGTTCACCGGCAGGGCCGGGTATGC
>JAENZE010000006.1:8361-220206 GCA_016841425.1 Syntrophomonas sp. | reverse complement strand
GGTTTTTTATAAATGGTTTCTGAATTTGTCTCCTGAGTTTTTCAGGGGAAACTAAGTAGTTTATTTCATAGCCAGTATTCGGATTGAAGTATGCCAGCACGGGATAATCCCTGTGCTGGTTGTTTGGTTTCTGGTCATAAAATGAGTCAATTATCGAAGGGGGGATTTTAGAGTCTAAGCGAATGGATTACTTAGCAGAGAATTTGCATGAGAAGGAGAGTGTAGAATGATTAAGAAAAGAACATGGATTGTATGTATATTGTTATTGTTTATATCCACCTGTGTCCTGGGAGGCTGTGCAGGAAATACTGCCACTAATCCAGAACCAGCTCCAGAACAGGCCGTTGAATTAGAAGGAACTGTCGTTATATACCACGCTGGAAGTCTCTCGATACCATTTGCCGCACTGGAAACAGAATTCGAAACCCTACATCCTAAAGTGGACATACAAAGAACTGAAGGGGGCAGTACCAAGCTGATCCGTCAGATAGTAGACCTGGGAGATAAAGTAGATATCTTTGCGTCAGCTGATTATAAGCCTCTTGAGGACGAGCTGATACCAGATTTTGCAAGCTGGGATGCTCTTTTTGCAAACAATTCTATGGTGATTATGTATACCGACCAGAGTAAATTTGCCGCCGAAATAACCAAAGACAATTGGTATGAAATACTCTTAAGAGATGGCGTGAATTATGGACATAGCAACGTTAACGATGATCCCTGCGGATACCGGAGTGTTCTCTGCTGGCAGCTGGCAGAGCTGAAATACGAACAAGAAGGTTTATATCAGCAATTATGTGATAACTGCCCGGAAGAAAACATTCGCCCCAAATCAGTTGAGTTGATTTCACTGCTTGAAACTGGAGGACTTGATTATGCGTTTGAATATGAGAGTGTAGCCCGGCAGCATGCTGCAGCTAACCCGGCATTTAAGTGGGTCGAACTACCTAATAAGGTTAACCTCAGTGATATGGAAAATGCAGAGATTTATGCACAGGCTACCCTGGAAACCACCGGTTCTGCTCCTGGAGAAACAGTAACCAGAGTGGGCGAACCAATCGTATACGGAATTACTATGCCTAATTCAGGTGAGAATACAGAACTTGCTATAGAATTCTTGAAATTCTTCTTTGATAAAGAACAGGGTCTCAAGTTACTGGAAGATAACGGTCAACCGGTTCTTGATCCAATAGTAGTAAATGGAGAAGGTTTCCCAGAAGATTTGAATGATTTAATACAATAATGGTTAATTATAGTTGCTTGAGGAGGTCAGGTTATGCCTGACCTCACAGACCGTCAAAAAAGCACGATAGCTGCGTTATTAACGAAAGCCCACAGGACCACAATTAATGTTCGCGTGAGCTCACAAATTATAAGGAAGCCAGTTTCAATCAGCGTACCTTTGTACGTCTCAATCACTGGCTCTCATTAATGCCTTGCTCTTGAACTTTTTTGTTCGGTCTGACTTTATAGCTATTAGGGATTCTGGAGGTAATGATGAACAAGAAAAGGACTGAATCACTATTTATAGTATCTTTTATTAGCGGCACTATCATCATGCTCTTCTGTATATACCCTCTTATTAATACCTTGTTCTGGACTGAACCGGGAATTATACTTGATACCTTCAAAGACCAACGTGTCTTAAAGTCTATTTATTTAAGTATGGGAGCTGCAACTATAACTACTCTGGTGGCCTTTGTTCTGGGGGTACCCTTTGCATATGTTCTGGCTAGAAAGGATTTCAGGTTTAAGAGTCTGGTCGAGAGTATAGTAGACATACCTATTGTAATACCACATCCGGTAGCCGGGATCTGTCTTCTAACGGTTATCAGCCCACGCAGCTGGACCGGGCAGTTGATGGAAAAGGCAGGGATTGAAGTTCTAGGGACCGTGGCAGCTATAGTGCTGGCTATGACCTTTGTCAGTATGCCATTTCTGATTAATGCTGCCCGGGAGGCATTTAAATGGGTATCACCACGTATGGAAAATGTATCCCGCACCCTGGGGGCAAACCATACTCAGACCTTCTTTTTAATAACCTTTTCACTGGCCTGGAGAGATATACTGAGCGGTATGATACTGACCTGGGCCAGAGCTATCAGTGAATTCGGTGCCGTGATAATTCTAGCTTATCATCCCATGATAGCCCCAACCGTAATTTATGAACGTTTTACCGCTTATGGGATGATGTATGCAGTTCCGGTAGCAGTTATCTTGATACTATTGTGTTTGATAATGTTTATTATTTTAAGGTTGTTAGCAGCAACTCGGAGAGAGGGGGAGACTACATGATAGAAATACAAGACTTATCCCTCCAACTGGGTAAGTTCAAAATAACAGCTCTTAACCTTATGATAAACACAGGTGAGTATTTTGTTCTCCTGGGACCGACTGGCAGTGGTAAGACAGTACTCCTTGAATCTATTGCCGGCTTAAGGTCTATTGAGGCTGGGAAGATTTTTATTAATGAAAAAGAGGTAACCAGTAAAAAACCAGAAGAACGCAATATTTCAATTTGCTATCAGGATTTAGCACTATTTCCCCATATGAGGGTTAAGGACAATATCAAATATGGTCTTCGGTTTCGGAAAGACCATAATGACATGAAATATAAAGAGAATTTCGAGACCCTGGTGGAATTATTAAGGATAAATCATATACTGGATAGATATCCGGTGTTTTTGAGCGGGGGTGAAAAGCAGCGGGTAGCTCTGGCTCGAGCGCTGATTGTAGCACCAGACATTCTTCTGCTGGATGAACCATTGGCCGCCCTGCATTCAGGGATGAAAGCTGCTATAGAAGCAGAGCTCAAAAAACTGCATGAGACATTAAAAATAACTATATTGATGGTAACCCATGATTTTAAAGAAGCCTACTACCTGGCGGATCGGGTTGGTATAATTAAAGATGGAAGTATCATGCAGATTGGACCAATTAACGAGGTGTTTGAAAAACCTGCTTCAGTTTTTACAGCTGATTTTGTGGATATGAAAAACCTGATTACAATTAATGAACTTAAGAAGAAACCAGTATTTCAAGTTCTCTTCAAGCATATTGATGAAATTGGTGCAGAATTCATTGGTATCAGGCCGGAAAATATTGTGGTAAGCAATACCTACATTGATGACTGTTGTTGTTTCTTAGGAAGAATCTCCTATATCAGAAATAACGGTATATTCCGTGAAATAGATATCAGCAGCGATGGAGCTTTATTCAAGGCTTACTTAACAGCAAATAGTTGTAATGAACTTCAACTTTTGGAAGGTAAAGAAGTATTTTTTGGAATTGATGCTTCCAGGGTAGCTGCTATTAAATAGATAAGCTATACAAGCCGCTTTGCCAATCACTGTTTACTTTAACAGCAAAGCGGCTTATCTATCAACTGCCCAGGAAACACCAACGTTCCAGTCCCATCAGTTTTGTCGTTGCAGCACCTGTAGTGCCAAAGAATAAGGCAGGTTTATCATTGCAGTAATCGGTAATGGTTGCATTAACTACCGTGCTCCCGGTAGCAATGATTAGATCACACCAATCCAGTACCTCATCAGTTGCGCCTGGACCTTCAATCAGTATCCCGGATTTTAACTTGCCTATGTTGTCTGCATCAAGGTCTACTGCCCGTACTTCGAAAACTTGGGATAATTTTTCCAGCATAGCAGGCTGAAATCCTATCAACGCTACTCTGGGATTTCCGAATTTATCCTTAATATGCTTTGCCAATTCCAGGGAACAGTGCTCAGGATCTTCATTGTGGCAGTGAATAGTCTTATCTACCAGCCCCAGATATCTCAGCACCGCATTCATAGAGGAGATTAAGATGGCTCGATCGAAGTTGCTCTCCGGGTTTTTAGCCAGTACTTCTGCCAGAGTTCCCTGGAAATCTCCAGCCATATCAGTAAAAGCCTGCCCTTTTTCGTCTTTAAATACCGCCTGCATTAATTTTTCTTTGCCTTTCACAATAGGGTAATCCTGGCGTGCTGGACTGCCTATAGCTTCTTGGACGGAGAGGGTTCGGCCGGTAATGAGTATTTCTTCATCTAGAAGTCCATTTTCCTCTACTATTTTACGAAATTTATCTATCAGCTCATCATAAAACAATCAATCTACACCTCCTATAATTAATTTGATTATAACACGTGTACGGCAGCACTCTTAAATGCTACCCAAACCGGATCACCCTTCTCTAAACCCATTTCTTCCACTGCCTGCATGGTTACCAGGGCTGTAAGAGCAACTCCAGCATCAACTGTAACCCGGTATAAAGGTCCCTGGTGGATCATGTTAATAATTTTACCTGGTATATTATTTTGCGCACTGGAAAACAATTTTTCACGAGAAATGATAATATCTTCCGGGCGTATAGTCAATGTTGAGGGGCCAGTTTTCTCCATAATAGTCTCAATATTTATGTTGTTACATACTTCAATGGTTTTTCCGCGGGCATTGCCCTCGATAATGTTTTCTGCACCTACAAAGTTAGCTACAAAATGTGAATTGGGATGGCGAAAGACTTCCATAGGTTTACCAACCTGCATAATCTCACCATTATGCAGGACCCCCACCTGGCTGCCCAGAGCCATGGCTTCTGAGAAATCATGGGTAATATGAAGAGTTGTTGTTTTCAGATTATCATGAATTCTGCGTAATTCTTCCTGGAATATCTGCTTGGTGCGGGGGTCTAGAGCGCTGAGAGGCTCGTCTAAAAGCAATATACGAGGAGATGTTACCAGGGCCCTGGCAATTGCAGTCCTCTGCTGTTCTCCTCCGCTCAGAGTAGATGGAAACCTGTCCAGCAAGTATTCAATATTAAGGAAATCCACAATTTCTTTGAAACGTCTATGCCCTTCGTTTACATCAATACCCCGGCATTTAATACCAAAAAAAATATTTTCTTTAACTGTGAGATGGGGGAACAAGGCATAATCCTGATAAACAAAACCTATATTACGCTGCTCCGGGTATAAATCACTGATTTTTGTGTCCCCAAACCAGACCGATCCCTTATCAGGTTGATACATGCCGGCGATTAATTCCAATAGTACGGTTTTTCCGGTGCCAGTAGGTCCTAGTATGATGAAATATTCATCTTTCTCTATATTAAGGTTTATGTTAGTAAGTTCGAATGAACCGAGTTTTTTGTAAAGATTATCAATTCGAAGCAAAATAAACCCTCCTCTCTAATACAGGCTGCTTCGTGACAGTTCATACTGCTTACCGCCCATTATTTCGAAGAGGAACAAGGAAAGCACGGATATTATTATCAAGATGCTGGCTGCAGCCAGAGCCAGTTTGAGATCACCGCAGGACATATTTAAAAATAGTGATACGGGTAAAGTTTCAGTTTTTAAGCGGGTGGCCCCGGCCAGCATTAGAGCCGCACCAAATTCTCCCAGGGCACGAGCCCAGGTTATAACAATCCCTGCCATAAGACCGCTGCGGGCCAGGGGAAGGGTTATTTTGAAAAAAGCCTGCAGGCGGCTGCAGCCCAGAGTTCTGGCCACAAATTCCATGCGGGGGTCGATATCGTTCATAGTCGAGCCCAGTACCTTAATCATATAGGGGACATTAACAAAAAACTGGGCTAGTATGATGCCCAGGGGAGTGAAAATGAATTGGATTCCCCTGGCAGCCAGTGCGTGGCCAAATTCGGTAGTGCCAAACAGTAGTAATAAGGCTACCCCTGATACTATAGGCGGCAAAGCTATAGGTATATCCAGCACCGTGCTTACGAAGCGCTTCCCGAAAAATTCAAGACGGGACATACCGTAGGATACCGGTACCGCTATAGCTATGCACAGTAAGGTTGAGATAATAGATGTAGCAAAGCTCAGTTTAACTGCAAACTGGATTTCCCGGGAAAGGATACTGGAAATAATATTAGGTAATCCCTTCAGGAGTACCATAGAAATAGCTAAAATAATAAAGCCGGTAAGAAAGGCGATACTGATCGATATGACAGCAGTAAATAAGATGTTCTGTCCTCTTACTTCTGATTTTTCCATAAATAAAAGCTCCTTTGTTGCAATATTAGAGGCTGGAGAAGTAAAGCAGCCAACACCAAAGCGGTGTTAAACTGCTTTACTAAATACCTCAATAGTACAGGCTGCACTCTTTATTCAATGACCTGAAATCCGTGTTTTTCATAGATGGCTTTCCCTTCCGGTCCGGCCACAAAATCAGCAAATTGCTGAGCCAATTCAAGTTTTTCTGATGTCTTCAAGACGCAGACGGGCAGAGTCTTAATTTGATTTAATTCTTCAGGAATCTGGATTATTTCCACATCTTCAACGCCTTGAACATTATCTTCCCATATAATAGTGCAGTCTGCCTGCTTCATGGACATGTATACCAGGAGCTCATTGACGGTAGCAGTAGTAGCAACAGTATTGGCAGACACTGCTTCATACAAGCCATTTTCGGTCAGCATTTTCTTGGCCGTTTTACCAATAGCAGCTGCTTCAGGATCACCCAGTACTATTTTTAGACCTGGAGCTGCCATGTCTTCAAGACTTTGGATATTAGAAGGATTGCCTTTGGGAACAGCAATAACCGGGATATGGTAAGCGAAATCAACCATGCTCACGATTAGATCTTTTTCCTGGGCAGCCTGTCCGTAGTATACGTCACCCGGTGTCCAGGCATCACCTTGTCCGGTTAACTCAATCTGACTTAAATTCTGGGCTGACCCAGCATAAGAGTATTCTATCCTAATATTATACTTTTCTTCGAAGACTTGACCGATTTCATCCATAGGTTTACGAAGTCCAGCCCCGCTATATACCAGCAGACTTTCTGTCGGCTCGGTAACTACTGGTTCTGAGACAGCTTCTTGAGAAGGGGTATCGACGCTGCTGCTGCATCCTATCATAGTGCTCAGTGCAAAGATAAGTAAAAAGACCATTAATAATTTTTTGTTACTTAACATTTTCCCAATCCTTTCTATTTTGAAAAATGAATCCTATAATACCGCCTAATTCACTCCCTTCCCCAGAAAATAATAAGCAGTCTTTTCGCTGATTGGAAAAGACTGCGCCTTCACATCGTTGACAAAATTTTTTGAGAATAAAAACTGCAACAAATGCAGATATCTAAAAAATAAAAATCAAGCAGCACATAACTCCTGTCCAAACACGGGAGGCATGATTGTTTCCAGTCATACCCTATCGGCCCGGTTACCATAGCCAATTAACATTAGGACTGCCGGGCTCGGAATCATAGCTCATAATATGTAGTTTATATTCGATAATTTATTGCGTAAAAAATGCCAGAAATTATAACACTTAATGGGTATATGTCTATTATACACAAATACTATGAACAAATGAAGACTATTTATAACTAGATATTTTTATTTCATTTTTGAAAAAAAAAGCCCGCTTTGGCAAAGCGGGTAGAAAAAGATTGGGATTGTATGCAAAAGCTCAAAAAGAGCCTTTTACCAAATAAAAAATCGCGCCTATGGAAATATAGACACGACAAAAATCCAACTATACCAGCAAAGTAAAAGCAATAACGCACATAAAACATGCATAAATGCATATGCAGGCATAAGTCTGTAAGGCCTTGTCTCCTTTCCACAATAAGGGGAGGCACAGGTGTTTCCGCCTGCACCCAGGTTAATAAACCATAGCCCTTGCCTTAGGCATATTAACTCGGAGCCATATACGATTATGCTAAGTCTAGCATATTGAATTCGCTTAATCAATATTTACCTGTAAAAAAAGACATTATTAAGATAATCATGTAAATGTTAATCGATTATTATTTGTTCTTCACTTGCTGTCCAAACTTCCCTGGGTATTAGTAATTATAGTCCAGCGGGGATGGGGATTATTATGTCAGCTGATTCACCCGTCAAATCTCCCTTGAGAAAACACCTGTTAAGTAGAACAGGCTGTTTGTGTGAAGATGGGAAGGGAAAGGGAAGCATGATGCAGAAATATGTAAATCGTAATAGTAATACAGGGAGGATGGCCATGAAAATTTTCAAAGGCAGACGGGGTCAGGGTTCCCAAGCCAGAATAGACAAGCAAGGGGAAAAGGTTGAGGAGCACAGGCAAAAAAAACTTAAACGCCGAAAACAGATGGAGAAAATCCATTCATTAATAAAGCTTAACCGGGAGAACAGAAAAGAAATTCAGCAAATAACCAGGGAGATGAATCCATCTCTGGGCAAAGCTGCACGTACTTATCATAATTTACTGGATACCATCGACAATTATATTGAAAGCCGCGATAACGGTCTTAATCGCATGCTGTTTGCTGATAATGCAGCAGATATACAAAAAGGAGATCACTTATTTGTGCAGCGGCCGGGTTTTACCCACCATGGCATCTATATGGGAGATAAACTGGTGCTTCATTACCACATGAGCAAAGTGAAGGTAACCGGCTTTGAAGAGTTTGCGGAAGGATCCACAATACAAAAAAGAAGCGAGGAAGAGAGTCCGGCGGCCTATTCCCCCGAAGAGATTATTAAAAGAGGCCTCAGCAGGTACGGAGAAAACGAATATAATATAGTATTCAATAACTGTGAACATTTTGTTCGCTGGGCCAGAAATGGTTAGTATGATATTGACAAATAAGCAACAACGTTGTGGATCAGAAAAGCAATATTTTCTGATCCACACTGAATATACCTGTACGGGAAATAGCTTACTCAATCAGCTTGATGATCTTCAGCTGTATTCTGGCCAGTGTGCATCTTACCCCGGGAATAGGAGAAATAGATTCCTACTACACAGAGCAGCGTGAAGATACTAAAGATGATGTGGGTGCTGGACAGAAAGAGGTCATAGGTAGTTGGTGATATTGCAGCTTTGCCCACATACAGAGTAATAATGAGTGTAGCGAGAGCCATGCTGAAATTCTGCCCTAAGAGGCGCATGGTTGAGACTGATCCCGAGGCAATGCCATAATACTGCCTTGAGACTGATCCCATGACTGCATTAGTATTAGGAGATCCAAAGAGTGCAAAGCCCACACCCAGTACCAGCAAGGTGGCAATGATATATGGGATAGAGGTATTGGATTGTAGGAATATTAACAAGAATAACCCCAGGGAAGTAGATGCCATCCCCAGAGATGAAATAAGACGGGGTTCAACCTTATCTGACAGCTTGCCAGCTGCAGGTGATAGAAGAGCCTGAATAATGGGCTGTACGATCAGAACCAGGCCGGCAGTTTGTGGGGGCATCCCTTTTATATACTGCAGATAAAGGCTCAATAAAAAGGTTATTCCTGCGGTTGCACCATAATTTATAAGAGCTGCTATATTGGAAAAAGCAAATACCCGGTTATTTTTAAACAGCCGTACATTGAACACTGGATATTTAGCAGATAACTGGCTTTTTACAAATGCAACAACTCCTAGCAGACCCCCCAGCAGATACAGTATGCCGGATGGCGCTGGAAGCAAAGTCAAGCCATAAGTAATCGCAATAAGACTGAACGCATAAATTAGGCTGCCCCCGATGTCCAGTTTTTCTTCCCGGGCATCTGCCCACTCTCCATGCAGGTAATAAAGGGTTAAAAGTATAGTAATTATGCCCAGCGGAACCGCCATATAGAAGATGCTTCTCCAACCCAGGTGGGTAGTTAGCAACCCACCCAGAGTAGGTCCGCTGGCCAGACCGATGTACACCATGGATACATTTACTCCTAGAGCCTTACCGCGTTCCTGAGGCGGATATACTGAAGTCAGGATGGCGACTGCAGTAGTCATAACAATGGAACCTCCCAGCCCCTGGAAGATCCGCATCACTATCAACCATTCAATGGTAGGAACAAAGGCAGAAAACAGTGAAGCCAGGGTAAATATTATTATGCCGACCATGAATAATTTCTTGCGTCCATAAATATCGGCGATTTTTCCTGCCGGCACCAGGAATACGGCTGTTGACAGCAGATAAGAAGTAGCAATCCAACTCAGCATTACCGCGTTGGCATGGAAATCTCTCTGTATAGCGGGGAGAGCAATGTTGCTTGCTGAAAGCATAAACGGAGTTAAAAACGAAGCTATAGCGATAGTCAATAATACCTGGTTTTTCGATATATTTTCATCCATACTATTTCTCCTGTTAATCCATATTATTTAAAACAATTAAAAATAAAACTATGACTATTATAAAACTTAAGAGGAATAGGTAAAAGAGGGAAGTCCTCCTCATTAATGTTATTTTCATAATAATTGAAAGTCATTCTATTAAATTCATCCAAACTGCATAATATGCCGTTGTATGAATAGTTGAATTATCAACCAGAACTTGATAAAATTAAATTGTAATATTATGGTAAATATAAATCCAGAAATAACTTTTGATTTAAGTGAGGGATTTTGTTGAAAGCAGTTTTATATAGTCTAGCGATTTTTATTCTCGCAGGAGCCGTAGCGATTATTCGAGGAGATATAGAATGGCTGATTAATATACCTTTTATGATAGGAATGTTGTTGCTGGCCGTTGCTATAATAACGTCCGGATCGCTGGGCAGTGGTTACCAGATCAGGTCTATAAGCTATTCAGAAAGTCGGGAAGACAGGCAGGAAAGGCATCAACGGGAGAATACTTTTCTAATTATGGGTTTAATCAACCTGTTTGGATCGATCGCTATTTATATGCTGCTCAGGTAAAAAGCAGCTGAAATAATCTTTATTAATGTCTGAGTTCTTGTCCCTTGAGTCTAAGGAATCTTCACAAAGCGGGGCTTTCTTTGTTCATATGCGTTAATATATTTAAAACCTGCTTCCCTCAACAGGGTGTAAGCATCATTGAAATCCGCACAAAGATCCCCGGGACGATGGGCATCAGAACCTACAGTAATGATTTCGCCTCCCAGTTTTTTGTAGCGCCTTATAATATCCTCTTGAGGATGCATGTGCGAAAGTCCATACCGATATCCTGAAGTATTAATTTCAATGCCGCAGCCGTTATAAATTAGAGTCTGCAGAATCTTATCTATAATCTCAGCATGTTCAAGATAAGAAAGTACCTTGGAATCATAATCTCCATAGCGGACAATAAAATCCAGGTGCCCATAAACATTGAAATTGGCAGGTTTATTTATGCTCTGTATTACATTTTCAAAATATCTCTGATATGCTGTATTCCTCTCCTTGCCATCAAAAAAAGCCCCGGTATAAAAATCAAGCTGGTCAGCCATATGTGTAGAGTAAATTACGAAATCAAAATTTAAGCGGGACAGCAACTGTTCTATTCTAGGTTCCACATGAGGTTGGAATCCTATTTCTACTCCCATTAAAACTTTTATATCCCGACGGTATTTCTCTTTAACAGAATGATAGTGTTTCAGATAGTCGTCAAAATCAATATTCTCAAAAACCGGATCGGCATAATCATAGTCCACATGATCGGTGAAAACCAGTTCCGATAATCCCAGTTCTATTGCTCTTTTAACCATTAACTCCATAGGGGCCTCACTGTCCCCAGAGAAATTAGTGTGAGTATGATAATCAGCAAAATAACGCATTTACTACTCCTTATGTAGATGACATGACAACGGGATCGGTTCCCAATAGTCATCTTTTTGAAATTACCTTATTGGTTTATTAGTATGATTTGTTTTATATGACCGCGATACCAGCGATATCAGGTTTATATAATATATTTATAGTAATAATCTTAGCACAGGTGAAGGCAAGAAACCAAGGCAAGAGACCAAGGGGACGGTTCTTGCGGTTGCATAACCTTCTGATTCTTTGTAATAAGAAACTAGAGGTGAGTTCAAGTGCCAAGAACTGATAGAAAGCGAAGCGAAAGCGGCATCTATCATATTGTCTCAAGACAGACTATTTTCGAAACGAGGAAGATGCAAGATGAGGGGCTATCTACAAGACAATTGGCACGATTAACACGGATTAGCAGAGGTATTATTTTTAAGGCGTAATCCAAAACTGGTTTCTAACCGCAAGAACCGTCCCCTTGGATCGCCCTGGTTTCTAACCGCAAGAACCGTCCCCTTGGATCGCCCAATATGGGTGGTATCTATGGCGATGCCATTGTCGCTTTTAATTACGCCTTTTTCTACGCATTGTCGTACGACTTCGGCAATAATGTCATCCAGGCTGGTTTCTTTAAGCCGTTTGGTTTTAAACTTAGCAAGCAGGCTGGGGTCGGGGAGGTCATCCTCGGGATTGATACCGATAAACCACATATACGCTAAATTGACCTGGGTTTCTTTAATAACCCTTTCGTCTGAATAGTTATATAGATACTGCAAAATCAACAGTTTGGCCATCATTTCAGGTTCTTTTGCTGGTCTGCCGTAATATTTACAGTAGGAATCACCCAGAAGCTTATTAATAAAACTGAAATCAACCGCACTATTTATGCTTTTAAGTATATGATTTTCTGGTATTTTGTCATACAATATTGAGTATAAACTTAATTGCTTGGGACCAGTCCTGAGCATCTTAAAACCCCCTTAGATATGGTGTTTGCGGTCACATTCATTATATCATAAAAGGGGGTTTCTGATTCTAATTAGCAGGTATTCATTTGTATTATTGCCATTTTTTATAAGGTGTTTTTCAGTGGTCTCGAACCGTCCCCTTGGTCTTCTTCCATAGCCTGATAAAAGGGATATTATGCTACTTGATATTATAAAGTAGTAGTGTATAATATCAGTATACTACTAAGCAATGTAAAGTAGTGGAGGTGATCATATGGTTGACCGTGCTCAAATTTTGAAAGGTCTCCTGGACGGCTGCATCCTAAAGATTATTTCACAAGGTGAAACCTACGGCTATCGGTTAACAAGTGATTTGAATGAATACGGATTCAAAGAACTCAACGAAGGTAGCGTCTATCCATCACTGATTCGCCTTGAAAAAAAAGGACTCGTTTCCGCTGAAACGAAAAAATCATCCATTGGTCCAAGTCGAAAGTATTTCAGACTGACATTACAAGGGGAGGCATATCTCCATGATTTTTCCAAACTGTGGTCGGAAATCTCCACAGTGGTGGATCAGATTATGAAAGGTGGCATAAACAGTGAACTATCAAGGTAACAACAAACTGGTTCTAAGTATTGGTACTGTGTTACTAATTGTTGTGGCATTACTGGTAATCTTTGCTACAACTCCTGATGCCCGTCCGGCACTCTCAACGCTGTCAGGAATTATTGTTCTTATGGCGGTTCTGAGCGTAGTTTTTGCATATGAGAAATATAAACGTGTTAAGGAAAGGGTTTCAAAGCTTCCAAAGGATTTTCAGATGACCTATCTCGACATCTATGAGCTATTAGGAACCTACACTATATCGAAATTTGATAGACAAAACATTCTGGCAATGATTTTGGAGATTTTTGAGCATGCAAGTCTGGACCAACGCACTGTTGATGATGTCATCGGTGGAAATCTGGCATCTTTTGTAGACAGCTTTGCAAATGAAACCGGAAAAAGTCAATCACCAGGATATCTTTTCGTCTATTCCACATCTCTTTTCCTGGGATTTCTTTTGCTTATTAAGGTCTACAAAGTAATCCGTACAGGCAGTATCACGCTGGCAGCGCTGAACAACGAGACGCTTGATATAGGAATCGTGGCTGCATATTTCATCATATCATATGTCTTCTTTCCATGGTTGACCCTCAGCATTCGCAAGTCGACCCGTCAACAATGGCAGGGTGCGCAAAAGTTGAGGCTTCTTATTCCGATGTTTATCCCTGTGGGATTGATGATGGCGCTCATCATAATCAACGATCCAGCATGGAGAAGTATCATTGATAGACCGCTACCGCTTTTCGCATCGCCTTTGTCCCTTGTTTTAGGAATACTCATACTTTTTGGAGCACTTCTCCTTACAAGGCTTCATCAAAGATGACAAGGGGACGGGGTTGTTATCACCCTATGCTTTAACAGGCATGGGGACGGCTCCAATGTCTGTATTTTGTTAATTGATTAATATATGTTGTGCAGCATCAACTTGATGCAATGCATTTATTTAGAGCTATACCATAAACATGTTTAGCTCCATAGTTAATTCCCATAAACGCAAAAAAGACTTCTTCTGGAGTCTTTTCCACTATAATTATACCAGTTGTTTAGTTTGTAAATTTATGTCTATACGAACCGTATAACCAAAATATGGCGTTAAACCTCCTTTTGGGGGATATCAATAAGTCTTATTAAAGCCTTAAGAGATAAATACACATTTAACATTAATAAAACGAAAACCTGGGGCTTTCGCCCCAGTCAACCAGCCTCCGCTAAGGTTTCATCAGCATTCATCTTATCACCTTTCCACAAATCATACATCCCACAAGCTGCAGCTCCTAGAAGAACTCCTATAGCCACACCGGCCAAAATCGGCTGCCCATTCTCCAAAGCTATACCTACTCCTGTTCCAACACTAACGGCTAAGGAAACCGCCGGCGCCCACTTAGTGGGAAGCCCAGTCTTTTTAGCCACACCAACAATAGAAGTCACTACTGCCAGTGCCGGCAGACCATATATCGTATACTGAGTTAAATCCACTCCTATCCACTACCTCTCTATAATTACCGTCTTGCTCGTTCCATCGCACTTCACAGCCATATCAATATCTCTTAGTACTACCGCCGGAATATAGGTGGTATCCTTCCCATCAACATTTAAAATGACTGCCTTGTCTACGGTTTTGCTTTCCATAACAACTTTTACATCCGGCAGATCAACCTGGGTATCAAGTCTTAATTTGGCAAGCATATCTTTTCCCTCTAATCGTGCTCTCAGCTCCAGCCAGGGGAATCTATTCCCTGGGCAAGCGGTTGCCATTACATCTTTATGTCCAATGAAACCGAGGGGACGGTTCTCGCGGTTGGAGCTTAAGATTCTTGTTATGATAAATAAGGTGAGTTCAAGTGCTAAGAACTGAAAGAAAGCGAAGCGGAAGCGGCATCTATCATATTGTCCCAACAGACAGACTATTTCCCGAGGAAGATGATATATTACTCCTGGAAACTTTACAAAGATATAATTGAAAGATGAGGGGCTATCTACAAGACAATTGGCACGATTAACACGGATTAGCAGAGGTATTATTTTTAAGGCGTAATCCAAAACTGGTTTCTAACCGCAAGAACCGTCCCCTTGAGATCGGAGTCCCCTTGGATCGGGAAAAACAATTGGCAAGGAGACTGCTTGTAAATTAATTACATTTGAGTTAATTTATGTATATATGCTTTGGGGGGTTGTGTTAGTTTATGCTGGCTAAATTGAATTCTATGGTCTTAACCGGGGTGGATGCGGTGTCAGTAAGAGTAGAGATCGATGTTCAGGGGGGGCTGCCTGCCGTTGAGATCGTGGGTTTAGCTTCTACGTCGGTAAAAGAAGCCCGTGAAAGGGTCCGGTCAGCCATAAAGAATAGCGGCTTTGAATTCCCCAACCGCAGGATTGTGATAAACCTCTCACCTGCCGATATGAAGAAGGAGGGAACTCATTTTGATTTGCCTATTGCCCTGGGTATCCTCCTGGCATCGGGTCAAATAGAGACTACTCTGACTGACTTCTGTTATATGGCCGGGGAACTTTCTTTGTACGGTGACCTGCAGAAGATAGCTGGAGTACTGCCTATGGCTCTAGAACTTGCCAACTTCGACCATCCGATCGATTTCATCATACCTTACGAAAACGCTGGAGAAGCAGCTTTGGTAGAAGAAGTGCGAACCTTTACCGTTTCAAGTCTTAAAGAAGCTGTTGGCTTCATTACTTCAACCGGAGAACTGCCTTCGGTAGAGGTCAAAAATATGAAGCAAATGTGCCAGAGAAGCAAAATATTTGATTTTGCCGATGTCAGGGGTCAGGATATCGCCAAGCGTGCTCTCCAAGTATCGGCCGCTGGACACCACAATGTACTTCTAATCGGTCCTCCTGGCTCAGGGAAGACTATGCTGGCTCGTCGGATACCAGGGATTCTTCCGGAGATGAACCGCAGTGAAATCCTGGAAACCACCCGTATATATTCAGTATCCAACCTGCTCAATGAAGATCGGCCGTTAATTCAAGACCGGCCTTTCAGAGCACCGCACAAGAATGCTTCTTCAGTAAGTATCATTGGTGGCGGAAAGGACCCAAGGCCCGGAGAAATTAGTCTGGCCCACAATGGTGTACTTTTTATGGATGAATTGCCCGAGTTCAATCGTGACGTTCTGGAGTCCCTGCGCCAGCCGCTGGAAGATAAAACCGTTACTATAGCCCGAGCTCAGGCCACTTATACCTACCCCTGCAACTTCAGTCTGGTAGGAGCCATGAACCCCTGCCCCTGCGGCTATTTTGGTTCTGACAAGGAATGCCTATGTACTCCAACTCAGATACAGAAATATCTCAACCGTATTAGTGGGCCGCTTCTAGACCGAATGGATATGCATATTGAAATACCGCGAGTGAAGTTTGACGAACTACAGGATAAGGAACCTGGGGATAATTCATCTTCAATGCGGGAAAGGGTCAACCGTGCTCAAGAAATTCAAGAAATGCGTTTTAAGGATATCGATATTAACTTCAATGCTCAGATGCGCCCGGCAGAAATTCGCAGATACTGTAAACTCGATGAAAAATCACGGCAGATTTTTAAAAAGGCTTTCGATACTTTAAACATGAGTGCACGGGCCTACGATAGGATACTAAAGGTAGCCCGCTCAATTGCCGATCTGGAAAATTCTGATCCGATTACCCTGAATCATCTAGCAGAAGCGTTGCGGTACCGCAGTTTGGATAGGAAGTATTGGAACATGTAATTAGCTCTACCAAGACAAAGGCTATTTTAATGAGCATCTATATAAAATTGATAAGCATGACAATACAATAAGAAAATGATAAACCAGAACCGTCCCCCCTGTCACATAATCAGCTTAAACTGCACTCCCGGGATTCGAGATAGAGATAAAACTTGTATCAGCTGAGTGTTATCAGAATTATAATTAGGGGTTGTTTTCCGACACATTATGACAGTGGCAAATGTTTTCCAGGACCAGTATTAGTTTTATGATACTTGACGTTTATGCTAAAGTTAAATCAAACTATAAAAACGGAGGTTGTTTTTATGCTGGATATCTTATTCAGGCGCAGGAGTATTCGTAAATACAGGGACGATAAAATTGAGCAGGAAAAGATCGATCAATTAATTAAGGCAGCTTTACTGGCTCCATCTTCAAGAAATCTTAAACCCTGGGAATTCTTAGTGGTAGAAGATAAAGACCTTCTTAAGCAGCTGGCGGACAGCAAAAAGCACAGCGCCGCCTTTCTTAAGGACGCAGCTCTGGGAATCGTTGTTCTGGCAGATCCCGAAAAGTGTGATGTGTGGATAGAAGATACTTCTATTGCTTCAATCATACTGCATCTGATGGCAGAATCTATGGGTTTGGGTTCATGTTGGATTCAAATCAGGGAAAGATGGCATGATTCTGACCGGACGGCAGAAGAGTACGTTAGGAATATATTGAAGATACCCGAGAAATACAAGGTTGAATCTATCATAGCTATCGGCTACCCGGCTGAACAAAAATCACCCCATAATGAAACCGAACTTCAATACAGTAAGGTGCATTTAAATGCCTTTGGTGGTTCATATCCCAATCTTTAGTACTGCTCCTTAACAAATGTAATTTATGAGCCGGATTTTATCATATAGGTTTGAATGGAAAGTATAATAAAAAGGATAACAATACCGATCCACCAAATTTTCCATATAGTATTTATGGTTTTTCGGCGTTTCTCTTTTTTTTCTTCCATCTCAATTTCCATCTTCGCATCTACCATGTTTTCTAGTTCTTTTTCTGTTTTTTTCCTCTTGCCTTTTCCCATAATTATCACCTCCAATATACTATTCTTTTCAGTGGGGTGATTTCCTTTATATTTCCTGGAAATCTGCAAATCCTTATCAGTCAACATTGAGGGTTCGCATTAGAGTATGAAGGATTCTAAGCTTTGTGTGCTAATTGGCTGCTATCCGATTAAAGGCAACTTTCTAAGTGTTGAAGTTGTTGATAGAACGAAACAGAAAAAATGCTGCAAGAGAATTTAGAGGTATCGAGGGAACCTGATACCTCAGAAGAGGCCCGGTATTAAGAGCTGTTCCATTCCTGCATGCATCCAGCTCGCCGTTCCCACCGTTGGCAGCATCAAAGGAAACGTCCAGCAAACGTTGAAACGTAATGCACAATGTGCTCAACGATGTACTCAATACCGGTTACCGGGTTGGGAACATTTATGTTTAAACTGAGCATTATAGTAATCACCATACCGGGAAGCAATAGAATAGAAAATGCAATTAATTCGCGCTGTTGTTTCTTCTTAATTAGACCTGGTACTTCTATCAGGCCAATAATAATAAATAATGAAATCGCCAGCAATACCAGCATCATAAGCACCCCCCTATATTTCCTGAAATATGCTCGTTTACCAGTAGCCTATCCTGTCCAAGACAATTTATACCTGCGCTTGAGAAAATATATAATAAGGTTCAGGCTGCCGCCTTATCTGTTTTCCGGGTCAAAAATTTTTTAAAACCATCGATAGAAAGGGTTAAGGCAGGCAGGAATGCCTGGAAGAATGCCGCATAATAAGGATAGGTTGTTTCGTGGAAGAAGAAATTTTCAACAGAACTGTCAAACTGAATTAGACTTAAAAGGAACATCAGAGTTCCAACTGGCAGTACTATGGACGTGTAAGTAGGCAGTTTTAGAATTTGAGAAATTCCCAGGACTACTGCATATAACATAACCGAGGCTTTTAGCACTCCCAGGGCCAAATCAGCAGTTGCTCCGCCGATGTCGATACGGGTAATGATACCGAAAATATCAACCCGTCGTATAACTGCATACCCCGGATAAGTGGGTATTTCCAGATAATTGCCTAGCCCAGTGATGACATAAATATTGAACAGGCTTCCGAAGATGCAGGTTAATATAAGAGCTGTAATTACTGATCGTTTAATTTTTTGATAATTGTTAGTATATTTTATTATCATGGCGTACACAATGATTTCGCCGAAAGGGAAAACTGTCACTTCATAGCTGGCTTTGAGAAATTGCCAGGCACTGATGCTGTTCACAGGCAGTAAACTGCTCAGGTTAAGGTTATTAGAAACTAGAATGAATACCAGTCCCAAAAGTATAAAGGAAAAAAAGACAATAATTAAACTATAACGGACTATTCCCTCAATTCCGCTTTTAGCCAGATAGGCAACCAGTGCTGTCGTAACCAGGAGAAAAACTGAAGTAGGCGTAGTCGGCATGATAGTAGACATAAAATCCCCAAAATCTCTTAATACAATGGCACCCAGGTGAAAGAAATACCATAGGTACATAATGGAGAATATTTTTCCCCACAAAGGGCCCAGGATGACATCGTTAAGCTCCACCAAGGTCTTTCCAGGATAATCTCCGGTTAACTTAATAACCATCCATACCAATGGGGATGCCAGTGCCAGACCGGTCACTACCGTCAGCCAGGAAGCGCTTCCAGCGTTTAGACCTGGGGATAGTACCACCGAAGACCCCAGCATGGAAGCTATGATTAAAGCGGTTAATTGAGTTGAAGATATTCTACCTTGCTCCAGATCTGGTCACCTCCTTTTCTTCGTGAGTCAAGCAGCAGGAGATGCTGCTCCCGTTACTTTCTTTTTGGTCTGACTGACCAGGATAGTTAGCAGAGGAATAATGAGTTGGAACAATACTGCGTAATACGAATAGCTTTGGGAGTGGAAAACAAAATTGTCTACCGCATTGGGGAACTGTATTATACTGAGATCAAACATAAGTATACCTATAGGCAGTACCACGGGAGTGTAGGAACGCAGGTTAAGCACCTGGGCGGTTCCCAGGGTTGCTGCATAATAAAAAATAGCCATTTTAATAATTCCCAATAATAATCCCGCTGATGCTCCTAATATATCTATCCTGGTTATTATATCTGCGATATCGATCCGATAAATCATGGCATGTATAGGATAGGTGAAGATACCAGCCAGGTTGTTTAATACCGTGATGGTAAGAAGGCTGAGTGCTACTAGGTTTAATACCGCTATGGTCATGCCGGTTATTATTGATAAGCGCAGCTTTTTCTGGTTGTTTAGGAAAACAGCTATCATGAGATAAACAATGATTTCTCCGAAAGGGAAAACGGCAGTTTGGAAGCTGGCCTTCAGGAAATGGCGGGCGGAAATATCCAGAATGGGCAGCAGTCCATCGGGTTTAATTTCATTACTTATGGTGGTAGTAATAAAAACCAGGGTAAGCATAATTACAGGAAAAATAGCAGTAGCACAGCGCCCAATCACTTCGATACCGCTGCGTACCATATAGGCCACCAGGGCCATACTGAATAACAAAAAGACCGTAATAGGGGTAAAGGGCAGCATGATGGCAGACAGGAAATCAGCAAAATCACGTACTGCTATAGATCCAACCTGAAAGAAATACCAGATGTACAACAGGGACACTAACCTGCCTAAAATAGAGCCATAAATACAGTTATTTAGTTCAATTAAATTTTTTTCCGGGTAATCACGAGTCAGTTTAATAACCATCATTGCTACCAAAAGAGCTGCGGCGAAACCTGCAAGATAAGCAAGCCAGGTATCGTTACCAGCTTCCCTCCCTGGATAGAGAATAACTGCGGAACCAGACATAGAAGTGAAAATTAGTATAATAAGCTGATAAGAGCTGATCTTTCCCTTTTCTATATTCATAGAGCAACTACCCTTCTTAGCTCCGTTTATTGACGCTCTGCAGTATCATGTTAGGACGGAGCAGAGTGGTCTGTACATCAATTTCCACTTCCAGGGCCGAAAATATTTCTTCCCAGTCAGGTTTGATATCCTTCCACTCCCGGGGATATTTCTTAAATACTGCATCTCCAAATCCAAAAATATCGGCCTTCAATTTTTGAGCCTGCTGCAGAGATATTAGAATATCTTCCCGGATGGCTTCTGCCTGACGCTTATTGATGCTGTCCCAGGTATTTTCATCCAGTATATCTACGAAACAATCTGCATCTCCCAGAGAAGCGCTCGCTCTTATCTCGACTTTGATTTTAAGCTGTCCATTTGCTAGTTCTGGTTTTATTCGGCCGCTGGAGTTCAATATTTCTAATCCCAGCTGGCCATCACAGCCCGGAGCTTCAACTATGAGCAGCCCGCTTTCAAACTGGTCGATAACCCACAGCATTCCCCTGGTTTCCTGCTCGCCCAGGGTTCCTATCATTTTAGAATCCTGGTTGAAAACTGCAGTGCCAGAGAGCAGAGGTGTTCTTTCTTCACCATTGCCGATTAGTTCTATCAACGACATAACCGGAGCGGTAGCTTCGCTCAGCAGGCGATTGCTGAATTCGTACAAATCAACCGCCGAGGCCTTGCCAGTATATCTCCGGTTTTCGATCAGGCTGGTAATATTAATAGATGGAATAGGTTCCAGCTTGGAGTCCATTTCCAGTATATCACTGGCTTTACCTTTACTAACCAGAACCCAGATAGAAATGCGCGGTTCAGCATCCCGCAGGAAGAAATCCAGATACTCGCTGACTCCCTTTTCCCGGGCCAGGTCTTCAGAGAAAATGATGATTTGATTATGAGCCCAGTAGAGCTTATTAGGTGATTGCTGGGAAGCATTGCGGATGCAATCGAAAACAGTGTGGCCGGTAGTCTTAATATTCCAATAGGGAGGTGCCGCAATGGTTGATTGGACAGCAGCGGGAGCTAGAGTATCCAAATTAATAACCTGGGCCGTCAGGGCAATTAAATCCGGGGATTTTGATTTATCGAAAGCTGCGCCGGTGGTAATAGCCAGGGAAGTTAGTTCATTTCTATCCCAGCACCCGCCCAGGGATATCATTAGAGTAAGTATGAGAGATATCATCTTTATGTTAAACGTGCTATATATTCTCAGCTATCTCACCTCTTATATCAAATAGTCCTTATACTCGTATGCAGGTGCTAATTTTCTTCCGGTGGAGCCGGTTTCAACTGTTCATCCTGTCTGGTAGGATTACGAACCCCTATCAATTGGGGGCGTTTTAGCATGGTCCACCAGGGGGCTCTGATGTAGCTGTCTTTGAGATCTCCGATAACCAGGGGTGCTGCTGGTTCAAGATACGGAACTCCAAAAGAACGCAGGGAGGCCAGGTGCACCAGAACCGCCAGCAGACCAATCACTATACCGAAGGCTCCCAGGGCTCCGGCCAGAAGAACCAGAATAAATCTGAGCAGGGTTGCTGCATCAGTGTGAGTAATTACCAGAAAAGATGAGACAGCAGTAACTGCAATTACAATAATCATGGTTTGATCCACCAGACCTGCCTGCACCGCTGCCTGCCCGATCACCAGTGCTCCGACTATACTTACCGCTTGTCCCACCTGCTGGGGCAGGCGGATGCCTCCTTCCCGCAGGATCTCAAACATCAGTCCCATAAGGAGAGCTTCCACCAGAGCTGGGAAGGGAACCCCCTGTACAGAAAGGGCCATCGTGATTAAGAGCGGGGTGGGAATGAATTCCTGGTGATAGGTTAACAGGGCTACATAAGTCGCCGGGGCCAGGATACTCAAGAAAAAGGCCATAAACCGCAGTAACCTGACAAAGCTGGCGTAATAGGGTCGTGAATAATAGTCCTCGGCTGCCTGGAATCCTTCAATAAAGAGCATAGGAACCGTTAGTACAAATGGGGTGCCGTCTACCAGTATGGCGGCACGTCCCTCCAAAATCCGCGCTGCTGCTATATCCGGTTTTTCGGTATTGCCTACCGTGGAAAATATGGAAAAAGGGGCATCTTCTATGAATTGTTCAATATAACCAGATTCCAATATGGCATCGGTTTTTATGCGATTCAGGCGAGTCTTGACCTCCTCTACCAGTCCTGGGCTGGTTACTCCTTTTAGGTAGGCTATTGCCACATGGGTACGGGTCTGTTCACCGATAATCATCTGCTCTATGGTAAGATTGGGATTCAAGATTTTTCTGCGTAAAAGAGCCGTATTAAATCGTATAGTCTCAGTGAAACCTTCTCTGGGTCCCCGGACTACCTTGTCAACGGTTGGTTCCTGTATCGAGCGGGCCTGCCACCCCTTGGTATCAATGTCTAGAGCAGTTGAAAAACCATCCAGGAGCAAAATAGAATTTCCATATAATGAACTTGTAACTACCTCATCGAATAAGGTGACGGTTTTTACATCTCCTACTGATAACAAGATGTTTCTTAATTCTCCTATATCAGCCAGCGGAACTCGTTGTTCGCCCCTGACGATATGCATATCGTACATCAACGGTTTAATAATATTTTCATTTATTATTTTTTTATCTACCATTCCATCCACAAAAAAGAGTGCTGCTTTATAGCAATACCGGGGACCAAAATTAAATTTCCTGATTACTATGTCTGGACTATTACCCAGGGTACTTTTCAAGATGGTCAGGTTTTTATCCAGATTTGGGGTAAGTGCTGGCCCAGCCGGCTTTTGTGGGGTATTCTGTTTGTTCTGCTCTTTTTCGTTAAGTTTCTGGAGCTGCATAGCCCGGGCTTTTTTCTTCAAAAAACCGAACATAGAAGAATCCTCCTTTAATCTATACATGAATAATATTTCATAAATAGGCTGGATTTATGTAACTATTACCGAAGGTTACTATTTTTGCCTGAATGCAATTACTTGTATAATTTCGTCTTTTCTAAGGCAACATAAGATTATCAGAAAAATAGTATCATTGAAAAAGGAAAGGAGTTTTTATATGAGTGGGAGCTGGATAGGAACTATTGTCCGCTTCGTTGTTTCAGCAATAGTATTGATGTTAGTAGCTTATTTAGTACCTGGTATAAGAGTAGCAGGTTTTGTGGGGGCAATTCTGGGAGCCATAGTAATAGCGGGTATAGGCTATCTGATAGAGTTGGGATTTGGTGATCGGATTTCCCCTCGTTCACGTGGAATAGTAGGGTTTATCACCGCTGCGGTAGTTATTTATCTGGCGCAGTTTATTATTCCTAATTACCTGTCAGTATCTTTAATTGGGAGCCTTTTAGCAGCACTGGTTATAGGACTGGTAGATGCATTTGTTCCCACTGAGCTGCGATGACCAAGAGCTAATCCCTGCAAGGTTGTATTAGATCATTAAAGAATTTAAGAAATATGTCCATATAGAAATGATTTGGTTTCTTTATGGACTTTTTCTTATAATAACGCTTCTCAAGTACCAGATTAGACCAGTGGTTAAAACCAGCAGCAGAGGGAATTATTAATACCTCTGCTGCATAGCTGTTAAGGGATTAATGCAAAATTAAACATTGCTAATATGAAGAATTACAAGTAAAATATATAGCGAATATAGAAGGTGGATGAAGAATATATTTATTGTTTCTTCAAGCTGCCGGTAAGGGAGATACTCACATGTTTGGATTTATAGGCAATATAGGTCCCTGGGAATTAATATTTATCTTATTAATTGCATTGATTGTTGTAGGACCTGGCAAGCTGCCAGAAGTTGCCAAGGGAATGGGTAAAGCCGCTCGTGAGTTCAAGAAGGCTACCAGTGGGGTCCAAAAAGAAATAAATGACGTTATGAAGTTTGATGATGACAAACCAACAATAAAGAAGGAATATGAGACCATCGTCAATACCAAGCAGGAAACTGCTGTAGAAAAAGCTGAAGCGGCAGAAAAAGCAGAAGAAAAGACGGAAGAATAGAACGGCAATCAGGTATAATGCCGGTCGGTTTTAATGCTAATTATACAGTTGAATGCTCTTATCTAGAGAGGTGGAGGGAAAGGCCCGATGAAGCCCGGCAACCGCCCATTGAGGTAAGGTGCCAATTCCTGCAGGGTAATCCTGAAAGATGAGAGGGGGCAACATTTTAGACCCTCTCGTATGAGGGTTTTTGTTTTGCTATTATTTATCTGGCTCATAAACAGGGGGGATAATAATGACTATCAAAGATATAAAAACTATATTGACAGACCGTATCCTGGTACTGGATGGTGCCATGGGAACCATGCTCCAGAATCAAGGCCTGCAGCCCGGACAATGCCCAGAATGGTTCGGCATTGAAAAACCGGCCGTGCTGGCTGAAATTCACTACCAGTATGTACAGGCTGGATCTGATATCATACAGACTAATACTTTTGGAGCTAACCGCTGCAAACTATCTGAATTTGGGCTGGGTGAGAAGGTAGAGGAAATAAATGCCGAAGCGGTTAAGATAGCCAGACAGGGAGCCAGAAATAAAGCTCTGGTAGCTGCCTCCATTGGTCCTACCGGTAAGCTGCTATACCCGATGGGGGATGTGGATTTTGATTACTTATATCAGGTTTTTTCTGAACAGGTAGTAGCCTGTGAAAAGGCAGGAGCAGACCTGATTTCGTTGGAGACCATGACTGATATTGGTGAGATGCGAGCTGCACTTATTGCTGCCCGGCAGAATACCCGCCTGCCAATAATAGCGCATATGACCTTTGAGAACAGCGGCCGGACCATGATGGGAACCGACCCGTTGACAGCTCTTATTATTTTGGAAGCTCTGCAGCCTCTGGCTGTTGGTGCCAACTGTTCCGGCGGCGCACGGGAATTATTGCCAGTTATAGAGACTATGGGGCGTTATTCCAGTATATTCTTATCGGTTGAGCCCAATGCGGGACTGCCCCAGCTAATTAACGGGCGGACGGTTTTTCCTGATTCTCCGGAAGAAATGGCAGAATTTGCTCTTAAACTTCGTGATGCAGGCGCCAATATCATAGGTGGTTGCTGCGGCAGCACACCTTATCATATACAGGCTATAGCCAAGGCGGTGAAAGGACTTGCTCCAGTCCATAGATCCAGGAAAAATCTCAGCGCATTAGCGTCTCGCAGCAATCATGTAATACTGGGAGAAAATCAACCACTGGCTTACATTGGTGAACGGATAAATCCCACTGCTCGGAAAAAACTGGCTCAGGATATCAGAGAAGGCAGCATGCAGATAGTGGTAGAAGAAGCCAGAAAACAGTGGGAGGCCGGAGCGCCTATCCTGGATGTTAATATGGGAGTTCCAGGTATAGATGAGGCTGCAGCCATGAAAAAGGCAGTTATGGATATACAGGCAGCTGTTGATATGCCTATTTCTATCGATTCGGTTAACGCCCAGGCGGTAGAAGAAGGGTTGAAGAATTTTGTGGGACGGGCTTTAATTAATTCCACTACCGGTGAAGAAAAGCACCTTAAGGTCATACTACCTCTAGCCAGGAAATACGGGGCAGCAGTTCTGGGCCTGTGTCTGGATGAAACCGGGATACCGAATAAAGCTGAAGATAGAGTAATAATTGCTCGTCAGATATATGATAAGGCATTAGAATATGGACTGCGAGATGAAGACGTATATATCGACTGTCTGGTGAAGACTGCCAGTGCTGAGCAGAATCATGTGATGGAAACCCTGAAAGCTCTGCAGGCAGTCAAAAGAGAATTGCCAGTCAGGACGGTGCTGGGGATCAGCAATGTTTCCCATGGTCTTCCGGCCCGGGAAATTTTGACCTCTGCTTATCTGGCCATGGCCTGGGCAGCAGGGCTGGATTTGCCTATTATGAACCCTTTTGATGAAAAAGTAATGGATATTACCCGGGCGGCCGCAGTGCTGCTTAATCGTGATGTCAATTGCACCGGGTATATTGAGAAATATAAGGATTATAAAACAGGAGGTACCAATCATACCGGGCTGCCCCGACACCCGGTGTGTTCGATGTGCAACATACCAGATTTGATGGTGGAAAAATCAATGATAGCAAATATGTCTGCTGTGAGGCCAGCAGGTTCTGTAGAAGAAAAGCCAGACCGATCAGGTATCGGAGAGAAGATACAGCAGGCAGTTCTCAAAGGAGATCGAGATAATATTGAATCCCTGCTGGGGCAGGCTTTATCCGAGGAAAAAATAGAGCCCCTCCAGCTCGTAAATAATTATCTTATTCCGGGAATTGAAAGAGCCGGGCAGTTATATGATGAGAAAAAATATTTTTTGCCGCAGCTGATTATGGCTGCTGATTCTATGAAAAAAGCCTTTGCTTTTGTTAAACCTCATCTAAAAGGAGATGAAGGTAAAAGCAGTGGAGTAATTGTGATGGCCACAGTTGAAGGAGACATTCATGATATAGGTAAAAATATAGTATGTGTCCTGTTAGAGAATTATGGCTTCGAGGTGATAGACCTGGGAAAAGATGTGAAGGCTGCTGAAATTATGGATGCAGCTGTAAAACATAAGGCAGACATTATAGGCTTAAGTGCTTTAATGACTACTACTATGCCCCGCATGAAAGAAGTAATAACCGGAGTCAAGGAAAGGGAGCTCAAATGCAGGGTGATTGTCGGAGGAGCAGTCTTGAATCAGGATTACGCTGATCAGATTGGTGCGGATGGATACGGGGAGGATGCTCGTAAAGCGGTATTAGTTGCTCAGAGTCTATTAAGACTATATTGATCTGAAAAAAATGTGTGAAGAAAACTATTCTGTAGACATCGATATAATTGATGATAATTAAAAAATAGTAATGGAAGTTAGGGGGGCAAATATGTCTTATCAAAAGAGTTATGAAGAAATAAATGAAAGAATAAGAAAAGGAGAAGCGGTAGTTGTTACTGCTGAAGAAGTAATAGATATTGTCGAGGAAAAGGGATACGCAAAAGCAGCCCGGGAAATTGATGTTGTTACTACCGGTACTTTCGGCCCGATGTGTTCTTCAGGAGCCTTTATTAATTTTGGTCATGCTAACCCGCGTATCAAGATGAAAAAGGTGTGGTTAAATGGAGTAGAAGCCTACACCGGTATCGCAGCAGTAGATGCCTATATCGGGGCCGGACAGCTTCCCGAATCAGATCCGGAAAACAAAGTATACCCGGGCAGGTTCACCTATGGTGGTGGGCACGTGATACAGGACCTGGTTGCCGGCAAAGAAATAAGATTAGAAGCTATTGCTTATGGTACCGATTGTTATCCGAATAGGAAGCTGGAAACCATTATCACCCTGGATGATGTCAACGAAGCATTTATGTTTAATCCTCGAAACGCTTATCAGAACTACAACTGTGCGGTTAATCTGGGGGATCGGCCCCTTTATACCTACATGGGTATACTGCGGCCCAAACTTGGTAATGCAGCGTATTCTACTTCCGGGCAATTGAGCCCCTTATTAAACGACCCCCATTATAAGACTATCGGGATAGGTACCAGGATTTTTCTGGGGGGAGGCATTGGCTATGTAGCATGGAATGGGACCCAGCACCATCCTAACGTGTTAAGGGAGGAAAATGGAGTTCCCAAAACTCCAGCTGGAACCCTTTCCGTTATCGGCGACCTGAAACAGATGGATCCCAACTGGCTGGTAGGTCTGAGCTATGCTGGTTATGGAGCTACCATGGCTATTGGGATAGGTATTCCAATACCGATTCTGGATGAAGAAATTCTGCATTATACTGCGGTTAAAGATGAAGACATTTACTGCCCTATAGTAGACTTTTTTGAAGGGTACCCGTACAAAAAAGACATAGATCTGGGATTCGCTAATTTTAAAGAACTAAAAAGCGGTAAAATTACCATTAACGGCAAACAAGTCGTTACTACCCCGCAATCCAGTTATCCCCGGGCTAGAAAAATTGCCGCTACATTAAAAGAGTGGATAACTGCCGGGAAATTTGAAATCAGCCAGCCGGTACAAATGCTGCCCGGGGCTGATTCAAATATAGACTTTAAATCAATACCGGACCGACACCCTGCTAATGGGATAATTTTTAATTCCGGGATGGGAGGTAAGAAATAATGAAAAACAGAATTGTCTTATACTTTTCAGCTGCTCAATCAGAACAGCCCATAATATACCAGCTAGTAAAAGAATATGACCTGATAGTTAATATATTAAAAGCCAATATTAATCCTCAGAAAGAAGGATTAATGGTAATGGAACTTACCGGAGAGAAGGATAATTATGATTCAGGTATAAAATACCTGAGCAGCCTGGGGGTAACCTGTGAACCATTAAGCGAAACCGTAATGTGGAATGAAACGCTGTGTATACAGTGCGGTGCCTGCGCATCCTTCTGTCCTACTGAGGCACTGGCCATGGAGAGAGAAAGTATGGAGGTATCATTTGATAATTCTAAATGCGTAGTATGTGGTATGTGTTTGGAATGCTGTCCCACCAGGGCTATAAAGCTTCATTTTGATATCAGGGAGGCTGTATAAAATAATAAATGAATAATAGAGAGCGGGATCATGTTAACCGGCACTACCGGGCTATGCACGAGGGGGCAAACCTCAAATACTATAAAATTAATATTCGAGAAAGTGATCTGGCTATCGGTATAGACAAAGAGAGCTATACCGATAGCCTTGTGTCATTATCATATCAAGAACTGAGTCGGCTAAGGAACTGCCTGGAAAATTATATTCAGCTGCAGCCGGAATTTCAAACTTCGATGGTACCAGTCCCTCTGTTAACTGGTGCTCCAGAAATAGTACGCCGCATGGGTAGAGCAGCCTGGGCAGCAGGGGTAGGACCGATGGCAGCAGTAGCCGGTGCCATATCAGAAATGATAGGGGAGAAGCTGCTGGAAAACTGTCGCGAAGTAGTGGTGGAGAATGGCGGAGATATATTCCTGGCGTCGCAATCAGATAGAATTATAGCAGTTTTCGCTGGCCAATCGAAATTTACCTATAAAATAGGTGTCCGGGTTGAGGCCAGTGAGACTCCGATGGGTATCTGTACTTCGTCGGGGACGGTTGGACCCAGTTTGAGTTTTGGAAAAGCAGATGCGGTTGTTATTAAGGGCAGCACTGCCGCGCTGGCAGATGCAGCCGCTACAGCGGCTGCTAACCGGGTTAAAGCAGCAGAGGACTTGATGAAAGCGGTTGATTTTATTAGAGACATTGCAGGAATTACTGGTATACTAGCCATAAAAGATGATAAGATGGCAGCCTGGGGCTGTATGGAAATAGTTCCCATTGACAGGAGGAGATAAGGTGAAAGTAGTTAATAATATATTGGAGCTGATTGGAGAAACACCAGTAATAAAGTTAAGCCCGGAGCATGATACCGGAGGAGCAGATGTCTATGTTAAGTTGGAGGGTTTTAATCCGGGAGGGAGTATTAAAGATCGTCCTGGCTTATACATGATTGAAAAAGCTGAGCAGGATGGGCTGCTGCATCGGGACTCCATAGTTTTAGAGGCCACCAGTGGTAATACCGGGATTGGTCTGGCTATTGCAGCTGCGATAAAATCTTATCCTCTGGTGATTGTCATGCCGGAGAATATGAGTGAAGAACGCAAGAAAATCCTCCGGGCTTACGGAGCAGAACTGGTTCTTACCCCAGCAGCCGAAGGTATGCCTGGGGCAGTCAAGCATGCTGAACAGATGGCTGCTGAGGATCGCAGATATTTTGCGGTAAAGCAGTTTGAAAATCAGGACAATGCAGAAAGCCATGCCAGATCAACAGCCCAGGAAATTTATAAGCAAATGCAGGGGCAGCTGGATGCACTAGTATGTGGTGTGGGAAGTGGAGGCACCATAAGTGGTATCGCCCAGGTGCTAAAGCAGAAAATACCAGGTATAAAAATAGTTGCGGTTGAACCCGCAGAATCCGCAGTATTAAGCGGTAGACCAGCTGGTACCCATAAAATACAAGGAATTGGGGCAGGATTTATTCCTCCGGTGTTGAATTTAGAATTGATTGACAATATTTTTCCGGTCGAAAGTGATATTGCTATAAAAACCTGTAGAGAAGTTGCAGCTAAAGATGCACTGCTTTTGGGGATATCTTCCGGGGCAGCCATATATGCTGCATTCCAGGTTGCAAAGGGGCTAGGTAAAGGTGCAAAGATAATGGCTATAGCAGCGGATGGGGCAGAAAAATACATGTCAACTGAATTGTTTGATTAAGGAGGACTATGAGATGAACGCTGAGGCTAAAGTCAATTATCTGGTGGACTGGCTCCGGCAGAAGGTGACAGAAGCTGGGTTTTCCGGGGTTGTTCTTGGTTTAAGCGGTGGTGTAGATTCAGCTGTGGCAGCCGTCATCTGCAGCAAGGCTTTTCCGGACAACTGTATGGGACTGATTCTGCCGTGTGAGAGCCAGGTTTCTGACTTATTGCACGGACAGCTGCTGGCCGAGGAATTCAACATACCTTACCGTATAGTAGACCTTGACAACGCCTATAATTTGTTGGTAACCCATTTTGAATCCTATATACGTCTGGAAGGAGATCAGGGCAAACTAATCCGGGGTAATTTAAAACCTCGTCTCAGAATGATAACTCTTTATTATTCAGCTCAGGCTAGAAACTATATGGTTGTTGGTACCAGCAACAAGAGTGAGATATGTACCGGATACTGCACTAAATATGGTGATAATGCGGTAGACTTACAGCTGTTGGGGGATTTAACCAAGAAAGAAGTGTATGAATTAGCCCGGTATTTAAAAATACCACAGGTTATAATAAACAAACCCCCTTCGGGAGGCTTATGGGAAGGACAGACTGATGAAGGGGAGATGGGGTTCACTTATGAAGAATTGGATCGTTACCTGGGCGGCGAACGACAGGGAATCGAAAACCTGGAGCGCATCGAGACCAGGATAAGATCAAGTGAACATAAAAGGAAAATGCCGGAGATTGCACGTATACCAAGAAATAGGACTTATGAATAAATCAACGGAGGCGATGAAATTGGACCCCAGACAGCGCAGAGTATTGATAAGGGTTTTTATTTTCCTCCTGGTATTTATTTATGTTGGCTATTTTGCCTACCAGATGATGCCCCGTTTTGATTTTGAAGTTATAATGCTCTTTTTTGCGGTTTTTCTTACCTGGACGCTGCTGTCGGAGACAATTGTCTATCAGGCTCCAGACGTATATGTGATCGATGATGATGATCGCAAAACATTTCTTTATCTTCAGTTATCATTTTTTATAGCTCTTTTTTATTCGGCCATAGACTTTGCTGGTCCTCATTATACAAGGATGCTGGTTCTGGAACCGTGGACCATAATAGTTGGGTATATATTATTTCTAATATCATGTCCCATAAGATGGATGGCTTTTAAGAAAATAGGAAAATACTTTAACCACCGGGTGGCGCTCTATGAAGGACATTGTCTGGTTACCACCGGAATCTATGCCAGAATCCGCCATCCCATATACCTGGGCAACCTGCTCAGTTTTATTGCTGTACCCTTAATATTCAGTTCATGGGGAGGATTATTAATTATACTTCTTATCACCCTGCCGGCCCTGATTTACAGGATAAGAGTAGAAGAAGAGTTTCTGCTCCGGCATTTTGGAGAAGAATACAGAAAATATATGGATAAAACTGGGAAATTGCTGCCATAAATAATTAAATTATTGATAGGGAGGCTTGGTTATATATGTCAGGACATTCTAAATGGTCGACTATAAAACACAAGAAGGCTCGCTCGGATGAGAAGAAGGGCAAGGAATTTACTAAATTGGCCAAGGAGATTACCATAGCGGTTAAGACCGGCGGTGGTGGAGATCCAGAAGCGAATTCCAAACTCAAACTGGCCATGCAGAAAGCCAAAGCTATCAATATGCCCAATGAAAATATTACCCGGGCCATTAAGAAAGGAACCGGGGAACTGGATAGCGAAGTTCTGGAAGAAATTATTTATGAAGGATATGCTCCAGCAGGGGTTGCGGTTATGCTGGAGATCACTACTGATAACAGAAATCGGACTGCCCCGGATATCAGACATCTATTTTCAAAACATAATGGGAATATGGGTGAAGCTGGCTGTGTTAGCTGGATGTTCAAGCGGGTAGGCTATATAAGCATCAATAAAGATGATGTGAAGATGGACGAAGATGAGTTGATGATGGTGGCTTTAGAATCTGGAGCGGATGACTTTAAAGAAGAAGGGGACAGTTTTGAAGTTATAACCGCCCCTGATAATTTCATGGAGGTCAAGGAGGCCCTGGAGAAAGAAGGTATTATGGCAGAAGAGGCTGACTTGATCATGATGCCGGAAAATACTGTAGATATCAATGACCAGGATACTGCTGCCAAAGTCATCAAGCTTATTGATTTATTGGAAGACCATGATGATGTGCAGCGAGTCTATACTAATATGAACATACCGGATGAAATACTGGAAAAACTGAGCTAACTCTGGTTATGGAGAGTTATTGACTGGCCGGCCAATGTACTCCGGCCTTAGATTGATTTGAAAGTGAATATGTCCGTTATTTCAAAAAGTCCGCTCAATAAGCGTCGAGTACGCCTCAACCGCGGGCTTCTTTCATGCATTTGATCTTCGCTTCCATATTCTTCGAGCAAACGAGTTGCTGTCCTGTGGGCTTCCTTAAGTTATTGAGCCATACGGCGAAACCAAATTGCGCCCATAATTGTACCGCAATGAAATGCAGGTACATCAGTAGTCCCGCTTCAGCGGGGAGGTCCTGTGGGCTTATCATCAGACTCAAACAATTCTGCATAATACAACACCCGGGCAGAAGGACATGGCTTTTGGCAATAGGGGACAAAAAATACTATTATGCCCAAAATAATAAAAATTACACGGAATTTTGCTTTTTCAGGCAGAAACGCATTGTCAGGCTGACAGAATGATGGTATAATGTCCGAGTGCGAAAGAATATTATCCGCCTGGAGCGGACGGAGGTATTTTTATGCCCGGACATGACAAAAAATTCTATATGGTAAGAGCAGATATATTGCCGGATTCTATCCGCAAGACAGCAGAAGCCAAAGAGATGCTGGTAAGAGGAGAAGCGTTAAACATCCAGGAAGCTGTTGATGGTGTGGGTATCGCAAGAAGCACCTTTTATAAATATAAAGACGGTGTTTTTGCCATTTTTAATGCTGAAAGTATGGAAATCGTTAACATTTCCCTTCTTTTAAGGCATGTGCCCGGTGTATTATCAGGTGTATTAAACAATATTGCTGGCATGAATGGTAATATATTGACCATCAACCAGAACCTGCCTATGCATGGAGCAGCATATCTGACCATCTCTATAAGTGTTGAAGAGATGACAGTGTCAGTAGATGATCTGCTAAGAAATCTGGCTGATCTGGACGGCGTGATCGAGGTAGAAGTAGTTGGAAAAAGTTGATGCAGGAGGAAAAACTATGATTAAAGTTGGATTACTGGGGTGTGGAACAGTAGGTTCAGGTGTAGTTGAACTGCTTAAAAATAATGCTGAAATTATATCCCGCAGAACAGGCGACAAGATTGAATTGAAAAAAGTGTTGGATAAGGATCTCGATAAATGCCGGGCTCTGGGGATAGATGAAGACAAAATAACCGGGGATATCGAGGACATATTACAGGACGATGAAATTGATATTGTAGTCGAGTTAATAGGGGGAATTGAACCAGCATTAACCATGATTATCAGGGCTATGCAGCATGGTAAACATATAGTGACCGCCAATAAGGATCTAATTGCCATTAAAGGTAAAGAACTATTTGATATTGCCAGAGAGAACCAGGTTGACTTCTATTTTGAAGCCAGCGTGGCGGGCGGGATTCCTATCATCTATCCCTTAAAACAATCTCTGGCGGGTAATCAAATTAAAGAGGTTATAGGGATATTAAATGGCACTACCAATTATATCCTTACCAAAATGAGTGAAGAAGGACGTCTCTTTGAGGATGTATTGGCTGAAGCACAGGAACTGGGATATGCCGAAGCTGACCCAACTTCCGATGTGGAAGGGTTAGATGCCGGCAGGAAGATCGCTATTTTATCGTCTATAGCCTTTAACAGCCGGGTTACATTCGATGATGTATATATCGAAGGAATAAGTAAAATTACTCCCAGTGATATTAAATTTGCTCACAATCTGGGATATGTAATAAAACTGCTGGCGGTAGCCAAACAGGGGGATGATGGTTCTATCCAGGCCCGTGTTCATCCCGCATTTTTACCCAAAAAGCACCCGCTGGCAGCAGTTAATGATGTTTATAATGCCGTGTTTGTTACCGGGGATGCAGTTGGAGAGATAATGCACTACGGACGGGGAGCGGGCAAATTACCCACTGCTAGTTCTGTGGTGGGAGACATTATAGATATCGGAAGAAACATCGTCCACCATATAAGTGGACGGGTAGGCTGCACCTGTTATGAAGACAAAAAAATACTTGATGTCAGCCAGTTGAGAGCTCAGTTCTATATTCGGATGACGGTGAAAGATAGACCAGGGGTATTGGCTGGAATTGCCGGGGTTTTTGGCAGCAATAATGTCAGCCTGGCTACGGTTTTCCAGACCACCCACGGAGGAGAGATGGCCGAATTGATACTTATTACCCATGAAGTGGAAGAGCAGGATCTAAACGATTCATTGGCTGTTTTGCGAGGAATGCATATAGTGGGAAATATAGATAATGTAATTCGGCTGGAGGGTACAGACCGAGAATAGTGCCAAACGGTATTATCTTCATTCAGGAGGAACAATGATAAGAGTGAGAGCACCAGCTACTACTGCTAACCTGGGACCTGGATTTGATTCTCTGGGTATGGCTCTGGAATTGTACCTGCAGGTAGAAGCTGAATTTAGTCAGAGTGGAATCGAAATCGTATTCAGTGGAGTAAGGGATAGGTCCATTATGGAAAGCCCCCAGGAAAACCTCCTTTATAAGGCTATGAATTTCGTATTCAAACAGGCCAGGTATTCACCTTCCGGCTTGTATATCGAAATTGATAATGATATTCCCATAGGTAAGGGGCTGGGAAGCAGTGCGGCTGCAATTGTGGCGGGTATGTTCACTGCTAACCGTCTAATCGGAGACCGATTTCTACCTGCTGAATTATTGCGATGGGCAGTTAAAATGGAAGGACATGCTGATAATATAGTTCCTTCCATTACTGGAGGACTGGCGGTAGCCATGATTTGTGAAGGGGAAGTGTACTACCAGCAGGTCAAGCCTGGAAGCCAGTTGGGGGTGGTGGTAGCAGTTCCGGATTTTATACTGCCAACCGAGCAGTCACGTGCAGTTCTGCCGCAAAACATATCCCTGCAGGCGGCAGTAACTAATCTGCAACGAGCCTGTTTTCTACTGGCCAGCTTACAAAATGGTGATTTCTCTAATCTGGCCAGAGCCATGGATGATATTATTTATCAACCCTTGAGGAAAGTTTTTATACCAGGTTTTGATCAAATCCTGCACTCTGCTCTGGAAGCAGGAGCTCTTGGAGTAGCATTAAGTGGAGCAGGTCCTTCGATACTGGCATTTACGGCCATCGGTAAGGAACGAGATATAGGTCAGGTTATGGAAAAGGCCTTTAATGAAGTAGGAGTCAGCGTGCAGATCCTATGTTTGAAACCAGATTTACAGGGAGTTCAATACTATTAGCCGGGATTCTAGCAGAATCCAACTCAAATAATCGGAATTAATCCGGGGAGTGAGATGTTTTGTCATTAGTAGTTGCAAAATTTGGAGGAAGTTCAGTAGCTTCAATAGAAAGAATCAAAACCATTGCGTGTAGGGTCCGGGAAATGAAAATGAAGGGACATGATGTAGTAGTGGTAGTATCAGCCATGGGAGATACTACTGATGATCTTATACAACTGGCGGGAGCCACCGGAGATGATTTAAATAGTCGGGAAATGGATATGCTCCTGGCTACCGGCGAGCAGCAGTCAGCTGCCTTGCTGGCTTTAACCCTAAACAATATGGGATGCCCTGCAATATCTCTTACCGGCTGGCAGGCTGGCATAAAAAGCGACTCATCCCACAATAAAGCCAAGATAAATGGCATTGAGAACTGTCGGATAAAAAAAGAGATTGAAGCAGGAAATATTGTGGTTATTGCAGGCTTTCAAGGTATATCTCCCGAAGGGGACATAACTACCCTGGGGCGGGGAGGTTCGGATACTACCGCAGTAGCATTGGCAGCTAGTCTGCAGGCAGATCGCTGCATGATCTTTACCGATGTTGATGGGGTTTACACTGCCGATCCTCGGATAGTACCTGAAGCCCGCAAACTTCCCATGATATCTTATGAAGAGATGTTGGAACTTGCGGTGTTGGGAGCAGTAGTAATGCAGCCGCGGGCGGTTGAAGTGGCTCTTGCCTATCAGATTGATGTGGAGGTGAGATGCAGCTTTAATAATAATCCTGGAACCATAATAACCAAGGAGGCTAACATGGAAAAAGAAGTAATTGTAAGCGGCGTTGCTCATGATAATAACTGCGCCCGCTTTGCCATATTTGATGTACCAGATCAGCCCGGAATTGCCAAGACCCTTTTTAAATCTCTGGCTGGTGCCGGAATAAATGTGGATATGGTAATACAGGCAGCCATGCGCGATGGAAGGAATGATATTGCCTTTACCATAGGTCGTGATGATTTGAAAAAAGCGGTCGAGGTAATAGGGATACTAGTAAAAGAGATTGGAGCCTCAGGTATGACTTTTGGAGACGATGTGGCCAAGGTATCCATAGTAGGGGCAGGGATGCAGACTAATCCCGGTGTAGCAGCAGACATGTTTGAAGCCCTGGCTGACGAAAACATAAACATTCATATGATAAGCACCTCTGAGATTAAGGTATCCTGCTTGATAGACAAGGATTGTATAGAGACCGCAGTCAGAGCACTGCACCGGAAATTTGAACTGGATAAAGTTGATTAACAGATAATACCCTGGCAAACCTTGACGAATAAATCCATCTGTTATACAATAATCCTTGCGTCGGGGTGTAGCTCAGTTTGGTATGAGCGCTTCGTTGGGGACGAAGAGGCCGCTGGTTCAAATCCAGTCACTCCGACCATTTAATTTAATAAGCATTGATAAACCACCTGATAGTTGTTGACCGGCGATAGGTGGTTTCTATTATTTTTAAGGTTATTAAACGAAATTTATTAATGAATGGCAACATAGTTAAGAAAAAAAGTAAAAGCATGCTTCTGCAATGTACGGTTTTTTCTTTATTCATAATTTCTTTCTTGCTTTTCCACTCTTTTCTCAGTGAATTGTGATTCAGTATAATGTTTTGGTGAACAATATAACTAAGTGAAAGGAGGTGAAAATTTGCAGAAAGCGGCACTGAGTCTTCTACTGTCTTTTGTTTTAACCGCAAGCATGTATGGTGGATTTTTCTTTGCTCAGACCGATGATGTAATTCAACCAGAAGCCAGGCTGGAACAGAAAGCTGAAGAGTTGGGTATCAGTGTTGACGAACTAAAGGCTAAATGCAAAGCTGAGCGGCAGGAAAAGCTGGAGCAGAAAGCCAAAGAGATGGGCATCACCGTTGATGAACTAAAGGCCAAAATGAAAGCTGAACGGCAGGAAAAGCTGGAACAGAAAGCCAAAGAGATGGGCATTAGCGTTGATGAACTGAAGGCCAAGATGAAAGCGGAACGACAGAAGAAAATGGAACAGAAAGCCAAAGAGATGGGCATCACCGTTGATGAACTAAAGGCCAAAATGAAAGCTGAACGGCAGGAAAAGCTGGAACAGAAAGCCAAAGAGATGGGCATTAGCGTTGATGAACTGAAGGCCAAGATGAAAGCGGAACGACAGAAGAAAATGGAACAGAAAGCCAAAGAGATGGGCATCACCGTTGATGAGCTAAAGGCCAAAATAAAAGCTGAGCACAAGCCAAGCATTTAGGAATTGCAATACTATTTAAGAGACAGAATAATAGCACGGTCATTATCAGCCTGTAGACAAGCCAGTCATCAGGCTCTTTTTTGGAAAATATACTAAAATTTTATTAGGGCTGCAGATTAAGGCAGCCCTATCATAATAGCCCCTTCGGCACAGCTTCTCTAAGAGGTTATAGGAACTTAATCATCTAAGCAGATGACTTTGCGGGAAAGAGTCAGGTGTTTTGTCCTTGAGCAACAACATTGTTATCTTGATTTTTAATTATCCACTTATAAGTAACCAGACCACCTCCGCGTTTCATCTCTTTTGTGGCAATTACTTCAGTCTCAGCATAAATTTTGTCACCTGGATGCACTGGAGTCTTCCAAGAAATACCATCTGCAGCTGTCCATACCGCATCAGCCAGAAAACCTTGTTTGGCCATTAATCCCATCATACATGCTATAAGATAGGCACCAGGAGCTACCCGGGCTTTAAACCCCCAACCTTTGGCGAATTCGTCATCCAGGAAGCCTGGCAAGTCCGCTCCGGACATCTGGGCTACCATATCAATTTCAGTTCCGGTAATAGGTTTGGTACCGGTCTTAAAAGTATAACCCGCATTGACCTCTTCAAAAAACAATTCATTCACCTCCCTCTGGCTTGAGAACATATAAAAAGCATCATCCTTAATAATTAGATTACGGAATAATTAAATGATATCATATTGAGGACAAAATAAATGTAGACTTTTACCAGTATGTAAATATATTCCTATTATGTTGTTGTTGAATAATTATAGGTTATAAGAGGTGGTTTCTATAAAGTGCTATATTATAAGGAGTTAAATTATACTTTGACCCGCCTTACCCTTCTGGCTAAGACAAAGCACAAAACTAGCCAGTGTTGATCTCGTTAAAACCGGGATATGTAAATATATAACAAATATATTGCCGATTTGATACTTCGGGTATATAATGGAAATGCAAGCTGGTAACCATATGGTTAATTTGGTCTGCAGAGAAATCTGCTGGTCATCTGAGTTCAGTGGTGGTCTATTGGCTAAGGGGTATGCATTATCTTTGATGGTGTACAAAAACGATGAAACAGAAATGTGCCAGTTAGTGTACACGTCTCTCAGCTTGCATCTTATCCAAATATAAGAAGACGCGGTCTGAGGGGGACAGTGTCTTTTTTTATATTCTTTAAGACAGCGTATGGATGATTCAGTCGTTACATTAAATAAAAAAATAGCTTGGGATGAAGTCTTAAGGTTAGCGCAAGGGTAAAGGCGATTCGAAGAGCGGGAATTTAACTCTTCTAATCAACTAATCTCATGCACCACTCAACTAACTTACGGCCCCAAGCGTTCTTAAGCCTTCAGCCCCACCCTCAGCCATTTTTCATGAGTGGTGGTGGCCGCGGCCATGGGGGGTTAAGATGGAACAAACTTCCAGTGGTAATAAGAATAATCCTTAATAGAGTACTGGTTAATAAGCCTGGGGAGGGATTTTATGTCGAAGAGCAATTATGACCTGCTGCTGCAGATGGATGAAGTTTTACTGAACAAATCACTGGCCGCCTTGTATTACTCTGGTTTCCTGGCCCTGCAGGGAGAATACAATTTTGTAGAAGGTATTCCTGAAAGCATGCACGATTTCACTAAATTTTCTTACCAGGTCCGCTTGAAAAATGAGCCTTTAATTGACTTGCGAGGAAAAGACCAGGTGTATATCAAGTTTGCAGCGGAGTTGAAACTTATTGTCCTAACCGGGATCGTTCTGGAATTTGATACCTCTTTTTATGTTGACACTCAAATCAGATTTGATGCTGTTAATAAGAAAATGATCTTCGATTTAAGCAATGCTCAGATTACTGATCTATATATCAATGATACCTACCGTTTTCATAAGAAATTCATAAATAATATCAACGAAGTAATTGCTGTACTGTTGTCCGCCTATCTGACCGAGGATAAAAAAACCATTGAAATCCCTCTGGTTCTTCAGCAGTTGGAGCTTCCTATGATGCCTGCCGGGGATGCTTATGAACTTCCAGTCAGAATGGGAGATGTATTAATTTATAATAACCGCCTGCTGATTGTGGGACTTAATTTTTTTAATGAGACTGCCGAGGACATAAGTGTTATGCAGGAT
This sequence comes from Syntrophomonas sp., assembly GCA_016841425.1. Classification (GTDB taxonomy): domain Bacteria; phylum Bacillota; class Syntrophomonadia; order Syntrophomonadales; family Syntrophomonadaceae; genus JAAYJK01. The sequence continues at coordinate 179,488 of JAENZE010000006.1, read as the reverse complement.
ATGAGCAGGGGCAGTGAGTTATATATTAGCTTACAAGAAAAAACCTTGAAAGAGGTTTTTGATTTCTGGTGGGATAACACCGAATATGATAAATGTGAAGATTTCTCCGGAAGTTTTCCAATTAATAGTGATTCCTGGTGGGAAAAGGGAAGCGATATTTTAACCCGGCTGCTTACCCTGGGATTTATCGAAACTAAAACAAATTACGATAATCTGTCATGTATTTATAATGGCCTGGTCAAAGTACTGGAAAAGCCTGACTTCGAGTTCGGCGAGGATAACAGAGTACTTATTAATTCGTTGAAGATTCAAGCCCAAGTTCAAGCGTCCTTCACTGCTGAGGTGGTCAAGGATATTAAACTGGATAGCAGTTCCATTATCCCCGACCGGCTTACCCCCTGGGAGGATGATAAGCTGTTAAAACATCGAGCGGAGACCAAAGATATATTAAAACTTGAGCAGGAGTTGGAGCTTTCCATATCTCAGGCAGAGGGGATCATTAAGTTAAATGACAGCGGCAGTCTGGTGGTGGAAATTGTTAAAGCAGATATTAATATCGAACTGGGGGACCAATGGTATCATAATCTGTCCGAAAAGGCTGTAAATTACATCATTGACCTGCTTGAGAAGAAGGTTCTGAACAAGATACCTGATCTGGTTATTTCACCGAATCTGATCTTATCCAGGCAGGACATAGCAGGCTACACTATGCAGGTATCGACTCATTACATCTCTTTTGATAATGATGAACTGGCCCTGACTGTGAATATCGGTATAAACGAACTGATGAGCAAAGCGGTGCCGGTTCCTGTGTATATCGCTAACAAACGCACTAAAAAGATCCATAACTTTGACTGTCCATCTATTGAGGATATTGAGATGGAGAATAGACTCGGTTTTTATGTGCTTTATGAAGCATTAAAAGAGGGTTATTCGGCCTGCAAAGCGTGCATTGGTGCCAGCAGACTGCTTTAAAGGAGAGGAGATGATAACATGAAATCAGCTGGTTATGACATAGTAGTATTACTAAATGAGAGATTTTTGAACCAGGTCACCGGAGCCTTATTCTACAATGGTTTTCTAAGAATCAACGGCACATTAAAACTATACGAGGAGCTGGATCAGCAAAGCCTGGATAAGATACCGGAGAGCTTATACCACTTTATGGTCATCAATTACAGGATGAAACTGAATTTCGAACCTTCGATTGATTTCTTACCACCGCTTAGCCCGGATGAGCCTGCTCGGGTAAGGATTCATACTGCCTTGCGGGTATATTTCTGGCTCTGGGACGGACTGGAAATCAAATTTGATATGAATTTATCCCTGGCAGCAGGTTTAGAAATAGAGAGCAAGACCAATCAGATGCGGATAGATTTCGCTCATTCCGATATAGAGGCTCTGGAGGTCAAATATCGCTATGATATGAAACAAACAGTTACTATGAAGCTGGACGGTATCCTGGAAAACGCGGTTTTAGCCTATCTAAAGGACCAGGACAATTGTTTTAGCTTCAACCTGCCCAGCATCGATCCACTGCTCCCTTATATGGATGATATACCGGAAAACTACCTGCCGCTCAGTGTGCGGGCTATAAAAACCCTGGATGCTACCACCATGGCTGTAGCGGTCAATATTGAGATCGATGACTATGAGGGAGGAGATGAGCAGCAGTTAAGCAACTTTGCCCGCAACTGCAGTGCAGCGGTAGCCGTTCCCGAGATTGCCATGTATAAAGTTTATGACTTCTTCTGGGAAAAAACTAACTGGGACAAGCGTTTCAAATTCAATAAAAGCTTCGAGAGTGAAACTCTCAATGATGTAATTAATATCATTGGAAAGGTGATAGATATTGCCCAGCGCATAGTGACAGAAATTGCTACTCTGGGTTTTGTGGAGACTCACTATGAGATGAAGGGTATGAGGTTTGAGGTGGGCGCGGATGTTACACTATTAAGTAAACCGGAATTCGATCTGATGCCGGACAATAAAGTGAAGATAAAGAAATTAAATACTAATATCATTTTCAGCCTTAAAGTATTTTTGGATGTTGAATATTCGGTAGAGATCGATCCCACCGGGTGGTTTCCTGATGTAATACCAGATTATGAAGTAGTAAATGATAGGGTGGAAGTAAAGATTTTTGAGATGCATGTGCCGTTCTTTAATATGCAGTTGAAAAAAGGTGTCGGCAAGGTATTCCTGGATGATGCTACCAATACTCTGCAGATAAAAGTCGAACAGCTGGATCTGTACTGGGATTTTATAGCTTTCACCGACTGCCCATTTCTGAATTTCCCGGAATGGCTATTTAATAAGATTCTGGATTTATGTGAATCGAGTATAGCTGGTGCTATTCCCCCGATTGTCATAACTCCGTCCTTTACAGTAGATGTGCCCTTGGTGGACTGGGACCTGAAGATCGAAGGCAAAAAACTGACTATTGACCCTGATGAAGCAGTCCTGGCTGCTGATATATACTTTGCAGAACTCAAAAAGGATATCCCTCATGTGCCCAAGTACATAGTAAATATTAATAATAGAGAGATACACAAGATAGGGTGCGATTCACTGATGGATACCTATGAAGAGCACCAGCGCGGCTACCATTTATTAAATGACGCGGTTAACCGGGGCTACGATGGCTGTAAAAGGTGTCTGCCGGCTTATCATACGAAGTAATTGAGGTTTAAACAATGTATTTAAGTCGGGGTACTGATCTCGCAGGACATTTGTGCCTTTGCTGAAGATTGATTTGTAATGATCTTTATTTCTTTACGTGTTTAGGTGAAAGTACAATATCAGGTGTTTAAGTTTTGGGAATTTTAGTATGCAGTAATTATTGAAATAATGTAACGGAGGAATAATTAGTGAAAATTTCAGAATTCAAATTAGAAAGATTTTTTGCCCAACATGAATTTGCAGCTCCTTATTTGATGTGCTGTTCTGATTGTGAATCCTGGACTATCCAGGATTTACTGGATTTTGATCCCCATGCCACTCAAAGGCTTCTTAATTTGGGATTGGGTTATACTGAATCCAAAGGCAACCCTGCTTTACGGCAGCAGATCGCCTCACTTTATCAGAATATCGATCCAGCGCAGGTCCTGGTCTTCTGTGGAGCGGAAGAGGCTGTGTTCTTATATATGCAGGCAGTTTTATCCCCGGGGGATCACGTTATAGTACAAACTCCGTCTTATCAATCGCTTTATGAAATTCCAGCCGCCATGGGCTGTCAGGTTGATAAATGGGAGATGAAGCGCTCAGGCGGCCAGTGGGGAGTAGACATGGAAGAACTTCGTAATTTGATAACAAATAAAACCAGGGCGATTATAATCAACACCCCGCATAATCCAACTGGATACCTGATGTCACAACAGGAGCTGCAGGAAATCATCAGCATAGCCCGGGAAAGGGATATCCATCTCTTTGTAGATGAAGTTTATAAATACCTGGAATATGATCTGGATAACCAGATACCCTGGGCCTGTGACCTTTACGAAAAAGCGGTTTCGCTTGGAGTAATGTCAAAATCCTTTGGGTTAGCCGGGCTTCGCATCGGTTGGATAGCCAGCAGGGACCCGGAAGTGTATCATGCCATGGAAGGATTGAAGGATTATACGACTATATGCTCCAGTGGCCCTTCAGAATTACTGTCCATACTGGCTCTGGAAAATAGGGAACAGATTATAAAACGAAACCGTAATATTATAACCCAAAACTTAAAACTGCTGGACGATTTTTTCCAGCAATACAAGGAGTTGTTTTCCTGGTTTCGACCCCACGCGGGTCCGATTGCATTTCCAGCCTTTCAGCAAGGACTGGATGCAGAGGTAGTAGGACAGGACCTGCTGCAGCATAGCGGGGTTCTGATTTTGCCGGCCAGGGTTTATGATTATGACCATCATCATTTCCGAATTGGTTTTGGCCGTAAGAACTTCGATAATTGTCTGGACAGGTTTGAGCAATATGTTAAAGACAGGCTGATTACATTAATCGGCTAATAGAACAGCTCCGCTACTAATAAACAGAAGCCCGCCTAGGTCCAAAGCAAATTTTTCTTCCTTCTCCATATTTGTGTCTCTAATGGATTTAAGAAAGCAGACTTAAAGGTTTTCCAGGCTTAAGATTATTAATATGACTAAACAAGCTATCAGTCTATATGTACGTTTCCCGGTAATTATCTCAGTAAGGCCAGGGGTATAAGAATACTTAAAGCGACAATGGCAATCCATCCTGATATTACCTTTGACGATAATCCATTGCTCTATATAGAATTATATCTATAAATGGCAGGGTAAATACAAGAAAGGAATTTTCGGTCTAATAGAACAAGAACTAAAAGTACAGGAATACAATGGATGGGGAAGTTTTTATGAACAAAAAGCATTCTTGGAGTCTGGCGATTATTGTTATGGCAGTATTCATGTCCCTGGCCTTCTATTATTCTGTTTATGCAGGGGACAAGCCTGTGGTACATACCAGTGATGCAGCTGTAAAAGATATCGGGACTGCTTCTATCACCGGTATAATCAGCGATGGAGGAGGGAAAGAAATAAGTAAATATGGCTTTAGATGGGGACCCAGTTCCGACCTGAGCCAGGAAGTCATCTGTGATACTGCACTTCAAGCAGATAAGTCTTTTGCAGTCAGTCTCAGTGACCTGCAACCCGGTAATACATATTATTTTCAGGCTTTTGCAGTAAATGTCCGGGGGATCAGTTACGGAGAGGTTAAAGACTTTACAGTACCTGTTAATGCCATCCCGGTGGTTAGTATCAGCTCCCCCGAGGATAATCTGAACCTAACTCAGGGTGAAATACTGGCGATATCCGCGGCAGCTGAAGATGACCAGAAAGTAGAGTCGATGAATCTTTATATCAACGATAGTTTGGCGCATAGCGTAGAAGGTGATGCTTTAAATTACGACTGGGATACCGGTAGCTTAAGCCCGGGTGAGTACCTGCTTAAGATTAGCGCTCAGGATGACCGGCAAGAAGGACATAAACAGCTAATGGTGTTGATTCAAGAAAAATCAGAGGTAATTAATTTAGCAATAAACGACCAGCAGCCCAGGAATACAGAGAGTAAATCCGAAAGTATCCCAATATCTCGTTCGGTAAATAATTATAAATATCCGAATTTAAGCAAAGTGCAGGGGTCATTTGGACAATTCTATTACCGGGATACCACAGGGGGCAGGATAGAGATAGACCCAATATGGGTGGCAGAAAATATAGTAACGATAACCCTTCCGGGATTAAATAAACAGGTACAGGTACATAAGGATGCTGCAGATAATTTTATAACTGCATTTAATTACATAAAAAATGGTACAGCTATGATAAACGGTAAACAGGTTTCTTTATTAAGTCTTATAAAGAGTATGGATGGAACCTTTGTGACCCGGCATGTTAATTGGGACAAGTCAAGGGGTTTGAGCAATCATTCATGGGGGATAGCTATAGATATCAATGCCGCTGATCATTTTAGATATGTTAATCCTTCATGGGAACCTAACGACCCCAATTTGATACTCTGGGAAAAGGCGTTTAAGCCCGCCGGGTTTAGCTGGGGCAATTCTTATTCAGACGCTATGCACTTTGAAGTACTAAAATAGACTATCAAAGATCCGCGATAATAATCATTCCCTGTTAATTTACTTTAATGGGAATGATTTTTGCTGCTAAGGGGTACAGAGAGAATAATAAGCTGTGACCTCATTTCATTTGTTTAGTGTATAATTTAAAAGAAAAAAAGAAGCTCGATATCGGTGGAGTTTTTGGTGTGGGAGGAATGAATGTGCTGGAGAAAATTAACGAAAGGGCGGCCGGGACCTTTCAGGATGAAATAGGAATTAGAATAATAGAATTGGATCAAGGCTGGGCAGTGGGGGAACTGCTGGTAGAGAAACGGCATCTTAGCCAGGGCAACCACTTGCACGTAGGTATGTTTACCGCCCTGGCTTCTACCACGGTAACTGTAGGAATGATAGCCAGTTATCCTGGTCAACCCAAGGTGGTAGTGAGTATGTCGGCAAATTACATTAGGGCAGTTGATGAAGGGGAAACAGTGCGGGCGGAGGCCCAGGCTCGATCCAGGGGTAAAACTTCGTCGGTCTGGCAGGTAGACCTCTATAATAAGGAGCGTAAGCTGCTGGCAGTTGTTACCATAGATTTCCGAATCCTCTAGCTGAAGCGGAAAGAACGTCCCCCCGCTTCCACTAGACATATGGGAGTAATTCATGAAAAAGATTCTTGGCATTTTATTATTAATTGTGATACTGGGCATCACGACATATAATGTTATGAATTCTAGAACCTTTCAGATTTTTGGCGATATTATACCCAGGGTATCAACAGAAGAGAAGGTGGTTGCACTTACTTTTGATGATGGACCCACTGTGGAAACAGATGAAATATTAAAGGTGCTGAATGAATCATGTACAAAAGCAACTTTTTTTCTGGTAGGAAGCAGTATGGAGAATAATCTGGAAGAGGCTAAAAGCATTGTTGAAGCAGGGCACGAATTGGGGAATCACACTTATTCGCATTCAATGATGATATTTAAATCGCCATCATTTATTAAACAAGAAATAGAAAAGACTGATAATCTTATCCGACAGGCCGGCTACCAGGGGGATATTCTTTATAGGCCGCCATATTGTAAAAAATTAATATTTTCCACCTATTATCTGGCAGAGAATAATCGGAAGACCATTACCTGGAATATTGAACCAGATTCGTATTCAGAAGTAGCTTCCGATGCTGAGAAAATTATTGACAATGTGCTGGAGAATATTCAGCCAGGTTCTATTATCCTGTTACATGTCATGTATGATGATGAAGAAAGAGAATCATTGGAATCTATAAAAGGGTTGATCACGAGTTTGAAGGAACAAGGTTATACTTTCAAAACTGTTTCAGAGTTATTGGAATATGACAGCAATTAAATTAATTGTACAAGCAGGGGGACGTTCTTTTTGCTTCCTTAGTGGAAGCGAAAAGAACGTCCCCCTGCTTCCGGTTTAATATGTCAGTAATTGCAGATATTAAATAAGGAGATGATGAGAAGGGGTGGAAGAAACCAATGAACCTTAGCCTAACCGGGTTGTTGTTGATCGGGATTACTGCGGTATTATACTTCTTAATAAAGTACCGCCAGGAATACCGGCATTTAAGGAAGATTAAACTGGATATTCTGCAGACCAGCCATGATATGTATCAAACTATGGCAGTGGGGTTGTATGAGCGTTTCAAACAGGAAGAAGGCAAAGAGAAAAAAAGAGAAAATCCCATGGATTTTGAAAACTTTGTAGCCCGGGTAATGGTCAATTATTATGGCGGGCAGGCTTTTGTAACAGGAGGATCGGGCGATTATGGCATTGATATTGAGCATGATCACCGGGCTGGTAAATATCTGGGACAGGTAAAATGTTATGCCCCAGATCATTTTGTGTCTTACGAACCGATTGCGGTGATCCATTCCCAGATAACTAAACAGAATGCCAAAGGAGGATATGTAATAACAACCAGTGATTTTACCCCTCATGCCCGGAAATATGCTGAAGGACTTGATATAATGCTGATTAGTGGAGTACAACTGGTTGAACTATGGATGCAGGGCCTGGAAAAAGCAGCCAAACCGTATAATTATCAGAAAAATAAATCTGAGTCAGCATAATTAAAGTTATTCATCCACCAAAGTTGGATGGAAGGAAAGAGCGACTATTAATCCTTCGCTATAGGAGCAGGCTGGTAAACCGGCTATTTGTCCCGCAGGTAAAAGTGAGTTGAGAGTAGTGGCAATTATATCTAAAAAGCAGATATTTCTGATTCTACTGCTGCCCGGGGGTGTATTGTTAACCGGGCTTTTTTATCACATGCCGGAGACGGTAGAGAAATTGTATTCCAATGGGTTCTACAGACTATTTGCTTCGGCTTTAAGCAGAATCATCGGGTTGGTGCCAATTTCCATAGCAGAATTACTGGTACAGATTATACTGCTGGCATTCGTTTACAGTGCAGTCAAGTATCTAGTAAATCTGCTTAGAAAATCCTCCCCCGGCACTTCTCTTGCAAGAACAGCAGTGATGCTGCTGGTAGTAGTAAGCGTAGGCTATTTCACCTTTTTGCTTATGTGGGGTATCAATTATTACCGCCTGCCATTTGCTGATCTGGCTGGTCTGGATACAACAGAGATATGCGGGGAGGAACTTGAGCTGCTATGCATAGAGTTAATCGGGCAGGCCAATGAAATGCAGGCTGCGCAGGACGATGCCCAATTATTAGGCATAACATACAAAAAAGAAGTGCTTGACCAGGCCTGGAAGGGATATGCCATGGCAGGGTCCGTATATTCTGAACTGGGAGGCAGATACGGCAGACCCAAACCTGTTATGTTATCAAGAGTAATGTCTATCTTAGGAATATCGGGAATATACTTTCCTTTTACCGGGGAAGCCAACGTTAATATGGAAGTCCCCATTCCTCTTTTTCCCGCTGCCGTATGTCATGAAATGGCTCATCAACGGGGATTTGCGCGAGAAGATGAAGCAAATTATATTGCCTACCTTTCGTGCCTTCAGCACCCCGATCCTAACTTTAAGTATTCCGGCACTCTCCTGGCACTTATTAATTCCATGAATGCCCTGTCAGGTTATGACTATGATAAATACCAGAAATTGAAGCAGGAATATTCGGAGGGGGTTACAAGGGATTTGGCAGCAATACGAGAATTCTGGCAGCAATTTCAGGGGCCTGTTTTGAGGGTATCTGCTCAGGTCAATAACGTTTATCTAAAATTTAATAACCAGCAAGAAGGGATAAACAGTTACGGTAGAATGGTAGACCTTTTATTGGCAGAACGAAGAGCAAGCAGGCTGGTAACCAGCCAATGAACATAAAAGACAATGCCTAAAACACCCCTGCCCAATTTCAGCCAACAAAAGAGATCTCTTTCTAATAAGGGAAAGCTGGATCACTTTCTAATAACATGTTGTACCAATGCCCACCAGCAATAACTGTATTGAATTATGAATTCCATTTTGGATCGATCTGCAATAAACATAAAAAGGAATTAATAATTTTCATTTTTATGGTGATAATAAGACTAAGATGTAGAATTGCCGAGCTAAGAATCTCATATGCCACAGGTGTATAAGATTCGACTTGAGGTTAATGCAGAGGGGGTAAACTTCTGCACTGGTCGATGAGAAGATCTGATGTATAGGTAACATTCTTGTATATCCGGTTGAGCTAAAGGCAATTTTACATCTTTTTTATGGGACAAGGTTACAGGTCGTACCTTGTCCCTTATTTAATGAAAATGGGGATAGTTCCAACCTTAAAGGGGGAACTGTCCCCACTGTTACGTTTCCCTGTGATATTATTAAAACATGCATTCAAGATTATATAATATTGTTATATGGAGAAATGACGTGGGAAGTTTTGAAGCCGTTAAAGCAAAAGCAAAAAGCCTGAAAAAAGAAATCCGGGTTTTGGGGCTGGCATCGAAAAGGCATGACACACCCCTGCTGCCGAAAGTACTTATCATTATAGTTGTGGCATATGCTTTGAGTCCAATAGATTTAATACCTGATTTTATTCCGGTATTGGGTTACTTTGATGACCTGGTTCTGATACCGCTGGGCATCTGGCTGGCATTGAGAATTATACCGGCTCATATAATAGAAGAATGCAGACTGGAAGCCGAGAATAGTATGGGGCATGAGAAGCCGGTGTGCTGGACTGCAGGGCTAATGGTAATCGTGGTCTGGTTTTTAATAATCTTCATAATACTTAATAAAATAGTTTCTTGGGGATGGAAGCTTAAGGTTAGCGCAGAGGGATAAAGGCGATTCATTTACAGGGAACATATGTGGCTTACAGACAGGAGAAAAATGCTGCCAACAGCAGTTAAAGAAAAAAATTGGGGAAGTGAAAATTATGATTGTCAAAGTTGAGAGGGAGCAGTACATAGAATCCATCAGGGGATTATTTATGGAATATGAGGAATCCCTTCCTTTCAGCCTGTGATTTCAGGGTTTCAATGAAGAACTGGCAGGTCTGCCAGGTGAGTATTCCGGACCGGGCGGAGTCTTATTGTTATACGAGTGGAAAGGCCAGGCTGCAGGGTGTGCAGGCTTAAAGCAAATCGACTCTGATATATGTGAGATGAAAAGGCTCTATGTAAGGCCCGCTTTCAGGGATAAAGGCATAGGCAAGAAACTGACTTTAGAAATTATTAATGAAGGCAGAAGGATGGGGTATAAGTGTATGCGATTGGATACTCTGATATCTATGAAAGAAGCTGTTCATTTGTATGAGGCGCTTGGTTTTAAGTATATAGCACCCTACAGATATAATCCTCTTCCAGGGGCTCTGTACTTGGAATTAAATCTAGACACTGATATCAAGCAATAGATATGCTTGGCGAAGGATCAATCTGGTAAGGAATTAGCAATTCTTAAATTAGTAATGACAAGAGGATAGGAAAAAAGACTGTATATCTATAGCAGAGTAAAGCTTGAATTATGGAATCTCGCTAACCTTTAGCCTGCTGAAAACTGCTGATACTTCAACTGTCACAGGATTATTTCCAGAAGAGTTACCGGCTCTGTAAGTGTAATCTCCAAAGACCAAAGAGCTGCCATCTGGAAAAGAACTGCTGGCAAAGGCGGAATTAACTTTTAAAATAACCGGTGATTTTGGACTTAACTTAACTTCTCCGCTTCCAAAAATAACGTTAATTTTAATTTCCTTTGCATTAGTATCTGTTTTGAGATTCGTTAAATCGACTGTTCCCATCGAAAACAAAATGCTATATTCAGGAGAGGACTCTGTTATTTCAATATTTCCTTCGTCAAATAGCATCATATCGTTAGATTTGCTGGCAAAACCACCAAATAACATCATAATCCCGATATAGATGAAAATACATGCAAAAAAAGTTCTAACCACGGGTATGTTTATATGGAAATAATTTTTTAGGATGATTATTAACCCTAGTGCCACCAGTAAAACACCCCAGAAGTATTCGTTGGAGAATTTCATTGCACTTCACTCCTTAATTTGATATGGCCTATCATATATTATACCCAAGATGACAGTGGGACCACCATTGTCATCTTATAGCAAGGGGGAATAGCTGTTCCTGGCAAGAAGTTGGTTTTGTCTGTACTCGTAAGCTTCGCTAAGTGCCTGTATTCCTTTTACTATTTCATCTGGGTACAGCCCGGCAAAACTGAGTCGGAAATATTCGCTATCCCGCTCATCAGAAGCTGAAAAGAGGCTGCCTGGGCTGATGATAACCTTCTTTTCCAGACAGCGGGTATAAAAATGATTGGATGAACCGCCAGCAGGCAGTTTTAGCCAGAAACTTAGACCCCCGCCGGATTTACTGTAAGTAATCTCTGGAGGCAGATAATTTGTCATTGCTTCTAGCATAACATGGTATCTCTGCTGGTATTTTTCCTTCATATACTCCAGGTGTTTTTCCCATAGACCCTTTCTCAAATAAAGGTCAAATGCGCGCTGTATCAAGCCAGGAGTGGATATATCTGAAGAATGCTTGGCTTTGAGCAGGCCAGGAATGACATTGTTTGGAGCCAGCAAGAATGCCAGTCTCAAGCCAGGCATAAGTATTTTGGAAAAGCTTTTTATAAATATTACCTTATCAGCTCCGGCCATTATTTTAATGGGCAAGCGTTGGGTATAATAAGATAAATCCGTGAATGAATCATCTTCGATAATAATAATGTTATAGGCCTGACATAATTTCAGCAGAGCTTTCTTCTTTTCTTCACTGTAACATATACCGGTTGGAGTTTGAAAGTTAGGTATAATATACATCAGCCGGGGTCTATATTTTTCTATAACATCCTGTAAATACTCGATTGAAATACCATCTTCCTTTAAGACTGCAGGTACAATGCGAGCCCCTCTGGATTTGAAAGCAGCGATGGCTCCGGTATAAGTAGGATTTTCGGTAATAACAAAATCTCCTGGTTTTAGTAAGGACTTAGCAATAATATCGATACCCTGCTGGGCTCCTGATATAACCTGGATACTGCTTTCATCAGCACCAATTCCATTATCCTTCAGGTACCTGGAAAGACTTTCCCGCAGAGGAAAATATCCCTGGCCTTCCTGATAGGCGAAAGCACTGCCCCCATCTCTATCCAGTACCTCATTTAATATTTGTTTAAAGTCTGCCACTGGAAAAAGTTCCGGAGTGGGAATGGCGCTGGCAAAATTATAGGACCCCGATGGTATATGCAGCTGGCCTTGATCCATGATGTTTAACCCTGGAATACTATACTCCAGTCCGGAGAAGGGCGGGGTAACGGTTAATGCATTTGCTCCCCGGGAAGGGGGATAGGGTTTTACATATGTGCCGCTGCCTACCTTTGAATAGAGCAGGCCGTCCTGCTCGAGCTGACGATAAGCATTAACAACGGTTACGTTATTTACCCCCAGTCTTGCGGCTAGTTTCCGTATGGGGGGAAGTTTTTCGTCTGGTTTTAGCTGACTTTCGAATATGAGGTTTTTAATTTGTTGAGCGAGCTGCTGATAAAGAGGAAGGCTGCTTCGTTTATTTAATTGTATCGATACAAAAATCTCCATTAATCTGGCTCCTTAACTTATTGACAGCACATGGTCTGTATGTGATACTAATGTTTATCGGTTTAGCATGTTGAGTAAATTGTAACGGTACACTGATAATTGTATCGTATAGTAATATTAAATTAAAGGAGGACACAAGAAAATGGATCGATATACCCTTAATAAAAACCTGGCCCAAATGCTTAAGGGTGGGGTTATAATGGATGTTACCAATGTAGAGCAGGCACTCATTGCCGAAGAGGCAGGAGCCGTAGCCGTTATGGCTCTGGAGAGAGTACCGGCTGATATACGAAAACAGGGCGGGGTAGCCCGCATGTCAGATCCCCTTATGATAAAAGAAATAAAGAAGGCAGTTACCATCCCGGTTATGGCCAAGGTTAGAATCGGGCACTTTGTGGAAGCTCAGATATTACAGGCCATTGGTATTGACTATATTGATGAAAGTGAAGTATTGACCCCGGCAGATGAGATGTTTCATATTGATAAAAGGAGCTTTGATATTCCTTTTGTGTGTGGAGCCAGGAATCTGGGAGAAGCTCTGCGGAGAATAGGCGAAGGGGCTGCCATGATCAGAACGAAAGGCGAGGCCGGTACCGGTAATGTAGTAGAAGCCGTAAGGCATATGCGTTCAATAATGTCTGAGATGCGTCAGGTACAGCTCCTGCCTGCAGAGGAACGGATGACTTTTGCCAAGGAAATCGGAGCCCCGGTTGACTTATTGGAATATATCGCTGAACATAAAAAACTGCCGGTAGTTAATTTCGCCGCAGGAGGGATAGCTACTCCGGCAGACGCAGCCTTGATGATGCAGCTGGGCTGTGATGGTATATTTGTCGGATCTGGTATCTTCAAGTCTGGTGATCCGGCCCAGCGGGCACGAGCTATAGTCAAAGCTACCACCCACTACAATGATCCTAATATTATCATGGAAGTATCGGAAGGCCTGGGAGAAGCCATGGTAGGAATAGAAATTGATAAGCTGGAAGATCAATATGCAAAACGGGGCTGGTAAACTAATGAAAATAGGTGTTCTGGCTCTGCAGGGGTCAGTTATTGAACATATACAATGTCTGCAGAAGATTGAGGGAGTACAGGTTGTTGAGGTTAGAAAAGCCGAGCAGCTTTCGGAGATTGATGGTCTCATCTTGCCCGGGGGAGAAAGCACCACTATAGGCAAAATGCTTAGGGAATACCGAATAATAGAGCCCCTCAGAGATTTGATCCAGTCTGGTCTGCCAGTGTGGGGAACTTGTGCCGGTATGATCCTGCTGGCTAAAGATATAGTAGGTCAAGATGAGGTATACCTGGATGTTTTAGATGTTTCAGTTCGGCGTAACGCATACGGGAGCCAATTAGACAGCTTTCAAAGCTCGGCCGTTATACATAAACTTGCTGAGCATGATATTCCCCTGACCTTTATCCGGGCTCCCTACATTGAAAAGTGTGGTCCGGAAGCAGAAATACTGTTGATACTGGATGGAAACATCGTTGCTGTTGAACAGGACAACATACTGGCTACCTCCTTTCATCCTGAACTTACCGAGGACTTGAGCTTTCATAAATACTTCATCAAGAAAATTAGTTAGACCATAGGCACCAAACTTATTGAGTCAGCTGCGGCAGGCCCAGCTTCTGGCAGGCATGCTCCAGAGCCTGTTTATCCTCCAGTACTGGAGAAAAAAGATCCCCGGCTTGTTTTACGCGGGGGAGCATATTTTTTATGCAGAAATCAGTAGGAGAAACCAGGGCTACCTCTTCCCAGGTCAATGGAGCAGATACCGGGGCGCCTTTACGCGGGCGTACGCTGTAGGCCGAACACAGGGTTTGCCCTTTCACATTTTGCAGATAGTCGATGTAAATTTTAGGACCTCTTTTACTGACCGTCCTCTCAATGGTGCTTATATCTGGTCTGATCTCGGCAACAAGAGCAGCCACCCCCCGGGCGAACTCCCGCACCTGGCTGTAAGTATAGTGGTTTTTCAGCGGCAGGTAGATATGTAGTCCTTCGGAACCCGACGTTTTGGGGTAAGATCTCAAGCCCAGTTCTTGGAATACATTTTTCACCAGCAGGGCCATATCTATAACTTCCTGGAAAGAATTACCGGGTGATGGGTCTAGATCGATGACTGCGAAGTCAGGATAGTCAAGAGAGCCTATGCTGGATAACCAGGGATGCATCTCGATACAGGCCTGGTTGGCCAGCCAGGCCAGTACAGCAGCTTCTTTTACTAGAATATATTCAATATTACGTCCGGAATCTTTAGAATACTGGGAGAAGGTTTCTATCCAGGAGGGGAGATAGGCGGGAGCGTTCTTCTGATAGAAATGTTTCCCCTTAATGCCATCAGGATAACGGGTGAATACTACCGGGCGGTTGTGAAGGTATTTTATTATATATGGAGAAATTTCTATATAATATTTGATAAGATCACCTTTAGTATATTTATCTTCTGGCCAGAATATTTTATCCAGCTTGGAAATTGAGAAACTGTGGTTATCAACCGTTATATCCATTTTTTGCATTCTGCTTCCATCTCCTCTGTTTTATTCTAGTAAGCAGTACAGCTATTCATATCGTACATTGTTGAGGATTGATAGTTAGGAATTCCTTGATAACAGGAGATCTGAGCTGCATATGCTCGGTCCACTCGGCAAATTCCACCCGAACCGTTAATAAAGGTCTGGTAAATATGGCGGTCGGTATGCCAACCGATGAAGAACGGACAAACATTGACTCGGGTACAGCCAGGGAGGGCAGCCGCTTGGATAAGATTTGTCTATCCGATTCACTAAGGCCGCTGCCGGCTCTGCCCACGTAAATCAACTGCTCATCCTGGAAAAGACCCAGCAATAAAGAATTTACCTGATTACTCCGCATAGTATAACCGGCAATGACACAGTTTAAACTGCGTCGATATTTGATTTTTAGCCACTCTCGATGATGTTTGCCCGGGAGGTACAGGCTGGATTTTCTTTTTGCAACTATTCCTTCCATTTCATTGGTTTTTACTGCTTCGAAGAGGCTCCTTCCCTCACTGAAATTTTCTACCAGGTGCAGATGAGGCGAACTGAAATCAAGGATTTGCGTCAGAAGGTCGTATCTTTCTGAAAACGGCAGCGCGGTAAGATTGAGATCATCCAGGAACACTATGTCGAATAGCATATAGGTGATGGGTAAATACTGGCTCCAATACGAAATAGACTTGCTGGAAGAGCACTGATCCCGGCGTATTACGGACGGAAAACTAGGTCGGCCATCCTTTAATACTATTATTTCTCCATCTAGAACGGCGTTATGACCGGATAAAAGCTGCGGAAGAAGTTGTAGTTCCGGATATTGGATGGTTCTGGGATTCAGACGTTTGTTGATCAAACGCACCTTATTATCTTCAATGTAGGACAGCATCCGCACTCCATCCCATTTGACCTGGTACAAATACTCACTGCTTATTGGAATGTCACTATGTGAAATTGGTTCCATTGGCTTCAGTATGCTATACATTTATTTCTGTTTAGGTACCGGTTTTTTTGCGACGGCCCGGCTTTTTATCTCCGCTGGATTTTCTTTTGCTCTCTGAGAGCTCCACACTCGCCTTTAAAGCTTCCATAAGATCTACTACATTTCCCTTTACATCCGATACTGGCGATGATACAATCTCCTTGCCGGCAACTTTAGCTTCAATCATTTCCCACAAAGCCTGACGGTACTCATCTTGATATTTGGAGGGATCAAAATCGGTAGACAGGTTTTGAATCAGGTTAACAGCCATTTTAATCTCATTATCATGAAGCTTGACTGCATCAATTCCCGGATTAAGCGATGCCGGGGAGCGGATTTCATCGGGGTAAAAGATAGTTTCCATTACCAGCACCTTTTCTTTAATCCGCAGGGCGGCCAGGGTCTGCTTGGTACGTATCAATACCTTTGCTACCGCTACTTTACCGGTTTGTTCCATGGCTTGTATCAATAGGGTGTAGGCTTTTTCACCCCCCTGGGAAGCTTCCAGATAATAAGTTTTATCAAAATAAATGGGATCCAGCTGAGTTAGATCGACGAAATCGAGTATGTCTATAGTTTTAGTATTTTCCAGGGGTATTCGTTCCATATCCTCATCGTTTATTATTACATACTGGTCTTTCTGGTACTCATAGCCCTTTACTATCTCTTCACTGGATAGTTCCCGCTCACAGTTAGGACAGTATTTTCGGTATTTAACCGGGGACATACAATCTTTATGCAGATAGTTAAATTTTAAATCCTTTCGCTCAGTGGCAACATACATTTTTACCGGGATGTTGACCAGGCCAAAGCTGACCGCGCCCTTCCAAAGAGTCTTCAAAATAATCTTCCTCTCAAAACTTTTATTTTTAGCTTTTCTGATTGAGCAATCTTTTATTCCTGAAGGTTTCTGAGCCCAAACCCAAGATTGTTGTGGCTAATAAAGAAGTGCGCCTGGAAGAGGCTGGACATGCAAAAGTTGTTAAGCTCTGGGGAGTGTAGCCACAGCCATATAATCAAGTACTGTGAAATTAAGCTCTTTGGCTGCCTCTAGGTCTTTACTGCATACAGTTGTCCATGAATTCTAAAATAGATATAAGCCAGCACTTCAAAGGCTGAATTTAAGACTGCTTCATTTAAGAAACATTTTTCAAAATGCTCTCTTTCAGCAGGATCAGCAATAATTTTTGACCCGTTTTCATTATAATCAGTCGGGTACAGGTCGTATTTAACTGCAATACTTCCCAGCTCTAAAAGCGCCTGGGAGGATTTGCGATCAATCAGGTCCAAATATCTTTCAAACTGCTCTTTTGATGCTATACTCAATCGATATATATCTGCTGTCAACCTGTGAATAAACCAGCTGTTCAAGGTAGAGTCTTCAACATCATTCTTATTTACTCCAGGGCAGTAAGGTCTAATACCCTTATCATAGATGTGAATGGCAAAAGGATTATGTATCTCCAGATAATGGGCACACAACAGTTTGCTGATGAGAGCTCTCGCCTTTACCATATCTTTTAGTTGAGAAGCATCTAAAATTGCATTATCCGCAAAGAGGAACATGTTTCTACACTCCTTGGCATCCAATTTTTATATTCAGTGATCATATAAAATTTAGATCATAAACTTTTCCTGGCCATAAAATGAACTAAACCTTTTTTTTAAGAATGTATATATTATAACGTAGAAAAGCTTATGTTATAATTTTCTTGAAGGTGATGATTATGGATTTTTGCATAGGGGGGAATTATGTCTGCTAAATATATTGCTATTCTATTAGCCTTGCTTATACTGCTTCTGACCCCTATGAGCGTATTGGCATGGACGACCGGGGAAACTGGTGAAGACAGCAGCTTTGATGTAACTATTTCAGCCAGCGGTTCGGCTGCCTATATCTTTGGAGGTCTGCTGGACGATATTTTGCAGGATATCAAGAATCAGATTATATTTGATATGATCAAACAGTGGATAAACAGAATCAGTAACTTTTTTGATAGTATCTTTGGTGGTGGAAGCAGCAATAAAACCAATGGAAATTTTTCTTCCAGCAGATATGTGGATCCCACTTATGATCCATCGTTAGATACGGGAGATGGCGGTTATCGGGAAGATACTATAGATGGAGTTGATGGCTACTGGTTCCAGGGACGCTGGTACTGGCGATGGACTAATGATGTAGGAATTGATAGCAGTCCCAACCTCAGCAACAGCGTAAATTCTGTACCATATGTAATAATTAATAGCAATTCCTCGGGCAGCAACAGTAACAATTCTGGCAATACTACTCCGGATGCAGGAACGAATAACGTTTCCCCGGGCAGCAACAGCAATAACACCGGCAATACTATCCCGGATGCAGGAACGAATAACAGTTCCCCGGGCAGCAACAGCAATAATTCTGGGAATACTGTGCCGGATGCAGGAACAGATGGCAGTTCCTCAGGTGGCAGCGGTGGTAGTAACGATAGCGATTCCATCCGATTATTAGAACAGGATGCTTGATTTTACACACGATATAAAGTATATTTCAGGATTAAGACTATCAAATCAAGGCAGGTATCAATCACAAGGATACCTGCCTTGATAATTTCAATATTTACCCGTACGTGGATAGCACATGGCAGATCAAGACTGGACGGCCTGGAATTTTTGCTTAAGCGCCAGGTTAACTGCTTGGGGTACCATGCTTTCAACGTTACCGCCTACCATGGCCGCTTCCTTCACTCCGCTGGAGCTAATAAACAAATAATCTTTATCAGATGTTATGAAAATCGTATCAATATCCGGTATTATTTCCCGGTTCATCATCGCCATATGCATTTCATACTCGAAGTCGGTAACCGTTCTAAGACCTCGTATAATAGCACAGGCCTGTTTTTCAATTAGGTAATTAGCCAGCAAACCGCTGAAGCAACCGATCTCCATATTGGGTATATGAGCTGCGCTCTGCCTTATCATGTCCACTCGTTCATCCAATGTGAACATGGCCTTTTTAGTAACATTGTGAACAACTGCAATAATAATCCGGTCGAATATTTTACTGCTTCTTTCCAGAACATCTATATGGCCGTTGGTAATTGGATCGAAGCTGCCCGGGTAAACTGCAACACGCAATTTGATACCCCCTTTAATCCCACAATCACAAAGTAAGAATTTCTACCTTCTGATTATATTTCCCTGCCTGATACAATATTTTTCTTTTTGTTTAGGCATAAAAAATCTTTATTTTCGAGTAATAATAACATTTTTCATAAATTATCAAAAAAGAATGCTCTGCTTATGCTAATCGTTCTAGTTATGGATGAAAAAATACCCCTTTCAGGGGTAAATTAAATAGTGATCTTAAGCATTTTTCTACTCCAGTTTAGTGTTTGATGAGCATCGAAGCATAAATCCATCCTGTTTTTCCTTGATGGCCAACTTCCTGACCAGCAGATATACATACATATCCTGCTAGAGCAGTTGGTCTGGCTTATTTGCCAGGAAGAGATGCCGAAACCCGGGGAGAAGATAAAATTCAGATGGCGCGGGATACAAGTATATTCCAAGCCCGTATATGTTAAGGGCTGATCAGTTTCAGACCTTTTAAATAACGTCCGGAAAGCTCACGGTACAAGGCGGGAGCCTTTTCGCTGTAATATAATAATTTTTCATCCAGAGGCTTCTTGGGTAAAGCCGGGTTGCCTGCTGCCATGGTTCTCTCGGGGATATGTTGTCCCGGCAGAAGAATACTGCCTGCGGCCAGGAAGCCATACGAGCCAATCTCACAGCCCGTAGATATGATAGAGCCCATACCAATTATCACATTGCTCTTAATTAGACAGGGACCATGAACTATAGCTCCATGTCCAACAATAATGTCGTTTTCCATTATTACGATGCTGCCAGGTTCGGAATGAATTATACAATTATCTTCAATTGCACAACCTGAACCCAAACAGACTTTACCATAATCTGCTCGGATCACGGCTCCCGGTCCGATAAAACACTGATCTCCGATCAGCACATTTCCAATGATCGAAGCGGTGGGGTGGATGTAGGCAGAAACGCTGATCTCAGGGCGATTGCCTTCAAATTCGTATATTGCCATGAATCTTTCCTCCATAGTTTGTTAGTGAATGGTGATAAATATAATGCCTGATTTAAAGGTACTATATTTTAACTTAAATTAAAATAGGGTATACATTTTTAGGATTTAACCTCGGTTACAATATGCTTGTTTCAAACTTTTTCTTAAATAATTTTAAAAATAGTCTAATTGTGGTTATAATTACTAATAAAGTACTATGGATAAGGGATTGTTGATGTGATTAAATCAGACTATTTGATAAAAGCAGTTGATAATGATAAACAGGTCCGGATCATCCTGGCCAGTACTACCGGATTGGTGGAAGAGGCGCACCGCAGGCACCATACTTCGGCAACTGCTTCTGCTGCATTGGGCCGGGTCTTGACTGCTGCTCTTATGATGGGCAGCGACCTCAAGGGAGAAGAAGATGCGCTTACTTTAAGAGTTAATGGAGATGGGCCAGCAGGGTCTATCGTTGCTACGGTTGACTCTACTGGCAAGGGAAGGGCTTTAATATCAGCCCCTCAAGCAGATCTGCCTCCGCAAGCCCCGGGTAAGTTAGATGTGGGAGGCCTGGTAGGGAAAAACGGATATCTGGAAATCATTACTGATCTGGGGCTCAGGCAGCCTTTCACAGGCCGGGTTAATCTGATCAGTGGGGAAATAGCAGAAGATTTAGCCCAGTATTATATTCAGTCAGAACAGATACCTTCTCTGGTTTCACTGGGAGTTCTGGTAGATAGGGATTTGAGCATAAAATCAGCTGGTGGCTTAATTATACAGGCTATGCCAGGAGCCCGGGATGATATTCTGGAAACAATGGAAAACAATGTGAAAAACATGGGGCCGATAAGCGAAGCTATCCATAATAGTGAATCTCTGGAAGAATTGTTAGACAGGGTTATGAATGGTGTACCCTACCACCAGGTCGAAGAAAGGGAACTAGCCTTTAATTGCAAGTGCAGCAGCGAAAGGCTGGGGGTGATCTTATCAGGTTTATCAGATGAAGAAATAGCTGATATTTGTGAAGAAACTGGAAGGTTGGAAGTTACCTGCAACTTCTGTAACCAGGCATACACTTTCAGCAGGGATGAAATAGAGGTTATAAAAAACAAAAAACCCAGGATATAAAATATCCCAGGCTCAGTTTATTATATTGCTCTTTGAACTTTTCCTGAACGCAGGCAGCGGGTACATACATAAACTCTTTTTGGAGTTCCATCAACTATAGCTTTAACTCGTTGAATGTTTGGTTTCCATTGCCGGTTGGTTCTTATATGGGAGTGGCTGTATTTTTTACCAAAACCGATGCCTTTCCCGCAAATTTCACATTTAGCCACGTTTCTTGCCCCCTCTCTTTCAAGTGCACTTACATATTTTATCAAAACCAACGATAAAGGGCAAGAAAAAGGAATAAATATTCTGTTGTAGAATTATGAATTAACAGATAGGAGGTATTTTTATGTATACCATTAAGACAAATGACATTGGTGCAGTGAAAGTCGCTATCGAAGTAGTTCAGACTATAGCGGGTTTAGCTGCTATTGATTGTTATGGCCTGGTAGGTATGGTAGCTCAGGATCTACAGTCCGGGCTGACGAGTATTTTGGGGAGAGAATCGGTCCGTAAGGGCGTTACCGTTAAAACAAGTGAAGATGGACTAGAAGTCGACTTGCATGTTATAGTTGGCTATGGTATCAAGATAAAGGAAGTAGGCCACAATGTTATGCAAAAAGTAAGGTACGAACTGGAAAAAAATGCGGGGATACCCGTTGCCGCTGTGAATGTAAACGTAAGAGGCGTCAAGGTTCTTACAGAAAAATAGGGGAGGATAAACAAGTTGAGTCTCGAGTTTGTTGAAGGAATTGATCTGGTAAGAAGTATAAAAGCGGGCTGCATTAAACTGGAGCACAATAAAGATAGAGTCGACCTGCTAAACGTTTTCCCGGTGCCGGACGGAGATACTGGGACCAATATGTATCTTACTCTGATGTCAGCAGTAAAAGAGGGCGAAAAGAATCAAGAGCAGCCTTTGGGGAAGGTAGCTAAAGCCATATCCCGGGGAGCACTTATGGGTGCCCGGGGAAATTCAGGGGTTATTCTGTCCCAGATATTTAGGGGGATCGCACGGGAATTAGAAGGAAAAGAAAAGGCCAGTTCTATGGATCTGGCCCGGGCCTTTAAAACAGGATCAGATACTGCCTATGAAGCGGTTATGAAACCGGTGGAAGGCACTATCCTTACTGTTATCAGGGAGGTAGCCCGGGCTTGTGAAAACGAAGCCGCTCGCAGTAAAGATGTAATAGCTATGCTTTTGGCAGGAATCAATGCAGGCCTGATTACTCTAAAGAAAACCCCGGATATGCTGCCAGTCTTGAAAGAGGCAGGGGTGGTAGATTCAGGTGGGCAGGGTCTGCTGTATTTCCTGGAAGGCTTTATGGAAGGGTTTGCTTTTGAAAAAGAAATCCCCCTGGAGACCTACCGCTATGGTATGTTGCCAGAGGCAGCAGGTGAAATCCCTGGACTGCAGGAACAACTGGAATATCAGTATTGTACAGAGCTGTTGATAAAAGGGGAAGGTCTGGATCCCGAGGAAATAAAACAGCATCTGGCTCCGCTCGGTGATTCTATGCTGGTAGTAGGCGGGGATGATCTGGTCAAAGTGCATATTCATGTCAACCATCCAGGTAAGGTCCTGGAATCCTGCCTGCAGTGGGGACAGTTAAGCGATATTAAAATTAATAATATGCTGGAAGAGATACATGAACATCGTCTGAATATGGAAGAGAATAAGCAGCCTAATTTGAATCCGGCCAAAAAAATTGGATTAGTGGCTGTAGCATCTGGAGATGGGGTTATAGAGATATTAAAGAGCCTGGGTGTAGATGAAGTGGTCGAGGGCGGGCAGACTATGAACCCCAGTACCGAAGATCTTCTGAGTGCCAGTGAAAAAGTGAATGCTGAAACAGTAATAATATTCCCCAATAACAGCAATATCATTATGGCTGCCCAGCAGGTGGATAGTCTGAGTGACAAAAAAGTAGCGGTAGTCCCTACCAAATCAGTAATGCAGTCCATAACCGCACTAGTTGCATATGATCCCGAGGGAGAGATCGAAGAAATATATAATGAGATGAGCGAAGAGATAAAACAGGTCAGATTTGCAGAAATAACTTACGCGGTAAGAGATTCAGTGATGAATGGGTTAGAAATCAAAGAAGGAGATAAAATAGGAATTGTCGACGGGGAAATTTCTGTTACCGGAGATGACGAAAACGAAATTGCTAAAAAACTGCTGGAACAGATGGTGGACGAAGAAAGCGAATTAATTACTCTTTTCTATGGTAATGGTCTGCAGGAAGAAGAGGCCGAAACTTTAAAGGGAATTATTGAAGAATCCTTCCCCGAACATGAAGTTGAAATGCACTGGGGTGGTCAGCCGCACTATAGTTATTTTATTTCAGTAGAATAGAATGTGAAGCTTGAAAGGGGCTCAAGATTTTGAGCTCCTTTTAGTTGTATTTAGTTCTATACTGACTCAACCAAACATGTCTGCCTGACACGAGTGCGACGAAAATTGTACGGATGAATGCTTAAGAGCGCTTGGGTCAGGTCTTACTTTCTCCATATGAGTTAGCTTAAAATTTGAACCTGGCAAAAAATTCATTTAAATTCTTCCGGGTAGTTGAAGCTGTATGAGGATAGTCATAAAAACTTATTCTATAAATACGATCAGCCAGAGGACGAATAGCATCTATTTGTTTTGTATTAACAAGATAGCTTTTATGGCATCTCCAAAAATTATGGTTAAGCATTTTTTCCAAGGAAGCCAATGATTCTACAGTAGTATATAATTTATGCCGGGTATGAATATTTGATTTACGGCCGGACCTTTCAATAAATAAAATCCTGGAAACATCAATAAAATAGGTTTCCTTATTGTTTTTTATTATTAAATTATTATCTTTATCAACTGTATTGCTTCTATTATGAGTTTCATATTTAAGTATTTTGTTTATTACCTTGTGTACTGAATCCTGGCTAACCGGCTTAATTAAATAGCCAATGGCATCAAGATGGAAAGCGGCGGCAGCATATTCAGAATGGTTAGTAACAAAAACTATACAAATATCCGGCTGTATATTTCTTATAATATGGGCTGCTGACAGACCATCCATTGAAGGCATCATCACATCCAAAAAGACTACGGTGGGCTTATATTGTTTAACTAGTTCAATTGCTAATGCTCCATCTGCTGCTTTTCCCATTACTGTTACTTCTGGTATAGTTGATAAAACTGATTCTAATAGATTCGCATCGCAAAGATTATCTTCAGCAATAATGACTGTAATAGGATTATCTAGTGTTTCCAAAGTATACCTCCAGATTAATCAAGTAATGGAATAATAATGCATTAAAAGAATTAATTATAAAAATCTATTCGTTACTATATTTACAAAATCCTCCACGTTTAAAATGGAACAAAAGGTTAATAAGCAGAAAAACAACGTTTTTGAGCATAAATATGGCGACTAAAAACGTTCGATCTGAAATTTCATGCAAAACAAAATATTTTATTACCTCCATAGGTCGATAGGAGCCCTTCTTAGAAACCAGTTCAAATGAAAATATTAGTCTTAAGTATAATAACCTGGCGCGATTTAATCCGCTCATTTAAAGACCAATTTACTCTTATTATTCCTGCCAGTCAATTTAACCTTCTGAACATGGTCTGTAAGTTTAGTGAAAAGCACTTTCAATACCCCAGATCGTCAAAATAAACCTGTAAACCGTGCTTATGCGCCCTGTATATTGTTTTTATTGCTGCAGGTGGTATTCTATTATATGGTGATCCGAATGCTAAATATTTCACTATCTTCAAAACAATAAATGGATAAGGGAAAAAAGCTGTGAGTGCGATTGCTTCTTTAATAGAATGTTTGGACAATTTGAATATGGAATGGTATCCGATGCAAACAAGGGTTGGGTATGAAGGCATAAGTATTATATATGAAACGTCCAAAGTGCTCAGTTCGCTGAATGAAATAGTCAGGATGGTTTCAGTAACATACAAACCAGCAAGCAACATTATGGTTTTTATATGTCACGATGTAATTAAGGGTTTAGATGAGTTGCCGGAGCAGGTTAAGAATGAGTTGTATACGTATATAAATGAGTTAAATGCGTTTCATAATAACCCCGGGTTTTTCTACTATGCAAGCGGGTCGATAAACTACAAGATGACTTTAATAACGGTTGATGGTTTTAGTTGGAAAGCAGTGACCAAGGTATTGGTAAGCCTGGGTGAGATATTGTGGATTGATAGCCAGATAATATTAAAGAGAATTATGAATTTACAAAGATGCAATTAATTGCAGGAGTGCCTGCCAACTCCTCCTTGTAAAAGAAGGTCCTGACTTTTAATTAATCGGTTCCATTATACAGGGATACATTTAGTTGTCTAAAAGGTTTTTAGTGTCCCACATGGCAGGTACTCCTCATTATATTAGAATATAATTCTTCCCTACCATCTCCCAGGGTTCGTTTATGCCTGGAGCAGATTTCTACCCGGGTAAAAGAGCTTGCCCCGGGTTATTTTCTGCACATCTTTTTAGGCTGAGCTACATTAAAACAAGGCCTAACTTGCTGCCTATTTAACCACTGCGAAGTTAACTTTGACCCTCATAGTAAAATAATTTTAACCAGAGTTTGGATTCTATTTTGTTTTCGACAAATACAGTCATAGCAGCAGGCAGGTAGATCAAAACTTATAGAGAAATTTTAAATAAAGTGATCCGAACATTCTAGAACTCATTCACCCCAATGGGTACAGTTTTACCTATTTAATAGATCCAGGTCCCAACGGAATGAGTTCGAGAACCGTCTCCCAAAAGACGGCATGAGTCCAAGATGGAATAAGTCTGAGATGATCGTCACCAGCAGATTTGCATGCAATCAGAAGAACCGTTCTCTGCAGACAGGAGAACAGTCTGCCCCGTAAATAGCATGGAGGAAAGATGGAACATCTTTTTCAGGATATACAATACTTAAAAGGGATTGGCCCTAAAAGAAGCCAGCAGTTTAAACGACTGGGAGTTGAAAATATATTTGATCTGCTCTGGCATGTTCCCCGGGCTTATTTTAACCGCGGCAACCCGGATAAGATAAGATCTCTGATTCATGGCGAATTTGCTGCGGTCCGAGGAGTGGTTAAAGGTACTCATGCTTCCCGCAGTCGTCGGGGTATGAATATTTTTAAAGCTATTTTGCAGGATGATTCGGGGGCAGTGACAGCGGTATGGTTTAATCAACCCTTCTTGGCTGGTATTATCTCTTCCGGCCAGGAAATCTTTGTGAGCGGCAAGGTCAAGGGAAGTCCTGGAGCTCTGGAATTGAATGTAAGCGAATACGAAGTGCTGGATGAAACCTCCCAGCATATTGATGTACTGCCTATTTATATACTTACTGAAGGCTTGAGTCAAAAAGCTTTAAGAGCTATTATGATGAACATACTGCCTGAATATCTGCCTTCTTACCCGGAAATACTTTCTAAAGATATTAAGGAAGAATATGATTTATGTGATATAGCCTTTGCCTTTTATAATCTTCATTTCCCTCAAGATGGCAAAGCTTACCTTAGAGCTCGAAAACGTCTGGCCCTGGAAGAATTGCTTTTATTCCAGATTAGCCTGCGCCTGGAACAGGCAAAATCTAAGCCGCAGTCCTGTGTAGTTCATTTAGAAAAGACTAATTTGGTTCAGGAGATGTGGAAAAAGCTGCCCTTTGAGCTAACAGCAGCCCAGGCCAGGGTAGTGGATGAGATATACCAGGATATGGAGACACCATGTCGCATGAATCGGCTCTTACAAGGAGATGTGGGTTCGGGAAAAACAATCGTAGCAGCTTTAGCTATGGCCAAAGCAGTTAGCAGTGGATTTCAAGCCGCCATGATGGCGCCCACCGAGATACTGGCTGAACAGCATTATATGTCTATAAGCAGGTTGTTTGCCCATTGTGATGTAGTAGTTGCCCGTTTAACTGGTTCCACCCCACCTGGAGAACGCAGGATGATACTGGAGGCACTGGCTTCCGGGCAAATAGATATTGTGGTCGGCACCCAGGCCCTGATCCAGGAGGAGCTAGGCTTTTGGCGATTGGGTCTGGCAGTCATTGATGAGCAGCATCGATTCGGGGTGAAACAGAGAGCGTTGTTGGGTTTAAAGGGGGATATGCCTGATCTGTTGGTAATGACTGCCACTCCTATACCGCGTACCCTGGCTCTAACTGTCTATGGTGATTTGTTGGTATCAATTATTGATGAAATGCCGCCAGGCAGAAAAGCAGTTAAAACCAAATTCATCCGAAACTCAGATGGCGAAAAAGTATACGATTTTATACGTACTCAAATTCATGATCATGGTGCTCAGGCTTATATAGTATGTCCGCTGGTAGAGGAATCGGAGAAGCAGGACCTTATCGCAGCGGTTACCCTTTATGATGAATTAAGAAACAACATATTTTCCGATATTCAGGTAGGACTCATACACGGTAGATTAAAGCAGGCAGAAAAGGAATTAATCATGGAACGTTTCAAACGGGGTGAAGTTAAGGTGCTGGTATCCACCACGGTAATCGAGGTAGGAGTTGACGTTCCAGAAGCTACCATCATGGCGGTGGTACATGCTGAACGTTTTGGTTTGTCCCAGCTGCATCAGCTGCGTGGTCGGGTAGGCAGGGGTAAGAAGCAGTCCTATTGCTTCTTAATAGGAGACCCGCACACCGAAGATGGGTATAAAAGACTGAAGATAATGGAGAAGACTAACGATGGATTTATACTAGCCCAGCATGATCTGATAATTCGGGGGGCAGGTGAGTTTTGGGGGGTTAAACAGCATGGTTTAAACCAGCTCAAGGTAGCCAACCTGGTCAAAGATCAAAAACTTATGGAGATCAGCCAGTGTCTGATTAAGAAACTCAATCTGTCCGACTATGATTACCTGGAGAGGTATATTAATGAGAAATTCAAGAAGAATCAGCATATTGCAGGAAATTAAAACATGGCAAAAAATGCTTAAATAAAATAGCAGAATAAGAAAAAGCTAAGACTGCAGGTTAACAACCGCAGTATTTTTTTATTTTTAAATGTAATTTCAGGGAGGTGAAAAAATGGGCAAAAAGAAAAAAGGGTCGCCAGACGCTCCAAGAAGCAGATCGGAAGGTCATCAGGAAACAGCAACCGTTAATGATGATTCTAAGAAAAAGAAGAAAAAAAGTTAAAAGCCATGAAAATACTTCTAGCATATAAGTTTTTACTCGGGAAACAATAAGACTACCAAAGCAAAGGAGGTGAAATTAAAAGATGGCAAGAAGCAATAAACTTTTAATTCCTCAGGCAAGACAGGCCATGGATCAGTTCAAAATGGAAGCAGCTCAGGAAGTAGGTGTCAATCTGAAGCAGGGTTACAATGGAGACCTGACTTCACAGCAAGCTGGTAGCATAGGTGGGCAGATGGTTAAGAAAATGATCTACTCCTACCAGCAGAACCAGACCATGAAGTAATAATATAACTTGATTGACTAATCATACTACTCTTAACAAGCGGATTATTTACACAAATATCCGCTTGTTTTCATTTTTGATGACAGTTGGGAACGGTTCCAAAATGTGCCACGGGGATGCCACGGGGACAACGCCACGGGGACAGGTTCCCTGGCCCACCCTAAGTTGGATATCAGGTGGGCCAGGGAACCTGTCCCCGTGGCGTTGTCCCCGTGGCGTACGTGGCGTAGGGTCATCTATTAAGTTGTGTAAAGTTCCAGTTGCTCTCGGGATATACCCGGGAACAGCGAGTGGGCAACTCCCATGGAAATGGTTTTGGAGGTGTATTCGATAATATCATCAATTTCTTTGGGAGTTACTGCCAGACTACCGCCAAAACGAGAAAGGATAGATTTGACGCTTTCGCTGGATACTGATTCATTATACATAGCACCGCTGCTAGTGCAAAATTCTTTGATGGCCTGAGTGGCAATAATTGAAGCACTTACTATAGTAGGACAGCCAATGGCAATAACTGGCAGGCCTAGTTCTTCCTCCGTTAGTGCATGTCTGGCATTTCCAACTCCAGCTCCGGGTTGGATACCGGTATTTGACATCTGTATGGTAGTCCCGATGCGATCAACATTCTGGGCTGCCAGTGCATCAACTACCACCATCAGGGCAGGCCTGATATTATCTATCGTACCTTTTATAACCTCAAAGGTTTCTAGTCCGGTAATACCCAGTACTCCCGGGGCGATGCCGCAAACAGGCCGCATGCCCTCAACCAGTGCATCGGGAGCAAATTCATGGTACTGCCTGGTTATGGGACTGTATTCTATAAATTTTGGCCCCAGTGCATCTGGTGTAGCTCGCCAGTTACCCAATCCTACCATTAAAACCAGGTCTCCTGGATTTAGTTTTCCTGCGGTGAGAACAGTCATGCATTTCTCTACTGCCTGTATTACTTCATCATTAACAAAAGGGTCATTGATTTTTAGAGGGGGAGTCTCAATAGTGATGTAAGTACCTACTGGTTTACCAACCTTGCTCGCACCAGTATTATTTAGGATATTTATGGTAGTAATTTTCAGGTGTTCCAAGGTCTCAATTTTTTCTTCTACCCCTTCGACTTCAACATCAGCTGTTCCTCTGGCTAAATCACGTGCTTCAACGGCCAGATCAATATGCAGCTTGAACTCTTCAATTGTTGTTTTCATAATTCATTACCTCCTCAAGTCTATTCTCCATACAAAACAATATAATTATGCAAATAATCAGTGAAAATTAAGTGTTAAGATATTGGGTGAAATTAAAATGGCGATCTAAAAGACCGCCATTTTGGGGAGAGGAGAATTTTGTAAAGTTGTTGGGGAGGGTTTGTTTACCAGAATCTTTATCTGGTACTAATATGATTGCCTCTAATTGCAGATTATATACAGTATTTTAAAAAAAATTTATGATAAAATATTAGAAATAAGTGGCAGATTATGATGAAAAGAAAAGGTGAAGCATTTGAGGGTTATTTCAGGAACTGCCAAGGGCAAGCGCTTAAAGGCCCCCCCGGGGATGACTACCAGACCGGTAACCGATATGGTGAAAGAAGCACTTTTCAACGTATTAGGTTTTGCTGTGGGAGGTTCTAGATTTTTAGACTTGTTTGCCGGCAGTGGTAGTATAGGTATCGAGGCACTCAGCAGGGGAGCGGCCATGGTTGTCTTTATTGACCGGGATGCCAGGGCAACTGGAGTTATAAAAACCAACCTGGAAAGCTGCGGGTTTGACAGGAAACTATATGAAATTCACCGAAATGATGTATTTAAAGCAGTTGACATCCTGCAGAAGAGAGGAGTCGAATTCGATTTTATATATATAGACCCCCCATTTACAGATGAGGATATATTTGGCAGAATCATGCATCGGATGGATGAAACAGGCATTATAGATTATCAGGGCAAGATTATTATACGTACTCGCCGCAAAATGATACTGCCTGAGGACTTGAAAAACCTGAAGAAATTTCGGGCAAACGATTACGGTGAGTCCACCTTGCATTATTATAATATAAATGAGGAGGATGTTAGCATATGATGGAAATATACAGAATACTGGATGATCTTGAATTAATGGTAAAAGAAGGGAAAAAGGTCCCGTTATCCAGTGGAAAGATTGTTATTGACAGCAACGATTTCCTGGACCGGCTAGATCGAATCAGAGCGATCATGCCCGAGGAACTGGAGACGGCTAGACTGGTCATATCAGAAAAGGAGAGGATTATTAAGGATGCCTGCCACCAGGCAGATCAGTATGTAGATGAGTCAAGGGACAAGGTAGCTCGCATGGTGGATGACAATGAGATTACCCGTAATGCAGTTAAAATGGCCGAAGATATTGTGAATCGTGCCGAAGAAGTAGCCTCGGATATACGTAAGGAAGCAAATGAATACGCTAAACAGATTCTTACTCATGTGGAAATGGTATTAAACCGGAGCTTGGATACTATAAGTCAGGGCAAAGATGAACTGCGCAGGGAAATTGAAAAGGGGACTATTTAATGGTCTGAATGAGGCTGAATATCAGCATTATTAATATAATGATAAAGCTAATCAGCATGCACCACAGTGAGATTTGCCAGGCATTGACAGAGTAGAGAGCTTTTTCAATTGGCAGTGCAAGAGTGAAGGCGGTGCCGTTCTCGAAAAACAAACGGTATCCAGCCCAGGTAATTATCAAAGAAAAAAGCATCTGCATCAGGCGGGATTTCAAGTAAAAAGAGAGGCGAACAGGCATTCCTGCAACTATGCCCATGACCTGAGCTATTATAGAAAAACCACTGAATGCCAGCACCATGCTCACCGCCAGCAGTTGATCCAGAATATCATGGCTGGCAGCAGCAGTTATAGATTTTGATCCTATAGTTATTTCGAACATTCCCATTCCTATTCCAAAGGCAGCTTGGTAGGGAAGGTTGAGGAAGAAAAGTATTTTACTCCAAAATACGGCCAGGAAGTGCATGATGCCCCATACAGAGAGCATCCGGGTTAAGACTGAAAAAATTATGATAAATCCGGCTATGGCCAATATATTATTGACGGCGTTTTTAATAGAATCACTGAGAAGCCTGCCGGGAGTTTTTTCATCAGCTTTATTCTCAGCCAGCGTTTTAAAAGCCTCATACAAAAGCCGTCCGGGGGCGGTTTTCTTGGGGGGCAGCCGAGGAGGGGCTGTTAAACCCCATATCAATCCTACCAAAAGGTTAGCAAGATAGTGAGATGCGGCCAGAAGACAGCCCAGCATAGGGGAGTTGAACATTCCTACTCCTACTGCGCCTAGTATGAACAAGGGGCTGGAATTGTTGGTAAAAGACACTAGACGCTCAGCATCAGATCCAGTTATCATTTTATCGTCATACAGCCGTCTGGTTAAGATGGCCCCGATGGGAAACCCGGAAGTGAACCCTATAGCTACCACCAGGGAAGAACAACCAGGCAGTTTAAAAAGGGGGCGCATGACCGGTTCTAGAATTACTCCCAGAAATTGAGCAAACCCCAGGCTGATTAGGAGGTCTGCGGCTATAAAAAAAGGCAAAAGGGCAGGTACGATAACTGAATACCACAATTCAAAGCCCTGACCGGCTGCATTTACGGTTTCATATGGATTAATGATCATGAACAAGGTTAAGATAACTATTATGCACAGGAAAAACATACGGCTGTAAGTGTTCAAGACAGCAACTCCTTCTGGTGACTTTTATTCCCCCGTGACCAGGGGCCACAACCACTTATGAGAATTGGCAAAGGGTGGGGCTGAAGGCTTAAGAACGCTTGGGGCCGGTCTTAGCTCTTAGGTGTATGTTATTTGAGCATGCTTCAGATTGATTGATTGATTGATTGATTGATTGATTGGAAGCGTTATGTTTCACCTACACGAATCGCCTTTACCCCCTGCGCTAACCTTAAGCCTTCATCCCAGGAAAGTTATTTTCTAATTGAAGGGACTATTTTCATCCCTACATATGTATGCTATAGATATAGATAGAAGTACATGCGATGTTGGTATTATGACACTTCAGTGTTATCAAACAACCTGGAGGTGAGGGAAATAATGGAGAAACCTGGAATAGCATTGGTTTTAGGTGCAGGTAGTGCTAGAGGATTGGCTCACATCGGGGTTCTGCAGGTATTAGAGGAGAATCATGTCCCATTTGATTTTATAGTAGGAAGCAGTATGGGGGCCATGATTGGAGGCATTTACAGCTGTGGCACTGATATTAAAATGCTGGGGAAGATATTCGAACACATAGATATAGGCAGATTTTTTGAGCTCAAGGTTCCCCATATGGGTCTTATCAACGGGACTAAGCTTAATGAATTTTTAAAGTTATTGACCAAAAACAGCACCTTTAACGAATTATCAATGCCGGTATATATGGTGGCAACCGACCTCTATACGGGCGCCAGTGTGATTTTACAAGAAGGAATAGTCGCCGAGGCCATTCGAGCCAGTATATCGATCCCGGGAATATTCAGGCCGGTTCAAAAAGACGATATGCTGCTGGTGGATGGCGCGGTTACTGAACGGGTGCCGGTAGAAGCTGCTGCCAAGCTGGGTGCCGATCTTATTATTGCGGTAGACGTGAAATTCGGTAACGGTAAAGAAATTGTTATTAGGAATACCTTGGATGTTATTCTGACCACTCTGGATATCATGGAGAACCAGCAGCTGCAGACTATAAACAATATTTCGGATATACTCATCCAACCGGCTGTAGCAGCTTATAATTCGTGGGACTTTGATAAAACCTCTGAACTGATAGAACTAGGCAGGGAAGCTGCTCTGGCAAAAATTCCCGACATAAAAGAACTAATCGAACTTGGCCAGGCACGGAATCAAGTTGCCAGGTCACACCCTGACAGGTGATGTAGTATAATCCCTGGCACCAATTCTGGCACCAGGATCTGGTAAAAGCAGGCTGTAGATATCAGTAGCCTTGATATCCAGATCAAGCATATACCCGGAGGGGTATCCTTTGTTCTCCTCGTAGAAGCTTTTAACGTCCTTGCCTCGATTTAAGACTTGTAGACTGCTGCGATGGTTAATTTCCTTCAAGATCTGTTTACCCCGATTGGAGAAACCCAGGATATGAAGATAAGCAGGACCTGCTTTATCGAACTCATCAACCAGGGAGCTCTTCACTCCGAAAATACTGTATAGCAGTATGCGTCTAATTCTGGTAAGGCTGTAGCGCCGGGATTTTATATGCTGCCGCAGGCCAGCCAGAGTTCCACAGCTTCTGGACGCCTCGAAGATTCGAAATTCCAAACCTTCTGTCACCTCATACAGCTGCCGTATTTCATGTATAGATAAGGTGCGTAATCTGCTTAAAATAGCCTGCTCCAGGGAGTCGGACAGAACCGGGGCCTGGCCGGAGTTAATCGCCTGACGCAGTACTTCCCAGCTAGCCCAGGGCATATTGACCTGAATATCCTCAAAGTTCTGGTGTTCAAACAGGGCTCTGCGGATAGCAGTGGCACTGGCCAGGGTTGGCGTTGATAAGCTTGAGTCATGGTATCCCTGGCCTTTCCTGCTGATAGTGAGTGGTTTAAGAGGGAGATTCATTTCTTCGATAACCCTTAAATATTCCAGGGCTAGAATATTATTAGGCCCAGAAAGCAAACCTTCCATTTCTAAGCTGTTATGTCCCAGGTAATCATGAAGAGCTCTGGCTCGTGCAGCTGGATAACTTAAACCCAGGGCTAGTTTTTGCTTCAAAATGAATTTGTAATCTTCGGGTTCGTTAGTTATAATTTTGGCTATATCTTGTAACTGTTCCAGGTTTCCGGATTCACTTCCAAAAGCCAGGTGTGATACTATTCCGGTTCTATATAGAGATTCGATCGCACCCCGGGCAAAATAATAGGCGCTTCTCACCGCATAAATAAAGGGCAGTTCAATAACCAGGTCCACTCCGCTTCGCAATGCCATTTCTGCTCGATCCCATTTGCTGCATACTGCTGGTTCTCCACGCTGCACGAAGTTTCCGCTCATGATGCTTAATACAGCATCGAAATGCTGCCTTTTTCTAGCTTCTTCAATTAAATATAGGTGCCCATTGTGAAATGGGTTATATTCAGCGATAATTCCAAGTACCTGCATAGATATTCTCCTGTAAATATTTATGTGATAATAGTAACATAAATGTTACCACTAATATTTTGATTTATGCTAGAATTAACTAAGAATGTGAATTGCGGAATTAATACAAATTTCGATCACAAGATAAAGAATGGGGGAGGTTAAGACCATGAGTTTGTTGGCTGAAATTAGGGAAAAAGCAGCAGTCAAAGGGAAAACAATAGTTCTTCCCGAAGGAACAGAAGAAAGAACACTTCAAGCAATCAAAGGCATCGTCGACAATAAGATAGCCAATCCAGTTTTGCTAGGGGATGAAAGTGCAATCAGAGGATTGGCTGGCAAACTTGGTGCTGACATTTCGGGAGCGGAGATTATCAATCCAGCCACTGCTTCATTCAAAGATGATTTTGTACAAGCGTTCTATGAAATGCGCAAAGACAAGGGAGTAAGTATGGATCAGGCTGCAGCAACTTTGCTGGATCCGCTGTATTTTGGTTCTATGATGGTTATGATGGGTAAAGCAGATGGAGAGGTAGCAGGTGCTGAAAATACTACTGGCAATGTATTAAGGCCGGCCCTCCAGATTATCAAAACTGCTCCAGGTATCTCAGCTGTTTCTGGAGCATTTATTATGATAGTACCCAACTGCGAATTTGGAGAAAACGGTTTGTTTGTTTTCGCTGACTGTGCAGTTACTATTGTTCCTACCGCACAGCAAATGGCAGAATTTGCTAAGGCTTCAGTTTCGACAGCAGTTAATGTTTGCGGATTCAAAGATCCCAAGGTTGGCATGTTATCATTCTCAACCAAAGGCAGTGCCAGTCATGAACTGGTCGACAAAGTGGTTGAGGCTACCAATATTGCCAAAGCTAAATTCCCTGAACTTAAAGTTGATGGAGAGTTTCAGTTTGACGCTGCTATCGTACCCAGTGTGGGGGCATCCAAAGCACCGGGAAGCGATATTGCAGGTGACTGTAATGTGCTGGTATTTCCGGATATTCAGGCAGGTAACATTGGATATAAGCTGGTACAGAGGCTGGCCAAGGCTGAAGCTGTTGGACCTATCCTACAGGGAATTGCTAAACCTGTTAATGACCTGTCCAGAGGATGCAGCGTAGAAGACATTGTAAATGTGGTAGCTATGACTGCTATGCAGGCATAATAATAAAAAGGGCTAGGCAGGGAGAAAAATATAACTCCTGTGCTAAATATTCTGTATTATTTGGGGAGGTAGAAATGAAATGAAGGTTTTAGTAGTAAATGCGGGAAGTTCATCAATTAAATATCAAGTAATGGATATGAATGATGAATCAGTATTGGCCGTTGGTCTGGTAGACCGGGTAGGTATTCCAGGCAGCACTCTGGAGCATAAGCCGCTGGGCAAAGACGAAGTAGTTATCAAAAAGGACCTGCCGGATCACACCGCCGGCATGGAATTGGTACTTGAAGTACTGGTTAACCCTGAATACGGCTGCATTAAGAGCATGGATGAAATTGGGGCTGTTGGTCACAGGGTGGTACACGGGGGAGAAGCTTTTGCAGCATCCGTAGTTATCGATGATCAAGTTAAGAAAGTAATCAGAGATTGTTTTGACATCGCTCCATTACATAACCCACCTAATTTGATGGGGATTGATGCCTGCCAGAGACTAATGCCCAATGTAAAACATGTAGCAGTTTTCGATACTGCTTTCCATCAGACTATGGAGCCCGCTCATTATATGTATGCTATTCCTTACGAAGCATACGAGAAGTTCCGTATTAGAAGATATGGTTTCCATGGTACTTCCCATTATTATGTAGCCCATCAGGCTGCTGACATGCTGGGCAAACCTTATGAAGAATGTAAGATCATCACCCTGCATCTGGGTAATGGAGCAAGTATGGCTGCTATCAAGGATGGTAAGGTAGTTGAAACCTCCATGGGCTTTACTCCATTGGAAGGATTGGTTATGGGCACCAGATCTGGTGACATAGATCCAGCTATAGTATTTTTCCTTATGGATAAATTAGGCATGGATTCACAAGAAGCCAACAATTATTTCAATAAGAAATCGGGTATGCTGGGACTATCTGGAGTATCCAACGACCTCCGGGATGTGTTGGAAGCTGCGGCATCAGGTAATGAAAGAGCCCAGGTTGCTTTAGATGTTTACTACAAAAATATCAAAGGATATATTGGGAAATATATAGCCCAGCTGAATGGCTGTGACTGCATCATCTTTACTGCTGGAGTTGGTGAAAATGGTATAGACGTTAGAGCCAACATCTGTGCAGACCTGGATGCTCTGGGAATTAAAATGGATGTAGAAAAGAATAATGTCAGAGGCAAGAGAGTCGACGTAGCAACTGAAGATTCTAAAATTCGTATTTTCATTATACCTACTAATGAAGAGCTGGTTATTGCCCGGGACACCTATAATCTTACCAAGTAATTCCGTTTACAAAAGTGAGGTGGGATTCCCTCCCACCTCACTTTTATTTTTGAGTCAGAGAACGGATGCTTTGATTTATTTTAAAGAAGAAAATGTGCCAAAGAAACCGTTCTCTGACTCAAATGGGTATAGGTTGACAATAATAATAGGTGCAGACTATAATTAATCTGGTGTTTTTGTGGGGTGGTAGGATATGAAAGTAAATTTGAAATCACTGCAGATGCGTACCATGGATTCTGAAGAATTTCATCTCAGTGCTCCAGGCAGAGATTCATTCCTGTCCGATATAGGAGGCAGGTTCCTGGAACCAGTGGTTATTGATCTGCTGGTTGAGAACACCGGGAAGATGTTTATTGGCCGAGGACGGGTCTCTACAATGATCTCCTTGACCTGCGGACGATGCCTGGAAGAGTTCAAATTGCCAATCACTACTGGTCTGACCCTGAATGCATCTGAAACATCAGGTTGCGAGGAAGATGAGGAATTGATCGTGCTTGAGGATAGTCAAGCAGAAATCATGCCTCGGATAGAGGAAGAAATATTTTCTCTAATACCATTAAATCCCCTGTGCAGTGAGGGATGCAAGGGTTTATGCCCGTTTTGCGGGATTAACCTGAACTTGACCACCTGCAGTTGTGGAAAAAATGATGTTGATCCCAGATGGGAGAAGTTAAAACAATTCAAATAAAGTAAGGAGGTTAAGAGAAATGGGTGTTCCCAAGAGAAGGCATTCTAAATCTCGGAGCAACAAACGGGCTTCAGAATGGCGTAAGATTGATAAACCTGGACTGGTTGAATGTCCCCAGTGCAAGGAATTGAAATTACCTCATCATGCATGTTTAAGCTGCGGGTATTATAAAGGTAAGTCCGTAATGTAATGAATTAGGAAGCTCAAAAAGTAAGATTTAAGGCTAATAAAGCCAAAAGCTTACTTTTTGTTTTTGTGCACATATGTTCTCGGGCTATAATAAATATGTAAGTTATTACTGCAATAGATCTACAAGGAGGAATACGATGAAAATTGCAGTTGATGCAATGGGCGGAGACTATGCTCCCGGCGAGGTAATAACCGGTGCGGTTGAATGGGCGAAAAACACTTCCAACCAGGTGATCCTAGTAGGTAAGCAAGAAAGCATAGGCCATGAATTAGAAAAGCATGTTTATGATCAATCATTGGTGAAGGTAATGAACGCCAGTCAGGTTATAGGTATGGATGAACAGCCAGCCCTGGCGCTTCGCAAAAAGAAGGATGCATCTATAACGGTTGCTACCAGCCTGGTAAAACAAGGGTTGGCTGATGCGGTTGTTTC
The DNA here is from genome assembly GCA_016841425.1 of Syntrophomonas sp. Taxonomy (GTDB): domain Bacteria; phylum Bacillota; class Syntrophomonadia; order Syntrophomonadales; family Syntrophomonadaceae; genus JAAYJK01. Next base: position 140,872 of record JAENZE010000006.1, on the reverse strand, counting down.
CTGTGGTAATACTGGAGCTCAAATGGCAGCAGCCCTGTTTCTGTTGGGCAGGATGGAGGGAGTAGAGCGTCCTCCTATAGGTGTTTCGATACCTAATCAGGCTGGAGGTACTACTCTGTTAATGGATGTAGGAGCTAATGTTGATTGCAAAGCCTCTCAGCTGCTGCAATTTGCTGCACTGGGCAGTGCTTATGCCGCTTCAGTCCAAGGTATAGTAACCCCCCGAGTAGCTCTTTTAAATAATGGTGAGGAAGCAGGAAAGGGAAACAGCGTAAGCGTCGAAGCCTATGCCATGTTGAGCCAACAGAAGAATCTTAATTTTATTGGCAATGTTGAAGGACGGGATCTGTTTAATACCAAAAGCGATGTCATAATATGCGACGGTTTTACCGGGAACATTGTATTAAAGAGCATAGAAGGTCTGGCCATGTTTGTGGCCAAGCTTATCAGCCAGGAGTGCGGTATGGTACCCAAGGCTCTGACTAAATTAGACTATACCCAGGTAGGAGGAGCTCCTCTGCTGGGTGTGAAGGGTATAAGTGTAGTCTGCCACGGCAGTTCCAGGAGCAATTCGGTATATAGTGGAATGAATATCGCAAGTGCTTGTATAAACAACAACATGGTGCAAAGGCAGCAAGAAACTATAAAAAGTCTTATTTAATATAGAGGATTTTTTTTACTTATTAAGAATCGATATATATGGGGATCTAGTGTATATACTAATATTATGGAGGTTATGGATATGCAGGAATTTATTGAGCTAGCCAGAAAAATACTTGCCGAACAGTTGGACCGGGAACCACAGGAAATAGAGATGGATACTACTTTTGAGGAACTTGATGCAGATTCCATTGATATTGTGGAATTAATTATGGCTCTGGAAGACATTTATGATGTAGAATTTCCCGAGGAAGACCTGGAGGATTTCCCTGCTTTCGGATCTCTGGTACAAGCACTCTATTCCTATATCCAGAAGGTAAAAAATGAGCAGTGATAAGGATCTGGTTCTGGAATTTACAAAAAAGATTAATATAGTATTTAACAATTATTTTTTAATTCATATGGCATTAATACACCCGTCCTATTCCCAGGAAAAAAGTGCTGCCGGCAACAACCAGCGCTTGGAATTCCTGGGGGATGCCGTTCTTAACTTTGTAGTAGCAGAATACCTTTACAATAATTATAAAGAAAAGGCTGAAGGCGATTTGACCAAAATAAGGGCCCGGGTAGTATGCGAAAGGTCACTGACCGAAGTGGCCCGAAGCATTGACCTGGGGCAATACCTGCTGCTGGGCAAAGGAGAGGAAATGTCCGGGGGGCGGAAAAGGAAGTCGATACTGGCAGATGCAGTTGAATCTGTAATAGGTGCCATATATCTTGACCAGGGTTATGCAAAGGCAGCTGAATTTATTCTCTTCCATTTGGAAGGTCTGATCAGAGAAGCTTCCCAGGGTGACTATTATGACTATAAGTCCAGATTGCAGGAACTAGTTCAGGGAAAGAATAAGCAGAATGTGTATTATGAAATAATTAATGAAACCGGGCCTGCCCATGCCAAGGTATTTGTTGCTGGAGTTTATTATCAGGGTAAGCTGCTGGAGACTGGAACCGGGAAAAGCAAGAAAGAAGCTGAGCAGAAAGCCGCTGAAGCAGTTTTAAAAGACGAAAAAGCACTGGAGTGCCTGGATAAGGTTTTAAGATATGAGACACTATAATATACCCATCTTCATTCCTCATTTGGGATGCCCGTTTAATTGTATATTTTGTAATCAAAAAAATATCGCCCAGCACGAACCAGCCCCTGCTGCCTCGGAAGTACCTATTATAGTGCAGAAAGCTTTAGATACTATTCCCGCCGCCTGGCCGGGACGAGAAGCAGAAGCAGCCTATTTTGGGGGAAGTTTTACTGCCCTGGATAAAAAATTGCAGGAAGATTATTTGCTGGTGCTACAGCCATTTCTGGATGCAGGATCTATTGATGGTATTCGTATATCGACCCGCCCCGATTTTATCGACCACTCTATCCTGGGATTCCTTTTGGATAATGGTGTTACAACTATAGAATTAGGGGTTCAATCTTTAAAGGATGAGGTTTTGAAAGCTTCCTGCCGGGGCTATACAACCCGAACGGTAATCAATGCCTGCGGTATGATAAAAGAGTATGGATTTAAATTGGGTGTGCAGCTTATGGTTGGACTGCCGGGTGATAGTTATGAGTACGATATGGATACTACTATTGGTACCATTTCTATCGAACCCGATATGGTGAGGATTTATCCGGTGCTGGTGATCAAAGATACTGGTCTGGAAAAACTCTACCTTCAAGGTCATTATCAACCGCTGGAGCTGGAAGAAGCAGTTTCTATTTGCTGTGAAATGTTTTTGCGTTTTCAGCAAAAGGGTATAGAGATTATACGGATGGGATTACATCCTGCAGAGGAATTGAGAGAAGAGGGAATAGTGATTGCTGGTCCATTTCATCCAGCCTTTGGTGAGTTGGTGGAACAGGAGGCTTTTAAAAAACAGGCCCGGGTTTTGCTGCAAAATTATTTTAATATTAAAAATTTGGATTCGGATTTAAAGTTATTCACTAATTATCGGGATTTATCTAAAATGATAGGGCACAAAAAAGCTAATCTGTCTTATTTAAACCATCTTGAAAGTCTGCCCTGTGTAAAGGGGGTGCAGGCTGATGAACAAATTAAAAAAGATGAACTCGGAATCGGACCTGCTGGTTCTGATCAACCCGAAGCAAGCCTTAGCAGGACTGAATTTTTAGAGATATATTTGCAATAATCGACTTAATCAACATCAGAAGCAGACAAAAAAGACTGAAGGGCTAGAACTTTAGTCTTTTTTTGTAGAAAAGATTAGGATATCTTTAGTATACTAAAAATATGTTGATTTTTAATGGAAGGGATTATGTCCTGCAGTGTATAAATAGCTATTAATAAATAAACATTTAAGGTGGAAGGGTCTTTGCCACATATAGTAGATGTTAGTAAAAATAGACTGATAGGTAAAAAGATTATTCACCTGGATAAGGTGGATTCAACTAGCAATTATATAAAAAGGGCCCTTGAGGCGAGAGAGATTATCGAAGGGACAGTAGTTCGAGCCGGCATTCAGACCAAGGGCAAAGGCCGCGCTGGCAGAGTCTGGGAGTCTCCTCCCGGTGGGTTATGGTTCTCAGTACTGCTGCACCCCAGGCTGCCGTTGGAGGAAATGGCTCTTTTATCACTGGTATTTGCCGCAGGCATTTGCCGGGGACTGGATAAATACATAGAGCAAGAGTGTAAAATCAAGTGGCCTAATGATATTTATTTGGACCAAAAAAAATTGGCTGGTATACTCCTGGAGACCAGCAGTTTGGAGGAAGATGTCTATCTAATTGTTGGGGTGGGAATTAACGTAAATGTCAATAGAGATGAGCTGGGTTCACTGAATAACAGGGCAGTATCATTATCTGAATATTCGTCAGCAGATATTAATAAGGATAGTATCTTAACAACGGTACTCGAGTATATGGAAATATATTATTCAGATTACCAGCAGAAGGGGTTTGGCGAGATTCTGGAGGAATTTAAAGAGTTGTGCCTGCATCTGGGGAAGAGGGTTAAGATTGAATGCAGCAGCCGAACCGTGTCAGGAACTAATGTGGGTATTGATTCCAGGGGCAGATTGCTGGTGGATAACGGTATAGATATTGAATTAATAAGTGCCGGAGACGTTAAAGTTTTATAAAAAGTCTACTAATATTAATTAATATCATTGGAGTAGTGTGGAATGGGAGGAACCCATAGTGTATCTGAAGAGAATGGACATAAAAGGTTTTAAAACATTTGCTGATAGTACCGAGGTAGTATTACAGCCTGGTATCAATGTGATTGTCGGACCCAACGGATGCGGCAAAAGCAATATAGTAGATGCTATTCGCTGGTGCCTGGGAGAAAGCAATGTACGCAATCTGCGAGGACACAAGGGCGAAGATGTAATATTTAATGGAACGGATGATAAAAGAGCTCAGGGTATGGCGTTTGTCGAGTTATCCATCGATAATGGAGATCAGGCTCTGCCGGTTGATTATAATGAGATAACCATCTCCCGTAAGCTTTTCAGATCTGGGGAGAGTGAATTTCACATTAATAAATCAAGGGTGCGCATGAAAGATATTGCCAGTATGTTTACTGGTACCGGGTTGGGCAAGAAGGGATACTCAATAATCAGTCAGGGAGAATTGGAACAGGTGCTGAATGGACAGCCCCTGGATCGGCGTTTTATACTTGAGGAAGCTTCAGGGATAATAAAATATCGCCATCAGAGGGATGAAGTAAGAACCAGGCTGATTAATACTGGCAATGATCTGACCAGACTGCGGGATATTCTGAATGAGTTGAAACAACGACGGGACGAACTGGAGAAAAAAGCTGGAAAAGCCAGGAGACACATCGACTTTGATACAGAAAAGAGGCAGTTGGAAGAAGATATTCTTCGATTTGAAATTTATAAGATGCATCAGGATCTATTGAAGAAAAACGAAGCTTTGCTGGATAAAAAACAAGGGATCGAAGAGCTTAAAAGACAGGTTCAGGAACAGGAGGATACCATAGCCAGGGAAGAAATGAAGCTGTTAGATTGTCGGGATATGATCAACGGTTTGAGGGAAGACAGACATAACGTGGATAACCTGCTTTCAGGTTTGGACAGCGAGGTCCGGTTAAGTGAAGAGAGGATTAACAATTATAATGAAAGAACTGCTGCAGCAGTTGAAGATGAGAATAAGTATCAGACTATGCTGCAGAAGATGAACGAAGACCTCAAGGCCAGAATGGCGGACTATGAGCAGCAGAAGAACAGTTTTCTAATCTTAAACGGCAATTTTGAACAGTTAAATGAGCAGATTCTAGCCCTGCAAAACTCTATGCAGGACAGCATGCAGCATTTTGAAGAAAAGAAAGCCGGAATATTTGAACGCATGCAAGAAGAAAGCAGGATTAATAACAAAGTGCTTGAGATCGAAGAAAACCAGAGAAAGCTTCGGGAGAAGAAAGACCGGACCGAAATATTCTGCAGCGATTTAAAGGTTAAGATAAACCAGAAGGAAGCCATGTTTATAAATATGGAGAAGGAAAAAAAACAGTTTCAGAAAGAAATAGAAGAGCTTGGGCATAGTTTAGAAAAGATAGAGCAGAGTAAGCAGAAACTGGAAGCCTTACTCAAAGCCAATGCTGATCAGTACGCACTGCTCAGTGAAGGGGAACTCAAAATAGATAAGAAATTGCTGTTAATAAATGATATGGAAAGAAACATGGAGGGATATTCCCGTGGAGTTAAATCAATTCTGGAAGCAGCCCATAAGGGAAAACTGAGTGGAGTCAAAGGCCTGGTAGGGGAAGTAATCGATGTGCCGTTAGGTTTGGAAACAGCTATAGAAACTGCCCTGGGAAGAAAAATGGAGAACATAATCGTAAAGAACAGTGAAAGTGCCAGACAAGCTATCGAGTATCTTAAAAAAACCAGATTGGGACGATTGACCTTTTTACCGCTGGATATTTTATTAAGCACCCCGGTGCCCTCTGATGTTAAAGAAGCCTTGAACAAGTTAGATGGGGTACTGGGACTAGCTTCAGATCTTGTTCAATATCAGCAGGAATATAAAAAGGCGGTAAGATACCTGCTAGGGCGGGTATTGCTGGTCAAAGATATGGAGACGGGAATTAAGGTGTTTAAGAGTACCAGCTTCCCATTGCAGATTGTTACCCTGGATGGAGAACTGATAAATGTTAGCGGAGCCATGACCGGAGGCAGTGTTGATCACAGAAAAGAGACACCCCTGCAGAGAAAGAGAGAAAAGAAAAATCTTTTGAAGCAGCAGGCGGAGGTAAAGCAGAGCCTGCTGCAGAATCGTCAGGAAAGCGAAAATATGAACCAGGATTACGAAATAGTACAGAAGCAGGTGGAAACTCAAAAAAATGCCTTGATTGAAAAAGAATTCAGATTCGAAATTATTGATAAGCAAGCTGCCCAGAATAAAGATGATCTTCTAAATGATCGCAAAGAATGGGAGTCCAGTATTGAACGACTGGCCCATTTGGAGAGCAGCTATGAGGAATTATTACTGGAAAAGGAAGACTTGCAGCTGAAAAAGAACTCCATTCACAGCAGCAGCGAAACTGAATCTGAGGAGTTAGAAGCATTAAAGGAAAAAATCGATATCAGTAAAAGAAACTATGAGGTTAATCAGGAACGGCTAATTTCTTATAGGGAACAGTTAGATTCAAAAAAACGAGAATTGGAAAGTATAGAGAAAAATATAGACCAGTTCAAGCAGGTGGAAGGCTCATATCAGCAATCCAGGTTGGAGGCAATCGAATTGCAGGAACGGCTTTCTAATCTAACTGAAGCTGAAACGAATAAAATGGCAGCCACCAGAATAAAAATAACCGAAGAAAAGCAAGCTTTAAGTCTTATACAGGACAGACTTGCGGCTCAGCAGGAAGAAGAGAAGAACTGCCAACTAATGATAGGAAATATTCGCCAGCAAATCTCGCCGTTGAGGCAGACTCTGATACAGATGGAGAATAATTCCCGGAACACGGAAATAGGTTTGGCCCGCCTGGAAACGGAATTTGAAGCTCTAATCAGCAGATGGCAAAATGAGTATGACAAGCAAATAGATGATATTGGAGAGCCCCAGACTAATACCTCCCAGATCAGAGAATTCCGGCAGCGAGTAGAATTCTTATCTGATCAGCTGGAAGAAATCGGGCCAGTTGACCTGGATTCAATATCAGAATTCGAAACAGTTAATGAGCGATTTAAATTTATAAACCAGCAATACGAAGATTTATTAACTGCTCGGGATTCATTGAACAACCTGCTGCAGGAAACAGAAAAAATAATGGCCCGGGAATTTGCTGATTTTATCAGGATTGCTGACCAGAGCTTCGCTCAGACCTTTCAGGATATATTTGGCGGAGGTGAAGCCTGTTTGAGGATGGAGCAGGGTAAGGATAGATTAGAAGCAGGTCTGGACATCGATGTCAAGCTTCCTGGCAAGAGAACCCAGTCGCTAAACCTTCTTTCGGGTGGAGAACGGGCACTGACCTGTATTGCATTTATATTCTCCTTATTAAGATTAAAACCAGCCCCGTTCTGTATACTGGACGAAATTGATGCATCTCTGGACGATACCAATCTGGTAAGATTTTCACAGTTTTTAAGAAAAATGGCCCAGGAGATGCAGTACATAATAATCACTCATAGGCAGTCTACTATTGAATCGGGTGAGAATATTTATGGGGTTACTATGCCGGAAAAAGGAGTTTCAAAGGTATTGACCCTTAACATTAAAGAGGCTGAAAGTCGAGCCGGCTAAAATATCAATCAAGGTGGGAGAAAAAATGGGACTATTTAGACGCAAGAGCAAAGATCACAAAGAAAATATCGCAGAAAACAAGCAGCAGCAGGTTATGGAGGGAATAGAAGAGTTAACTCCAGCTGTTGCAGAGGTGAAGGCTGATGCAAAGACCAGGCAGAATGAAGTCATGCTGGACGACAACGCCGGGAAAAAGAGCAAAACTGGATTATTTGATAAATTTAAATTAGGGTTGAGCAAAACACGAAGTAACCTGAGTGGCAAAATTAACGAGTTAATCCAGAGCACCAAAAAGCTTGATGAAGAATTCTGGGAGGAATTGGAGGAGATTTTGATTCAGGCCGATGTGGGAGTTTCTACTTCTCTTGAATTGGTGGCCAAGGTCAAACAAACTGCCCGCAATAAAAGAATATCAGATTCCTCGGAAGTTATGAGCATCATCGCTGATGAGGTGCGGGAAATGTTCAATTATGAAGGTATTGAGCTAAATCTGAGGTCTGAAACTCCCAGCGTAATCATGGTGGTGGGTGTTAATGGGGCTGGTAAAACTACCTCCATAGCCAAGCTGGCCTATAAATTTAAAAACGAACAGAAGCGGGTTATACTTGCCGCTGCCGATACCTTCCGAGCTGCTGCGATAGATCAGTTGCAGATATGGGCTGACCGGGTCGGTGTAGAGTTAATAAAGCATCAGGAAGGCGCTGATCCAGGAGCAGTAGTGTTCGATGCTATAAATGCTGCTAAGGCCCGTAAAGCGGATGTGCTGATTATAGATACGGCAGGCCGACTGCAAAATAAAACTAATTTGATGAAAGAAATCAGTAAAATACGAAAAATAATCGAGAGAGAGGTTCCAGCCGGACCTCAGGAAGTGCTTCTGGTTTTAGATGCTACTACCGGACAGAATGCCATAAGTCAAGCTAGAATATTCGAAGAGGCTACCGGAGTAACGGGGATCGTATTAACTAAACTGGATGGAACTGCTAAAGGCGGCATAATACTGGGGATAGCCAGTGAACTTAAAATCCCGGTAAAATTTGTCGGCATAGGTGAGGGTATGGACGATATGAAGGCTTTTGATGCAGAAGTATTTGCCCGGGCTCTTTTTGAAGAATAAGATTATTCGGCTGGTTGTTAAGGGCTGTTTTCACAGTTATGGATGCAATGTGCTCGAATTAATAATGCAGGGTAAGGCGGATTATCAAGAGGTAAACAACTTGAAGCTATTACTATCATATTAATCTAAAAACGTATGTCTAAGGGGGAAATGAATGTGACAAGATTGGCTATAATTGGAGGAACCGGGGTTTATAACCCCAGGATATTAGACGATATCAGGGAGACGGTCCAGCGTACTCCTTTTGGAGATGTAACAGTTACCATTGGCAGTCACGCTGGTGAAGAAATAGCTTTTATTCCCCGACATGGAGCTCTGCACAGCGTTCCACCGCACCTGATAAATTATCGGGCTAATATTATGGCCTTGAATATGCTGGGGGTAAAGAGTATCTTGGCTACCGCCGCCGTTGGGTCTTTAAACCTTGATTTGGAACCGGGTATGTTTGTGCTGGCCGACCAGTTTCTGGATTTTACCAGGACCCGAAAGAGTACTTTTTATGAAGGCGGTGAGCAAGGGGTTATTCACTGTGATATGACTATTCCTTATTGTCCGGAGCTCAGGCAGGCTCTGAACAAAGCTGGCGAAGAGCTGGGATTTTCTATTCAAAATGGGGGTACTTATGTTTGTACTGAAGGGCCCCGATTTGAGACTGCGGCTGAAATATCTATGTTCAAGCAACTGGGCGGTGATTTAGTAGGGATGACCAGCGTACCGGAAGTTGTTCTGGCTAGAGAGCTGGGGATTTGTTATGCTAATATTTCCATTATCACCAATCATGCTGCAGGAATATCCCCGAATATCCTGACCCACAGCGAAGTACTTCAGGTAATGAAGGACAGTACCAGTGATGTAAGGCAGCTTATGATGGAGAGCATTAAATATATTAAGGCAGATAAGAATTGTGATTGTGCGCAGATTCTAAATGAGACCGGAGTTAGTAAATGATAAAAACCATTTATTTTGAGGAAAATACAGTTATGCTGCTGGATCAGAGTCAACTGCCGGAGAAATTGGCTTATGAGAGGTGCAGCAGCAGTCTTCAGGTAGCGGAAGCTATTAATAAACTGAAAGTGCGGGGAGCACCCCTAATAGGTGTAACTGCTGCTTTTGGTCTGGCTATGGGAGTAAACAATTATAGCGGTTCCGCAGCCGGACTGGATGAGTATTTCCGGGAGACCAAAAAACTTCTGGCCTCAACCAGACCTACTGCAGTAAATCTGTTCTGGGCTTTGGAGAGAATGGATAAGATTTATCAAGCCAATAGGCATGAAGAACCAGACAGAATTGCTCAGGTATTGCTGGATGAAGCGGAAAAGATGTATGAAGAAGATATCCAGATAAATAGAGCCATTGGGGAGTATGGCCAGGAAGTAGTAGACCTGGGTTCCAATGTGATGACTATCTGTAATGCCGGAGCCCTGGCCACCTGTGGTTATGGGACTGCACTGGGGGTTATACGTTCAGCCGCCGGGCGAGGGAAGCTGAAAAGAGTATGGGCATGTGAAACCAGACCTGTACTGCAGGGTGCCCGTTTGACGGTATGGGAGCTGCTCCAGGACCATATACCGGTTAGCCTGATTACTGATAGTATGGCTGGTTATACCATGAAACTGGGTCAGATAGACGTGGTAATAGTTGGTGCTGACCGCATAGCAGCTAATGGAGATGTGGCCAATAAAATTGGTACTTTTTCTCTAGCGGTACTGGCTAATTATAATAGTATTCCCTTCTATGTTGCCGCCCCGTTATCCACCGTAGATCTGAGTATTGAAACTGGAGCATTAATTCCCATTGAAGAACGGCATCAAGATGAGGTAAGGCAGATTAGCGGTAATTATCTAACCGTACCTGAGGTGGAAGTATTTAATCCGGCCTTCGATGTGACACCCCATGATTTAATATCCGGAATTATAACTGAAAGAGGCATAATTAGACCATCATATGTTGATGGATTAAAGCAGGTTAAAACAAATACCAGGGGGTGAAGAAAATGCTGTATCTGGAAGAACGTCGGCAGGTATTGAATACCGCCCGGGAGATATCACAAACCGGTATGGTCATGGGAACCTGGGGAAATGTAAGCGCCAGGTGTGACCATGATCTAATGGTTATTACCCCCAGCGGGGTGGGCTATGATTCCATGACTATGGAAGATATGGTGATAGTGGACGGCTTTTATCAAGTGCGGGAAGGAATTTTGAAGCCTTCCAGCGAAACTCCGCTGCATATGGAGATATATAGAAAACGCCCGGAGGTATCTGCTATTGTTCATGTACACAGTCTTTATGCTGCTGCTTTTGCTGTTGCCCGCACAAGTATCCCGGTTATTTTAGAGGAGACAGCCCAGATGATTGGCCATGAGGTGCCGGTTGCTGATTATGCCATGTGCGGCAGCAACGCCTTGGCCGAAGCAGTAGTCAGAACCTTAGGGGAGCATAAAAAAGCTGTTTTGCTTGCCAATCATGGTCTGCTGGCAGTGGGATCTTCCATGGAAGAAGCCTTGAAGATATGTTATGTAGCAGAGAAGACCTCACGGGTGGCAATTTACGCCAGGGGAATTGGGGAAATACACTGCCTCCCAGAAGCGGAAGTAACAGAGCTGCATCAGAAGTTTAAGAATTATGGGCAGACCAATAAACCGCCCCGGTAATTATTGATGTAAGGCGGAATTTATCTGCAATTTAAGGAGGATATCAATTTGAGCATACTGCTGGAAAATACCTGCATATTACCGGTTACCGGGCGAGATGCATTTATTAATCAAGGTTACTTGATAATTGAACATGAAAAGATAAAAGAAGTGGGGATGGGTCAGGCCCCTCGGGGAAGCTACGATAAGATTATCAACGGACAGAATAAATTATTGATGCCGGGGTTTGTTAATACCCATACTCATGCGGCAATGACCCTTATGAGGGGTTATGCAGACGACCTGCCTTTGATGGAGTGGCTGGAACATAAAATATGGCCCCTGGAAGCTAAGCTGACAGCAGACGATGTCTATTGGGGAAGCATGCTGGCTATTCTCGAGATGATTAAATCTGGTACTACTACCTTCAATGACATGTATTTTTTTATGGAAGAAACTGCTCGGGCAGTTCAGGAATCAGGCATAAGAGCGGTTCTAGCTCGAGGATTAATAGGAGTTGGACCAGCCGCAGAAAGCGGTCTGGAGGAAAGTCGGGAACTGATAGGAAAATGGCATCGGGCTGCTGATGACAGAATCAGTTTCAGGCTGGGACCTCATGCACCTTACACCTGTCCTCCTGAATATTTGAAAAAGGTAACAGCTCTAGCCAGGGAATTAAATGTTGGTATTCACACCCATATAGCCGAAACTAAAGTTGAATTAGAGGATATAAAAAAGCAGTATGGCAAAACCCCGGTAGAGCTCATGGAAGAAGCAGGCTTGTTTGAAATACCCACCACAGCTGCTCATTGTGTGCATCTGACCCCGGCTGACATAGCCATACTTAAAAAGTATGATATCGGAGTCGCACATAACCCGGAAAGCAACATGAAATTAGCCAGTGGTATTGCTCCAGTACCAGAAATGTTGGCGGCAGGTATTTCAGTTGCTCTGGGTACAGATGGAGCCTCCAGCAACAATAACCTGGATATGCTGCAAGAGATGCGTACTTGTGCATTATTACATAAAGTGAACACTATGGACCCTACTGTTCTGCCAGCTTATCAAGCCATAGAAATGGCAACCGTCCATGGAGCGAAAGCACTGGGACTAGGAAATGAAACGGGCCGGCTGCAGGCAGGATTAAAAGCTGACCTTATAATCATCAGTCTTGATCAACCTCATATGACGCCAGTTCATGATGCGGCAGCCAATATAGTTTACTCGGCCCAGGCCAGTGATGTAGAGACAGTTATTATTAACGGCAATATTATTATGGAAAACAAAAAGATAATGACTTTTGATGAAAAACAAGTATTGCTGAAGGCTGAAAAAGCAGCTAAAAGGCTAGCAGCTTCACTATAATCGAGCAATTAATCACCCTGTTAAGTAAGGAGTACCGATCAAAGGGGTTCTTGCGCAACAGGGTTTCTTATTCTATAATTAATTTGTATACAAATTAGTGGCCAACCAGTTATACTTGACATAATTTCCAATTTTAAATAAGTCAAAACTGTACCGGGCTCGTTTATAATTAAATTAAACATATTGAGGGAGAGGGGTGTTTTAGTAATGAATGATTACCCCGGTAAAATACTCGAAGTTAATTTATCCACCCGTTCAATCAGTTCAAGGAAAGTTGAACCTGAATTAATAAAGAAGTACCTAGGGGGAATAGGGTTATGTGCCCGTATCTTATATGATGAAATACCTTCAGGAGCGGACCCCCTGGGAGAAGATAATGTGCTGGTATTTGCTGCTGGAACTCTGGTGGGCACGCCCTTTCCAACCGCATCACGTACCGAGGCTTCTGCTAAATCGCCCTTAACCGGACAGTTTGGAACCTCTAACTCTGGCGCATTTTTTGGCATCCAACTGAAAACAGCCGGTTATGATGCCCTGGTGATAAAGGGTAAGGCGGCAGAACCTGCATATTTAGTAATTAATGACGATGAGGCTAAAATTCTTAATGCGGGTTTCTTGTGGGGAAAGGAATGCTGGGAAACCGTTGATATACTGGAGCAAAAACATTATGGAGCAGAAATAGCCCTTATAGGACCCGCTGGAGAAAACCTGGTGCGATTTGCCAGCATCGAGAATGGCCGCTATGATGGATGGGGGCGCACGGGATTGGGAGCAGTCATGGGTTCCAAGAACCTTAAGGCTGTAGCTGTTAAAGGAAGCCGGGGCAGAAATATTTACGATACAGCAGCCATGCTGGAAGCAGTGAAAAAGGGGCAGCAGCTCATAAAATCTGCTTCTTCTTATATGGCTTTTACCGAATACGGAACATTGAATGCCAGTATACCTTATGGAAAGTTTAAAGCCACCTCTGCCCATAATTTCACCAAAGGTACCCTGCCTGATTGGAAAGACATTGGAGGCAGGCCAATTGTGGACAAATACGGCAGTCGGCATGTGGCCTGTCAATCCTGTATCATTGCCTGCGGGCACTGGGCAGAGATAAAGGAAGGTAAATATGCAGGTTTAAGAATTAAGGATTTGGAAATTACCCCGGTTATGTCTTTCGGAGCTACAGTAGGTTTGGATACCGAAGCTATCATTAAGGCCAGCGAAATATGCCAGCGCTATGGTGTGGATATGGTCAGTGCCGGAGGAGTCTTGGGTTTTGCCATAGAGCTTTATAAAAAAGGCATTTTAACTGATGAGGATGTAGGATTTGAGCTTGATTTTGGCGATGATGAGGCAGCCTTTAAGCTTTTGCACCAGGTTATTAATAGAGAAGGTATAGGTAATATTCTCGCAGAAGGAACCAAAAGGGCAGCAGAACAATTTGAACAGGCGGATAGATATGCTATACACGTCAAAGGCATGGAGATACCCTTTATAGATCCACGAGGTCGCTGGTCTACCTGGACCCTGGGTATGCTAACCAACATAAGAGGGGGGGACCACCTCCGCTGCCGTAATCCAGTGGAAAACCTGCGTTATAACGATAAAGATGAAGCGTATATGAAAGAGCGATTTGGCTTTAAGAAACCTATGTATGACCGGCTGGATATGCCCGAAGAGCTTAAGAGCAAAGCTATAGATCTTGAAAATGACACCGTGGATATTCCAGAAATGTCCAAGTGGGCGGAGGATTTAATTAACCTGTATAACGCGGTAGGGATCTGTATAAGGCCTCCGGTTATGGAAAAGGTTGGACCCACCATTATTGCAGAAGCCTGCCGGGCATTTATCGGAATTGACATAAATGCAGCCGATTTGATGGAGAGCTCAGAACGAACCTGGAATTTGATTAAGCTGTTTAACCTGAGGGAAGGGGAAGCGGTGGATGCCAGCAAATTCCCCCGGCGCTTCTACGAAGAAGACATCGATGGTAATAGACTGGATGAGGCGAAAATACAGGCGGTACTGGAAAAGTACTATCAAGCTCGAGGTTGGGACAGGAAAACGGGGAGGCCTGAGGCCAATACCTTGGACCGCTTAAAACTGGATGATTTGGATAACTAGGGAAAGCATGGGGAATGCAGATGAAGAGAATTGCTGTAAACATAGAGATCTGTGATGGATGTGGTGTATGTCAGCTGGTTTGTTCAGCCCAGAAGGCAGGTCAATGGCATCCATCCTTTTCCAGAATAATAATAAAGCGGGATGAAGAATTCGGCCTTAATGTGCCGATATTCTGCATGCACTGCAGTAATCCTCCCTGTGAGACCTTCTGTGTTATGAATCTGATATATAAGGACCATGATAGTGATTTAACCTTGCGTCATGAGGATAGGTGTATAGGATGCAGGGCCTGTGAGATTGCATGTCCATTTTCCGCTGCTATTATGGATCCTATAAGTGAAGCAGTTGTGAACTGCGACCTGTGCGGGGGAGATCCGCAGTGCGTAAAATACTGCCCTGCTGGAGCTTTGGCATTTATCGATATATCAGAAGCAGCAGATAAAAAGAGGAGGCAAACGGCCGGGTTACAGATTTTGGAGGCATCCCGGAAACTGTAATAAATAGGGAGGAAACCTATGCGAATACTAATCATAGGCAATGGCGCAGCTGGTAACCAAGCAGCAGCCAGCATTAGAAAATATAGTCCAGAATGTGAGATACTCATGTTTGCCAGAGAATATTATTCAGAATATTCTGCCTGTGCTCTGCCCGATGCTCTGGCCGGGTGGATACCTATTAATAAGACTTATTTAAAGACCCTGGCCGATTATGAGCAGCAGAAAATAAAAACCTGTTTCGGGCAGGAAGTAGAGAACATAGACATTAACAACCAATGCCTGGAAGCCGGGGATAAAAAATATGGCTACGATTGCCTTATCATAGCAACTGGCAGCCGTCCCATAATCCCACCCATAAATGGATCGCTGTTGAAGGGCAACTTCGTGCTTAAGACACCTCGAGATATAGAGCTAATCATGGAACATAAACCGGGCCGGGTAGTAGTGGTTGGTGCAGGTAATATAGGGGTAGAAACCGCCGGCGCCCTCAGAAATCGAGGCTGTGATGTAAAAATTGTAGAAATGCAGGATTGGGTAATGCCTCTTTTGTATGACTTGAAGTCGGCTAATAGGATACGATCTTTGCTGGAAAAGGAAAATATCGGGGTTTTTACCGGGGAACGGGTTATCGAAGTGCAAGGGGAACAGCGGGTAGAAAGATTGAGGACCGACCAGCAGGACCTCGAATGTGATACGGTTATTTGGGCCGCCGGGGTTAAGCCTAATGTCGAGTTAGCCCGCCAGGCAGGTCTTAAAATAGGAAGTCTGGGAGGTATAGAAGTCGACAAATATATGCGGTGCACTCATCCGGGAGTTTTTGCCTGTGGTGACTGTGTGCAGTCACTAAATGTTATTACCGGTAAACCATCTTTAAGCCTTTTATGGTCAAGTGCCAAGAGACAAGCTGATCTGGCGGCGGCCAATTGTATGGGGCAGTCCTATGAATACGAAGGCAACTGCAGTGTAGTTATCGAAGAAATAATGGGTATACCTTGTATTGCAATAGGGTTGAACCTCCAGGGCCTCAATGGATATGAAGTGGAAGTCATTGAGCAGGAGAGTCAAGATTTATATTATCGTCTCTTAGCAGTCAATGATAGGATAGCAGGATATCAATGCATCGGCAGCCTGGATGGTGCAAGTTCAATTTTCACCATGATAAAAAAAGGAACTTCTCTATCCGAAGCCAGAAGAGTTCTGCTTAACCAGGGTTTGATTTCGACCATGGCATGGTATATAGACAGTCGAAGATATTTCTAAAGAATATTAGTGGGCAGGCAAAGGAGGAAACAATGGATAAATTAATTTTTATTGATTACCATAAGTGCGTGGGTTGTGCTACCTGTGAAATGGTATGTTCAATGGTCCATGAAGATATATGCTCACCGGCCCTCTCACGAATAAGAGTAGTCAGGTATCCTACGGAAGCTTTTAATGTACCCATAACCTGTGCTTTCTGCGAATCGCCACCATGTGTCAGCGTATGCCCATCCGGAGCCATTACTAAAAATGCAGATAGTGGTGATGTTGCAATTAACCCTGCCCTGTGCATTGGATGCCGGCAATGTGTTCAGGCCTGCCCATTTGGACATGCTAATTTCAGCTTAGACCGAGGTACCGCATTTAAATGCGACCTGTGCGGAGGATCACCGCAATGTGTAGAGTTTTGCTGGACCGAAGCGCTGCAGTATGTTCCACTTGATAGGGCATTGGGCGGGAAAAGAGATGCAGCAGCCAGGAATATACTTAAGAGCGGTTAGGCGTTACAATTTTGTCACTACAAACATTTCTGCCGGATAAGGTGCATGCTATAATACAAGGAAGGCCAAATAATTAACTAAAAAGGAGAATGAATATGCCCAGGAAAACCAAATGCCGGCGGGTAGGACATATACCCAGGTCGAATTTCTTTAAGCCAGCAGGCATACCTGCCTATGAATTGGAAGAAATTATATTAAAGATAGAAGAGGCGGAAGCCCTGCGATTAAAAGACCTGGTAGGACTGGATCAGGTAGATTGTGCAGTGGAAATGGGAGTATCCCGGACTACATTCCAGAGAATTCTGGTAGAAGCCCGGCAGAAGGTCGCTGATACATTAATAAACTCAAAAATGCTGGTTCTTGAAGGAGGCAATTACGAACTAGTAAACGACTGCCGGTACCATCACCATAACCGGGGTCGCTGTGCTGCAGACGTTAAAAACCATACTGACGAAGAATAATTAATCAGAACACAATATAAAATAGAGGCCGGACGGTAATAATAACTATCCGGCCTTATATATTTGTTGATAATAATAAGTTTGGTATCAGATACGGAACTTTGGCTAAATATCGTGATCAGTATATCCTTTTTCCTGAGCCAGCATATCCAGATAAATGGTCTCAATATTGGCGATAAAAAGGTCAGTACTGCGGCCACCTTGCTTTTCATCATAGGTCTTCAGATAACCCTTACATTCTTCGCAGGTATATATCTGGTAAGCATCATCATTTTCTATAGAAAGGTACTTGATGGTTCCCGGAGTATCATTGCCGCAGTGAATACACTGCAAATACTTGGCTTCCCATTCGATAAAACAACGATCACAGAACATAAACCTCCGACTATCAATCGGCCTGAGCCGACTGAAATGTGACTTGCTTCCACAGACTGGACATAGAGAAGGGAAGTCCCAATGTTGAAAAGTATCTTCGGTTAATTCTTTCTGGTAAGGAGCAGCATAGATTCTAAGGAATGGTCTGACAGCATGTTCAAAAAGAAAAACCAGCAGCTCAGTTGATGTACCATAATTTTCCGCCAATGTTGCAAAAGTTTCATACTTGCTGTTCAATAAATCCTTAATCAACTGATCGTAGTCCAGTTGTACAATGTCCTTTGATATAGCCTCTATCATCTCTTGAAGTTCGGGTCGTGATTTACTTATGAAGGTAAGCAGATCTCCAAAAACCATCTTGTATTCATGTGGATCGATGATAAAATTACCTATGATTATTATAGGTCTTTTTTGTTCCGATAGTAATGGCAGAATATTATCCACCTTGCTATATGCACAGTTTTTCTGCAGCTTAATCTGCTGTTCATTCTGCCATGTTTCTAAAGCTTTATAAAACTCTACATATCCATCTGGAAGTTCAACTGGACTATTTCTTTTCATTAAATATCACTCCTTGAAGTAGATTCCAGGTAGAGGAAAAAGCATAGAACGCTGCACTCTTATATGCTTTCCTGCTGGCTTAAGTTTAAGGAACCAAACAACCGTCCCAAATTCTGCTTGATAAACATAAAGGGGGAGTACTCTCCCCCTTTTATAGCAGCAGATTATAAGGTGTTATTCACCACTGGCTTTATCACCATAGGTTTCATCATACCAGGTTTTATGGTGATGTTCAGCCCAATCTTCTCTAACTGTACCTTTCCACATACCCCAGAAGGATTCTCCGGAGCCAGGATGGAAAGATCCCAGGTATCCATGCATACATACCATCATGGTTGCCAGAACCATACTGATATCATGGATAGGATAAGCAAGTCTCACCAGACCAGCTGGGAATATCGATGGAACCCACATGATATAGCCGCTCAAAATTAGGAATATTACCGCAGTTGGGGTGATCATGGAGTTTCCTTTTTCCCCCCCGTTAAACTTGGTCTGGGGAGGTACTTTTACCTTAAAGCCCAGAAACTCCAAAGGGAATAACATAATAAATATAATGTCATTCTTACCAAAGCGTAGAATATCTTTAATCCAGGCAATTACTACCTTAAAATTTCCTATTACGAATATAACTACTACGATGGTCATTGCTACTGCAGCTATCCTGTGTACCAGACCTGCGCCATGGAAGCCACCGAAAATTGCTGCCAGCCAGTCGGCGCTATCCAGGAAAAGTGCCAGACCAGTGAAGAGACAGAGCAAAAAGGTCACGGTATGTCCCCAGTGAGTAAACCTGGACAAGAAATTGAATCTTTCTACTCGAGGAACATCCCCTTTATATTCAGGAATCCATTGCATTACTCATGACCTCCTTCCGTATGGTCTCCATTTTTATTAGCCAGTATTCTGGTAGTTACAAAACTAATTGCAGAACCTCCCAGGGCAATTGGGATAAGCCATCCGAAATAAGGCTGTACCCAATTCTGCCAGAAGGTAATCTGTCCTGGCACCTTGGGATCCAACGGCAAATCGAATTTATCTGGAGTGTCAGTAAGAACATACAGCTTGTTCAAACCACCCAGTTCCACCTTGCCGTATATGGTAGCCCGGGGAAAGCCATTAGCCCGAAGGAACTTGGCTCTTTCTTCCGCTATTTGCAGAAGTTCATCGCGTTCTCCGAATTTGAGAGCTCCAGTAGGACAGGTACGGGCACAGGCCGGCGTCAATCCTTCCTCAACTCGGTCCACGCAGAGAGTACACTTGGTTATCTTGTCTTCTCTGGCGCGGTATTTGGGAATCTCAAATGGACATGCATAGGTGCAGTACTGGCAGCCGATGCATTTTTCCGGGTCATGATAGGTCGCTCCCCAGGAAGTCTTGGAATAAGCTCCCTGTGGGCAGACACTCATACAGGCAGGATCAGAGCAGTGCATACACTGATACTTGATGAAGTTCCAGTATACACCATCTACCGGGTCCTCGCCTTCAATAAATTTTACAATAGTAAAGGTGTCACCATTGGTATCTTCATGGGTCTGATAGTTACCTTTAAAAGGTTCGATAACTGCCGGCAGTTGATTCCAGTCTTTGCAGGCTACCTGGCAACCACGGCAGGCGGTACATTTGCTGACATCATATAAATTAGTCATCTTTGCCATAGTTACGCCCTCCTTACATCGCACAGCCATGCTTTATACTCTGGAATCGTGGTGTTCGCGTCACCGACATGCGGTGTCAGGCGGTTAGCCGGTTCACCAGGTGCATATCCGTTAAATCCAAAGTGCCATAATACTCCGATCTGATGTACATAATTGCCATCGATCAAGAATGGCTTGAATCGTTTGGTAACACATGCCAGAGCTTTTATATCACCGCGGGTAGTTGTGATGATTACGTCATCACCGTTCTTAATATCCCTATCCCTGGCCAACTCTTCACTCATTTCCACAAAACAATTGGGCATCAGTTCAGCTAACCAGGGCTGAGTCCTGGTCATAATACCTGACTGCCAGTGTTCTGAAACCCTGTAAGTCGTACCAATTATAGGATATTTATCAGTAGTACCCTGCTTATCCGGCTCAAATATCTGGACGGCAGGATTTAGATCCTGACTATTCAGCAGATTCTTAACCGGGCTTTCCCAGGGTTCATAATGTTCGGGTAATGGACCTTCATTACATTTGCTGTACATACAGCCAACTTCTTCCGGCCGCATGATAAATGCATTTCTGCCGCCAGGTCCATTGGGATCGGTGTTTTTTCCAAAGTCTTGTACGTCATTGCCGGTCCATTCTTCACCACTCCACCAAATAGAAGCGCGGTTGGCATCCCAGGGAACACCTTCGGGAGTACAAGAGCAGCGGTTATAGATGATACGCCGATTGACCGGCCAGCACCATGACCACTGGCTATAGCTTCCTATCGGAGGATAATTAGGATCTACCTGATCATCTTTGTTTATTCTTCTGCGGGCCAGATAGTCTACATCAGGATTTCCAGTATCAGCCGGATAGCAGCCGGAATAGATCCAGTTACCACATGCTGTAGTACCATCATCCATCAGCTTGGTGAAATTGGCTACCTGAGGTCCAGGTTTACCATCTACTACTGTAAAGCCGTTGATTTCACGGGCAATAACATTAATATCTGGATGATCACCATGACCGTATTCCCAGGTCAGGCGAGTAATAGGTTCGTCTTCTACTCTGCTGCTTCCCGCATAGAGTTCTTTAATCTTAAGAGCCAATTTATGGACGATTTCCAGATCAGCCTTGGATTCTCCCACCGGGTCAGCAGCTTGCCAGCGGAACTGCATCCAGCGTCCGCTGTTGGAAACAGAGCCCTCTTTTTCATAAGAACCGCAGGCAGGCAGGAAGAATACTTCAGTATCTATTTCGTCTGCAGGCTTGATATCATATTCATTTTTGTCAGTGGGACGCTCCAGAGCTTTATAGCTCCAGAATTCTGACGTTTCAGTCTGCCACAGGTCTATAGCAACCAGCCATTCCAGGTTAGCCAGGGCTTTTTGTTCTTTGTTGGCATTCGGTCCGCCAACAATCGGGTTTGAGCCCCAGATGATCATACCCTTGATTATTCCCTTGTACATATCTTCAAACATGGCGATATGCGAATAGTTCTTGCCATCTATCCGTTTAGGAAGATAATTATAGGATTTCGCTGGATCATCTTCCATCCAGTAGCATTTCAGCATGCTGGATAGGAATTTAGGTTTATTTTTCCAGTAGCCGGTTTTGGGTGTTTCTACGGCATTATAGGTGGCATAATCCGGATGCTTTTTAGCTTCAGGAGTTGCCAGGTATCCAGGCAGTATATGATACAGCAGTGCCCAGTCGGTTGATCCCTGCACATTTGATTCCCCGCGCAGTGCGTTAACTCCGCCGCCGGCTCTCCCTATGTTTCCGAGCAGAAGCTGCAGAATTGCAAAACTTCTTACATTTTCGGTACCTACGGTGTGCTGGGTAGTTCCCATAGCGTACATGATAGTACCTACTTTATCAGGAGCACCGGTTGCGGCATAAGCCTCAACTACTTCCATATATTTGTTTTTAGGAGTTCCGGTGATTCTGCATACCAGGTCAACGTCATAGCGCGCATAATGTTTTTTCATTATCTGCAATACACATTGAGGATTTTCCATGGTCATATCTTTTTGGTAAGTGCCGTCTTCGTTCATGACAAAAGCCCAACTGGCTGCATCATATTTGCGTTTCTCCGGATCATAACCAGAAAATAGACCGTCTTCAAATCCAAAAGTATCTTTGACTATAAAGGTAGCATTGGTAAACCATCTCACGTATTCCTCGTGATAAAGTTTGTTCTGTAAAATGTAGTTCATCATACCACCAATAAAGGCAATATCAGTACCAGAACGCAGCGGAGCATAGATATCTGCCCGGGCTGAAGTCCTGGTAAAACGAGGGTCAACACTGATTATCTTCGCGCCCCGTTTTTCTCTGGCTTCAGTAAGCCATTTGAAAGAAATGGGATGATTTTCAGCAGCATTACTGCCCATTATTAAAGCGCAATCAGTATTTTTCAGGTCAACCCAGTGGTTAGTCATCGCTCCACGACCATATGTTGGTGCCAGACCGGCAACCGTCGCGGAGTGTCAGATACGGGCCTGATGTTCAATATAAGTCATTCCAAGAGCTCGCATTAATTTTGAAATCAATTGAAGCTCTTCGTTGTCCAGTGCTGCTCCCCCCATACTTGCTAAAGCTTCACACCGGCTGACAATGATACCATTTTCATCCTTATATTCGAAGTTTTCGTCGCGGGTTTTCTTAAACCTATTCGCTATTTCATCGAACATCCAATCCCAATCTTTTTCTACCCACTTATCACTTTTTGGTGCTCGATATAAAGGTTTGGTTTTTCTTTCCGGATTAATCTCCTGCTCACCAGTTTCAGGGCTGTACACCTCCCTGATATTAAACAGCGCCGAACCTTTACTGCATGCTCCTCCCCGATTTATTGGGTTATCGGGGTCCCCCTGAACGCTGAGCAACTGTGGTCCATCAGCAGGTGCACCATCCCTGGAATAAACAACTAGTCCACAACCAGCGCCACAAAATGGACAGATGGTCGGTACAGGTTTTACATCTTTGGTGCGTACGCCCTGGACTTCACTGGCAGTAGCAGACAGATCAAAACCAAGGTCTACAACTGCAAAGCTTGCTACGGTTGCTCCGGTTACCTTGAGGAATTGTCTACGGGTAACCTTCATAAACTCCACACTCTCCTTTCACCGTATTCAATTCTTTTAACTGGATACTGCTATAGATTGTAACACTCCAGCAAAAAATTGGACACCCTAAAATAAGCGCATAAGTCTCAAATTTTTTCTACTTATACAGCTTACAGGTTAAGTATTCCATTATAATTATGGGGAAACTGCTTAAAAGGCTTTAAAACCCCCTCCCCTCTCCAGTGGGTCTGCTGCGGAATACAGCATGTACATAATTCAGTTGCCTTCACCTGCTAATAACTTCGACACCCGCAATTAAATTCCTTGCAGTTTGTCGGAATAACCACTAAGATATAATATAGAGTAATACAATGTATAACAAATAATTATATATTATTGGAATAGATTACCTGCCCTGTATTTAATATGTTGTATCCGCCGAAATCTATAACCCTTTTTTTGAAAATAGTGCTGGAAATTACCTGCATCAGCAGATTAATATCCTGTTCATCCAATAAATCCGGTAATATGCATAAATCATATCTTTCTTCAGAAATGGGAATGAAATCCAAATTTAATGCTTTAGCACTGGCATAGATGCCCAGAGCACAATCAGCAGTATCATTTTTAACTGCCGCAGCAACTGCCAGATGAGTGTATTCCTCACGACTATAGCCGTTAATGGTGCTGGGTTTTATACTGTTTTTATCCAGCAGATAATCCAGTAAAACCCGGGTTCCAGATCCCTTTTGCCGATTGATGTATCTAATCTCTGGTCCTGGCAAGTCATTTATTTCCTTAATATTAAATGGATTACCTTTCTTTACAATTAATCCTTGC
The DNA here is from genome assembly GCA_016841425.1 of Syntrophomonas sp. Taxonomy (GTDB): domain Bacteria; phylum Bacillota; class Syntrophomonadia; order Syntrophomonadales; family Syntrophomonadaceae; genus JAAYJK01. Next base: position 117,066 of record JAENZE010000006.1, on the reverse strand, counting down.
TCTCTATTCACTAGAGTGAGAAGCAGCCAGGGAGTTTTATTCAAGTATTTTTTTAGATAGCTAATATTATAATCTCCAGAATCTGTATCCAGCAGATGCACACCGGCAAAATGACACTCATTTTTCATCAAGGACATGATACCACCCATACTGCCAACATTGGTGGAAATAAGCCGCTTATTATGCTGCACCTGCAAGATATCGGCTAAAAAATCTATTGAAATATCATGACTGCCAATAGATACCAGGGTTTGGTCTACCAGTGCCCGTGGTTTTCTTAACATCACTGAGCATCGGCTGCCGGCCTCCAGCCCTTCGTTACCCCGTTCTATATGCATCACTCCATCTGCTTTGACCAGACTGGTAGTGATCCCGGCCCCCCGATTGAGAGGATAGGCAATATAATTATTTTTTATCCGGGCGGTATTGACATAAATAAATTCATCTACACCCATAGAGGATGCTACCTTTCTGGAAACTTTACACTCGATAACAGAATCAGATGGGAAAGGAAGCCCCAATTTTTTATAAATAATCGGTCTGGCAAAGAGAGTAAAAACTAGCTGGGCTGATATTGGATAACCAGGTACACCGATAACCGGTTTATCATCTATGAGCCCGAGAATCGCAGGTTTTCCTGGTTTAGTAGCTATCCCATGCACCAGTAATTCTCCTGACTCTCGTATTATTGAGGAAGTATAATCTTCCCGGCCGGCCGATGATCCAGAACAGATAACAATCATATCAGCCTGGTCTTTAACCTCTTCTACTGCCTCCCGGAGCCTGATTCTATCATCAATAACTATATCATGTCTAAGGGCTTCTGCTCCCCACTCCTGACACATAGCTATCAGCATCCTGCTGTTAGACTCTACGATCTCTCCCGGGTTCATGTCTTCGCTGCCCTGATCCAGAAGCTCAGTGCCGGTCGGGATAATTGCAACTACTGGTTTCTTTACCACCTCAACTTCAGAAATTGCCGCGGTTAAAAAGGAAGCCAGTTCATAAGGGCCTATTTTGGTAGAGGACGGTGCGATCATGTCCATGGCTACCAAATCCTCTCCCACCGAGCGGATATGCTGCCAGGGTACGGCAGGTTTAATAATTTCCACCTGTTCTCCCTGGAAATTTACGTCTTCTATCATTATTACTGCATCAAAGGACCGGGGTACATATTCACCGGTATCTACTTCTATGTACTGATTTTTATCAAGAATTACCGGATTGCTCTCGTTGGCTCCAAAAGTATCCAATGCTTTAACTGCTATACCATCCATGGCCGAAGCCGGATAATGTGGTGACGATCTGCGAGCACTGGCAGCGGAACCCAAGATCCGATTTATACTGCCCAGAACATCAATGGTTTCGGTTTCTATTTGAAAATAACCGCGTTTTTCCAACTGCCCCATAAATATATCTATGGCTTGATCCAGTGGAGTATTCTGAATATATACATTTCTTTCCATATTATTCACCTGCTAAAGCATTTATTTCAACTTAAAGTATAACACTATTAATTCTATGCCAGAAAGCAAGTCCCTTTTTATTTAATTAAGCAGTGGGTATAATCTAATTTATACAATAAACGAGGCTTAACTGACACAAGAAAATTGAGGAAAAGCCTGCTAAACAAGAAAAGCTATGAAGCGGACAGTCCTGGATAATATCTAGTATAATAGTGAATGTAGAATGAAACCGTGAGGTGTGATATATAATGACGGAATTCTTAAAAGTAGTAAAATATGACGAAGCAGTTGCAAAAATTAAGCAGCATTTTCCCGTCCGCAGGATAGAACGCTTAAGCCTCCTGTCAGCCTCCGGCCGATTATTGGCCCAGGATATAATTGGGCCAGAAGATCTGCCTTCATTTGATAGGTCTACCGTAGATGGGTATGCAGTCAGGGCTGAGGACAGCTTTGGCAGTAGTGAGTCGTTACCTGCTTATCTTGATTATCAGGGTGAGGTGAAGATGGGGGAGGCAGCGGGAATCAAAATAGAAAAAGGACAGTGCTGCTGGGTGCCTACGGGAGGGATGATGCCCCCTGGTACCGATGCGATGGTTATGGTGGAGTATACGGAACGATTAGGAGATGACACTATATTAATTTATCGTCCGGTAGGACCCGGAGAGAATCTTATGCTCAAAGGCGAAGATGTTAAAAGGGGTCAATCTCTGTTTAAACCCAGGAAGGTATTGCGGCCTCAGGATATAGGATTTTTGGCTTCCCTGGGAATCAATACTATCGATGTATACCAACCCTACAAAATAGGAATAATCTCCACCGGCGATGAGATTGTTCCAATTGATATTAATCCTGCAGTGGGGCAGGTCAGGGATGTTAATACCCATGCACTGGCTTCAGCTGTCTATTGCTGCGGTAGTATACCATGTACTTATCCTATAGTCAAAGATGATTTCCAGGCTCTTAAAGCAATAGTCTTAAAGGCCCTGGAAGAGAATGATATACTGCTGATGTCGGGTGGGAGTTCGGTGGGAATCATGGATGTAACCATCGATGTACTGCTGTCAATTCCAGGTTCAGAACTGTTGTTTCATGGTCTGGCGATTAAACCGGGCAAGCCCACTCTGGCGGTCAGGGTGAATGAAAAAATGGTCATAGGACTGCCTGGACATCCGGTATCGGCACTGATGATATTTTCTATTATATGTAGTCCGCTTTTAAAAACAGATAGCAGTCAGAGAGTCACGGTAAAGGTGACTCAGAATATTGCATCTCAACCCGGCAGAGATGATTTTGTTCCGGTGGTACTAGAGGAAAAAGACCATCAATTATTGGGCCGGCCACTGCTGGGTAAATCAGGTTTAATGAGTATCTTGTCTCTAGCCGACGCCTTCATTCATATTCCTTATGAGCAGCAGGGAATTTTGGCCGGCAGTAGTATAACTGCCTGGCTCTTCTGATGAGGTGGGTGTAATTAATGAACAGTTCAATTAATTTGGAAGCTGCACTGGCCTTGTGCAAGCAGTACATTTATCCTGTGGAAAATGAATATATAAGCCTGCAGACTGCCTGTCAGCGTGTGTCTGCAGAAGATATCGCAGCAGAGTTCCCTGTTCCAGGTTTTGATCGTTCTGCAGTAGATGGTTTCACCGTAACCAGGGCGGATTTATTTAAAATAAGCAGCGATCATATTACTCCACTGAAGCTGATTAACGAATTGTCAGCTGGCAGAAGTGATTATGTCTCTTTTAACCCCGGAGAAACAATTAAGATTATGACGGGAGCTGTTTTGCCAGATGGAACTGCTGCCGTTTTAAAGCAGGAGCATGTAGACCAACGCGGCAGTATCATCTTTCCAGGCCAAAAGATAAGACCGGGTGAAAATATACAGCAGGCCGGCAGTGAAATACCGGCCGGAAAACGACTGGTTAAAAGGGGAGATATTCTGGACTCGGAAAGAATTGAACGTATAGCTTGCTGCGGAGTAGCAAATGTCTCAGTACACAGGGTTCCTCACATATACATTATCAACACTGGAAATGAGCTGGTTTTACCAGGGATTCCCCTGCAGCGAGGTCAAATTTATCATAGTAATCGGAGTCTTCTCTCCGCTAAAATTATTAAGGCCGGGGGAGCTCCCTTGTTTACAGAAAATGGAGTCAAAGACGATCGTGATGCTATTGCAGAAGCAATCGTCAGGGGGGCCAGTTCCTCTGACATGGTCATAATAAGCGGGGGAACAGGTCATGGTACATCTGATCTGGTCTACGATTCATTACAGAAACTCGGGGCACAGCTCCTTTTTAAAGGGATAGATATTGTTCCTGGGAAAGGTTCAGCTGCGGCAGTTTATAATGGAAGGCTGATATACAACCTGGCCGGCCATCCCGGCGCAGTCAGCCTGCTTTTTGAAGTGCTTATCAAACCCGCTATTTTAAGCTTGAGAGGAGTTTCTGATCGATCAGAGAATTGGTTTGATATTAAACTCCATTATGCGATAAAGAAAATATCGGACCGGCGCAGTCTGCGAAGGGCAGAAATGATATTTATGGGACCGGGTTATGTTTTCGCCCGGCCCCTGGATGAAGCTAATAACTTCTGCAGTGAGACCCCCTTGATACTGGATCTTAAACCCGGGCAGGGAAAGCAGGGGGATGTAGTTAAAGCCATGATGATATAAGAAGGACTAATATAAGCCTGCGAGTAGCGGAGAATTTATTCTCCGCTATTCGTGTTACAAGTTTGGCGAGATGATACTTGGACACTTGGGACGGTTCCTGATGGGCATCTTTTTTTCAAAAGTTAAGACCTGGCACGCCTCATCAATTAAGGAATCTGCCAATCGCTGACTGACTTTATTCTGAAGGTTTGGGGAAAGATGACATATCGCCATCTTATCCCACGTTAGATATCTATAATATGAGAAGCAGTTCTTCCTGTAGCTGCTCCCGAAAAGCATCGATTGCTTCAAAATTCATGGCTGGAATATAATTCAATTCCAATTCGTCATGGGTTTTCTTGGCGGATTCTATGAAATAGACTGCATCTCTTATTCCATCTTCCATTCGGTCGTGGGCCTGTGCGATTGATTTTGCATATATTTCTACTTCCGACTTAAGCAGGAACTTATCAAAATCTAATATCCTGCGGTATTTAGGATTCTGCAGTTTATTCTCATATGAGAAGATATTTGAACTGGTATCCAGCAGTGCTTTTCTGCTTCCCGGCAGAATAATAAGGTCAATCTCCAAGGGATCAAAGGGATTATGAAAAATTTCTGCATATATTCCGGCCAGTTCAAGCATTCCCTCGATATGCTTAAATAAATTTTTTAAACCGCTTCCCGGACTCCCTTTCACTGCGAAAAGGGAAGTACCTTCATGAATCAGACTGTCTATTCTGGTATTCAGGCCACTGGGAGTGATAGCCCCCGCGAAAAGATGCCGGGGTTTTTTGAAAGATGAAGTTTCACTTCCCAGGAAGTCTGAAGCCAGGGCTTGGATGTTTTTGCTTAATGCCTGTTCATCTATGCTTCTGCTGTGATAGGATTTTAATTCGTCATACGCAATTCCGCTTTCCTGCAGCCGGCTATAAGCCAGCTCGAAATATCTGCCGATAATCCCGGTTAGTTTTATAATGGTATCCCGGGCGGAGCTTAACTTTTCCCGGTCCCAGTATTCACCCAGGTTTATAATCTCATCAACTGCACCTGGATAAACTGGATCTACTACGTGGGGAGCGGTACCATCCACAAGGCACAGCTGATGGTCTCCTATCACCAATCCATCAAGGGAATTATCGTCAGATGAACACCAGTGAAATTCGATATCAAAACCTTTTTCGAAAAAATAAGTGCCTACTTTTTTCATGAAAGTCGATTTGCCAACTCCCGGACCACCTTTTAATACTATTTTTCGTTTTACCCGGGGTAAAACCAGATCGTGGTATAGTGAATAAAACCCATAACGAGTATTGCCGCCCGGGTACATATGTCTGATACTTGCCAAAACCAGCACCTCCTGCTATACACCTGAATACACCGTGGTCACATCATTAATATATATGTTGTATACAACAGAATACGCACAAGTTAATTATGTAAATGGAGGGAAAAAGAGGATTATAACTTAAGAGGGAAGCTTGCAGTTAGAAATCAGAAGGGGCGACTCTTTGTTCGCCCCTACCATAAATTAATATTATCTTATGGATAGCGAAAGGAAAAGCAGATAAAACCCAATGATCAGAACAACTAGGAGGTTATGACTTCCGTAGCGTCTTAATGGATGTGTTTGCAGTTGGGATCATTACAGGAACATGACCCAGGCTGCTCCCTCGAAACTGCTTCATCCAATCCGGCTTTGACCTGGCCTTTGATCCAATCTATATACTGTCGGTACAGTACTTTTTGCTCCTGTTCTTCTTCAGGTGAAAGTCCGGTTTCCTTTTTTATCCGGGCCAATTCGTTAATACGCTCAATCTGCTCCTTATTCATTATAAAGACCTCCTTCCGCTTGATAATCATATTGTATATTTAATCAGGTACATATGGCAAATCAGGTAAACCAAGGGGGTAAACCAAGGGGACGGTTCTTGTGGTTGCATAACCTTCTGATTCTTGTTATGATAAACCAGAGGTGAGTTAATGTGCCAAGAACTGAAAGAAAGCGAAGCGAAAGCGGCATCTATCATATTGTCTTAAGAGGATCCAATAGACAGACTATTTTCGAAGACGAGGAAGATGCTATAAGATTCCTGGAAACTTTACAAACATATATGGATACAAGCGGTTATAAGATATATGCTTATTGTTTAATGGGAAATCATGTTCATTTACTGCTTAAGGAAGAACGAGAAGAATTGGGGATCATTATGCGGCGTATAGGGGCCAGCTATGTGTATTGGTATAATTGGAAATATCAACGATGCGGGCATTTATTTCAGGACAGATACAAAAGTGAAGCTGTTGAAGATTATAAATATTTTTTAACTGTCTTAAGATATATACACCGAAACCCTTTAAAGGCTGGAATCGTAAAGGATATTGCTGAGTATAAATGGAGTAGTTATTCGGAATATACAGGAAATAGAAAAATAACCGATACAGATTTTGCGCTGAAGCTGTTTAATGAGGACAAGGACAAAGCAATTGCTAGTTTTAAGGAGTTTCATAAGACAACGAATGATGATAAATGCCTGGATATAATTGAAAGAAGAAGAATATCGGATGAGGAAGCAATTACTATTATTAAAAAAACATGCAGTGTCAGCCAATGTTCAGATGTTCAAAATTTGGAAAAGGATAAAAGGGATAGGTTTTTGAAGGCATTGAAAGATGAGGGGCTATCCACAAGACAATTGGCGCGATTAACAGGGATTAGCAGAGGTATCATTTTGAAGGCATAATCTAGAAATTGTCCAACCGCAAGAACCGTCCCCTTGGTTCACCCTTGGTTCAGTTCCCCCGCCATAAAAAAATCCCGCAGATTATATACAATCGGTTATAATTGATTTTAATAAATATGGCTGTATCTACCACCAACCCGCACAATGACTTTCATATAAGGACTTAATTCCTATAATCTTCTGAGTGCGGGTATTAGAAGCCCGGGTGCGTTAACAGAACGGTAGCTTTCCTGATTTAATCCATATCCACCACTACTTGGAGGTAATTATGCATTTGAGATCCTACTGGCAGTTCAAGGCTTTTGATGAAGCAAAAGCTCTGAAGCTGCAAAATGAGCTAAATATTTCATCTATTGTAGCCAGGCTTTTGGTACAACGAGGTATAGATACGTCTTCTCGGGCTCATAGTTTTTTGTTTGGAGAGGTGGCGGACCTGAGTGATCCGTTCGCTTTAGGAGGGATGCAAACTGCCATCGGGAGAATTAACCGGGCTATTGAACGAAACGAAAAGATAATCATATATGGGGATTACGATGTAGATGGAATATGCAGTGTGGTTTTGATGAAAAGCTGTTTTGATCAACTAGGTTACCCGGTTGACTATTATGTCCCGGGACGGTTTACAGAAGGGTATGGTTTAAATTTAGATGCGGTGGATAAGCTGGCCAGACAGGGGTATTCACTGGTTATAAGTGTTGACTGCGGTATTAAATCAGTGGAAGAAGTACAACGTGCGTCTGCACTTGGTCTAGATATAATAATAACTGATCACCATACTCCGGGCGAGGAACTGCCAAAAGCTGTGGCCATTGTAAATCCGCGTATCGATGGGAATGATAAAAATCGGGATCTAGCCGGGGTAGGGGTTGCCTTCAAGTTAGCTCAGGCTATCTGCCAGGTACAGGGTATCGATATTGACGAGTACGAATGGCTGGATCTGGTGGCCCTTGCTACCATAGCTGATATTGTTCCTTTAACCGGGGATAATAGGATATACGTGAAATATGGTTTGGAAAAAATACAGAATACTAAGCGAGTAGGCTTACGAGCTTTGATAACAGAATGTGGGCTTGAGGGTCGTCTGCTCCTCCCGTCTCACATCGGATTTGCTCTGGCGCCTCGCTTGAATTCCGCGGGCCGTTTACAGAACGCGGGAACCAGTATCGAACTGCTGCTGGCCAGGGACAAAAGGATGGCCGAAGAGTTGGTTCATATGCTGAGTGAAATGAATGCTGAGCGCCGGATGATAGAAGAAGATATTTTTCAAGCAGCTGTCGTGCAGATTGAAAAAGAGGATATGACTGGTGATAGAGTTCTGGTACTGGGAGGAGAAGAGTGGCATCAGGGAGTCACCGGAATCGTGGCCTCACGGCTTTGCGATCGATATAATCGTCCCAGTGTCCTAATATCCTGGGACGGACCAGTGGGGAAGGGGTCGGGCCGAAGTATTCTTGGATTCGACCTTTACCAGGCCTTGGAAAGCTGTCAAAGGTATTTGATTCAATTTGGTGGGCATAAGCTGGCGGCGGGCTTGACAATAAATAAAACCGACTATTTGGATTTTAGAAGAGCTATAAATGAATGGAGCGAGAACAACTATCAAATTGAGGACCTCAAGCGCCGGCAGTTTATAGATTTAGAGGTAGAGTTAGACGATATAGACAAAGGGCTATTAAGTGAATTGCAGCAATTTCAACCCTGTGGGGAAGGTAACCCCATACCAGTGCTGGCTTTAAGGAATACCCAGGTATATTCACCCTCCCTGGTAGGTCAGGGTCACTTCAAGGGTAAAGTAGGCAGCAGACGTCTCGCTGCCATAGCCTTCAACCGGGCTGACCTCATGAACTGTCCAACCAGTATCTGCTATCACGATCAGGTCTTTGAACTTACGGAAAATGAATTTCGAGGGCAGAGTAATTTGCAGCTTAAGATCAGAGACATGAAACCCTCCTATCGGCCCGATGTGATTCCAAAAAACAACAGCTTCAGTTCCGGATTAATAAGGGTAATAGAAAAATGTTTGTACGAAATAGATGAAAACAGGCCGGTACTGTTTATATGTCCTACTTATAGAAGCCTTATCAGACATGTTAATGTTTTACAGAGTTTTTTCCGCCCAGATATCATATCTGAACTTCATGGAAAATTGCCAGCTGCCAGAAGAAATATGTACGAAGCTGAATTTATTAAGGGCAAGAACAAAATCTACGTTATTTCGGTTTCCTATCTGCGCTATTATTTGGAGAATAAAGTCCTGCCACATAAGCTCAGGCTGCTTATTCAGTCCTGGCCGGACACCATTGATCAGAATTTACTGTACTATATAAGAGACCGCGAAATCGAGACTATCGAGGAGACCATCCGAAATACCGAATGGAAAGAGTCATCTGTTAAAAGCGATTATCCCGGCAGAACCCTGATCTATGCCAACCGGAAGAGAACTATACAATATATAATTAAACATTTTTCGGGAAGTAAAATGGAAGCAGGCCTGGCCAATATAAATGAGCGGCGGAAAGTAAGACAAGAATTCTGGCAAACCAGGAGCAGCGCACTGATCACTGATGGAGCATACAGCGGGTGTAACACCTATGATTTCAAATTTGATCAAGTGTTGTTTGCAGATGCACCGTTTAGTTATTATGAAGCCAGATTTGTGTTAGAACAGGTGAAGGAAGAATGCCCAACCGCAGGGATAATGTTTGCTTCCAGGGATATCAGGCTGAATCGCAATTACTTGAATAGAATGTATCCTGAACCAGAGATCCTCAAGACCGTTTTGGAATGCTTCCATAACTCGGGCAGAAACCCCATTGACATGGAAATTGCGGATCTGGCATCGTTGATAGGGAATTATCTCGGCAAAGAATTTACACCCTTTGATATGTTCCCGGTGCTGTATATTCTAATTGATCTCGGCTTGTGTCAAATTAATAAAAAGGGTAGTATTATTGAAATAAAGTTTAAAAATGTAGAAAAACAGCAGTTACCTATTAGTAGATCACCTTATTACCTGGAAGGAAAGTATGAAAAACAATCTTTTGTTAAATTAGTTGATGATTTAAATAAAATCTTATAGGGTGATAATTATGTGTGTAGAAGTTCAGCCTTTGCTGGATTGTGTGCTGAGCTATGACCCCGGGGCTAACACCGAATTGATCATCAAAGCCTTTGACCTTGCTCACAAAGCACATGAAGGACAAAAAAGGATATCAGGAGATCCTTATATAACTCACCCGCTGGAAGTGGCACTTATTTTGGCTGATATTGAAATGGATACTGCTTCAATATGTGCTGCGCTTCTGCATGACGTGGTTGAAGATACCAGTTATACCTATAATGATATACTGAATATGTTTGGCGAGGAGGTTGCAGTACTGGTTGACGGTGTAACCAAACTGAGCCGTATCAATTTTAAATCCAGAGAGGACGCTCAGGCGGAAAACCTGCGCAAGATGTTTATGGCCATGGCTAAAGACATTCGAGTTTTATTGATTAAACTGGCTGATCGAATGCATAACATGCGAACCCTTAATTACCAGAGTGATCGTAAACAGCAGGAAATAGCCCGTGAGACTATGGAAATATTTGCACCGCTGGCACACCGTCTGGGTATATTTAAATTTAAATGGGAACTGGAAGATCTGGCATTTGCTTACCTTAACAACAATATGTATCGGGAAGTAGCTAGTCGTCTTAAAAAGAAAAGAAGGGAAAGAGAAGAGTATGTCAACGAATTAATCCAGCAACTGCGGGATGGTCTTGATAAAGCTGGCATAAAAGCTGAAATTAAAGGGCGCCCCAAAAATATATACAGTATTTATAAGAAGATGATAAAGCAGAATAAAGATGTAGATGAAATTTACGATAAAATCGCTATCCGGGTAGTTGTAGATGATATCTGGGTTTGTTATGGAGTTCTGGGGGTAATACACACTATGTGGACACCACTGCCAGGACGTTTTAAGGACTATATTGCTACTCCCAAACCCAATATGTATCAGTCCCTTCATACCACCGTCATTGGGAAAGGCGGTGAGCCCTTTGAGGTTCAGGTCCGTACCTGGGAAATGCATAAAACTGCTGAATTTGGCATAGCAGCCCATTGGAGATACAAGGAAGGCGAGAGTACAGCAGAGAAGAAATTGGATAAAAAGCTGGCCTGGCTCAGGAGCATTCTGGAATGGCAGCAGGACATCAACGACACCGGTGAATTTATGGAGTCTTTAAAAATAGACCTTTTTGATGATACAGTATACGTCTTTACGCCAAAAAGCGATGTATATGAACTGCCTAAAGGGGCTTGCCCGGTTGATTTTGCCTACCGCGTTCATACTGAGGTCGGGCACCGCTGCACTGGTGCCAGAGTCAATGGCCGGATTGTGCCTTTAGATTATCAGCTCAGTAACGGTGACATAGTTGAAATAATCACTTCTAAAAACTCACCGGGACCTTCACATGATTGGTTAAACTTTATTAAAACTTCTTCGGCCAGAAATAGGATAAAACAGTGGTTTAAAAAGGAGCAACGCCAGTCCAATATTCTCAAAGGACATGACCTGCTGGAGACTGAGATGAAGAAAAGACATCTATCTCCCAAAGAACTGCTTAAAGAAGATAAACTTATTGAGGTTACCAAACGTTTCAGTTTAACCAATGTTGATGATCTATTTGCAGCAGTTGGAGACGGAACTATCACCGTTAATCAAGTTATAAACAAGCAGAAGGAACTGTATTTTCACGATGCCCAGGTAGAAGATATCGTAAATTTACCTATGCACAGCACTACCGCTCAGCATGAACGAGAAGCCACTGCTCTGCGCATCAAAGGTGTAGATGACGTGGCCATAAGGCTGGCTAGATGCTGTAATCCACTTCCGGGAGACAGCGTTTTAGGTTATATAACCAGGGGGAGAGGAGTATCTGTTCATCGTCGGGACTGCCCGAATATGCTTAATTACTTGAGAAGCGAAAAAGAAAGGACCATTGAAGTTGAATGGGCGGATGATAAAGGTCTGTATAGTGTCGAATTGGAAGTAAGAGCCCTGGACAGACCCCGTCTTACTGCTGATGTCATGGTGGAGATAAATGAGACTAAAGTTCATATTCTCTCGGTATTTTCGAGAGTTACTAAAAACAATTGGGTAGTCATGAACTTTAAATTAGAAATAAAAGACATGGGTCATTTGCAGGCGGTAATGCAGAGAATACAAAAGATAAGAGATGTGGTAGAGGTCAGAAGAGTGCTTCCCGGCGAAATAAGGAGCGATTAGATTGAGGGCTGTTATCCAGAGGACTATTGGCAGTAAAGTTACAGTAAACGATGAAATTACTGGAGAGATTAAAAGAGGTTTAATGGTTCTGCTTGGAATAAAAAAAGGAGATACAGAAAAAGAGGCCGAATACATGATGGATAAAATAGTCCATTTGAGGATATTTCCAGATGAAGAGGGCAAAATGAATCGCTCTCTGATAGATACCGGGGGGGAGATTCTGCTGGTAAGCCAGTTTACGCTGTATGGTGATGCGCGTAAAGGGAGAAGACCTGGTTTCAGTGATGCGGCTTTGCCTGACCTGGCATTACCCCTTTTCGAGTACAGTGTTAAATATCTTGAGGATAGGAGTATAAAAGTGGCCACCGGCATATTTGGAGCAGAGATGCTGGTTAGAATCGACAACGATGGGCCAGTGACCATTCTGCTGGATAGTGAGAAAGTGTTTTAATAGGAGGTAGATATGAAATGATATTAAGAGGCTTAGAGATAAGCGCCATGGCAGTTAATTGCTACATTATCGGATGTGAAGAGACCAGAGAGGCAGCTGTTATCGACCCGGGTGGAAATGCTCCGGCGATTCTGAGATTGCTGGAACAAGAAAATCTGAAAGCAGTCTACATTATTAATACCCATGGTCATATAGACCATATCGGTGCCAATCGGGAAGTTAAAGATGCCACCGGGGCAAAAATCTTGATTCACGAGAACGATGCTAAGATGCTGGAAAACGCAGTTTCCAATTTCTCCTTTATGATGGGATCTAAAGTTACCAGCCCGGCGGCTGACCAATTTGTTGACGAGGGAGATATTATCAAGATTGGAAATACCGTAGAATTGGAAGTAATCCATACACCTGGCCACAGTCAGGGTGGTATATGTCTGAAGGTAGGCAAGATAATTTTTGTGGGCGATACCCTCTTCCAGGGTTCTATAGGCAGGACCGATTTTCCTGGAGGGTCCTATCCCCAAATAATAAAAAATATCAAGGAAAAATTATTGTGTTACGATGATGATGTAGTTTGTTACCCTGGTCATGGACCTGGTACTACCATCGGGTTTGAAAGGATACACAATCCATTTATTAACGGAACTATGTAAGGATATCCCTGCCCTTAAGATACTCCAATGTATTGGTAGGGCAGGGGAATATCGAAGAAAATTTGCTCTTTACTTTTTGATATTATTATGATAATCTTTAATCTAATATATTAAATGTGATGAACGAGTAAAGTAGGTATGTGAAATTATTCAGAGAAGAGATGTCATCGGCTGTAAGCATCTCCATAAGGAAGCATATTGAAGTTCACTCTGGAGCACCCGGCTGAAACACTAGCAAGTAGGTCGTGGCGGAACTCTTACCGTTAAAAGAGAGGGGATATCGGATAAATCCTGTATCTTTTCTAAGCGGGCCAATGGCAATTTGGGTGGTACCGCGGGCAGCTAAACGCTTCTCGTCCCATGGAGGATAGAGAAGTTTTTTGTTTTATAGATTAGATTTGAGGGATAGTCCCGTATCTTATTCAAGTGGGTATCTATGCCAATCAGGGTGGTACCGCGGGAAGTTTTAGTGCCTCTCGTCCCTAGACGGATGAGAGGTTTTTTGTATTTTTAAGGAGGTATTGTTAATGAAAAACTTATTGGCTAAAGAAGGTAATCAACTACTCGTCTCGCGTATGCAGCAGGCGGAAAATACACAATTTGAGGTAAAAGGCTGTGTTATTGGCGGGGAGAAAACACTTGTGGTAGCCGGACCGTGCGCCATAGAAAGCGAAGACATTCTTAAAGAGACAGCCTTCAAAGTCAGAGCCTCTGGTGCTTCCATGCTGCGGGGAGGCGCTTATAAACCCCGGACTTCACCATACAGTTTTCAAGGATATGGGGAGGAAGGGCTTAAGATCCTGGCCCGAGTAGGGCAGGATATGAATATGCCGGTAGTGACTGAAGTCATGGATAGTGAAGATATTGGATTGGTAGCCGAGTATTCAGATATCCTGCAGGTAGGAGCCCGCAACATGTATAATTATTCTCTGCTCAAGAAACTGGGCCGGTTAGATAAACCGGTGGTCCTAAAAAGAGGTCTATCCGCTACCATAGAAGAATGGCTGCTGGCCGCAGAATATGTCATGGCTGGAGGCAACTACCGGGTGATTATGTGTGAGAGGGGTATACGTTCTTCTGAGACCTGGACGCGAAATACGGTAGATTTGGCAGCGGTTGCACTAGTCAAAGAGTTATCTCATCTGCCGGTTATGGTAGACCCCAGTCATGGAACCGGGATTAGAAGCCTTATTACTCCTATGTCAAAAGCAGCTATAGCAGCCGGGGCAGACGGTCTTATGATCGAGGTACATCCTAATCCAGAAAAGGCTCTTTCTGATGGACCGCAGTCCCTTACTCCAAAGGGATTTAGCCGTCTGATGCGGGAGATTGAACCTATCGCACGTGCCTGCGGAAGGAGGGTTAAGTAATGTTATGTGCAGTATTAGGGCCGACCGGAACTTTTAGTGAAGAAGCCGCTCATCTGTACTGGGGAGATGATGTGGAGGTTTCCGCAGCCTCTACTATACCAGAGTTGTTCCGAATGCTGGCCGGAGGAGAAGTTGAGAATGTTCTGGTTCCCATAGACAATTCTCAGGCCGGGTCCATTGATATATGTATCAATTGCTTACAGGAATACCCGGTAAGTATTAAGGGGGAAATAGTAATACCTATCCGTCAGCATCTGATTGCGGCTCGGAAATATCAGCTGGAAGACATAGAACTAATCATATCTCAACCAACTGCTCTGATGCAGTGCGGTGATTTTATCGATAGCAGCTTAAAGGGGGTTCGAACTGAAATAACCAGCAGCACCACCAGGGCATTACAGATAATCGGCACTGAAAGCAAAAAGGCAGCAGCAATAGGTAATTTGCGGGCGGCAGCTATTTATGGATTGGAAATAATACAAGAAGATATACAAAATCAAGATAATACTACTCGCTTTGTTCATGTTACTAAAAATGGAGGGTCTTCAAATGATGGGCAGAAGGCAAGTTTGATATGTTCACTTCCTGATGTGCCGGGATCATTATATAAAGCGTTGGAGATATTTGCCCTGAGAAACCTAAATCTTAATAAGATTGAATCCAAACCCGATAGAAGCAGACAGGGCAGTTTTTGTTTCTATATTGAAGTCGAAGTGAGAGGTAATGATCATAACCTGAACCAGGCCCTGGATGAACTGCAGCTCTACTGTAACAGCTTGAAGTACCTGGGTTCATATAACAGAAGGAAGGAGATGACTGATGTTAATTCATGGTGATTTTGAACCACAACAGCTTTATTATTCCCTGCATGAACTAGTTCGTTTAGCCTTTCCAGGATGTCAGATAATCAAGGAAAAAGGAGGGCACCATGCGACCAGCATTCAAATTAAGATGGAAGCGAGGGAGGAATCAACCGTGATACGGGGAGCCGTATTTTCTCCGGAGGGCAATACCGTTTTGAAACAAGAATACCAGTTCAGGAGTCAGGGAACAAATCCCAGTAATGAGGCCAGATGGTATGCCCGTAGGTTCACTTATCAATTGCTATGCCAGCATATGGATAGGAATATCAATGCTTACGGACTTCTAACCGGTATGAGGCCGGTGAAGCTGGTTCATCGCCTCATGGATTTCGGATTCCAAGAGAAAGAAATAGCTAATATTTTACAGGACGATTATTTGCTGCAGGAGTCAAAGACAGCTTTGCTATTGGAAGTAGCCCAGAACAACCGGCCATTTCTCCTGACTCCAGAAAAGGCCAAGAAGATGGTGAGTATATATATTGGCATCCCTTTCTGTCCCAGTCGATGTTATTATTGTTCCTTTCCCGGTATGTTGCTAAAAGATTACGATTCAGAAATAAAGTCATTTTTGCAAGCTTTGTATACCGAGATGAACCAGATAGCAGACTGTCTGCAGCAGCAGGATATCTCAATACAGTCTATATATATCGGTGGAGGTACCCCTACCGTGCTCTCTGCAAAGGACCTGGAGGAGATGATGGATCTGTTGAATTACAGGTACATTACTCATAGGACTCAAGAGATTACGGTAGAGGCAGGCAGACCGGATACCCTTAATCCAGATAAACTGAAAATCTTGAAACAAGCTGGAGTAAACCGGATCTGTGTTAATCCTCAAAGCATGAATGATTCTACTTTAAAACTTATAGGGAGGAATCATGATCAGAAAGGAGTGGTGCGTTCGATCGAATGGGTTAGAGAAGCAGGTATTAAACAAATTAATATGGATTTAATAGTGGGATTACCAGGAGAAACAATTTCGGAAAACATGAGCACAGCAGATAAGATTCTCGAATTAGGCCCGGAAAACGTCACTGTTCATACCTTATCCCTTAAAAGAGGTTCAAAAATGGCTGCTGTGGAAGATAAGGATGAAATTGACGATCGGGTAAGTGAAGTGCAAAAAGGTGTAGAGTTCTTTGCCAGCCAGTTACGACAAGCTGGTTATCTGCCTTATTACATGTATCGGCAGAAATATATGAAAGCGGGTATGGAAAATACCGGTTATTCCCTTCCGGGGCAGGAATGCCTTTACAATATCCAGATGATGGAAGAAAGACAGACTATCATCGGTATGGGTGGAGGTGCAGCCAGCAAGTTCATCAATACCTCGGACTGGAAACTTAATTCATCCTATAATCCTAAAGACCCGGCAAGTTACTGCGAATCAATAGAAAAGCTGATAAAACGCAAAGTTGACAAGCTCTGGGCCTTAAATTAGAATTATCCAAGGAATGTAAACTATGCTTGGTATAATAAGGTTCGGAGGAAATATATGCTGATAAAAGCGCCTAGAGGAACATATGACATTTTACCCGAGGAATCATCCAGATGGCAGTATATTGAAAAAATTATGCGGGAGACTGCTGAAATCTTTGGCTATCGGGAAGTGCGGGTACCGATATTTGAACATACCGAGCTGTTTGAACGTGGTGTAGGTACTACTACTGATATAGTAAGCAAAGAAATGTATACTTTTGACGATAAATCAGGTCGGAGTCTTACCCTCAGGCCGGAGGGTACCGCTTCCTGTGTGCGAGCCCTTATTGAGCACAGTCTTTATGCAGGACTATTGCCCGTTAAATGGTATTATACAGGACCCATGTTCAGATATGACCGTCCCCAGACCGGTCGGTACAGGCAGTTCCATCAATTTGGAGTAGAAGCCTTTGGCAGCAACAATCCTTATATAGATGCAGAAGTAATAATACTATTGATAGAGGTGCTCCTGCGTCTTGGAATAGGAGAATATGAACTGCACCTGAATTCTGTCGGCTGCCCTGAATGCCGTAGTGAATACCGGCAGAAGTTGATTGACCACATAAATCCTCACCAGGACCGGTTATGCAAAGACTGCCAGACCAGATATATGCAAAACCCGCTCCGGGTGCTAGACTGTAAGAATGAATCCTGTCATCAAGCTATCCAGGGATATCCGACTCTATTTGCCAACCTCTGTGAGCAATGTGAGGAACATTATGCGAAGGTAAAAAATACTCTGATAGAGCATGAGGTTTCTTTCATGCACGATGACAACCTGGTGCGAGGCCTGGACTACTACACTAATACGGCCTTCGAAATACATATACCGGGAATAGGGGCCCAGAGCGCCGTTGGCGGCGGAGGAAGGTATAACGGACTAGTCGAGGAGTGTGGGGGTCCTGACCTGCCTGGAATAGGATTTGCTATGGGTATGGAAAGGCTCTTGCTGGCGGTGGATAAGCTGGGAGAAAAATTTATGGCGGAGAAGGAAACGGATGTCTTTATCGCCGTTATGGACCCTGCTTATGAATCCCAGGGCATGAAGATACTGCAGATGCTGCGAAAGGCGGGTATAAAGGCTGAAAAGGATTATAATCAGCGCAAGGCCAAGGCCCAGATGAAGTACGCCGACAAGATAGGTGCCAGAGCTGTTATACTGATTGGAGAAGAAGAGGTCGAAAAAGGTTTTATAACCTTAAGAAATATGCGCAGTAAGGAACAGTTTCAGGTTGATAACCGAGATCTGATTCGCAGTGTAAGCAAAACTTTGCTGATAGATTAGGAGGATAAAGGCAGATGAAAAGAACTCACAACGCTACTAGCCTGGATGTCGATGATCTTGGAATCGAGGTGGTATTAAATGGCTGGGTGGATAGCCGCAGAGACCATGGAGGACTTATATTTATTGATTTGCGAGATCGTTCCGGCATAATACAGATAGTTTTCAGCCCCGAAGTAAATGAAGAAGCTTTTCGCCTGGCAGAGCAGGTTAGAAGCGAATACGTAGTAAGCGTGCAGGGGAGGGTGAGCCATCGGCCGGCGGATACTGAAAACCCTAACTTAAAGACAGGAAAAATTGAAATTTATGTAGATAAAATGGAGATCATGAATTCTGCAAAGACTCCTCCATTCTATATCGAAGATGGCATAGAAGTAGACGAAAACCTGCGTCTTAAATATCGCTACCTGGATTTGAGAAGGCGTGAAATGAGAGAAAATCTTATGCTCAGACATCGGGTAGTGAAAACCATGCGTGACTTTTTAGATACCAGGGGGTTTATTGAAGTAGAAACTCCTATTTTGACCAAGAGCAGTCCGGAGGGAGCCCGGGATTATCTGGTGCCAAGTAGAGTTCATCACGGGGAATTCTTTGCCCTGCCTCAATCTCCTCAGATATTTAAGCAGCTGCTGATGGTCTCAGGAATGGAAAAGTATTTTCAGGTAGCCAGATGCTTCCGGGATGAAGACCTGCGCGCTGATCGACAGCCTGAATTTACTCAGCTGGATATAGAAATGTCTTTTATAGATGAAGAAGATATAATCACTCTGATTGAGGAAATGATGGTATTGTTATTCAAACAGGGTAAAGAAAGAGATATTACCATTCCCTTTCCCCGCTTGTCCTATGATGAAGCAATGAAAAAATACGGCAGTGATGCACCCGACCTGAGATTCGGACTGGAGATAGTTGATTTAACCGAACTGCTGGCAGACGTAGAATTTAAGGTCTTTGCCAGCGCTATAAGTGCTGGTGGAGCAGTGAGAGCCATCAACGCTAAAGGTTGTGCTTCATTTAAACGCCGCGAGATAGATAGTCTGGGCAGCATGGCAGTGGAATACGGAGCCAGGGGAATGGCCTGGATTGTCGTAGCAGAAAACGAATTAAAATCTCCGATTACCAAATTCTTAAGTGAAACGCAGATAGAGCAGATTTTAAGCGCCTTATCAGCCGAACCAGGTGATCTTATTTTATTTGGAGCAGATAGCCATGAGGTAGTATCACGAGTTCTAGGAGTACTGAGACTGGAATTAGCCAAAAGGCTGGGGCTTATTGATAAAAACGAGCTTAATTTCGTCTGGATATATGATTTTCCTCTGTTTGAATATGATGCAGAAGAAGCACGTTATGTGGCCGTTCATCATATGTTCACCTCTCCCCGATTATCCGACCTGGACCTCTTGGACAGCAACCCGGGTGCCGTTAAAGCACGGGCCTATGATTTAGTGCTAAACGGTACTGAAATCGGGGGTGGCAGCATAAGAATACATAGAAGAGACTGGCAGGAAAAGGTGTTTTCACTTCTAGGTATGTCTATGGACGAAGCTCGGGATAAATTTGGATATATGCTGGACGCTTTTGAATTCGGAACCCCTCCCCATGGAGGAGTAGCCTTTGGGATTGACCGTCTGATAATGATTATGGGTGGCAGAAGCAGTATCCGGGACGTTATAGCATTCCCTAAAACCCAGAGTGCCGCATGTCCGTTAACCGATGCGCCCTCAGCTGTCAGTTCCAAACAATTGAGAGAGTTGGCTCTCAAGATTCGGGATAAGTAGTAAAAATCTATCTGCTGGATGATAATAACAGCCCAGCATTCTTGCTGAAAAGGCAATTCTGTGGTATATTTTTGCTAACCACAGGAAAATGAAAGAGATTCCCTGCTGTGTACGTGAGAAGCCGGTCAAGTTTTTCCAACACCAACACTTAGGGAGCCTGAACTCCGCGTAAGGCCTGTATGCCCTTCTTTTAGGGACCCATTAATTATGCGGGAAGGCACCCACCTGCAATGCAGGTTAAACCCACGGCGACCACGGCTCGGTGGGGTGTTTTTTCTTTTAAGTGTCAGGAAACGCTATACCATCTTTATAGATACTGATTATATGATGAGGTCGATAGAGGGTTATGGACAAGAATGACAGTTATTTTCATAGGACCCAGCTGCTGGTAGGAGAAGAAGGAATGGAGAGACTCAATAACTCCCGGATCATCATCGTGGGAGTTGGGGGAGTAGGATCACATGCGGTTGAAGCATTGTGCCGGTGCGGAGTGGGCAATATTACGATTATTGATCCTGACCGAATCGAGGACAGCAACATTAACCGCCAGATTCCAGCCTTGATATCTACTATAGGTCGTTATAAAACCGAGGTTATGGCCGAAAGAATGCAGCAGATTAATCCTTTTCTCCGGATCAGTCATTACCCTTCCAGCTATACCTCGGAAAACAGTTCCATGATTGGTCAGGGAACCTGTGATTATGTAATTGATGCCATAGACTCTATAAAAGATAAAATACACTTAATTAAAACCTGCCTCGATAAAGAAATCCCTATTATTAGTTCCATGGGTACCGCTAATCGGATAAACCCACAAAAGCTTAAAATAGCAGATATAAAAGATACCAGTATCTGTCCAGTGGCTCGCAAAGTAAGGCATGAACTACGAGGGTATGGTGTATACTCGGGACTCACGGTGGTATACTCCCAGGAAATTCCCTTGAGGAAAGGGCCTGAACTTGGAAGTATAGTATATGTAACAGCAACTGCAGGATTGCTTTTGGCAGCACATGTAGTTAATAGTATTTTGAGCCTGGATAACAGCTGATATTTTAGAAGAGGATTTTGAATAAGATGAGTGCCGATAAAGAAATTGTTATGCAAATATATCGAATGCTGCTCAATCATTATGGTCCCAGGGGTTGGTGGCCGGGAGAAAGCAGGTTGGAAATAATAGTAGGAGCCATATTGACTCAAGCTGTAGCATGGAATAATGTAGAAAAAGCTATAAGCAATATGAAAATCAAAAATTTATTTACATTTCAGTCCCTGCTGGATATTGCGGAAGAAGAGCTGGCAGCTTTAATAAAGCCTGCTCTATATAATCGGCAGAAGGCTAAAAAGATTAAGTTCATGATTAACTTCATCGACAAAGAATATAACCGCGAACTGGACTCAATGTTCAAGACAACCCTGCCCCAGTTAAGAGAAGAGCTATTGGGTATATGGGGAATTGGTCCGGAAACAGCGGATTCAATTTTATTATATGCCGGAGACCAACCTATATTTGTAGTAGATGCCTATACCATGAGAATTTTTAAGCGATTAGGTATGGTGGATGAAAATATAACTTACCAGCAGATGCAGGATTTTATGCATGCAAACGTAGAAGCGAATACCTATATTTATAATGAATATCATGCCCTTCTGGTAGCTCTGGGTGCCAACTGCTGCAAGAAAAACCATGCAGATTGTTCCTTATGCCCCATTAGCAGCTTGTGCAAACAATCCTCACATTTGCAGGAATAAGAAAACAGGAGGTAGAATAATGACTTATTGGGATAAAGAAAAAGAATGTATGCCAAGGGAACAGTTGCGGACTCTACAGTTGAGGAGATTGCAGGAAACTGTATATCGCGCCTATGCATTTGTTCCAGCTTATAAAGAAAAGATGGACCAGATAGGAGTAAAACCTGAGGATATTAAGAGTGTTGAAGACATTAATAAGCTTCCCTTCACTACCAAACAAGATTTAAGAGATAATTATCCCTTCGGACTTTTTGCTGTACCTATGAGTGATGTAGTCAGGATACATTCCTCGTCCGGAACCACAGGTAAACCAACCGTAGTTGGATATACCAGTAAAGACATTGATACCTGGGCTGAGTTAATGGCCAGAGCCCTGTACAGCGCAGGTGCCAGTAGATATTCGGTTATTCAAAATTCATATGGGTATGGTTTATTTACCGGGGGACTGGGAGCTCATTACGGGGCGGAGAAAATAGGTGCCTCTGTAATACCTACATCGGGTGGGAACACCCGCCGCCAGATCATGCTTATGCAGGACTTTGGCAGCAGCATTTTAACCTGTACCCCTTCTTATGCGCTCTTCATGTATGAAGTAATGCGGGAAATGGGGATTAAACCTTCAGACTTGAAGTTGAAAGCCGGTGTATTCGGAGCCGAGCCCTGGTCTGAGAGTATGCGCAGGGAAATTGAAAATAAACTCGAAATCGATGCTTATGATATATATGGATTAAGTGAAATAATAGGACCAGGGGTGGCTATTGAGTGTAATAATAAGAACGGGCTGCATATTGCTGAGGATCACTTCATTCCGGAAATTATCGATCCAGATACATGTGAAGTCTTGCCAGAGGGCGAAGCCGGTGAACTCATTTTAACAACCATCACCAAAGAAGCCCTTCCCATTATCAGGTACCGGACCCGGGATCTTACTACATTGGATATGGAGAAGTGTGAATGTGGAAGGACTCATGCCCGGATGAGGAAAGTCCTGGGGCGTTCGGATGATATGGTCATTATACGGGGGGTCAATGTATTTCCTTCTATGGTAGAAAGTGTGCTGTTGGACATACCAGGAGTCGAACCCCACTACCTCTTGGTGGTTGATAGAAAGGATAATCTGGATGAACTTGAAGTTCATGTAGAGGTATCGGAACAAGTATTCAGTGACGAAGTGAGGAAAATGGAGCGGCTGGGGCTGCACATTGCCAAGGAGCTGGAAAGTGCACTGGGCATAGCTGTAAGGGTACGCCTGGTGGAACATAAAACTATAGAACGCAGTGAGGGAAAAGCTAAAAGAGTAATCGACAAGAGGAATATTTAAAGGAGGTATAGTGATGGCAAAACAGATATCTGTATTCCTGGAAAACAAAGTAGGGCGACTGGCTCATGTAACCAGGGTTTTAGGTGAAGCCGGAATTAACATTCGGGCATTATCTATAGCCGATACTTCAGATTTTGGTATTTTGAGGTTGATTGTCAGTGATCCAGCTAAAGCCTATCAGATTTTGAAGGACGCCAGGTTTACTGTGAGTGAGACCGAAGTAATAGCAGTGCAAGTACCGGACTCACCTGGAGGACTGGCCTCGGTTCTTGAACAGATGACTGAACAAGAGCTGAGCATCGAATACCTTTATGCTTTTCTAGGTACCAAAGGGGACGATGCCCTGGTTATATTTAAAGTAGAAGATATCGGCAAAGCCAGGAAAATATTTAATGAAAAAGGAATCAAATTTTTGGATGAGAACACCCTGTATAGACTTTAGCAATCAAGCGAATCTAAGAATTGGTATTGCTTGAGAAAATATCTTGAAGGTAGTAAGCGTTTACCGCCCTACCTTTTATTTTTTCCTTATAAGTTAACAGAAGGCCACAAGGGGACGTTTTTATTGTGGCCTTTGCAGAACGGTGCCTGGCACCGAAATTGGGGACACACTAAAAATGTCCCCTTGTGGCCCTCAGGAGGTGAAAGCAATGTACGAATATACGGGAAACATACATATACACTCATCATATTCGGATGGCTCTCTGGAAATAGCGGATATAGCTGCTAAAGCCTGCCGGTCTGGACTGGATTTCATTATTATTACCGACCATAACAACTTGAACGGATTGTATGATGGGAAAGAAGGTTATCAGCAGAATGTTCTGGTCTTGATAGGTGTGGAAGCCAACGAAAGCAAAAATCATTATCTCTGTCTGGATGTTACTAAGGAAGTTATAAAAAACAGCGAGAATCCCCAGATGGTTATTGATGAGGTGAATCAGCAGCACGGACTGGGTATCATTGCCCATCCCTTTGAAAAGGGTTCCCCCTGCTTTGCCGATGGAATCAGCTTTCCCTGGACAGATTGGGATGTTCATGGCTTTCAGGGGATCGAAATATGGAATTTTACTTCTCAATGGAAAGACCATGTGTGCAGCACCCTGCAAGGGCTCTGGCTGGTTTTTTATCCCCATGCCGCACTGTCAGGACCCTGTCCTGAATCTCTGGCTAAATTAGATGAGCGACAAGGTCAGGGAGAGAAAATAATTGCTATCGGCAGTTCTGATGCCCATGGATATTCCATGAAAGTGGGTATGTTTCACTTCCAGGTATCACCTTATGATACTTCATTCAAGTGTATCAACGTACATGTTCTGACTCAACTACCTCTGACCGGGGATGTTGCTCAAGATAAAGAGAAATTATATACAGCTATTAAAAAAGGTACCTTATGGATAGGGTACGATTATTTTACTAATAGCAGAGGTTTCCAATTCCATATTACGGACGGTGATAAAACCTGGCAGATGGGAGACACTGTGCCATTGAACAAGGATTTGACCATTCAGGTAGTAACATCAGTAAGAGCACGGGTTAAACTGATTAAAAACGGTAAGACAAAGCAGCTTAGTTTCGGAAAGAGGCATATTTTTGCTGATATTGATCCGGGAGTATATAGAATTGAAGCTTACCATCGCCATTTATTTGGATACCGCCCCTGGATATTCTCCAATTCGATCTGGGTAGAGTGAGCTTTTATATTTATCTTCATTTATCTTCGTATCCTCCCCACTATTAATAACCAATTAAGCTCCTGCTTGAGTCCTTAAATTTATAGGACTTTTCTACAATTTTTTCATAGGCCAACCAGGTGTTATCGTGACTAAAAATCGTATAAATCCCAATATTATGGGTCTTAGTTAATTGATGTGCTGATTATGTCGGAATTTTGATGGTTGTGACTATGTTCACAAAGAAGGGAATCCTACAGCTGAAGTAGAATAGAGTGGAGTGAAGTGGTTGATAGTGGATTAAAATCCCTAAGATGAAACAGAAAGGAAAGGCTTATGTTCCTGGGAGAATATCAGCATTCACTGGATACTAAAGGTCGTATTACAATTCCAGCTAGATTTCGGGAACTGTTAGGTGATCGATTTGTGGCTACTAAAGGTTTGGATAATTGTATTTTCCTTTATCCAATAAATGAATGGAAGGCCATAGAAGAGAAACTTCATGCTCTCCCATTAACCAGGGCAGATGTCAGATCTTTTGTGCGCTTCTTTTTCTCGGGGGCATCAGAACTTGAAGTTGACAAACAGGGCCGAACCGTATTGAGTGCAAATCTAAGAAATTATGCTGAGATAGACAAGGATGTAACGGTTATCGGGGTTGGAGCAAGAATTGAGATTTGGTCCGCAGATAAGTGGGAAAACTATAACGAAAGTGCGGCAGCATCATATGAAGAAATTGCAGAGAAAATGGTAGATCTCGGCATTTAGGAGTGTATATATGGTACATAAACCGGTCTTGCTCTATGAAACTATCGATTCCATAATAGGTGATGCCAATGGATTATATATTGATTGTACGCTGGGGGGCGGCGGACATCTACAGGAATTAGCGCACCGTCTGGGAGAGAAAGCCAGGATAATAGCAATAGATAGGGACGCAGATGTTCTAGAGCAAACCAGCCAGAAACTAACTGATGATAGAATAAAATTTATCCACGCCGACTTCCGGGTCTTAAAACAACTCCTGGATAAAGATGAATGCGGAAACGCAGATGGAATAGTAATAGATTTGGGTGTATCCTCATTTCAACTGGATACACCTGAGAGGGGTTTTAGCTTTCATTCTGATTCGGACCTGGATATGAGGATGGACACCAGCCAGAAGTTGAGAGCTTGGGATGTTATTAATACCTTTTCCGAAGCTGACCTGGCTAATATAATTTTTAGATATGGCGAAGAACGTTTTGGCAGAAAAATTGCACGGGCTATTGTTCAGGAAAGGGACAAAAAGGATATTAATACCACGTTGGAGCTGGTAGAAATAATAAAGAACGCGGTGCCAGCCAAATATAGAAGAGAAAAGCACCCAGCCCGCAAGACTTTTCAAGCTATAAGAATCGCGGTGAATGATGAACTGGGGGCCGTAGAAGGAGTTCTTCCCCAGGCCATAGAGGTTTTGAAACCAGGAGGTAAAGTGGCGGTGATAACTTTTCACTCCCTGGAGGACCGAATAGTCAAAAAGTATTTTATTGCTAAGAGTCGTAACTGTATATGTCCGGACCAGCAGCCGGTATGCACCTGTGGTGGTCAAAAAGCAGAAATTAAAATTGTGAATCGAAAACCCATAGTCCCTGGTGAAGAAGAATGCTTGAGCAACAATCGGGCTAGGAGCGCTAAGCTGAGAGTCGCCCAGAAAATATAGTTCTATATTGAAGGAGGACAGAATAATATGGTACAGGTAGGCTATAATTATGCACCACGATGGGAAGAAGAACCAGCTGTCGTGTCATCCAGGCCTGAGAGAATAGTAAAAAAGGTAACCAGAAAAAAAGTAAACAGCTCTAAAAAGCTGTTGGGTAAATTAGGTATAGCATTATTCTTATATGGATTATTCCTGGTATTTCTGTGTATTAAATCAGCAACGCTGGGCTATCAGATAGTAGAATTAGAGAAAGATATAAGTGCGCTGCAAACCGCCAATTACCGGGTAGAATATCAGATAGCGCAGATGACTTCCCTGCAGAGGGTAGAAGAAGTAGCTCTTAATGAGCTGAACATGTTCAAGCCGGATAGTAATATTAACGTGGCAGTTTTAAACACCCATAGTTCGTCCTCACAGGATAGTTTAAATACCGCTTCAAACAGTGAAGAAATGTCCAGTGCAGATATTAATGGAAGTTCTCTGGAAAAATTATATGCCAGCTTAATGCAGCTCGCTGATAATAACTAATAATAAAATGGGGTGCCGGACAAATGCAAACCAGCAATCTTATTGTGAGGAAGCGTATAATAACGCTTTTTTTATTATTTGCGGTAGGATTTCTTGGCCTGGGATTCAGGATTTTCTGGGTACAGTTTGTGCGTGGGAATGAGTTGTCGGAAAAAGCCATGCAAAATAGAATGAGAGACGTGCCGGTAGAGTCTAAACGAGGAATCATATATGACCGTAATGGTAAAGAGTTAGCAATATCTATCAGCAGCGATTCTATCTATGCCATTCCAGCTGAAGTTCTGGCCAGCGGACAGGAAGAGCTTATTGCCCAAAAACTTGCCGAGGTATTGGATATGGACCAGGCTGCTTTGTTAGAACGCATTACTAAACAAAGCTCTTTTGAATGGATAGATCGCCAGGTAGATCCGGAAAAGTCAGCATCCATAAGAGATATGGATCTGCCAGGCATAGATATGACTGAAGAAAGCCGCAGATATTATCCTAAAGGAACTCTGGCCAGCCATGTGCTTGGAATTGCGGGCATCGATAACACCGGCCTGGAAGGTATTGATTATTACTATAATGACCTGGTGGGCGGAACTCCGGGGCGCATTGTAATTGAACATGATGCTGCCAATCGACCCATACCAGAAGCAACTCACAAATATATTGCCCCGATCGATGGGGCTAATCTCATTCTTACTATAGATGAAACTATACAATATATAACAGAAAGAGAACTTGATAAAGTCTTTAAAGAACGACAGGCTAAAGCTGCTGCAGCTATAGTTATGGACCCGGCCACTGGTGAAATATTGGCTCTGGCTAATCGGCCAACTTATGATCCTAACAATTATGGAGATTATCCTAACAAAAACCGGCGCAATTGGTGTATCAGCGATGCTTATGAACCCGGGTCAACTATGAAAATTACCACAGCTGCCATGGCCCTGGAGGAAAAAATAGTCGATGAGAATACCAAGTTTTACTGCCCTGGTTATATCAAAGTCGGTAAAGAGACTATAGGCTGTCCTGATCGTAAGGCTCATGGAGACCAGACTTTTGCTGAGATAGTTGAAAATTCATGTAATGTAGGTTTTGTACAGGTAGGTATGGAATTGGGTTTGGCCAGATACTTCACCTATATAGAAAAGTTTGGTTTTGGTAAGGTTACCGGAATAGATCTGCCAGGCGAAGCAGCTGGTATATTGGTAGATAAAACTACAGCGAAGCAGATTGATCTGGGCACTATGGCAATGGGGCAGGCCAATGCGGTGACTCCTATACAGCTTATTACCGCTGTAGCTGCAGTAGCTAATAATGGTCAGAAGATGCAGCCTCATCTGGTAAAGCAGGTGGTAAGCAATGAAGGAGAAGTTTTACAGGAAAACCAGCCGGTAATGGCAGAACAGGTGGTATCTGAGAATACCGCACATCGGTTGTGTGCAATTCTAGAAGGTGAGGTTGTGAATGGTACCGGTAAAAATGCTTATATTGAAGGGTATAGGGCAGCAGGCAAAACGGGTACTGCTCAAAAAATATCTCCAACCGGCGGTTATATGGCAAATGAATACGTAGCTTCATTTGTAGGTTTTGCGCCTGCCAATGAACCTCGTCTGGTATGCCTGGTGGCTGTCGACGCACCTAAAGGGTATCCTTATTATGGGGGCTGGGTAGCGGCCCCGGCTTTTCGGGAAATCATGAGAGATTCGCTGCGTTATCTCGAGCAACCTATGTATGAAACTGAAAGCAGTGATAGTGAGAGCAATGAGGAAAAAACAGAACAAGTGATTGCTCCAGATGTTGTTAATCTTCCGCTGGCAGAAGCCATATCTACTATAAAAGACCGTGGTCTGGAAGTGAAAGTAGCCGGAACCGGGAATATTGTGTGGCAGCAGACGCCAGTAGCAGGAAGTAAAATAAATAAAGGCTCCCAGGTAATTATTAAAATGTCACCTTATGATGAAGAGAATAATACGGGCGAAGTTACTGTTCCTGATCTACAGGGCAAATCCATGAAAGAAGTGGCCCGAATACTGGCCGAACTAGGTTTGCATTTAATCCCGGAAGGTTATGGACTAGCATACGAACAGATACCAGAAGCAGGCAAAGTTATCAGCGCTGGCAGCAGTTTAAAGGTCAAGTTTCAACCTATAGGAGAATAAAGCAGTCACAGGTGGCAAGAATTAAAATAACGGGAAAGCAAGTTAGCGAAAATAGCGTCATTTATTATATAAGGGAGGGACGAAATTGATATTAACAGAACTGTTCAAGGGTGTAGATTATAAGATTATCTCTGGAGACCCTGATACAGAGATAAGCGGTGTCCAATACGATTCAAGAAAAGTGACACCTGGTTCTCTTTTTGTATGTATAGCCGGTTTTAAGACCGACGGGCATTTGTTTGCAGCAGAGGCAGTGACAAAAGGAGCAGCTGCAGTTCTTGTAGAAAAGATAATTGATGTTCCCGTGGGGGCGGTGGTGATTCAAACCTCCAATACCAGGAAAGCCCTGGCTGCCCTGGCCAGAAATTATTATGAACAACCTGATCGCGGATTAAGGGTGATAGGTGTAACCGGCACCAACGGGAAGACTACTACCACTCACCTGATAAAGGCTATACTGGAAGAAGCAGGCAAAAAGACGGCAATTTTGGGAACCCTGTATGCAAAGATAGGAGATATTGAAATGGATCTGGGACGTACTACCCCTGAAGCACTGGAAATTGAAGAATTTATGAGCCTTTGCAGCCGGGAAAAGGCGGAATACCTGGTAATGGAGGTCTCGTCTCATGCTTTGGACTTACACCGGGTAGATAAAATACCATTCAATGCTGCCGTTTATACCAATCTCACTCAAGATCACCTGGATTATCATCAGAATATGAATCACTATTTACAGACCAAGTTAAAACTTTTTAAAATGGTAGATGGCGATGATAGTTTTTGTATAATAAACGCTGATGACATATATGCTGAATACTTCATGGCTGCAGCCAGAGGCCGATGTCTGGCTTATAGCGTTAACCAGCCGGCGGATGTGCAGGCTAGTGACCTGAGTTTTAATCTTAAAGGAAGCAGTTTCAAATTTAATTTCCAGGGAAAAGCAGTTTCTATTAATATGCATCTCATAGGTCGTTTTGGTATTTATAATGCTCTGGCCGCTATTGCCTGTGGATTAGCTCAAGGCGTGGATCCCAAGGTTATTAAAAAGGCTATAGAAAAGGTGCAGGGTGTATCCGGCCGTTTCGAACAGGTTCCTTCCAGGCGTGATTTCACAGTGATCGTTGATTATGCCCATACTCCTGATGGTTTGGAGAATATTTTGAAAACTTCCAGGCAGATAGTGGAAAATCGGCTTATTACTGTGTTTGGCTGTGGAGGTGATAGGGACAGGACCAAGCGTCCGTTAATGGGGGAAATAGCTGCTCAGTATAGTGATTTCTGTATAGTAACTTCTGATAACCCTCGCAGTGAAGAACCGGAGGATATTATCGCCGATATCATACCGGGGTTGGACCGGGTGGAAAATTCGCGGTATGCTATCATAGTAGATCGCCGGGAAGCAATTCGACATGCCATAAATTTTGGTAAAAAGGGAGATTTAATTATTATTGCGGGAAAAGGACATGAAACCTATCAACTGGTCAAAGATAAAGTCTTGGAGTTTGATGACAGGAAAGTAGCCGCCGAGTTTTTGAAAGGATAGATTTTATGAATTTATCTCTGGCTACAATATGCCAGCATATAAATGGAAAATTATTAACAGGTAGTTTGGAATTGAATATTAATTCTATAGAAACAGATTCTAGAAAGCTATCTGCAGGCAGTCTGTTTTTTGCGCTTGAGGGTGAGAATTTTGATGGTCATGACTATGTTACTCAGGCTTTTCGAGCCGGGGCTTTAGCAGCTGTCATTTCTATGAACATCGATATGCCGCCCTCCGAATATCCCGATAGAGCATTAATTCTTGTTGAGGATACTCTGCAGGCTCTGCAGGATTTAGCCCGTTATTATAGACAATTGTTCAATATTCCTGTGATAGCTGTCAGTGGCAGTGTTGGCAAGACCACTACTAAAGACCTGATATATTCATGTTTGAGCACCAGGTTAAGGACTATGAAGACTGAAGCAAATTTTAACAATGACATTGGGCTGCCCCTGACGATATTTAGATTAGAAAGAGGATATCAGGCGGCAGTACTGGAGATGGCCATGAGAGGCAAAGGAGAAATACTTAGACTAGCTGATATTGCCAGGCCCACCTGTTCTATAATAACCAATGTTGAAGGAGTTCATCTGGAAACCCTGGGAAGTGTAGAAAACATTGCTGAGGCTAAATGTGAAATATTAGCTTTTCTTGAAGAACAGCATTTTGCACTTGTCAATGGAGACAACGAAATACTGCTCAAGGCGGCATCGAACTATCCCTGTCGCTTGTATACGTTTGGGTTTAATGAGAATTGTGATTTCAAAATAGATAAAATCACCTCTGATTCTCAGGGTATGTATATTGATATGCATCTTAAAGGAAATCCAGTTCAGTTCCATTTTCCCATCCCTTCTGAGCGTCTGGCCGCCAATATTGCTGCCTGTGTTGGGGTAGCATTTGTAATGGGAATTGATTTAGAGTCTATACAGCTTGGTCTGGAAACGTATAAGCCTTCCGGAAATCGGCTTAATATAACCCGGTTTGCAGAGGGTGGAGCGCTAATCAATGATACCTATAACGCCAATCCATTATCTATGGCTTCAGCCCTGGAAACCGGCCGGCAAATTGCAGGAGACGGTAAGCTGCTGGCAGTTCTGGGTGATATGTTCGAATTGGGAGTGCATGAAGTTGAAGGACATCTACAGGTAGGGCGAAAAGCCTCTGAGCTTAATCTGGACATTCTGGTGGCAGTAGGAAATCTGGCCAGACATATTGCCGAGGGAGCACTGGCGGCAGGAATGGCTCCTGAAAAGGTTCGCTATTTTGCAGATAAGAGTAAAAGTTTAAAATTTATTCAGCAAACTTTTGATAAAAAGGATACAATAATTTTTAAAGCATCCCGGGGTATGCAGATGGAGACTCTGGCAGATGAGCTGCTGAAATGAGTATAAGTAAGGGTTATACTATAAATCATCATATATGGTAAAAACTGGCTGCGTTAGTTGGAGGAGATGGGTTGATGCAGGGATATGAATTTATTTTTAATACTATATTGGCCGCTGGAATTTCGATATTAATATCCCTGGCTATGGGACCGTTTATGATTCCTTTTTTGAGCAGGCTAAAAGTTGGCCAGAATATTAGAGAAGATGGACCAAAACGACATTTGAAAAAGGCTGGCACGCCTACCATGGGCGGCATAATCATAATTACTGCAGTTATGGTAGCTAGTTTTATTATGGCCGGGGCTAGTGTTGAAGTTCTGGTGGCGGTTCTGGTTATGCTGGCTTTTGGAGGAATTGGTTTTTGGGATGATTACATAAAAGTAGTTCTAAAACGTTCACTGGGATTGAGAGCACGGGAAAAAGTTGGCCTGCAGCTCCTGGTGGGAATATTGTTCGCTCTGTTTCTGATTTATTATTTGGAGCGGGGAACTACTATAATTATTCCTTTCAGTGGGAATTCAATCGATTTAGGATTTTTGTATGTACCATTTCTGGTACTTGTTTTGCTATCTGCTTCTAATGCGGTAAATCTCACTGATGGATTAGACGGACTGGCCAGTGGGGTTACTTTTCTGGTAGCCATGGCTTTTTCGATAGTCTCGCTGATGTCTGCTCATTACAATTTGACCATTTTTTGTGGTGCCGTAGCCGGAGCTTGCCTCGGATTTCTAGTGTTTAACCGTTATCCAGCCCGGGTTTTCATGGGGGATACCGGCTCAATGGCGCTAGGTGGGGCAGTTGCTGCAGTTGCCGCTATAACCAGGTCTGAAATAGCATTGGTAATTATCGGTGGGGTGTATGTCATTGAAACTCTCAGTGTAATTCTACAAATAATATCTTACCAGACTACTGGTAAAAGAATATTTTTAATGGCTCCGCTTCACCACCATTATGAACTGAAAGGGTGGACGGAGAAAAAAGTAGTCCGCGTATTTTGGATGGCAGGCATCTTTTTTATATTATTGGGATTATGGAGTTTGAAAGGTCTGGGATAATTATTATATTCCTGGTTTTATATTAGCATGGTTAAGGAAGTGTTATTCGGTGCATCTGGAGAATAAAAGAGTATTGGTGGTAGGTTTGGGAAGAAGTGGGGAAGCAGCTGCAGAAATTCTAAAACGACACAAAGCTCAGGTCAGCGTGTGTGATAGAAAGGGAGCAGATGAAATCCAGGCCAGCCTGGATAAGCTAAAATCAGCCGGGATCCAAGTATATGCCGGTGAATATCCAGCAGTCAGCAGAGAAAAATATGACCTGTTAGTTGCCAGCCCCGGGATACCTCTGGACATTCAGCCTTTTCAACAAGCGTGCCAGGAAGGCATCCCTATTATTGGAGAGTTGGAATTAGCCTATCAGCTGAAAAATAGTAAGACTCAAATATTAGCTGTAACTGGTACTAACGGGAAGACTACAACTACTGCACTTCTGCAGCAAATTTTTGCTCAAGATGGCAGAGCGGCGTTCTGCGCCGGCAATATCGGGATCGCGCTGACAACTCTGGTAGACGAGGTGGAGGATGCCGTCATAGCGGTTGAGGTTTCCAGTTTTCAGCTGGAAACCATCGTAGATTTTCGCCCCTCGATTTGCGGACTATTAAATATTACTCCCGACCATTTGGACCGACATAAAACCATGACCGCATATATTAAGGCTAAAGAAAATATATTCAGCCAGCAAACAGAGGATGATTTTGCAGTACTAAATTACGAAGACTGCACTATAAGAGAGATTGCTGCCAGATGCCCATCCCGGGTATTTTATTTTTCCAGCGAACAGGTGCTTCAGGAAGGCGCGTTTATAGAGGATAATTATCTAGTTATTGCTGCACATAATAAAAAGCAAATAATTTGTCCTCTGGACTATATTCAATTAAGAGGCAGACATAACCTGGAAAATATTTTATGTGCAGTGATGATGGCTTACCTGGGAGGGGCCAGGATACAATCGATAGCGGCCACCTTGGCGGAGTTTAAAGGTGTGAGACACCGTATGGAAGAAGTAGCGTATGAGGATGGCATACTCTATATAAATGACTCCAAGGCCACCAATCCAGAATCAGCCATCAAAGCCCTGGAATCATTTAGTAACCCGATTATACTAATAGCCGGGGGCAGGAACAAAGGTTCTGATTTTAAGCAGCTGGCCCGGTTAATAAATCAGAAGGTTAAAGAATTGGTATTGCTGGGAGAAGCCAAAACAGATATCAAACAGGCAGTCATGGATATGAACTACAAGAATATATATGAGGTAGAAGGTTTTGAAGAAGCAGTTATTACTGCTCACGAACTTGCCCAGGCAGGTGACGTGGTTTTACTATCTCCGGCTTGCGCCAGCTGGGATATGTTCCCCAGTTACGAACATCGAGGGGACCTGTTCTGTCAGGTGGTTAAATCCATAATCGAGCCATAGCTGGTACCCCTGAAGACAAGCGTCAAGCAGTTGGTGTTGTCCATGCGGAGATTGGGAACAAGTATATTTATGCATGCTCCCAACCCAAATTACAATTATTCAGGGGGAACAAGCTACGAGGTTTATAGATCCATAATTATCAGGGAGGAAAAGCAATTTGAGGTTAAAAAAAGGACCGCCTGATTTTATTCTCTTTGTAACTACTCTGGCACTGCTGGGTATTGGATTGGTAATGGTATTTAGCTCCAGTGCAGTAACTGCCGGAGTTAGGTACGATGACCCTTATTTTTTCTTCAGAAAGCAGCTCTTATGGGTGCTAATAGGTATAGCAGCCATGATAGTGGTAATGAAGATAAATTATCTTCGGCTGCGGGAACTGGCCTTACCTTTAATGATTGCAGCTGTAATATGCCTTATACTGGTCTTAACCCCTATGGGGATTGAAACCAAGGGTGCCAGCCGCTGGTTGAATCTCGGAATAACCGGTTTTGCGCCATCTGAGCTGGCCAAACTGGCTATGGTTATGTTCCTTGCCCGGATTATGGATATTAACCTGGAGAAGATGAAAGACTTCAAAACGGGTATTGTTCCATACATACTGCTGGTAGCAGTAATCTGCGGGTTAATAATGTGCCAGCCGGATTTGGGCACTTCATTCGCTATTGCTGGCACAGCATTTTTTATGATGGCAGCTGCTGGAGCTAGAATGGCTCATATGGGGATGCTGGCACTCACCGGTTCTGCAGTAGTTGGCGCGCTCATTATTCAAGCTCCATACCGCATGGAACGGATGATTGCCTTCATGGATCCATGGAAATATGCCAGCGACGAAGGCTTTCAGACCATTCAGTCCCTTTATGCCCTGGGATCTGGAGGCTTATTTGGCCTGGGATTAGGAAGGAGCAGGCAAAAATTTTTCTATCTCCCCGAACAGCATACGGACTTTATTTTTGCTATCCTCGGGGAAGAATTGGGTTTTATAGGTGCTTCATTGATTATTGGCTTATTTCTCTTGTTTGCCTGGCGAGGATTTAAAACAGCTATTTATGCTCCTGATACCTTTGGCAGCCTGTTAGCAGCTGGAATAACCATAATGATTGTTTTCCAGGCAGCTATTAATATTGGCGTGGTGTCAGGGGTCCTGCCGGTTACAGGAATAACCCTGCCGTTTATCAGTTATGGGGGGTCCTCTCTGGCATTTACCATGTTAGGTGTTGGTCTGCTTTTGAATATATCCCGTTATAGTTCCAATCGTTAATGGCTCAATTGATTTATAGTTTAATTAGCATACGGCCGGCTGATATAATCATTTTTTAAGCAGAAAGATTAGTAGAATGATAAATGAATAACCATCCTTGATTGTGAAATATCGGAGATAGGAGATTAGAACTTATGAAGGTGGTAATAAGCGGAGGAGGTACAGGAGGACATATTTACCCTGCTCTGGCAATAGCTAGAGGGATACAAGAAAGGCTTCCTGATACTGATATTTTATATGTGGGTACCCGGGAGGGTCTGGAAAGCAAAATAGTTCCGGCAGCAGGATTTGAGTTTGCTTTCATAGATATTTCGGGAATTAACCGGTCTTCAATCCTCAAGGCTTCCGCATCACTGGCCAAGTTTCCTAAGAGCATATTCCAGGCTTGGAGTATTATCAAACAGTTTAAACCCAATATGGTTCTGGGAACTGGTGGATATGTGTCTTTCCCGGTAGTATCGGCGGGGACTCTTTTTCCTGGCTGTCGAACTTTTATTCATGAACAAAATGCATTTCCTGGTATAGCTAACCGAAACCTGGCTAGAAAAGTGGACTGCACTATGATCAATTTTCCTGAGGCCGCCCGATACCTGAAATCTAAAAGCATAAAGATCACTGGCCTTCCGGTGAGACAGGAAATAATAAAAGTTGACCGGGGACAGGCCTTAATTAAACTGGGTTTGGCTGAGAATATCTTTACCCTCTTGGCTTTCGGGGGGAGCAGGGGAGCCGCTTCAATCAACCAGGCCATGCTTAAATTCCTACAGGAGTACAGGATTGACGATATGCAGGTAATCTGGATAACAGGTGATTCTGCCTATGAAGATATGGCTAAGCAGTTGGAAGAGGCTGCTTTAAGTTCGAGCAAAGTTATAATAAAGCCTTTTATGCATAATATAGAAGATGCTATGGCTGCTGCTGACCTGGCCCTATGCAGGGCTGGAGCCAGTACTCTGAGCGAGTTAGCTATACTGGGTCTGCCAGCGATTCTGGTACCTTATCCTTATGCGGCCGAAAACCATCAGGAAAAGAATGCTCGGGCATTAATAGAAAAAAAAGCTGCTGAAATGGTTATCGATGAGTTCCTCGATGGAAATACTCTCTATAATAAACTGGAAAATTTGAGGAAGGATAGATCCCGGCTGCAAAAGATGAGTTTAAATATGAAAAAAGAAGCAAGGCCTGATGCATTGAACCAGATACTAAATATAATTTTGAAATAGTGTATATTCAAGACCAGGCTTGGTTTTTCTTGAAAGCTGGTTAAGCTGTCTTATAGGACAGGCTTATGAAGAATGTAACCACTTTTATTAATTATGCATACTATAAGGTGTAATTCTTAATATAACGCTTAAGGAGATGAGGTTATGGCCGCTGCCGCAGAACAATGGGTTCATATGGTAGGTATTGCAGGAGCAGGCATGAGCGGTATCGCCAGGGTACTGGCTGAAGAAGGATATCGGGTCAGCGGATCTGATCTGCAGAGTAACAGCACAACTGAAAGACTATCTGAACTAGGAGTTGAAGTGTTTCAGGGTCATTCTTCATCCTATGTCCGCGAAGGTATCGATTGGCTGGTTGTATCATCAGCCATTCCTGGTAACAACCCTGAAATAGCTGCAGCTCGTGACAATAAGATTCCTGTTCTATCACGGGGTCAGATGCTAGCGGAGCTGGTTAACAAAAGAAAAGGGATAGCCGTTGCCGGGGCTCATGGAAAAACTACTACTACTTCTATGATTTATTTATCTCTCTCCTACAATGGTTTTGATCCAACCTTTATTGTGGGAGGAGAACTGCAGGGCAGCAAATTAAATGCGTGTCTGGGAAAAGGCAGTTATGCAGTAGTTGAAGCAGATGAAAGTGACGCATCATTCCTGGAATTAAACCCTTATATTGCAGTGATAACCAATATTGAAGATGATCACCTGGATTATTATAAATCGATCGAAAATATCCAGAAGGCTTTTAAACAGTATATCAACCAGGTTAATCCAGATGGCTTTGCCGTATTGTACGGAGAAGATGAGTACAATACGATAATTAAATCAATTACTCCAACCCGGGTGGTAACTTATGGTGAAGCCCCTTCCAATGATTACTATCTTTCCGAATGGCAGCCCTCAGGTATGGGATCTATATTCAACATATACCAGCAGGGAAAGAGGTTGGGAAATATGGAGCTTTCAGTTCCGGGAAAACACAATGCGGTTAATGCCATGGCAGCCGTAGCTATTACCCTGGAGCTAGGCGGCAGTTTAGAAGATACCCGGAGGGCCATCAAAGATTTTAAAGGAGCCGGCCGGCGCTTTGAGATTACTGGAAGCAAGTGTGGTATAACCGTGGTCGACGATTATGCTCACCATCCTACAGAGATAAAAGTTACCCTTGAAGCTGCGCGAAAGGTTCACAATGGACGAATCATAGTGATATTTCAACCGCACCGTTATACCCGGACCCAGTTGCTGGGAGGAAAACTGGGAGAATCTTTACAGGAAGCTGATTTAATCATTGTTACGGATGTCTATTCTGCCGGAGAAATACCCATTGAAGGAATAAACGGGACCACTGTTTATCAAGCTGCGCTAAAGACCGGTTCCAATTCAGTCTATCTACCGACCTTTGTGGATATTGAAGAATATCTGCTGGAAATACTTGAAGAAGGCGATATGGTGATAACCATGGGAGCGGGTGACATATGGAAAATAGGAAGAATAATAATAGATAAACTGTAAACGATTTCCCCCGGCAAAATTCTGGCGGAGGTGTTCAATTGGAAAGCTTGGTAATAAAAGGAGGCAGTTCCTTAAAAGGTCAGGTAAAAGTCAGCGGTGCCAAGAATGCGATACTGCCTATAATGGCAGCCAGTCTGCTTTCTGCGGGGGAGGTTGTCCTA
Organism: Syntrophomonas sp.; assembly: GCA_016841425.1. Lineage (GTDB taxonomy): Bacteria > Bacillota > Syntrophomonadia > Syntrophomonadales > Syntrophomonadaceae > JAAYJK01. Next base: position 78,380 of record JAENZE010000006.1, on the reverse strand, counting down.
TCCGGGGTGCCCGACCTGGAAGATATTAAGGTTATGTCAGATGCCTTGACCATACTGGGGGCTAGAATTAAGAGAGAAAGAGATTCACTGGTTATCGATGGCAGATACATTCGTTCCTGTGAGTTGCCAGAAAATATCTCCCGCCAGATGAGGGCATCGAATCTGGTTATGGGCGCGCTGTTAGCTCGTTTTGGCTTTGCCAAAGTTGCTCATTCAGGGGGATGTGCCATAGGCAGCAGGCCGGTAGATCTGCACTTAAAAGGTTTTAATAATCTTGGATATCGAGTATGCGAAAAAGGCGGCTTTATGGTTGGGGAAGGTAAACCCAGCATGGGGCGGGAAATTTTACTCGATTTTCCTAGTGTTGGTGCTACTGAAAACTTGATGATGGCGGCCAGTACTATACCTGGTACCACTATAATACGCAATGCAGCCCGGGAACCGGAAATTATTGATTTACAAAATTTCTTAAACCGAATGGGAGCGAAAATCCGGGGGGCAGGTCTGGATTCAATAAGAATCGAAGGTGTAAAAAAATTTGGAGGTATTAACCATGTAGTGATACCTGATCGCATAGAAGCCGGAACTTTTATGATTGCAGCCGCTATAACCCGAGGAGATGTATTGGTCGAAAATGTTGCATGTGAACATGTTCAGCCCGTGGCTGCCAAGCTTAGCGAGATCGGTGCTGACATATTGCCAACTGGTACTGGTTTAAGAGTTGTTGGCAGCCGGTGTCTAAGGCCAGTCGATTTTAAGACTATGCCATATCCTGGCTTTCCAACCGATATGCAGCCTCAGACCATGGCCCTGTTGTCTACCGTAAAAGGAACTAGTATTGTAGTTGAGACCATTTTTGAGAACAGATATATGCATGTTCCAGAGCTGCGTCGTATGGGAGCAGAAATTAAGATTGAAGGCAGGGTAGCCATAATAAAGGGCAAGGAAAAGCTGGAGGGAGCAAGTGTTGAGGCCAGTGATCTAAGAGCAGGAGCTGCCCTCATACTCGCAGGATTATTTGCCCAGGGGGAGACTGAAATTGCGAATCTGAGGCATATTGACCGGGGATACGAAAATATTCATATGAAGTTAAGAAGCATCGGAGCTGATATACAGAGGAGGCGTTCAGTCTAAGGACGGATGTCTCGACTAAGGAACTATATAATAATGATTTTCCTATAGATATCTGGTATAATCTTCACAGTAATTGTGGGGCAGGAGAAGAAATGACAAAGCATAGATCCCGCAGGATTTTTCAGATTTCCATATTGTTTTTTATTGCGCTGATTTGTATCTTCCTTTTCTTGTACAGCTCTTTTTTTAATATCGATACTATTACAGTAAGCGGTAATGAAAAAGTTGCAGAGAGCGAGGTCTTAAGGCTTTCTGACGTTGAAAAGGGCAGCAATATATTTAAGCTGGATAATAGGCTGAGCGCCCGGTCAATCGAAGCTCATCCAATAATAAAAACTGCTCAGGTGACCCGGCAGCTGCCCCGGGAGATTAAAATAAGCATAGTTGAACGAGAGATGTGGGCAGTAATGCCTTATAATGAAGTTTTTTTGGTTCTGGATCCAGAAGGAATTTGTTTAGACAAAATGGTCAATTTTCCAGCCGGTGACTATTGCTTAATAACTATGGACAACTGGCCAGAGCAGGTAATCCTTGGACATGCAGTAGCATCCAGTGAAATCGAGATGATAAGAAAAGTTTATGAGCTTATTCCAGAAGAGGTGCGTCAGAATATTTCCGAGTTTCATTATGATTCAACCAAGGAAGAAATATTAATATACACATTGAAAGGTACTGAAATAAAATTTGGCAGCCTGGATCGGATGGAAGAGAAAGCAGAATTAATTTCCCAGGTTTTCCCCATGGAAATTGATCTGGAAGAAGATGGCACTGGCAAATTGGAATATATTGACCTCAGATTTACTGGTCAACCGGTACTAAAGATGAAATAGATGGATGTATAGAAGGTGGTTTTATGAAAAGCAAAAGTGCTCAAATATCTATAGCTCTGGTTTGCCTGATTATGGGTGTGCTGTTGGCCATACAATTTAAAGCTACCGAAAATTATCAGACCGATCTTATACCCGAGAGGGTTGATGAGTTAACCCAGAAGCTGAATACGGTTACCCAGCAAAAAGATACCCTGGAAGAAGAGGTATTATCTTTAAGAGATAAATTGATAAACGTGCGTGAGACGGACAAGGCGATGAAAGACCTGCAGGATGAATTACAGAAGGTTCAGATGGCAGCCGGCACTATTCCTGCTGAAGGTCCAGGTGTTATAGTATCTCTAAATGACAGTAACTTGAACATACAGCCTGGAGATAACGCAAATTATTCTATTGTACACGATAGCGATTTATTAATTATAGTTAATGAACTGAAAGCTTCAGGAGCCGAGGCTATAGCGATTAATGGTGAACGGCTTACTGCTATGTCTGAGATTCGCTGTGCAGGTACATTAATTCTAGTTAATTGGACTAAAATTGGACCTCCGTTCACTATTGAAGCCATTGGCGATCCTGATATGCTCCAGAGCGGTCTTATGCTTAATGGAGGTCACCTCAGTACTTTGAAATTTTTAGGATTACAAACCAGCGTACAAAAAATGGAAAATATTAAACTGCCAGCCTATAACGGGCCTATAAAAATAAAATACGCAGTTCCTTCTCAGTATCAAGAAAAGGCGGAATAGAATTATGTGGGTAATGATATTCTTTTGTTTATTGGTGGGACTGGTACTGGGGTTTCAATTACCAGTACTGCTGCCCCTGGTATATACTAAATACATGTCTATAGCTGTACTGGCAGCCCTGGACTCGGTTTTAGGCGGGATTCGAGCATATATGGAAGAAAGCTTTGATAATGTTATTTTCATCAGTGGATTTTTTGTAAATATGCTTTTAGCTGCTGGCCTGGCCTATATGGGAGATAGACTGGGAGTTGAACTTTATCTGGCAGCAGTTATCGTTTTCGGGGTACGTTTGTTCAATAATTTAGGTATAATTCGTCGATATCTATTAAAAAAACACTAAATAAAATTCTTCTTAATTAAAGGAATAGCAAAGCATTTGTGGTATTTAAAGGGTATAAGTATTCATAAGGGGTGCGTTGTTATCAAGAAAAGAAACATTGTGGTTAGCCTGGATATCGGCAGCAGCAAGATCAAAGCCGCCATGGGCGAGGTTAATTACGGCGAGGATATTCATATTTTAGCGATAACAACGGTAGATAGTCAGGGTTTAAGAAAAGGCAATATTATCGATATAGAAACTGCAGCCAGGTCTATTGATGAATGTTTGCATAAACTGGAAAGAATGGCCGGAGTAGAAATAAACAATGCTCTGGTAGGTTATTCAGGCAGCAGCATCAATACGCTTAACAACCGGGCGGTTGTCGCAGTAGGAAACTCTAATTATGAAATAACTCCAGAAGATAAGGTGCGGGTTTTGCAATCAGCTCGCAATGTAGCTCTGCCCCTGGACAGATGTGTTGTTCAGACTATTGAGAGACAATACATCATTGATGGTTATGACGGGGTAATGGATCCCATTGGTATGGTAGGCAGCCGACTGGAAGCTGAAGTAACAATTGTTATTGCGGCTACTGCTGCGGTACAGAATCTCCAGAGAAGTACCGGGAGAATTGAACTGCAAATTGACAGGTTGGTATATAATCCCGTTTTAGCTGCTGAATCTGTTTTGCTGCCAGCTGAGAGAGAAATGGGCGTAGCCCTTATTGACATTGGGGGAGGAACTACTGATATTAGCTATTTCGAGGGTGGGCATCTGCTGTGTGCCTCGGTACTGCCGGTCGGAGGGGATTATATTACTCGCGATCTGGCTATCGTATTGAAAACTTCATTAGAAGATGCAGAAAAAATAAAAGAAACTCATGGAGTAGCTGGTCCATCACAGGCTTCCAGTGATGTTATGATCAATGTTCACAACCTGCATGGAAAAGAGGTCAGGCAGGTATCTCAGCAGGTAATAGCTGACATTATTTATGCCCGGGTTGTAGAAATGATGGAAATGATATATGTAGAGCTAAAACAGTTTAATTGTTTGGACAAGATACCAGGAGGTATTGTACTTACAGGTGGAGGAGCACATCTGGCTGGGATTGAAGAGATAATGCAAGACTATATGGATATTACGGTACGATCAGGCATCCCCGAGAATCTGAGAGGTGTTCAATCAGATATTAGCCGCCCTGATTATGCTACGGTTATCGGGGGACTAATTTATTCTGGTAAAAATATCGATATACATTATGAGAACAAGCATGGTGTGTCAGGTATATTTAATAAGGTGAATTACTGGTTAAGAGAATTTTTTGGGTAAATTTAGAGGAGGTAGTTAAATGCCATTAGATTTTGATGTAGATATGCAGCAGTTTGCGAACATCAAGGTTATCGGTATTGGGGGAGGCGGCAACAACGCCATCAACCGTATGATAGAAGCGGGTTTGAAAGGGGTTGAGTTTATTGCCGTTAATACTGATGCACAGGCATTATATCTTTCCCGTGCTGAAAAGAAAATACAGGTGGGTGGTAAACTAACCAAAGGTTTGGGAGCTGGGGCAGATCCGGAAATTGGCATGAAAGCTGCCGAGGAAAATTCTGATGAAATAAAATCTGCTTTGCAGGGTGCTGATATGGTTTTTGTTACTGCTGGTATGGGTGGTGGAACTGGAACGGGAGGAGCGCCTATTGTGGCCAGGATAGCCAGGCAGATAGGAGCATTAACAGTTGGCGTAGTAACCAAACCCTTTACCTTTGAAGGCAGGAAAAGGAACAACCAGGCAGAAAACGGAATTAACACGTTGAGAGCTGAGGTGGACAGTCTTATTACCATTCCCAATGACCGTCTTTTACAGGTAGTAGACAAAAATACGGCCTTTAACGATGCCTTTAAAATTGCTGATGATATCCTCCGGCAAGGAGTACAAGGAATATCTGATTTGATCGCGGTACCCGGGGTTATCAATTGCGATTTTGCCGATGTACAAACTGTGATGCAGAACACAGGTTCAGCATTAATGGGAATTGGGCAGGCCAAGGGTGAAAACCGGGCTGCAGAAGCGGCCAGATTGGCGATTTCCAGTCCCCTCTTAGAAACGTCTATCGAAGGTGCTAAAGGGGTGTTATTCAATATCAGCGGTGGAAGTGATCTGACTCTGTTTGAAATAAATGAAGCTGCGGAAATAATTCACCAGGCCGCTGACATGGAAGCCAATATAATATTTGGAGCCAACATCGATGAAGCATTAACCGATGAGGTGCGGGTTACAGTGATTGCTACCGGGTTTAATACAGTAAAGCCATCTATCACAGTGGGTGAAACTACTAAAAACAGAGGTATGGAACCGCCTCCAACTTTCTTAGATAAAGGTGATCTGGAAATTCCTCCTTTCTTAAGACGAAACAGGTAGAAAAACATACATAGATGTAAATTTTACCAATAATTTAACAACCAATTATTTAAAGGTTTAAAGCTAAACCGGGGATTCTTACGATTCCCGGTTTTTAATGTTTTATGGAGTATTATGAAGGATGTGTCCACGCATGAATATACAAAAAACTATATAACGCTCTGGTATAATTTGGAATACATGCAGGAGCGATGGTGGGAATAATTATTTAGTAGTGTGTGAGTATGGGATTTATTGCGGCATAAATGCAGCAGGAAAGTACAAATAATTGATAGATAAGATGGTGATTAAAATGGATAGTCCTCAGGTTTATGCCGATATAACACTGCTGGTAAACTTCATTATGGACTTTATTATATTATGGGCAACAGCCCGGATGGCCAGGATAACTCCTGTAATAGGCAGGATAGTAGCCGCAGCTTTTCTGGGAGGATTATATGCTGTAGGATACCTGCTGCCCCAGCTCTATTTCTTCTACAGTTTTCCAGCCAAAGTGATTTTCTCTTGCCTGATGGTACTGGTAGCTCTACCTCTTGGAAGCTGGGATGTTTTTAAAAGAGCCTTCATTCTATTTTACGCTATCAACTTCACTGTAGCAGGAGCCACAATAGCCTTTTCATATATGATAAAAGCCGACGTGATTGGTTTTAATTCCAACTATTTCTGGCTGGTGGTGGGAGTCGTATGTGCGTTATTGATAGGAACTTTTGGGGGGAAAATCATTGCTAATCGGGTCATACCCGACCTCTTGAAATTCAGGGTGGAAATGAAATTCGAACAAAAGACCTGCACCGGGAAAGGGTTCCTCGATACTGGAAACAGCCTCCGAGACCCATTAACTAACAAACCAGTAATAATCGCCGAGTATGATTTTCTTAAAGATTGTCTGCCGGGAGATGTACAAGAAGCCATGGAGAACAACCATGATGAAGGTCGTATGCTGGATGATTTGATAGTCTCCAGCTGGTCCAGGCGTTTGCGACTCATTCCTTTCACTTCAATTGGTAAAAACAATGGAATGCTGGTAGGTATGAGGGCTGATGAAGTAAAGGTGGACCTGGGTAAAAATCACCCCCTGTATAAGAACATGGTTATTGGTATTTACAAAGGGAAATTGACTTCCCAGAACAAATATCAGATGTTGGTGCCGGCAGAAATAGTTGAGGGTGGATAGGAGGAGATATTATGAGATGGTCAGCAGACTTTAGTAAATTCAGGCTCCGGATGATAAAAATTATTCTGTCACTTAAATTAAGCAGAAGTATACATTATATTGGGTCTACCGAAGTACTGCCACCTCCCCTGGGTGAACGCCAGGAAATGGATTTAATTTTCAGGTTGGGGCAGGGTGAGATGACGGTCAAGTCGACACTTATAGAGCATAACCTGAGATTAGTAGTCTATATAGCCAAGAAATTTGAAAACACCGGTATTAATATAGAAGACCTGGTTTCCATAGGAACTATCGGCTTAATTAAGGCAGTCAATACCTTTGAACCGAGCAAAAATATAAAACTGGCTACCTATGCATCACGCTGCATAGAAAATGAGATTTTAATGTATCTGCGCAGAAACCTTAAAAATAGAAGCGATATATCACTGGATGAACCCCTTAATGTTGATTGGGATGGGAACGAGCTTTTGCTCTCGGACGTTTTGGGGACTGAGAGTGACATGATTTATAAGAAAATTGAAGGAGAAGTGGAAAAAAGCCTCCTTTGGCAGGCTATGCATAAATTGACCAACCGCGAGAAGACCATAATTCAGCTTCGCTTTGGCCTAATGGGCGGCGGTGAGAAGACTCAGAAAGAAGTCGCTGATATTCTAGGTATTTCCCAGTCCTATATATCCAGGCTGGAAAAGCGAATCTTAAAGCGGCTTCAGCGTGAAATTAGAAAAATCGAATAATTGAAAAACTTCAGTGCATAACACAAATTAACAGCTATCTCCGCCTACTCCGTCGCCCAATAATACCATCTGTTGCTTGGCTCGGCGTTCAGGGGGGAGCGGTTAGCCTCCCATACGCTGAGGGTAATCATTAATAAGCGACCGTCTTGAAAAGCAATATTTTAATATATATTTAAGCTGAGAATTGCCCTTGATACCGTTTTGCAGAATAATTTCTAATATAAGCGTAAATAATTAAAAAAAGCCTTTTTGTTAATCCAGCAAAGCAAAAAACGTAAAGATACCCTTGAATAATTAAACTTGGCAGGGGATGTGGTAGGTGTTGACAAACAAGGTGGAGATTTGTGGAGTTAATACTTCCAAACTTCCAGTATTAAAGAATGAAAAAATGAGAGTATTATTTGCGCAGATGCAGGAAGGTGATAACGAAGCCAGGGAAACACTTATACAGGGCAATTTAAGATTGGTGCTGAGTGTAATTCAAAGATTCAGCAATAGGGGCGAGTACGTAGACGATTTGTTTCAGGTAGGATGTATAGGATTGATAAAAGCCATTGACAATTTTGATCTGGGGCAGAATGTAAGATTTTCAACCTATGCAGTACCCATGGTAATAGGAGAGATCAGGCGGTATCTAAGGGATAACAATGCCGTGCGGGTTTCCAGATCGCTCCGTGATATTGCTTATAAAGCCCTGCAGGTAAGGGAAAAATTGGTTAATGCTAACGAGGCAGAACCGTCTATTAATCAAATTGCCCGGGAATTAGACATAGCCCGGGAAGAAGTGGTATTTGCCCTGGATGCCATACAGGAACCGGTTTCCTTATTTGAGCCCATATATAATGATGGAGGAGATCCAATTCTGGTAATGGATCAAATCAGTGATGACAAGAACACTGATGAAATGTGGCTGGAGGAAATCGCAATTAAAGAAGCTATGAAAAAACTAAATGACAGAGAGAAACATATAGTTAATTTGCGGTTTTTCGCCGGAAAAACTCAGATGGAAGTAGCCGATGAGATAGGCATATCCCAGGCTCAGGTATCACGGCTGGAAAAAGCCGCGTTAAAGCAGTTGAAAAAACATATCTAACAAAGGAGGGCCAGAGGGATGGCAAGAAATCTGCTGCTGGTGGCACTGGTAGCGATAATATTCACACTGCTGATTCCAATTACTAATTATTATTATGCCGATCAACAGGCCTTTACACCAGATAATCTTGTTAAACTGGAATTAGAATACAAATAAAGTTAAATGCGACAGTGCGACAGGGGACGGTTCTCCATTGTCGCATTTATTCTTTTCTGATGATATTCAGCCCGTAAAATGCGACAATGGAGAACCGTCCCCTGTCGCATGTCGCACTGTCGCACCTGGAATACCATCTGCGAAAGTTAATACCAAAATAGCTTCTTGGGGATGAAAGCTTAAGGTTAGCGCAGGGGGATAAAGGCGATTCTTTTAGCGTGAACATAACTTGTTTTAGCCCATCAATCTAAACCATCACTAGCTAACTTATATGGAGAAAGTAAGACCGGACCCAAGCGGTCTTAAGTATTCATCCGTACAATTTTCGTCTGCTCTTGTGTCATGCAGACATGTTTGGTTGAGTTAATAAGTTGTGCCTGACCCCTTTACGGTTTTATGGTAAACTTCTTTTAGATTATAATAAAATCTTTGAGGAGAATAATTGAGTGCTTAATAAAGATAAGGTTAGACTGGTGTGGGATGGCAAGACAAACAATATTCAACCTGCTGCAGAAGGAATAAAACACCAGACTATCGAATTTGTTAATCCCTGCCAGGCCTCCAGCTACGATTCTATTTTTGATCTCTGGATACAAAAACCGGATCCTGCAAGAAGGGAAGAACCCAACGGCAGGATTTTTCGGGCTGATAACCTTCAGCTTATGAATTACTTAATCAATAATGGATACCGGGAGTCTTTTGACCTTATTTATATTGATCCGCCTTATCTAAGTTCTAGTGCTTATAATTCCACGGTTAAAATTAAAGATACTGTCAGTGACACCAGTGATTACATCAGCAGGCCAGTTTTTTTAGATCACGGATCTGAGGGCAGGGAGGAATATCTTGACCATATCTACCCTCGTTTAAAGAAGATGAAGGAATTACTTTCGGCGAAAGGCAGCTTGTTTGTTCATCTGGACTGGCATATCAGCCATTATGTAAAGATTCTTCTCGATGAAATATTTTCTCCATACAATTTTATTAATGAAATTGTATGGTGTTACGGTGGAGGAAGTGGTACCAAGAGGCACTTTCATCGTAAGCATGATATGATTTTATGGTATGGGAAGGGTAAGGAATATATTTTCCACCCCCAGTATCGGCCTTATACAGCAGGCACCCTGGAAAGAGGATTAACCAGAGTTAAGGGAGACAAATATCAACTTCATCAAGAAGGGGCTTTAATGCAGGATTGGTGGACGGATATAAATAAGATATTGAGTCCTACCGCCGCTGAAAATTTGAAATTTCCTACTCAGAAACCTGAGGCACTGCTTAAAAGGATTATCTTAGCAGCATCAGATCAGGGGTCCCTGGTGGCAGACTTCTATGCTGGTTCCGGAACCATGGCTTCAGTGAGTCAGGAACTGGGACGACAGTGGATAATCTGTGATGAAAGTTCCATAGCAATCCAAACATCTCTGGAAAGGCTGATTAAACAGGGCGGAAGGCCTTTTAGAATAGAGGAGATAAATGATGATGTTCAACCTCCTCAACGTCAGCAAAATTATTTGAAAATTGATTTTTCGGTGCAAGTAGTCAATGAGAATTCAACCCTTCTGCTGCTGGTTATTGAAGATTATGAACCACAGGAATCAAACCTTACCGCATTAAATGAAAAATGGAATTTTAAGAACTTAATTGATTTCTGGGAAGTGGACTTGAATTATGACGGAAATATATTTCATTCAGATGTACAGGTACTAAGGAATAAGAAGGTATATGATGATTCAATACCTCTCAGCATCAAGCTTCAGGTCCCTAAAATAAACGAATATCGAATAGCAGTAAAAGTATACGATATTTTTGGTGTAAGCACCCTGCAAGTACTGAAATAATAATGGGAAACGGGGACAGGTTCCTTTTCCCACCAGGAAAAGGAACCTGTCCCCGTTTCCCACGGTTCCTATTTGCTCAGCCGGTTCTGCTCCATAAGACGGAAAATATCTGTTTCTGGATTATCACCTAAAGGCAGCCAAACGTCCTCAAATACGTTTTCATCAAGAAGGTCTTCAGTTCGGAGCGGCATTTGCACTCTATGGTTTATATAATTGATAGGTTTAATGCTATAAATACGAAATCCCTCCCCGATTAAACGCCATTCCGGTGGCTCGAATTTTTAGCCATTCTATCTGCCACTACCCATATAGCGGTAATTACTGTAGCATGGAGTGCCCACCATCCAGGTTCAAGAAAACTGAAAGTTCCTGGATCTACCTTATCCTGCTGCATCATTTTTTTCATCGCTGAGTTTTTATAATCCATCAGTCCAGCTATCAAAAAATCAACTCCTTTCGAAAAATGATTCATGCTTATTTTGCCCTGAGGATGCATTTGTTACATCACCAATTTATGGTGCCAGACACTAATTTATTAACTAATTTCTAAATCTATCATAACAGCTAAAAGTTATGCCTGACACCAAGGGAAAGCTTGTATTCTGAAACAATTTGACATATCATCTAAAAAAAGTAAATATGAGGTGCTTCGTATGGAGAGACATGAAAAGGCTGCCCTATGTGTACTGCATTCCATTAGAGGATTAGGACAGCGAAGTCTATTAAAAATTAATCAGGAGGTTGGGAGCTATAGCAGATTCTTAAACCATAATACCTCCAAGATGAGAGATGTTTTACCAGCTTTTGTGGTTGATGAAATATCAGCGGTAAGGAGCAGGATAGACCCTCTAGCCTATCTGTATGACCTGGAAGCCAGGGGGATCGAGCTGTCTGCCTTGGATGAAAGTTCTTATCCAGAAGCATTAAGAAATATACATAATCCACCGGCTATTATTTATTACCGCGGTAGTCTGGCAGCTGCCGGCAGTTTTTCTATGGCTGTTGTTGGAGCTCGTGCTGCCACTACATATGGTAAAAAGATCGCTCGGGAACTAGGGCAGTCTTTAGCTGAATATAATGTCACCGTAGTTAGTGGTATGGCCAGGGGTATAGACCGGGAAGCACATCAGGGGGCACTGGACAACAAGGGGAGTACTATAGCAGTACTAGGCAGCGGAATCGATGTAGTTTATCCTCGTGAAAATAAGCAATTATATGAACATATATGCAGTGATGGCTTGGTAATAAGCGAATTTCCACCTGGAAGCAGCCCCGACCCCGCACATTTTCCTATGAGAAACCGTATTATATCAGGGCTGTCTCGTGGTGTGGTAGTGGTAGAGGCGCGGTCGAAAAGCGGAGCTTTGATAACAGCTGATTTTGCTCTGGAGCAGGGTAAGGATGTCTTTGCAGTACCGGGACCTATTACCAGCCCGGCTAGTGCCGGGACCAATAACTTGATCAAACAGGGGGCCATATTAACGACTGGAATAATGGATATACTACAAGAATATTATGATTTGGAAGCCAATCTGCACCCAAAAGATGTTAATCAGGAAGAATTGTTGTTGCTCGATAAGGAAGAATCAGTGATAATTGAGAGTATGAGTTGCGAACCATGTCATTTTGATAGATTGTTAAATATAACCGGTTATGCTATTGGCCAGCTTAGTTCTTTGATGCTTAATCTTGAACTCAGAGGTATAGTACAATCATTACCGGGTAATTACTATGTAAAGCTTTAATTAGAATGTTGTAACACGGAGAGGTGATATTATTGGCGGGTAATACTTTAATAATAGTTGAGTCGGCTGCCAAGGCCAAAACACTTGGTAAATTCCTGGGTAAGAATTATAAAATTAAGGCTTCGGTAGGGCATGTAAAGGATCTGCCCAAGAGTAAGCTGGGGATAGATGTGCAAAATGATTTTGAACCCCGGTATATAACAATAAGGGGTAAAGGTGACGTATTAAAAGAAATAAAAGATGAGTCCCAAAAAGCTGCCAAAGTGCTGCTGGCTACAGACCCGGATAGAGAAGGTGAAGCTATAGCCTGGCATCTGCAGACTGCCATGAAAATTCCGGAAGGCTCTGCCTGTCGGATAGAGTTTCACGAAATAACAAAAGACGCGGTAAAAAATGCTATCAAAAGAGCCAGGCCCATCGATATGAATCGGGTAAACGCTCAACAGGCTAGAAGAATTTTGGATCGTCTGGTCGGTTATAATTTGAGTCCCCTGCTGTGGAGTAAAGTCAGGAAAGGTTTAAGCGCCGGCAGAGTGCAGTCGGTGGCGGTAAGACTTATCTGTGAACGGGAGGAAGAGATCAAAAACTTTCAAGCAGTAGAATACTGGACCATGGAAGCTATCCTGGCCGATAATAAGGAAAATACCTTTACCGCCAGGGTGGCCTTATATAAGAATGAAAGACTGGAGATTAAATCGGAACAGGAAAAAGATGTGATTACGTTAGGATTGAATCGGGCTAAGCTGAAAGTAGCTAAAGTGGAGCAAAAGGAAAAACGGAAAAGGTCCAATCCTCCTTTTATCACCAGCACGCTGCAGCAGGAGGCATCTAAAAGGCTCAATTTCTACGCTAAACGTACTATGAGGGTAGCGCAGGAATTATATGAAGGTTTATCCATCGGTAAGGAAGGTACAGTAGGTTTGATCACTTATCTGAGAACCGACTCCACCAGGGTGGCCAGTTCAGCACAGGCTGAAGCGCTGGATTTTATTGAGTCTTTCTATGGTAAAGACTATGCCCCTGACCAGGCCAATGAATTCAAGAGCCGGAAGAGCGCTCAAGATGCCCATGAGGCTATCAGACCGACTTCAGTGTCCAGAACCCCTCAGAGTATAAAAGAATATTTGTCCCGGGATCAGTTTCGTTTGTACAAACTCATATGGGACAGGTTTATAGCCAGCCAGATGACCCCTGCGGTATTCGATACCATAGCTGTGGATATAGAGGCAGGTCACTACGGACTCAAGGCCAGCTCATCAAGATTGAAATTTCCCGGATATAAAAAAGTTTATAACGATAGTGAGGAAGAAGAAACCAAAAACCCTATACCTGCTCTTAAAAAGGGCCAGCAGGTAGTGCTTGAGGAGATCAATTCAGAGCAGCATTTTACTCAACCACCTCCGAGATTTACTGAAGCAAGTCTGGTCAAACTGCTGGAGGAAAAGAATGTCGGCCGTCCCAGTACTTATGCTCCTATAATAGACACTATTTTGCGACGGAATTATGTGGAGAGACAGAATAAAAATTTCGTGCCTACTGAACTAGGGATGATTGTCGTTGATCTGCTAAAGGATAATTTCTCCAACGTCGTAGGAGTAGAATTTACTGCTCATATGGAGGAGGAGCTGGATCAGGTAGCCGATGGCAACATGGAGTGGAAAAAAGTAATCCGAGAGTTTTATGAGCCGTTTTCTGCTGATATAGAAAAAGCCCAGGAATTGGTAGACAAGATAGAGATTAAAGATGAAGAAGCAGGGAAAGAATGTGTTGTCTGCGGAAGACCTCTTCTGATTAAATATGGTCGTTTTGGTAAGTTCCTGGCCTGTTCTGGTTTCCCTGAATGTCGGCATACCGAATCCATGAATGAGGAAGTGGGAGTCAGCTGCCCATTTTGCAGTGGGTCCATAGTGGCCTTGAGAAGTAAAAAAGGGCGTCGGTTCTATGGTTGCAGCAATTACCCAGAATGTAACTTCCGATCCTGGAATAAACCGACCGGGGAGAAATGCCCTCGGTGTGGAGATGTTATGGTTGAGAAAGTCAGCAAAAACAGCGACACTAAAATCATATGTCAGAATGCCGGATGCGGTTTTAAGAAGGATGATCAAGAGTGAAGTATATAAATGTTGTAGGAGGTGGCCTGGCTGGCAGTGAAGCAGCATATCTTATTGCCAGCCGAGGGTACCAGGTTCGTCTTTTTGAAATGAGACCAGTAAAAAATACCCCTGTTCATCAAACCGGCGACCTGGCAGAACTCGTTTGCAGTAATTCCCTGAAATCAGACCTGGAAGATACAGCTCAGGGATTGCTTAAGCAGGAGATGAGGCTGTTAGGGTCGCTTTTACTGTCTTGTGCCGATAAAGTGAGAGTTCCGGCAGGTTCTGCATTGGCAGTGGACAGAAAACTGTTTTCTGAACTAGTTACCGAAAAAATAAACCGTATGGCAAACATTGAGATAGTCCGGGAAGAAGTTACCGATATACCAGGCCAGGGTATCACTATAATTGCAACCGGGCCATTGACATCAGATGCCCTGGTACAAAAACTGCAGCAACTGACCGGAAAAGAAAACTTGTATTTTTACGATGCCGTAGCTCCCAGTATAACTTTCGAAAGCATTAATTTGGACAGAGTATTCAAAGCTTCTAGATATGGCAAGGGAACAGATGATTATTATAACTGCCCTATGAACCGGCAGGAATATGATTTATTTTACAGCAGATTGCTGGAAGCCGACACATTTCAGGGGCATAGCATAGATAAACAGATGGTATTTGATGGATGTATGCCTATCGAAGTAATGGCCGGCCGCGGCATAGACACCATGCGTTATGGACCTATGCGGCCAGTGGGGCTCAAAGCACCGGGGAGTAAGGAGCAGCCTTACGCCGTAGTGCAGCTTCGTCAGGAGGATAAAGATGGGCAGGTATTTGGGCTGGTAGGATTTCAGACCCGATTAAAATGGAGAGAACAGCAAGACGTATTCAGGTTGATTCCAGGTCTGGAAAAGGCTGAATTTGTTAGATATGGAGTAATGCACCGCAATACTTATATAAACAGCCCCCTGGTCCTGCAGCCTACTCTGCAGTTTACAACCATACCCCGGCTTCTGTTGGCCGGGCAGATTACCGGGGTGGAAGGATATATGGAATCTGCTGCAACCGGGTTAATAGCAGGGTTAAATGCGGTTCGGATTCTGCAGCAGGAAAAACCCGTAGTGCCTTCCAAGTTTACTATGATAGGAGCTTTGCTTGATTTTATCAGCAATTCCGAAAGTAAGAGCTTTCAGCCCATAAACGCTAATTTTGGTATTTTACCACCCCTGGAAACACGAATAAGAGATAAAAAATCTCGATATAAATCTTATGTGGGACGATCGATAGATGAAATGGGTAAGTTTTCAGAATTGTTTCTAATATAGTTGTAAAACCGGTCTGCATATGCTAGCATTTTTTCTAGAGGACTAAAAATTAGGAGTGCAACAATATGTTTGTTACATATTTAGATCCTTTTTTAAATCACCTGCTGGTTGAAAAGAGTGCTTCCAATCTTACCATATCCGGTTACAGACATGATCTGCATCAATTTTTTATATTTTTGGCAGATAAGTATAATGTAACCTGGAAAGATTTAGAGAAGGAATATGTCAATCACAAAACAGTAAGAGATTACCTGGCCTACCTTCAGTCTAATGGACTCAGCAGAGCCACTATGGCCAGGAAATTGGCTGCTTTAAGATCCTATATCAGATATCTCTGTCGGGAGGGAATACTGGATAGCAATCCTATTGCGGCTGTGTCCACGCCCAAACAGGATAAACGTTTACCCAAATTTCTCTATCCACCGGAAATTCAGGTGTTAATGGATGCACCGGACATCCAGACTACACTCGGAAGTAGAGACCGGGCCATAATGGAGACCCTTTATGCGGCTGGGTTGCGGGTAAGTGAACTGGTCGGTATGAATGTGAGAGATATAGATTTTGAAGAAGAACTGCTTAAAGTTATGGGAAAGGGAAGCAAAGAGAGAATAATACCGCTGGGAAGAGAAGCCAAAAAATCTGTCTTGCATTATATGAATTATAGAGCCAGACTTTTAAGTAAAAACAAAAAATCATCAGAGGCAGTATTCCTGAATAGGAATGCAGAAAGATTATCTGCCCGCAGCGTAAGAAATATTATTAACAAATATATGCAGCAAACTGCTCTTACCCAGCAAATAAGTCCCCATACCATGAGACATTCTTTTGCTACCCATTTGTTAAATGCGGGGGCTGATTTAAGATCAGTACAGGAATTGCTGGGGCATGTTAAATTGTCAACTACCCAGATTTATACCCACCTGACCCGTGAAAATATAAAAGAGATACACAAAAATTCTCTCCCCCGGAGGTGAACCATGTTTAAAGCAACAACCATAATAGCTGTAAGAAAAAATGGGAAGACTGCCCTGGCCGGAGATGGACAGGTAACATTTGGTCAGAACACAGTAATGAAACATAACGCCAGTAAAGTTCGAAGGCTCTATGAGGGTAGAGTGCTGGCGGGCTTTGCCGGGTCAGTTGCTGATGCTTTCACCCTCTTTGCCAAATTTGAAGACAAATTAAAAGAGTATGGAGGTAATTTAACTCGAGCAGCGGTTGAATTGGCTAAAGAATGGCGTTCGGATCGAGTGCTAAGGAAATTAGAAGCATTACTTATCGTGGCCGATGATGAAAAAATGTTTATGATTTCTGGAAGCGGCGAATTAATTGAACCTGACGATGACATACTGGCTATAGGCTCGGGAGGGTCTTATGCACTGGCAGCAGCCAGGGCTATGTGCAAATTTACTGATCTGAGCTCAGGGGATATTGTTCGTGAGGCAATGATGATAGCTTCTGAAATCTGTGTGTATACCAATAATCATATTACAGTAGAAGTATTGGATTAAGAAAAAACTGGACAGTTAGGAGGCGTTAATACTGCATAATCTTACCCCTCGAGAAATAGTATTGGAGCTGGATAAACATATTATTGGGCAAAATGAGGCAAAAAAGGCGGTCGCCATTGCTCTGCGGAATAGATATCGCAGAAAGAAGCTTTCAGGAGAACTGCGGGAAGAGATATATCCGAAAAATATAATAATGATTGGTCCCACCGGGGTAGGCAAAACGGAAATAGCCAGGAGGTTAGCCAGAATGGTGAGGGCACCTTTTATTAAGGTGGAGGCCAGCAAGTTTACTGAAGTTGGATATGTGGGTCGAGATGTAGACTCTATGATTAGAGATTTAGTTGAAACATCTATTCGCATGGTTAAACAAGAGAAACTTGAGGAGGTGGAGGACAAAGGCAAAATAATGGCAGAGGAGCGCATTGTTGATTATATTCTTCCTTTACCCCGGAAAAAGAAAAGAGTTCCTAATAACCCACTGGAATTATTTTTGAGTCCAGGTGATAGTGGACAAGAAATAGTTGAAGAAGATGATCCCAGGCGGAAACAAATAGATCAGCAGAGGGAGATACTCAGACAAAAAGTCTCCCGGTTGGAAATGGAAGATGAGGTCATTGAAGTGGAAGTGGAGGAAAAGACTCCTTCATTTATGGAAATTATTTCTGGTTCCGGGGTGGAGGAAATGGGCGTTAACCTGCAAGACATGTTTAGTAATATTATACCCAAGAACAAGAAGAAAAGAAAAGTGACTATATCGGAGGCCAGGAAGATACTTACCGCTGAAGAAGCGCAGCAGTTGATAGACCTTGATGAAGTCTATCGGGTGGCTATTAATAGAGTAGAGCAGGATGGTATAATATTTCTGGATGAGATTGACAAAATAGCTGGAAAAGACAGCACACATGGTCCTGATGTATCACGAGGGGGGGTACAGAGGGATATTTTGCCAATCGTTGAAGGAGCAACAGTTACAACTAAATATGGGCCGGTGAAAACTGACCATGTACTGTTTATAGCTGCGGGAGCCTTTCATGTAAGCAAGCCATCTGACTTAATACCAGAGCTGCAGGGTAGATTTCCCATAAGAGTTGAGCTGGAGAGTCTAACAGAACAAGATCTTACCAGAATTCTAACCGAACCTCATAATTCTCTGGTAAAGCAGTATATAGCATTACTATCTACTGAACACTTGAAAGTAGACCTTACTGATGAAGCGATTTCATACATTGCTGAAATAGCCTATTCAGTTAATGCCAGAACTGAGAATATAGGAGCTCGAAGACTGCATACGGTTATGGAAAAAGTTTTGGAGGAGCTTATGTTTGATGCTCCGGATATGACGGAACAGGAAATAGTAATTGATAAAACTTATGTTAACAAGAGGCTGCAACCCATTTTACAAGATGATGATCTGAGTCGATATATTTTATAGGAGGTAATTGAAGTGGCAAAGACTCTGTTAGAAAAATCGCGTTCGATAAATAAAACACTTCAAAAAATAGGGGGGAATCCTGTAAATTTTTATGAAATAGCTGATGTTTTAGCTTATAACCTCGAATGCAGCGTTTATATAGTCGGCAGGAGAGGGCAGGTATCTGGTTATGCGTTTCATGAAAAAGTACCATGTACGGGAATAAATGAGCTGAAAAGTCATGTGGAAAGATTTCCGGAAAGTTTTAACCAGGAGTTTACCAATATTCAGGAGACCCAAACCAATGTTTCTCTTGAACCTGGTCGCAAATGCCTGTTTAATTTTAATTATGGGGAATGCAACTGTTCTCATAGACTTTGGTCTATAACCCCGGTATTCGGGGGTGCCAAGAGAATAGGAACGCTTATCCTGGTAAGGGATAATGAAAGATTTACTGATGAAGATATTGTTCTGGCAGAATATGGTGCAATTGTGGTTGCCAATGAAATAATGCGTATGACGTCTGAACGCATTGAAGAACAAGCTCGCAAAAAAGCTTCAGTACAAATTGCACTGGCCACCCTGTCCTATTCGGAAAAAGGAGCAATAGAGCATATTATGGCTGAATTAGATGGGACCGAAGGTTTACTGGTCGCGAGCAGAATAGCCGATAAAGTGGGTATAACCCGTTCAGTTATTGTCAGTGCCCTGAGAAAATTTGAAAGTGCAGGAGTAATTGAATCGAGATCTCTGGGAATGAAAGGGACATACATAAAGGTACTGAATGACTATCTTTTTGAAGAACTTCGCAGAGCATAGGTAAATAATTTTATCCCAGATTCTAATAAGGCTAACCAGTCAGGTTAGCCTTAATTTTTTTGTGCCATAAGGTCCTAAGATACCAACTATTTTACTAGTAGGCCCGGGAACAAAGCCCCATTTTAATAATTAAAGAAGGAATTGAAACAATTAAAGTCGAAGAGACTAAATTGTACATATAGTAGGGAAAGAGGGGATGAAAATGCTCGATAAAA
Organism: Syntrophomonas sp.; assembly: GCA_016841425.1. Lineage (GTDB taxonomy): Bacteria > Bacillota > Syntrophomonadia > Syntrophomonadales > Syntrophomonadaceae > JAAYJK01. The sequence goes on along the minus strand of JAENZE010000006.1, from coordinate 58,818 downwards.
TATTAAATTCAGGAAGCGAGCAATTGCTGGTTAAAGCGATGGATGCCGCGAGTTTGCGCAACGAAGTCATTGCCAACAACATAGCAAATGTAGATACCCCAGGTTTCAAAAAAAGTGAGGTAGTTTTCTCGGAAAAAATAAAAAATGTCCTACAAAAAGAAAAAACTCATGTCAAACTGAGTTTAACCGATAAAAGACATATGATGAGTTCTAAAAGTCCTGGTATTGGGGCAATACAAGCAGAGATAAATCCATGCGATAATAGCAGCTATCGTAATGATGGCAATAACGTTGATATCGATGTGGAAATGGCTGAACTGGCTAAAAATAAAATCTATTATGATGCCATGGGTCAGAGTATCAGCAGCGAAATCAAGCTGCTCAGATTAGCCATAGAAAGAGGTTAGATAGTTATGAAATTTCTCAACTGTATAGATGTAAGTGCTTCGGGCTTAACTGCTCAGAGACTAAGGATGGACACTATTGCTAATAACATGGCTAATGCTGAAACTACCAGAAAGGCAGATGGCACCGGTCCATATAAAAGGCAAGTAGTGGTTTTCCAGGCTCGAGAGGCACAATACCCCAAGAGTGTCTTCCGGGGTATGTTGGAAAAACAATACGCGGTTTCCGGTGGAGGGGTGGAAGTTAAAGCTATAAAGGAACTCGATGAAACCGACGTACCTTTCCGGGTGTTATATGAACCTGGGAATCCGGATGCTGATGAAGATGGTTACGTAAAATACCCTAATGTAAATGTAGTTGAAGAGATGATTAATATGATCTCTTCAACCAAAGCATACGAGGCTAATGCGAAAGTCATAGAAGCCAGCAAAAATATGGCTTTGCGAGCCCTGGATATCGGAAGTTAGAGGGGGCTGATTAATACAAATGAGTATCATTGACGCTAGCAGCGTAGGAATAATAAATCTTAAACCAAATACCATCATCAATCCTGGCCAGGGTGTTGATGGATCTAACAGTAAAAACTTTATGAATTATCTTAAGGAAGCACTGAACGAAGTAAATAACTACCAGCAAGAAGCCTCACAAAGTGCATTAAATCTGGCAATGGGTAATAATGAATACCTGCACAATACCACTATTGCTTACGAGAAAGCTATTTTGGCACTGCAGCTTACAGTCGAAATAAGAAATAAACTGGTAAGCGCCTATGAAGAGATCATGAGAATGCAGGTATAGAAAGAATCTTGGTTGGGAGTTAAGGGATGGATAGTTTTGTGAACATGTTTAAGCAATCAGCCGGTCAAGCCAGAGAAAGCTGGTTGAAATTAAGTCTCAATCAAAAAGTTCTTGCAGCAGGAGCAGCCCTGTTTCTATTGAGCACCCTGATATTTCTCGTAAAACAGAGTGGAGAAAGCAAATTTGAGGTTTTATATACCGATTTGAACCAAAAGGATGCTGCAGCCATAGTTGAAAAACTGGATGAAGAAAAAATTAGGTATCAGCTTATGGATAACGGCAGCACAATAATGGTACCCACGGAAGTCAAATATACTACTCGCCTTAAACTGGCAAGTGTAGATTTACCGCAAGGTGAAGTTGGTTTTGAGCTATTTCAGGAAAGCAATTTTGGCGAAACCCAAACTGATAAAAAGGTTAAGTATCGGGAGGCTCTTCAGGGAGAACTAGCCCGAACTATACAGAGATTGGATAACGTTCAGGCTGCTAAAGTGAACATAGCGATCCCCGAACAATCACTGTTTACAGATAATGAAGAGCCCACCAAAGCATCCGTAGTAGTAAATACCATTAATGGAGCAGCATTAGGTTCCAAAGAAGTACGGTCGATCATAAATCTGGTAGCCAATAGCGTTGAAGGACTGGATCCGGAAAATGTGGTGATAGTCGATCAATATGGCACTCTGCTTTCAGATGGCGTAGTTTTGTCAGGGGAAGGTAATAGCACAGAATTACTTAGAATGCAGATGGAGCTGCAAAGGGCATATGAATCAGCTAAACAGACTGCGATACAGACAATGCTGGATAAGACTCTGGGCAAAGACAATTCAGTGGTCAGGGTAAATGTTGAACTGAACTTCAACAGTGTCCAGGAGACGTCAGAAAAATACAGTCACGATCCAGACGGCCCATTTATTAGAAGTGAACAGATAATTAAAGAATCAAGTACTAACAGTAGTGAAACCGCTGGAGTCCCGGGTACCGATACTAATATACCTCAGTATCAGGAAGTTGATACCGGAAGTGGCAGCTCTTCCTATGACAAGAGCGATGAAACCAGCAACTATGAGATTAACAAGACGGAAACCCTTACTCAATACGCTCTGGGAGATGTTAAATACGATTATTTAACTGCGTCCGTATTCGTAGATAATGAAGGAGCCTCGAAAGCTAATCTGGGCGAGACCAATGAAGAAAGAGCACAAAAAATAAGAAATATTGTAGCAGCTGCCTGTGGGCTTAGAGAAAATCGCAGTGATGAAAATGTTAGCCTGGATGAGAACATTTCAGTAGAATTTATAGATTTTTATACAGAACCTGAGCCCGAACCCGTTACTCTGAGTTGGTTGGACAAACTGATGGCATCACCGTTATTGCCATATCTCTTTGCAGGGTTTGCACTCTTGTTACTAACGATCATTATACTGGCCACCAGGAAAAATAGAGAAGTTTTAGAGGGTAAACCTGCGAGGAATGGTTTCGATGCGACGGTTGGAGAAGAGATCAGCATGCAGGAACTGGTAGAAAAAGCCCTCACCCCGGAGGAAAAGGAAAGACAGAAAATAAAAGATGAAATTGAAAATCTAATAGATAAAAGTCCTGAAGCAGCCGCACAAGTGGTGAAAGCCTGGTTGCTGGACGACCAGAGGTGAAGCAATTGGCGAGTAAAAGAGGGTTAAGTGGAAAACAGAAGGCAGCAAATTTCCTCATTTTCCTGGGACCAGAAAGGTCAGCTCAGATTTTCAAGCATCTGAAAGAAGAGGAGATAGAGCAGCTGACGCTGGAGATAGCCAATGTGCGTCGTGTTCAGCCAGAAAAGATAGATGATCTAAACCGGGAATTTTTCGAGATGTGTTTAGCCCGACAGTTTATCGGGCAGGGGGGGATTGCGTACGCCAAGGAGGTTCTGGAAAAAGCATACGGCCAGGAAAAAACCCTGGAAATTATTACCCGTATATCAGCATCATTACAGGTTAGGCCATTTGATTTTATGAGAAAAACAGAACCTGCACAGTTATTAAACTTTATCCAGGGTGAACATCCCCAAACCATTGCTCTAATACTAGCCTATTTGGATCCTGAACAAGCATCTCTGGTATTATCTTCACTAACGCCGGAGAGGCAGTCTGAAGTAGCTAAACGTATAGCTGTAATGGATACTACATCACCTGAGGTTATAAAAGAAATTGAAAGCGTCTTAGAACGGAAACTGTCATCCATTGCCCCCCAGGAACTTACCAATGCTGGAGGTATCAAAGCAGTGGTGGAAATTATCAATAGGGTAGATAGAGGGACTGAAAAGACCATCATGGAAGCTCTGGAAATTCAAGATCCTGAATTGGCGGAAGAAATTAAAAAACTGATGTTTGTATTTGAGGATATAGTTATGATCGATGACCGTTCGGTCCAGAGGGTGCTAAGGGAGGTAGATTCTCAGGATCTATCCCTGGCATTAAAGGGCTCTAGTGCGGAAGTAGCTCAGAAAATATTTGGCAATATGTCTGCCCGGGCTGCCGATATGCTGAAAGAAGATATGGAATTTATGGGTCCGGTAAGGCTGAGGGATGTTGAAGAAGCACAGCAGAGGGTAGTTAATACTATACGCAGGCTGGAAGAAGTAGGAGAAATAGTTATTGCCAGAGGCGGAGGAGATGAGATTATTGTCTAGGGTTATAAAGGGTTCCACAGTATATGTTTCCCAGCCCAAGGTTATTCAAATAGACGAACTCCGAGAACTGCAGGAGAAATATGAACGCAGTAATGGCAAAATGTCCAAAATCAACAAATTAAAGACCGATGAGTTAGATCAGATAAGAGTAGAGAGTGAATCTATCCTGCGGGAAACAGAGAGCATGATTATCGATTTGCTGGAAAAAGCGAAGGAAGAAGCCAGCAGTATTATAGCTGAGGCTCGGGAAGAAGCAGAGCTAATCAGAGCCGAAAACCTGAAAAGAGGGTACGAAGAGGGGCTGGAACAGGCTCGACAGGAAATTGATGAAACCCTGATACAAGCCCGGCAGGAGAGCGAGCAAATCATAGAAAAAGCTGGCAAGGCCAAAATGGAAATCCTGCGGACGGCTGAACCCGACATGATGCGGCTGGTGATGGCCATAACACAAAGAGTGATTGGCGGAGAGATTAAAACTAATCCCGATATAGTTACAAATGTTATAGGTGAAGCCCTAACTTATCTGGATAAAACAGAAAATATATCGGTTCGTATAAATCCCCGGGAAGTCCTGCAGGTACTGGATGCAGTAAACACCGGAAAGATTACAGATAAACACAACAAATTGGTGGACTTTGATGTGCAGGCGGATAAAAGAGTATCAACTGGGGGCTGCATCATCGACGGTGAAGAGGGACAGATAGATGCCACTATTGAAACTCGTTTGCTTAGAATCGAAAAATCAATCCAGGGTGTGATAGGGGATGAATGAAACCATCGCCTTTAATATAGATAAGTATTTTAATCTGATTAGATCTGCCAGTATCTGTCAAATGAAAGGCAAAATATCGCAGGCCATTGGTCTAACCTTAGAGGCAACCGGTCCCCGATTGAGCCTGGGAGAACTTTGTTATGTACAGAGTGATCATCATCCTGATCTGGTCATTCCAGCGGAAGTGGTGGGATTTAAGAATAAGCGGATACTGCTTATGCCCCTGGGAGAGCTGGAAGGAATTGGGCCAGGAAGCGACTTGCTGGCGACCGGTGAGACACTGCAGGTTCATGTTGGAATGGGCTTGGTAGGAAGAGTACTTAATGGTTTGGGTGAACCCATTGACGAAAAGGGTGGGGTAATAATGGAGGATGTTTACCCGGTGATGAACAAGCCCCCCAATCCATTGAAGCGAAACCGAATCACACAGGTGCTCCCGGTAGGAGTTAAAGCAATTGATGGTTTGCTCACCATCGGCAGAGGACAAAGGATGGGAATATTCTCTGGTAGTGGAGTAGGAAAAAGCACCTTGATTGGTATGATCGCGCGAAATACTGAGGCAGATATTAATGTGATAGCCCTTATAGGTGAGCGTGGAAGAGAAGTAAGAGAATTCCTCGAACGAGATCTGGGCGAGACTGGACTGGCTAAATCAGTAGTAGTAGTTGCAACATCAGATCAACCAGCTTTAGTAAGACTAAAAGGTGCATTTGTTGCTACCAGTATTGCAGAATATTTTAGAGACCAGGGCAAAGATGTGCTGTTGTTAATGGATTCGCTTACCCGGTTTGCTCTGGCCCAACGCGAGATTGGATTAGCAATTGGAGAACCCCCAGCCACCAGGGGATTTACGCCGTCAGTATTTGCACTGCTGCCCAGACTGCTGGAGAGAGCAGGTACATCAGATCGAGGCAGTATAACCGGTTTATATTCTGTACTGGTAGAAGGCGATGATATGAATGAACCGATCACTGATGCAGTCAGGGGAATTGTGGATGGTCACATAGTATTAAGCCGTAAATTGGGGGCAATGAACATATATCCTGCTGTAGACGTGATGCAGAGCATCAGCCGGGTAATGATAGATCTGGTCAGTAAAGAACAAATGGAAGATGCCAATAGATTTCGAAGTATTCTGGCAGCTTATGAAGAAGCCCGTGATCTGATCGATATCGGAGCATATAAAGAGGGGAGCAACTCCCGGGTTGATGAATCCATCCGGTATATAAATCAGTGTAATGAATTTCTTAAACAGGGGATGTATGAAGAGGCTCCATTTGAGAATATGCTCGATCAGCTAAATCAATCAATATACAGGAGGAATTAATTATGCGTCCATTTTACTTCCGGCTGCAGACCAAACTTAAAGTATCAAATATATATGAAGATATGGCTCGTGAACAGCTGCGCATTCAATTATCCACCCGCGATAATATAGCTGATCAACTAAATTGTTTAAATCAGCAGGTAGCAGAATTAGAACAGTCTATTCGCTTGATGAAAAGCGGTGATGATATATTCACCAGAATGGTAATGAGCCGAGAATATCTTCCGGTTTTAAAAGACAGGAAGACTAGCGTTATCCGAGAGCTGGACCAGGCCGAGAAGAGAGTTGACAGGGCTAGAGATAATCTCCTGGCCCGGGCTCGGGAAACCAATACTCTGGAAAAGTTAAAAGAGAGAGATTGGTCTAATTACATATATGAAAATATGAAGGAAGAACAAAAATTAATAGATGAAGCTGCTATGGCAGCCTTTTATAGAAATCGATCTCAAATCGCGGTGGGGTAAGCGGTTTAAGATATAGTGATCAGTTTATTTCGGGTGGTTAATAACCGCTTTGAATATACATGATAAAAACGGGAGAAAACGGGAGAAAAATAATGAAAAAGGGGACACAGATATTAATACTGGTATTTTTGATACTGGTAATAATGGGTGCAGGGTATTATTTCCTGATGAAAATGGAGATATTACCAACTCCAGCATTTCTAAAAAACATACCGATAATTGGTACTCACCTTTCTCCTGATACTTCAAAAGAGGTAGACCAGGCCCATGAATCTATCAACGAAATCGATCAATTAGAAAGTCAGCTGAATGAAAAGAAAGACGAAATTGACAAGCTTAATATTGAGCTGAAGTCCCTGCAGAAACAACTGGAAGAAAGCCAGAAAGGGCAGCTTGCATTACAGGAGCAGGTCCTGCAATTGCAGGACGAAATAGATAAATGCAAGGTACTCCGAAGCAATAAAGAGGATACCTATAAGAACCTGGCTGAATATTACTCGGTTATGAAAGTACAGGATGCTGCAGCAATTATGTCTCAGCTTAATGATGAGGATATAATAGGAATCTTTAGCGAAATGGAAAGCGAAACGGTCGCAGCTATCCTGCAGAGCATGGATAGGAGCAGGGCAGCAGCTTTAAGCAACAAGATGCTGGTCCCGGGCACTATATAATACCTGATCGAAATGGGGTGATGTTTTACCAGTGAGTTTGGAATTACAGCTGTTAGTGAAAGGGGGTGAAAAATTGATTGAAATGCCCGTTCAGATTACTGAAAATCTAGCTGTGAATTCTGGAGATACGAAAGTGCCGGCAAAAAGCAAGCACGCGGAAGGATCAACCAGTAAAGGCGATTTCAGCAGGCACTTACAAAGATTTAAGCAGAAAAACGATAAAGGTGGTGATAGCCAAAGCAATAGCGATAATGAACTGGAGTGCGCCCAAAATAAAGCAGCTGCTTTAAGGATAATTGCTATGCCAGCAGATTATATCAATCCAACTCTCATGTTGCCGTCAGAGTCTGAGGCAAGTAAGGATTCTCAGAAGCTGATGAACATTGCTCCGGCTTCAAGTTTAGAAGTCCTGCCAGAACTGGAAGAAGTACCAGCAGGCACTGTGGCAGGTAATGTATCAGAAGCTGTGGCAGACGTTGTAATCGACGTTGTGGCAGAGATTGAGGAATATAGTATCGAGTCTGTACAGCAGGACCCTCAAAGCAGCACAGTCGAGAGTGCATCCGGTTTAGGGATATTTACTGGGGGGCTGGTATCTCCGGAAAATCTTTCCTCTGCCGTAAGCAAAACTGAAGTGGATGAAAATATGCAGAAAGTTCAGCTAACGGGACCAGCCGATATGCAGCCGATTTCCGATCATAAGGAAGATGCCGATAGTGCTGAGAAATCAACAGGTTCTAAAAACATCATTTCTCACCATAAGACGAACCTGGCCAAAGCCGATGGGGAAACTGGTGCTGATAAAAGCAAAATAATAAATGAAGCAACCGATACTAAAGCTCGTAGCGACCAGAGCGACGTTAAAAAACTTATAGATTTTGAAGCTCATCGGATGAAGGCAAATAAATTGCCGCCTACCGTTGAAGCTGATAATCAGGAGACCGGGACTGACTCTCAGGCCATGAACGATAAGGCTCAAGTTGCTGATATTAAAATGGTGAAAACGGAGGTGCATTTTCAGGATCGAATAAGAAGTCCGATAAATCCTAAAGAAGTTATTGAACAGATTGTTGACAAAGTAGAAATTATTCAAGGTAAAAAAATGTCCGAATTAACTCTGGAGCTAAAGCCGGATTTTCTAGGCAAAATGACCATTAAACTGGCAATGGAAGAAGGGGGATTAACAGCCCGGTTTATCACCGACAACCTGCAGGTGAAAAACTTGCTGGAAAGTAACCTCAATGCTCTGAAGCAGACTCTGGAGAGCCACGGAATTAAGGTGGAAAAAACTGAAGTGAACGTACAGTTGAATAACGGAGGCATGTTTGACGGTTCAGAAGGTAATCAACAGGACAGATGGCAGAACCAGGCGTATTCTAACCGGTCCTGGCATTATGTTGAGGAGATCCCATACGAGGATGAACTTACTGACAATTTAGAGGCAAGTCTGCTCAATTATGCAGATACAGGATTAAACGATGAAATAGGTATGAATTTTATTGTCTAAGGAGGTGCATTGATGAGTATAAGCAGCGTTACATCAGATTATACAAATACAACATCCACCTCGTCTATCACAGGAAACTCAGAGCTGGGCAAAGATCAATTTCTGGAACTGCTGGTCACCCAGCTGCGTTATCAAGATCCGTTGGAACCTATGAAAGATCAGGAATTTATAGCCCAATTGGCCACCTTCAGTCAACTGGAGGAGATGCAAAACCTGAGTGATATGGTAGAAGAGCTGAGCAGCAGTTTCACATCCTATATAAGCGGCAGTATGAGCCTTCAATTAGCAGGAACGCTGATTGGCCGGGAAGTAAGCTATGTAGATCCTAGTACCATAGACTCCGAGGAGCCAACATTGTTAACGGGGGTCATAGAGCGAGTAATATTCGAAGATGGGGTTCCTTATTTCACCATCGGAGATGATAAAGTGGGTGCTGAATACATAATGGAACTGGGTTCGTTGGCAGAACCAGAAGCTGCTTCATCGGCAGAATCAGAATCTACTTCCGAAGAGGTGGAACAGGTTGATGAATAAAGTTATTTTTCCATACCAACCAGTGCAGCCTATATCCGCTGATAGAAGCAAAGATAGTACCAGGGCAGCTGTTGGTGATGGACTTAACTTCAAACAAATACTGAATAAAGAAATAAGTCCGGAATTAAAGTTCTCAAAACATGCCCAGCAGAGATTGAAATCGAGGAATATTGAACTTAACGAACAGGACTTGCAGAAACTGCAGGATGCGGTAGGTAAAGCTAGAGAAAAAGGAGCCCAGGATTCACTAATACTGATCGACAAGCTGGCTCTGGTAGTGAGTATCAGAAATAATACCGTCATAACTGCGGTTGATGAAGACAATGTTCAAGATAATGTGTTTACAAATATTGATAGTGCAGTAATAATATAGGGCCGGACCTCAAGGAGGAAGCCCTGGATGCCGAGGTATAGAAGCATCCCATGCACTTAAGAAGGAGGTCAGATTAGATATGATGCGTTCGATGTATTCTGGTGTGGCTGGGTTGAAAAACCATCAAACCAGAATGGATGTAATAGGAAATAATATCGCCAACGTCAACACGGTAGGCTTCAAGAAAAGTCGAGTAGTCTTTAAAGACTCTCTATATCAAAGCGTTCGCGGAGCATCAAGTCCTACCAACTCCCGGGGAGGGACAAATCCGATGGCAATTGGCCTGGGTATGACCATAAGCAGTATCGACCAGGTACACAATCCGGCACCGACTACCATTACTAACAAAACCACAGATATGGCTATCGATGGAAGCGGCTATTTTATTGTCAGCGATGGAGGCAGCAGTTACTACACTCGTGCAGGAGCCTTTGACTTTGACAAGTTAGGAAGTCTGGTAAGCACTTCCAATGGTTACTGTGTTCAGGGCTGGATGGCTGATTCTAATGGTAATATAGATACTACCGGAGCTGCGGGGAATATCGATATGTCTGGTTTTAACACCACTCCACCCAAAGCTACCGAGACAATGGATTTTACCGGGAATCTAGCATCAACCCTGGAGATACCTCAGATAAGCGGAGCTGATATCGATCCTACTGCAGGAGACGAACATCCGGATACTGCTAACTCTGTTATTACCTCAAAAGAGGTCTATGATTCTCTGGGCAATAAACTTACCGTATATTTCCGTTTCTTCAAGACCGAGGTTGAAACTGGTCCCCCCGCTGTAAACGATTGGGCATGTGACATATCCCTGAATCCCGACTTTGAAAATGCGGCTGGTTATGATGCGGCCACCGATTTTGAAGCAGTAGATGTATCAGCTGGTGCATCTCCAGCCGGGGATCTAAATTTCATCCGGGCTTACAATATCCAATTTGATGAGAGCGGCAATATTGTTGATGCAGACAACAGTCAGATTGCGATAACTATTGATCGTTCCACGGCTGGGGCGGACGACATAGTCATGGAAGTGGATTTCTCACAACTGAGCCAGTATAATACCGCTTCTACCGCCCAAGTAGATTACCAGGATGGCTACAGTATGGGGAATCTAAGCAGCTACACCATTGGTATTGATGGTACTATTCAGGGTGTTTACGATAATGGACAGGTAATGAACATCGCCCGGGTAGCCCTGGCTAATTTCCAAAATCCTGCGGGTCTGATCCAGGCGGGATCCAATCTCTTTCAGGAGTCCAACAATTCAGGGGATTGTGTAGTTGGTGCACCTGGGGATGCGGGTATGGGAGCCATAATTCCTGGTAGTCTGGAGATGTCCAATGTGGACCTGTCAGAAGAATTTACCGACATGATAGTAACCCAGAGGGGATTTCAGGCTAATTCTCGCTTGATTACCACTTCTGATGAAATGCTGCAGGAGCTGGTTAATCTCAAAAGATAGTCGAGTAATTCCTCCGGGAGTTTCTCCCGGAGGATATTAAAGAGGTGAAACGGTGATTTATCTAACCCGATTGAATGGAGAAAAAATTATATTAAATATTGATTTAATTGAGTTTATGGAAAAAACACCGGATACCGTTGTTACTCTTACAACCGGGAAAAAGTTCGTGGTACGGGAACCAGTTAATGCAATTGTGGACAATATTAATAGGCTAAAAAGAAAACAGTTTTCAACCTTAAAAGACTAGTCATGGTAAGGGGGATTCAGAGTGGCAGATGAAAATACCGTAGAAACAGGGCAAAAAAAATCGGGATTAGACTTGAAAATTATTATTATCGGTATGGTCATATTCATTGTTTTGGTGGGTGGTTCCTTTTTCTTAATGAAGTCGATAATGGCTCCTTTAATGCCTGCTGAAGAAACAAGTGAGACCGAGGAAACAACAGCTGAAATTGGAGTGCTGGTACCGATCGGAGAATTCATGACTAATATTAACGATGTAGCGGGGACCCGCTATTTAAAAGTAGAAGTTACGGTGGAATCAGCTGATGAAAAAGCTAAAGAGAAGATAGAGGCCTATATGCCTGTAATCAGAGACAGCATCCAGGGCATCTTATCTGCTAAGACGGTAGCCGATCTGGATATCCGTAATCGGGATAATCTCAAGATGGAAATCAAGGATAAGATTAACGCTAAAATTGGCGAGACGATAAACAATGTATATTTCACCAGCTTCATTATGCAGTAATTATAACCAGTAGGGAGGGTTATAATGGGCGAAGTTTTATCGCAGAACGAGATAGATGCTCTGTTGTCAGCTTTAAGCAGTGGCTCTGTGAATGCTGAAGAACTAAAAGAAGAACAGAGCAAGAAAAAAATAAAAGTATATGACTTTAGAAGGCCCAGCAAGTTTTCTAAAGACCAGCTGCATACCCTGCAGGTTATTCATGATACCTATGCCCGGGCTCTGAGCACCTTTTTATCAGCTCAGCTGCGGATGTCAGTACAAATGGAAGTCCTGTCGGTGGAACAGCTAACCTATGAAGAGTTTATGAGGTCTATTCCCAACCCTACCATTTTAAACATATGCTCCTTCTACCCCCTTGAAGGCAGCGTAATTATGGAGATCAATCCTAATCTGGGCTTTGCTCTTTTAGATAGACTTCTAGGAGGACAGGGTCAGGCTCCTTTAAAAATCAGGAGCTTAACAGAAATCGAAGAGACGGTGATGGAGAGAATAGTACAGCGTATGCTGGCTTATCTTACCGAACCATGGGAGAGCATAATAGAGATCGAACCCAACCTGGAACGGGTCGAAACTAATCCCCAGTTTACCCAACTTGTCTCTCCAGCCGAAGTAATGATGATAATTTCTATAGAAACCAGGTTGGGAGATGTATTAGGAATGATAAATCTTTGTATACCTTTCCTGGTGTTAGAACCGATTATGGATAAACTCAGCGTACACTATTACTATTCCTCATCTTTACAAAAACGAAGTCTTGAAAACATGAGCTTGATTCAGAACAAACTAGAGACTACCCGGATTACGGTTAAGGCTGTTTTAGGAGAGAACCGGATTACAGTTCAAGATTTATTGGAGCTTACAGTGGGAGATGTAATTCCCCTGAGAAGAAGGATTGGTGACCACTTAGATCTAGTAATCGGAGAGCATACCAAATTTACGGGTAAGCCAGGGATAAATGAAGGTAAGTTGGCCATACAGGTATGTCGTGTGGTAGAGGAGGGAATGGATTATGAGTGATGGTATATTATCTCAGGAAGAAATAGATGCCCTGCTTTCAGGTGATAGCAGCAGTAGTCCTAAAGCTGGCAGTGAACTGCATGCGCAGATAACTGAATACCAAAAAGACACCCTGGGTGAAATCGGCAACATAAGCATGGGCACCGCAGCTACGACACTTTCTATGCTGCTTAGAAGAAAGGTATCCATAACAACTCCTCATGTAACCGTAACCACCCGGCAGGAAATACAAAATGAATATCCGCTGCCTTATGTGATTGCAGAAGTTAAGTATACGCAGGGACTGGATGGGTCGAACCTGTTAACCGTCAAAGCTGAAGATGCTTGTATAATAGCCGACTTAATGATGGGTAAAGACCCTATAGAAAGACGGGTGGAGCTGGACGAATTAGATTTAAGCGCAGTCGGCGAGGCTATGAATCAAATGATGGGCTCAGCTACTACCAGTCTGTCCTCAATGTTTAATCAAAGAATAGACATTGCCCCTCCTATAATGAATGTGATCGATCTGGGAAAGGAGAATCTTGCTCTGCCCACAGATTATACGCAGTTGGTCCAGATTAAATTCAAAATGGAAATTGAAGATATGTTAAACAGTGAGATAATGCAGATTATACCTATGGAAGCAGTTAATACCATGATTAAAGTTTTGGAGAGAAATGTAGAAGATTTGACTACTAATGAGGTGACTTCTCCAATAACGAATGAAGAAATATCCTATAATCAGTCCCAACCTACTTACCAGGAAGAAGAACCACTATCGGTACCAACAACTTCAGAACCAGTAATAAGCTGGAGCGATACGCCCAGGATAAATAGCAGTTCTCCCATTGTAGGAGCAGGTGATCCTCATACCATTCAACCAGTACAATTCAGTATGCTGCAGGAAAGCAGCACAGGAGAAACACCCCAGAATATCAGTCTAATAATGGATGTACCCCTGGATGTATCAGTGGAACTGGGTAAAACCAGGAAGACCATCAAAGAAGTACTTGAGCTTCAGCAGGGCTCAATAATCCAGCTTGATAAAATGGCAGGTGAACCAGTCGATTTATTAGTTAATGGTAAATTAATTGCCAAGGGGGAGGTCGTAGTGATAGATGAAAATTATGGTATAAGAATAACAACCATAATAAGTCCAATGGATCGAGTTAACAAACTACAATAAAGAATCAGGAGGTTAGTGATGGGTAAGAAAATTCTTGTGGTTGATGATGCTGCATTTATGAGAATGATGATCAAAGACATTTTAAGCAAAAATGGTTATGAAGTGGTTGGTGAGGCTGAAAATGGAGCAGTAGCGTTGGAAAAATACAAGGATTTGCAGCCGGATTTGGTGACTATGGATATTACCATGCCCGAAATGGATGGCATAACTGCAGTAAAGGAAATAAAAGGTATGGATGGTACTGCTAGAATCATCATGTGCAGTGCGATGGGACAACAGGCCATGGTTATCGATGCCATACAAGCAGGAGCAAAAGATTTCATTGTCAAACCATTTCAACCCGAAAGAGTTATCGAAGCAGTAAGCAAAGCACTTGAGTGAAGAACAGACAACTAGGTGGGGAAACAATTGATATTAATTAAACGAAAAACACTATGCATAATACTCACCATAATACTGGCGGTTGGTATTCTAAATATTTATGCTGCAGATTCGCTAGCTATAGACGATATTACAGAACTGCAGAGTGAACTGAGCCAGGAGACTCCGGCTGCCACCCAATCCAATAATGTAGCGGTTGAATTCATCAAACTACTGTTTGTTTTAGTCCTGATCATTGGAGCAGCCTGGTCGGTAGTAAAATTATTTGGTCAGAAAGCTACTGCCAGGTTGCGGGGAACATGGCTCCATGTTGTGGATGAAGTGATTTTAGGTCAAAGCAGAGGGATTATTCTCTGTGAAGTCGGTCAAAAGGTTTATGCTGTCGGGGTAACTGATCACAATATATCCCTGTTGTTCGAAATCAACAACACCAAATTAATGGAGGAAATAGCATCGGGAGATTATATGCAGCCCGACAGATCAAATAATCTCAAAATCTTTAAAAATGGAATAAGCAAATTATTCACGGGTACTGATAGTCTATCCAACAAAAAGAATTTTCATTACCTGATGGAAGAGCAGAACCAGAGGCTGCAGGAGATGTTTGCAAACGATCTAAGCAACGCGGATAAGAAATTTAGAAGAAGTGATAATAATGGCTGAAAGAATATTTAAGAAGAGGATCAAAACCACTCTTTTTATAATGATGGTCATACTATTTGTTACTATTTTACCTGCCAGTGTTTACGCAGAGCCTATTCAGATCCCTGATATAAACTTCCAAATGCAGGGAACTACTGATGATCCGCAGGGACTCTCAACCGCGTTGCAGCTGGTGGTATTATTGACCGTATTATCTCTTGCTCCAGCCATTCTGATTATGCTCACCTCCTTTACCAGGATAATAGTAGTGTTGTCCTTTGTAAGAAGTTCTCTGGCTACTCAACAAATGCCGCCCAATCAAGTGCTGATTGGATTAGCCCTGTTCCTGAGTTTTTTTGTCATGGCTCCAACCTTACAGGAAGTAAATTCTCAGGCTATTCAGCCCTATCTCAGTGGAGAAATAAACCAGGAAATAGCTATGGATAAGGGTATGGATCCCTTGAGAGATTTTATGTTTAAGCAAACCCGTGAAAAAGACCTGGCTCTATTCGTCAGAATGGCCGATATGGAACGACCTAATAATTTTGCCGATATACCCAATTATGTACTTATACCTTCTTTTATTATTAGTGAGTTGAAGACTGCTTTTCAGATTGGATTTGTAATTTTTGTTCCATTCCTGGTCATAGATATGGTGGTTGCAAGTGCATTAATGTCAATGGGGATGATGATGCTTCCTCCCATGATGATATCTCTGCCATTCAAAATACTCTTGTTTGTGCTGGTAGACGGCTGGGGACTGGTTATTCAATCGCTTATCATGAGTTTTAGATAGGAGAGGATTTATTGTGTACCAGGATGTAGTACTGGGTATTGCCCATGAGGCCGTAGTAACTGTTCTTCTGGTATCGGCTCCCATATTAGGTGCAGCTTTGATTACCGGGCTGGTGATCAGTATTTTACAGGCCACCACCCAGATACAAGAGATGACTCTGGTTTTTGTACCAAAAATAGTAGCAGTATTCCTGGTGGTCATAATTTTCGGACCTTGGATGTTAAACATACTTACCAGCTTTGTTATAAGTCTGTACAGTGCCATACCCCAAATGATAACACTTTAAAATGGGATAGGAGATATCTGAATGGGTGCTTTTGCTTTAGACAGTTTTTTATTAATACTGGGTAGAATATCAGGTCTATTTATCAGTGCCCCTATATTTAGCAGTAAACAGATCCCGGTTATTGTTAAAGCCTTACTGCTGGCGGTACTGGCAGCTACCCTGGCCTGCTTTGTCCCGGTGCAATATGGGGTACAGGTACAGAACCTGGGTCAGTTTACAGCAGCCATGGTAGCAGAAATAATTGTGGGATATATAATAGGATTCGCTGTGTACGTACTACTAGCGGCTATACAATTAGCTGGTCAGGTTATGGATATGCAGATGGGTTTTGCCATAGTTAACGTGGTAGATCCTCAATCCGGAGCTCAAATACCATTAATGGGTAATCTAACTCAGATCCTGGCTCTTCTAATGTATCTGGCGGTTGACGGTCATCACTACCTGCTGCAGGCCATAGTGCACAGTTATAAAGTAATACCGGTATTGGGGCTGAATCTCAGCGGAGAGTTCTACCAGATTATCGTGGATATAAGTGTTTACATGTTTGTCATAGCAGTCAAAATAGCAGCACCAATCCTGGTTGTTACCATGACCACAGATATTGCCATGGGCTTTGTAGCCCGCACGGTGCCGCAAATGAATGTTTTTATAGTGGGTTTACCACTGAAAATTATAGTTGGTTTATTGGCGTTATGCATGTTCCTGCCAGTCTATTTATGGATATTTAACATATTGTTTGACAGGTTTTTTGGATATCTAGATCAAGTCATTATGGCTTTAGGTGTATGAATATGATGGATGAACATGTAGTTTATTTTCTTTTTGATTTACAACTTTTTGCTGATCAGGGTGATACCGGAGAAAAAACAGAGAAAGCAACCCCCAGAAGGGTAGAAGAAGCTAGAAAAAAAGGGCAGGTTTATAAAAGCAGCGACCTGAACTCAGCAGTCATACTCCTGGCGGGGTCTGTGACCATTTTTATGACCTTGCCATATATGATCGATACTCTAAAGTCGTTTACCCAGTTATGTTTAATGGACAGGACTATGTATGAGTTCTCTAATGAATATTTGCACACTCTGGTTATCGAAGTGATAATCACCATGGCCAAATGCCTGCTGCCAGTACTGGGAATAACTTCTATTACGGCTCTGCTGGTTACTTATCTTCAGGTAGGATTTGTTTTTAGCGGAGACGTACTAACACCAAAATTAGAGCGGCTGAACATGTTTGAGGGTGCCAAAAAAATCTTTTCCAAACGAGCACTGGTAGAGTTAGCCAAGTCAATATTTAAAGTCAGTGTAACCGGATATCTTGTTTATTCCGTAGTCAATAAAAATTACTTAATTTTTGCACGACTGGTGGATATGGAATTAACTGCGAGTATCAAGATCTTGAGCCAGATAGTATATGAAATGGCATTGAAAGTCGGAACTGCTTTTGTGATTATCGGAGTTCTGGACTACCTATACCAAAGATATGAATATGAGAAATCTTTAAAAATGAGTAAGTATGATATTAAACAAGAATACAAGCAGACTGAAGGGGACCCGCTGCTGAAATCAAGACAGCGCCAGATACAAAGAGATATTGCTATGAAGCGCATGATGGCCGAAGTACCCCGAGCCGATGTAGTAATCACCAATCCCACCCATTTTGCGGTGGCACTAAAATATGAGGCGGAAATAATGGACGCACCTGTAGTAGTAGCCAAGGGTCAGGATTTCATAGCGTTAAGAATAAAAGAACTTGCTCATGAAAACGGTGTAGTAGTAGTTGAAAATCCACCATTGGCTAGAACCCTGTACGCTGCATCTAAAATCGGAGATCTCATTCCAGAAGATCTATTTCAGGCAGTAGCAGAGGTACTGGCATTTGTATACAAGCAAAAGAGGATTGTGTTGTAAAGTGGGAGGCCTGAATCATGGAACTAAGGGCAGGTTGGTTCAATAAAATACTTAATTATAGCGACTTAATAATAGCATTCGCAGTTATTACCATCGTAATGATGATGATAATACCAATGAAGCCGATGATGTTAGACGTTTTACTGACTTTTAATATCAGTTTCGCTCTGATAATCATCATGGTGGCCATGTTCAATACTGACCCGCTGGAATTTTCAGTGTTTCCCTCCCTGCTGCTGATAATGACTCTATTCCGGTTGTCCTTGAATATTTCTTCAACCCGGCTGATCCTTCTGAATGCTCAAGCAGGGGAAATAATAGCCTCCTTTGGTTCGTTGGTGGTAGGCGGCAATACAGTGGTAGGTATGGTCATTTTCCTGATCATCGTCGTAATTCAATTCGTGGTAATTACCAAAGGAGCAGAAAGGGTTTCGGAAGTAGCAGCCCGGTTTACCCTGGATGCCATGCCGGGTAAACAGATGGCTATCGATGCTGACCTCAATGCCGGCCTTATTGATGAACAGAAGGCCCGGGACAGAAGACAGAAAATCCAGAGGGAGGCCGATTTCTATGGAGCTATGGATGGTGCCAGTAAATTTGTAAAAGGGGATGCGGTGGCTGGAATTATTATCACCATTATTAATATAGTAGGGGGGCTTATAATCGGCATGGCCCAAAAAGGAATGGTGGCTGGTGAAGCCGTGCAGATTTATACCCTGTTAACAGTAGGTGATGGTCTGGTCAGTCAGATACCAGCCTTGCTTATATCAACAGCGACTGGCATTGTGGTAACCAGAAGCGCTTCCAGTTTCAGTCTCGGTAAAGAACTGGGCTTGCAGTTATTCAACTATCCTAAAGCGTTGGGGGTTGCTGCCATAATCCTGCTGGTATTGGGCACTCTGGGATTACCCAAAATTCCAATGTATTCACTGGCAGTAGTATTTGGATTATTGTTCTTTGCCTTCCGTTCTACAGCACCGGAAAGCGTAGATGAGACTGACCTAAATAATTTACAGGAAATCGAAGAGATAAAGAAGCCAGAAAATGTGGTTGAACTGCTGCAGGTAGAGAAAATGGAATTGGAACTGGGTTATGCCTTGATTCCGCTGGTAGATTCAGAACAAGGTGGAGATCTCCTGGATCGAATCGTGATGATAAGACGGCAGTGCGCTATGGAACTAGGATTTATAGTACCACCGGTAAGAATTCGGGATAATATGCAGCTTAAACCTAATTCGTATACCGTTAAGATCAAAGGAATACCTATTGCATCAGGTGAGATGATAATTGATAATTATCTGGCTATTGGCCCGGATATTGAAAATGACACTCAGCTTAACGGAATGGATACCATTGAACCTGCCTTCAAACTGCCGGCTCGGTGGATATCTTCCAAAGACCGGGAATTTGCTGAGGCTAAAGGATATACAGTTGTTGATCCGCCGTCGGTACTGGCAACCCATATGACCTCAATAATTAAGAGCCATGCTTATGAACTCCTGGGAAGACAGGAAATCCAACATACCATAGACTTTATGAAACAGCAAAATTCAGCGGTTATTGAGGAGTTGGTACCCGACTTAATGAACCTGGGAGACATACAGAGAGTACTGGCTAACCTGTTGAAGGAACAGATTTCCATAAGAGACATGCTGACCATTTTTGAGACCCTGGCGGACTACGCCAAAGTAACTAGAGACACTGATTTACTTAGCGAATACGTGCGGCAGGCATTAAAGAGGCAAATAAGCAGGCAGTATGCCAATGAGGATGAAAAATTAACCGTCTTAACCATGGATCCAGGACTAGAGGAAAACCTGAGGGATTCAGTTCAGCAAAGTGAATATGGTTCCTACTTAGCGCTGGACCCAGAAGTAGCTCAAAAAATCGTAGATAAACTCAAGCGGTTTCATGATCAAATTACCACTAAAGGCCAGACTCCCATTATTATTTGTGCACCTGTACTGCGTTTGTATTTTAAACGATTTATTGATCGGTTCATTTCCAATTATACTGTGATTTCCTACAACGAAGTTGATGACAGCACTAATGTTGAAGTGATAGGGATGGTGTCGTTATGAAAATAAAAAAATACGTAGGCAAAGATTTTAAGTCTGCTATCAAACAGGCTCAGGACGAGATGGGGAGCGATGCCATAATCCTCCATACCCGACAGCTGAAAAAAAATAGGTTCCTCGGATTCCTTTCTCCATATCATGTGGAGATCACCGTGGCGGTGGACGAGAATCTGAAGGTGAACACCGATCTGAAACGGGAAAAAAAGCAAAGTTGCCATAATAATTCCCAGCTGAAAGAAAATCCGGTTGAACAAAAGCCAGAGATAGTAGATCTTACCTGTTCAGCATCAGAGGATCAAGTACTCCTGGAACTGCAGCAGATGAAAGATTTGATGAGCAACATAAAAATGAAAATGCATGAGGTTGGTGTGATAAAGGGCATATCTGAACCGGCCCAGCATTTCTATAGGATTCTGGTCAACAATAATGTTAATCAGGATATTGCCCTTAGCATAGTAAGCAGTATCGAATCTAACCTTCCTGCGCAAAAAACAGAAGATGAGACCTGGGTACGAGATGTTTGTATAAATGTTTTGCAGGACTATATCAGCGAAATATCTCCCATAGCTGTTAAACCTGGAAAAAAAGGTCATATAGTATTCATGGTTGGCCCTACAGGCGTAGGCAAGACTACTACTATTGCCAAACTAGCAGCTAATATGACTTTTTTAGAAAGAAAAACGGTAGCACTTATAACCCTTGATACCTACCGGGTTTCGGCCGCAGAGCAATTACGTACCTTTGCTGAGATTATAGGGATTCCCATCAGCGTCGTATTTAATAGTACTGATTTTAAAGAGGCTGTCCAGGCCTATCAGGATAGTGACATCATATTTGTCGATACTGCCGGCAGGAGCCCCAGGAATCTCCAGCAGATGGAAGAACTGAGAAGTTATCTGAACATATCCCGGCCCGATGAAACCATTCTGGTATTGAGTGTTACCACTCATAGTCAGGATTTAATAAATATATACCGGCAATTTGCGCCTATGAAAATAGACAAAGTGATCTTTACCAAACTGGATGAGACCTATAGTTATGGCCAGATATTAAATACCATTTATGAAATTAACAAACCAGTAGCCTATTTGACTACTGGACAGAATGTTCCGGATGATATCGAGGTGCCTGATCCGCTCCATCTGGCCAGCCTGCTGCTGAGAAAGGATGGCCTGGCATGAACGATCAAGCAGAAAAACTGAGAAAAATGGCCTCCAGTATCCGGCAGCAGATAGAAGAAGACATAATGAATAAACCCAGGCAAACCCGGGTTATCGTCATAAGCAGCGGTAAAGGGGGAGTGGGAAAAAGCACCATAGCTTTAAACATGTCACTGGTACTCTGTACCTACAACAAAAAGGTTATATTGATGGATGCGGATATGGGGTTGGCCAACATAGATATTATGCTGGGGATAGTACCTGAGTACACAATACAACACGTAGTACAGGGCAGAAAAAAACTTAAAGATATAATCATTGAGGGGCCAGCAGGAGTCAAGATAATACCAGGAGGATCAGGTATCAATGAGTTGGCCAATCTTAACGATAATGAATTAAACAGGCTTATTCAGGAATTGGGGAAAGTGGATGGGGAGTATGACTACATGATAATTGACACCGGGGCAGGAATATCCAGAAATGTAGTAAGTTTCCTTTTGGCGGCTGATGACGTAATTATCGTGACAACAACTGAACCTCCCTCTTTAACCGATGCGTATGGAACTGTTAAAACTATAATCAGACAATCTTATACCGGGAAAATATACCTGCTGGTTAACAAGGTCGGCAATAGTACTGAAGGCCTAATGGTAGCCGAAAAATTCAGGATAGCCTGTAACCGCTTTTTAAATACCGATCTTATACCGATTGGAAATGTTGTTAATGAACCCGCTGTAAGCGAAGGGATAATGAGGCAGGAAGCATTCACCCAGATGTTTCCTCAGAGTGCCGCAACCAGAAATATAAAATCAATAGTTGACCGATTATTAACCGGTTATGAGGCAGATTATTCAAGTCCAGGTCAGGCAGGGGGAGTAAAAAGTTTCTTCCGAAAACTGAGCAGTCTATTCAAAGAAAAAGGTGCAGGGGTAGGTTGATAAATATGGAAAATCTAAAAGTCAATCAGCTTATGGAAATTGTTATTGAAGGAGACAATTTTCGGGAATATTATCCAGTCCGCATAGAGAATATCGATGAAAGATCAATCCAAATAGGAATGCCCATGAAACAGGGGGGGATAGTACGATTGCAAATAGGACAGGAGATACGATGCATTTTTCGCAGCAGCAACAGCAACTACTATGGTTTCTCCACTACTATAACCAACATAATCAAAAAGCCTTTTCCTATGCTGATAACGGATAAGCCCAGCCAATTATCAACTATTAATCAAAAGCGAGCTTATGTTCGCCTGGAAGTAACTCTGCCGATAGAATATCGATTGATTAATCATGATGATGATTCAGAAGATGGCTCGGAGGCCCTTTATCATGGTCATACGGTAAATATAAGTGCAGGAGGAGTACTGTTCAGCACCAATGTACGTTTAGAAACTCAGCAGCATATTGATATTAAATTATATCTGCCACAGTATGACCCATTTTGTTGCAAGGCCAAGGTGCTGCGGGTTTTTGATAAAGTTGACTTTAAACGAGAAAACATCTGGGTTGCCATACAATACGAAGAAATATCGGATGCCAAGAGAGACCAGCTGTTTAACTTTATATTTGAAAAACAAAGAGAATTCATAAAAGCTGCTTATAAGCGGTAGAGGAGGATGTTATGAAACCGATAAGGGTCTTGGTAGTAGATGATTCAGCCTTTATGAGGAAAGTGATTTCTGACCTGATCAATCAGGCTCCCGGTCTGGAAACAGTTGGCATAGCCCGGGACGGCGCTGACGCACTTAGAAAAATACAGGAGCTGAAACCGGATGTAATCACCATGGATATCGAGATGCCGGTATTAGACGGAATGTCAGCCCTGGAGAAAATTATGCAGGTCAACCCGGTTCCGATAATAATGTTGAGCAGTTTAACCCGGGAAGGGGCAGAAAAGACCATGAAAGCATTGGAGCTTGGCGCGGTCGATTTTATTCCCAAGCCTTCCGGACAAATTTCTCTGGATATTGATAAGATACAAAATCAATTGGTAGAAAAGATATTTATCGCCGCGGGGACCAAAAACAAAATTGCCAGTACTGCTAATGAGTTCAAGTCAGTTAGACCTAGTATTCCATCTGTTCCGAATATTAAGAGCAATGTAGCAGGCAGGCCCCATCAATTGAGCAAATTAGTCTTGATAGGAACTTCAACTGGTGGACCCAAGGCACTGCAGGAGGTGATTCCTAAACTGCCAGCAAGTGTTGATACTGCTATCTTGATCGTTCAGCATATGCCTCCAGGGTTTACAAAATCACTGGCTGAAAGACTGGACAGCCTGTCGAGAATAAAGGTAAAAGAGGCGGAAGATGGAGAGAAAGTTTTGCCCGGCTGTGCATACATAGCTCCGGGCGATTACCATATGCTGGTGAAATCAAATGCAGGCAGCGATAGAAGCATGAACATTGTCCTGGATAAGTCACCTCCTAGAGGAGGGCATCGGCCTTCGGTAGATACCATGATGGAATCTGCAGTTAAGCAATTCTGGTCTCATATGGTGGGTGTAGTAATGACCGGGATGGGTAACGACGGGGCAGAAGGAATAAAACTGATTAAAGGGAAGCAAGGCAAAACCATTGCTGAAGCTAGATCAAGCTGTATAGTATATGGAATGCCCAAGGCGGCGGCGGAGACAGGAGCCGTTGATAAGGTGGTTCCTCTCGGCGAAATAGGTGAGTGGATAGTAAGGATGCTGTAAGGGCAGCACTTATATCATATGAGGGGTGATAAATTAGTGGGAAGGGTGGTAATACGAGAAGGTAGGAGAAACTGTTGTTGTTTTAGACCTGTAAGAACTTTTGTGAGTAATAAGAAGAAAGATTAAGGGGGTGTGGCCAGGTGGCGATTGATATGTCTCAATATATGGATATTTTTCTGGATGAGAGCAAGGAGCATCTCACTATACTAAATGAAAACCTGCTTGAATTAGAAAAAAACTCAGGTAATACAAGCAGTCTTAATGAGATATTCAGAGCTGCTCATACTTTAAAAGGTATGGCTTCTACAATGGGTTTTGAAGATGTAGCCGATTTAACTCACCATATGGAAAATGTATTGAGTGCTCTAAAAGAAGGCATATTAGACGTTGATTCTCAAGTAGTAGATGTATTATTTCAATGTTTTGACAGGATGCAGTGCATGATCGACAAATTGGAGTCGATGGGAAACAGCAATCTGGATAATACTGACCTGATAAACATGCTGGAAGATATTCAAAGCGGCAATTATCACCGGCAAAGTACCGATTATGGAGCAGCAGTTGAGGACAAGTACGAGCAAGTTGAAGAGAAGCAGTTGATGGGATTTGATTTCAACAGCTTTGATGTCGCAGTCATTAAGGAAGCTATATCGGCCGGCAACAATATTTATTACGCCCGGATATCAGTAGATCAGGACTGCATGATGAAAGCAGTACGAGCATTTATGGTATTCAAAAACATAGAAGAAGACGGAGAGATAATCAAGTCTAATCCACACGTACAGGATTTAGATGAGGGAAAATTTGACAGTGAATTTGAACTGCTATTTATCAGCAACCTGGCTTTTGATGAGATTGACAAAAGAATTAACAATATATCTGAAATAACTGTTTCAATGACCAAATTTGATGAAAGTATGTTGAACTTACCTGAACAGGATAACAAAAGTAAGAAAATAGAGAAAAATCCCGAAGTCAACGCCGAGGCCGAAGCAGATATCAGACAGACCCCAAAAGGCAGAAAGACTGTTAGAGTCGACATCGACCGGCTTGATATGCTTATGAATTTAGTTGGCGAATTGGTGATGCATAAAGGTTGTTTGGAACAAATTGGTGCCACCAATAAGATACCACAGTTAAACGAAACCATCGAGCAAATGGATAGAATTAGTGCCGATCTGCAATCGGTAGTTATGATAGTGAGAATGGTACCTATTGAACAGGTGTTTAACCGATTTCCCCGCATGGTAAGAGATCTGGCCAAAGAGCTTAACAAGGAAATTGATTTTATCATGGAGGGCAAGGAAACTGAACTGGACAGAACCGTTATTGATGAAATAGGAGATCCTCTGGTTCATCTGTTAAGAAATGCACTGGATCATGGAATTGAACTGCCTGAGGAACGGATAGCTGCTGGAAAGCCAGGACAGGGCACGTTAATCTTAAGTGCCAAACATGAGGGCAATAACGTATATATTGATGTTCAGGATGACGGACAAGGCATAGACTCGGATCTTGTTTTAGCCAAGGCTATAGAAAAGGGAATTGTCAGTCAGAGTGAAGCTCAGCAGCTTACCGATAGTGAAATTCATAGATTCATCTTTACTCCGGGATTCAGCACCTCCCAGCAGGTAACCGATATTTCGGGTCGGGGGGTTGGACTGGATGTAGTCAAAACTAAAATTGAATCGATTAATGGAGAAATATCAATAGAAACCAAACCTGGCCAGGGAACGAAATTTAGAATTAAACTGCCGCTAACTCTGGCAATTATACAGGCTTTAATGGTTTCTGTTAAAGATGAAATTTATGCCATACCGTTAAGCTCAGTAAACGAAACATCATTAATAAACCAGTCTGATATAAAAGTGATACAAAACCAGGAAGTGATTATATTAAGAGGGGATGTTCTGCCTTTATTCAGGCTTAAGGACATCTTGAGTGTACCGGGAGAAGATATACCCGGGTCGCAGTTGTATGTAGTGGTGGTACGCAAAGGAGAGCATCAAATTGGGTTGGTGGTAGACACACTGATCGGGCAGCAGGAGATAGTTATCAAATCACTGGGGAGGACACTATCAAACATACCTGGTATTGCAGGAGCCATTGTGGCTGGTGATGGTAATGTGAGGCTTATTATCGATATTGCAACACTATTCTAGGAAGGAGGCATAGTCAATGAAGAAAATGGAGAGTCGGCAGGAAGGGGCAGTAACCCAGGACAGTACGGAAACACAGGTGGTAGTGTTCAGATTAGGAAAAGAAGAATATGCCATGGACATTCTTCACGTTCAGGAAATAATAAGGTTGTTAAATATAACCCGTATCCCCAGGGTGGAAAAATACATAGAAGGAGTTATCAACCTGAGAGGCAACATAGTTCCGCTTCTGAACCTGCACACCAAGTTTAGCCTGCAAACATCTGGGTCAGAAGAGGAAAGACGAATCATTGTCTGCCAATTTGATGAAGTCAAAGCTGGAATAATAGTTGATGAGGTTTTGGAGGTAATCAGGCTAAACAGCAGGGATATCGAAACGGTAGATAATGTTTATACTTCCGTAAATGCTGAACAAATCAGAGGTGTAGCCAAAGTATCAGGCAGACTCTTAATTTTACCGGATATGAAAAAGATATTAGTAGGTGAAACCTCTGAGCAAGGGGAGTGAGGAGTAGCAGGGTGAAAGATTTTACTGAATTATCATGCATACAATTAGATGCTCTCAGAGAGATCGGCAATATAGGGGCCGGAAATGCGGCAACAGCTTTAGCCCAGATGGTACAAGCCAAGATTGACATGAGTGTTCCCGAGGTAACTATACTGCCTTTTGATGATGTAGCCAAACTGGTTGGCGGAGCAGATGTGCCGGTGTGTGGCCTCTACTTTGCAGTAAGCGGATCTATAACCGGAAGCATATTATTCATGCTTCCTATTGAAAGAGCAGTTCTTCTAATAGATATGATTCTGGGAAGGAACAGCAGCGAAACAGGAGCTGGAATTTCAGGGGACCTGGAAACGTCGGTAATAATGGAAGTCGGAAACATAATTTCAGCCACCTACCTTAATGCACTATCACATTTTACCAAATTGAAGTTGTTAACTTCAATTCCAGCCCTGGCTGCGGATATGGCCGGAGCCATACTGAATGGTGTTCTGGCTCAGGTGGGAGGGGTAGTCGATGATGTTCTGGTGTTAAAAACCATGTTTACCAGGGAAGATCAAGAAATAGTAGGACACTTTTTTATGATGCCTGATTCCGAATCTTTAAGCACCATATTACAAGCGCTTGGGGTGAATTGTTAGTGGATAACATTATTCAAGTAGGTATGGCCGAGTTAAAAATTGCTGCTGCTCCTAAAAAACTGCTTACAGCGGGCTTAGGATCATGTATAGGTATCTGTGTATGTTCTCCAGCCCATCAGTTTGGAGCCCTGGCGCATATAATGCTTCCATCAAGTATCCAATCTAAAAGGAGCCAGAATAAAGCTAAATTTGCAGATACTGCAGTAGAAATGATTTTGGAAGAAATGATAAAAAATGGCGCTAGTGCTTCTAAAATAATTGCAAAAATTGCCGGAGGCGCACAGATGTTCAAATTTGTTGGAGACAGCAATATAATGAATATCGGTCAGCGAAACACTCTGGCGGTGGAAGAGCATTTGAAACGTATCGGTATCAAAGTAGTGGCCAAAGATACCGGTGGCAATTTTGGCCGGACCATCGTTTTTGATCCGAAAACAGGGGATTTGAAAATCCGTACTATTGGTCATGGGGAGCGAACAATATAAATGAACATTGATAAAAAAGCGTTATGGGTCGAGTATAAGGAAAAAAACATATCAACAGCGAGAGATGAATTAATCATTCAGTATGCCCATTTGGTGAAGTATGTGGCTAACCGGCTGGCAATTACTCTTTCTTCAGTAGTTGAAGTTGATGAACTTATATCATACGGCATAGAAGGCTTAATCGATGCGATAGAAAAATTTGACCACCAGAGAAATATCAAATTCGAAACTTACGCTATAACCCGGGTCAGGGGATCAATGATTGATGGACTCCGTTCCATGGATTGGGTGCCGGTGTCAGTAAGGCAGAAAGGGAAAGACCTGGAAAAAGCCTTTGCAAAACTGGAACTGAGTCTGGGTAGAGCCGCTACCGACGAAGAAGTCGCTGAAGAGCTGGGACTCAAGATGAAGGAATTTTACACCCTGTTAAAAGATGTTTCCTGCAGTTCGATGATTTCCCTGGACGACTTTATTCCCGGGGAGAATATGAGCGAGAGGAAAAAACGCATAGTTGATGTTCTGGAAGACAAAAATGCCGCAGACGCATTAGAGTTAGTTGGCGATAAAGAGACCAAAGAATTATTAGTAAGGTCAATATCCAAGTTACCTGAAAAGGAAAAAAAGGTAATCTACTTGTACTATTATGAAGGTTTAACTTTAAAGGAAATTGGAGCAGTATTGGATTTATCTGAATCAAGGATATCCCAGTTGCATACCAAAGCCATACTGCGAATGAGAGGCAGCTTGAGCAAAAAGAAATTTATGCTCTGCAAAAGCTAGATTGGGGGGAGAAGGTTGCTTGAGAAGGTGAATGTAATAGACAGCGTTGTCGAAGTCTATGTAGACAATGATAAAATGAAGGCCCATATTTTGATAACCAGGCCTTCTGAGAACGGGAGCAGGTGCTCGGTTGAAAAAGCTATACAAGCTTTACAGGATAAAAAGGTTGTTTTTGGTATCGACGAAAAGCGGGTAAGGGAGGCGCTGCAGCATAATAATTGGGAACGCAAAATCCTGGTAGCACAGGGGATTGCGCCCATTGATGGATTAGATGCACGTTTAGAGTATGTATTTCAATCCAAAACCAGTACCCAGCCTAGAATCGACGATTCAGGCAAAGTGGATTTTCATAATCTTGGTCTCGTGAATAATGTGCGCAAAGGTGATCTGTTGGTAACGAAGATACCCTATCGGGTAGGTGCTCCCGGGACTGATGTATTCGGTAAAATTATACCTGCCAAACATCCTAAAGACGTTAACCTGCCCCGAGGCAAGAATACTGTATCTGACAGTGAGGGAATTCATTTATATGCTGCTATAGATGGACATATGAGTTTTATCAATAACAAGATTGACATAAACCAGGTATTTAATGTGATAGGAGATGTAGATTACTCTTCAGGAAATATAGATTTTATAGGGAGCGTAGCCATCAGAGGAAATGTGACAACTGGATTTAAAGTGAATGCCGGTGGAGACATCGAGGTGCAAGGATCGGTAGAGGGAGCAGATGTGACTGCCCATGGCAGTATCGTCGTTAAGGGCGGCATAAATGGCAAGATGAAAGGTAAAGTAGCAGCGGGGACCAATGTCGTGGCTCGCTTCATAGAAAACGCCGTGGTGGAGGCGGGCTGCAATGTACTGGCTAAAGAAGCCATCATCCAATCGCACATTAAAGCCGGGCAGGGTGTCAGAGTAACGGATAACAAAGCAATAATTGTAGGAGGTGTAATTCAGGCTGCTGAAGAAGTTGAATCCAAAGTATTAGGGTCACAGTTAGCAACCCAGACCATTGTGGAAGTCGGAGTCAATCCTTATATAAAAGAAGAATACTATAAACTGACTAAAGGTCAGACCGTCAAAAACAAAGAGTTCCAAAACATTGCCCACAATCTCCAGGTATATAATAAAAGCGGCATCGCAGTTGAAAATCTTAATGAAAAGAAACGAGAAATCCTTATTAAATTGCTGGACCAGTATACAACTCTGCGCAACGAACTGCAGGAGATTGATAATCGACTTGAGCACTTGGAAAAGGAAATGAGAAGGTATCAAAATGCCGAGGTTAGAGTATTGGAGGTAGTGTATCCAGGGGTGCGTATCACTATCGGAGATCAGATCTATGTCGTGAATGATCTAGTTAAACATGCCCGATTTTTAATTGAAGATGGAGAAATAAGAAAAGCGGCCTTACGTTAAGGTAGGGAGGTTTATTTATGACCATCAGAAGTTTAGACATGCAAGTACTGGTACAGAAAGTTGGGGAAGTTGCCAGGATACAGCAAACAGAACAAACCGGAGCGAACCGGCAGCAACAGGAATTTGCCCAGGCAATAAATGCTCAGACCACCAAAAACAGTCAGGCAACCCGGGAGATTGATCAGCATAAAACAGAACCCAAAACCCATAAGGACAAAGAGAAACCAGGCCAGAAGGCAAAAAAAGAAGCCAGAAAAAAAGCAGAGATCGATGAAGAGAATTCGATGGGTGAGTTTGATCCACACCCGGATAAGGGACACAATATCGATATTAAAATATAGGTGGTGCATATGATTATTACCTTTATTAATATTATTGTTCTAATCATGGTGTTATTAGTGATGTATGTTACCTATCAAAACCGCTTACTTGTGGTTCAAAAGACCAATGAATTCGTTTTACTGGTTGACGAAGCCAGAGCAGTTCAAGACGAACTTGAACAATTGTTGGATAAGGTCATAGATGTTTCGGGAAATATGGTTGATAATCTAGCAGCTGAGCAGCAGCGTTCTTTAGAAAAGGTCGGTCTGGAAAATCAACTATTAAGGGAGATCCGTCCGGAATCAGAGCCAGATATTACTGCAGCTTCACTCAAAGAGGATATTAAAGCCGAAAATGCCCAGGAGAAAGATAGTATAACTATCCCTGAGAACGAAGTACCACCTCAAGTCAGTCCGAGTAAGACAACACCGAATTTTGATCTGCAGAATTTTCATATTATGGTAAAAAACCTGTATCAACGGGGATTAACAACTAAAGAGATTGCACAGAAACTGGATAAAGGCCAGGACGAAGTGAGTCTGATCATTAACTTACTGGATATGCAGTATATGAGCAGCTAAGGCTAATTTTTCGTGACCAATTTTGAGTTGTCTAGTGACTACAGGACATGCTTATAGCAGCGGGAGAAATCGCTGCAGTTAAGGAAAATTAACAATTATATCTCAAGATGTATAGAGACCAACATAAACTCTGATTAAATTTTTTTGTTGAATTCTTCCTGGGTTACTTGCAATTGCTTATTACGTATTTCACGCCACAGATTATATCTTATTTCTCCAGTTCCTTTGGATACTCTGGTATGTTTAATAGATCCATCTTCCATAACTTTGCGATAATACCAGTGGTCACTTTTCACTTTATATTGTTCCCACCATCATTTTCACAAAATCTCTTCACATCTTTCCAGCTAGGCATCCAGTAGTTTTATAACCTCTTCGATGTCCTTCTGTATTGATATTTTTATTACATAAGGAAAATGCATCCGGCGGTTGGGAGAAATGCTGTAAAGACGGTAATTATTTAGATATTCAGATGAATATTCAATCAATTCATTTGCCATGTCCCGTTTAGCTTTATCCATATTTTCTGCATTAACAACGATATCAATTTCTTCGAGACTGGCAGTGATTGTGCCATCATCTTCTTCAAACCAATTAATATGAAAAGAAAGAGCTTGTAACAAGATTTGTATCTGGTCTATAGACATTGCCAGAATTTGATCGCGATTACGGGTAAAAGCAACTGGTTTCTCTCTTACCACAGTATCAATGAAGCTTGAAAACTCCTTGCGCACGTCAGTAGCATTCAAAGTAAGCATTAACATTTACCTCCACCTCCAATATATATTATGTACACAACGCACGCAATATACATATTATTCATGTAAGGATAACAAAATCGGACTTGATCTAGCTCAAGGTCATAAATCTGGACTAACCCTTAAAAAATTTGATTTGTTTTCTTCTGAAAAATATTATTATATTTGGGTTGAGAGCTATAGGTAAGTGTGTGTATAGGTAATACTTATATACACCCCATTATCTATGCACAGAAAAATAAAAGTGTTAAAATTACCCAAAGTGAAGGTGAGTAAATATTTACCTTTTATAGGAGGTGGTTTCTATGGATGCTGATTATATTGTTCAACGGGTTTATGGACTACTGGATACGCTTCCACATTATGATCATATGGTTTCTAAAAACTGCTGAAATGGCTGTTGGAAGGGAAGACTCCAGGAATCCTGATGAGTTTAAATCTTACATAATCTAATACCGCAATTAATCCCAGGTGACAAAAGGATCGTCCCTTTGTCACCTTAGACTTCAACCCGGTCCCCGATTTTTTGCATATCTCCTTGCACTTAAACCGATGCTTATGGTATATTATTTGTTGGTAAATACACACGCTGATGGACTGACTGGATAGTGCTTGCGAAAGTTTCCAGTCGGGATGAGACAGCGGCGGTAAAAAACTAAAAGGAGGATATCAATGTCAGTTATTACTATGAAACAACTGCTGGAGGCAGGAGTACACTTTGGTCATCAAACCCGCAGGTGGAATCCCAAGATGGGCACTTACATTTACATGGAGAGAAATGGGATTTATATCATAGACCTGCAGCAGACGGTAAAGAAATTTGATGAGGCTTATGCTTTTATCAAGAATACCGTAAGTGATGGCAAGAGTGTTCTTTTTGTTGGAACCAAGAAACAGGCTCAGGAAACCATCAAGGATGAAGCAAGAAGGTGCGAAATGCATTTTGTTAACCAGCGCTGGTTAGGCGGAATGCTGACCAACTACAAGACCATTAGGAAAAGAGTACTCAGGTTAAAACAGCTGGAACAGATGGAAGAAAGCGGCGCAATGGAAGTTCTCACCAAGAAGGAAGTTGCTCGTCTGTTAAATGAAAAGGAAAGACTGGAACGCTTTTTGGGCGGAATTAAGAATATGGATAAACTCCCGGGAGCAGTCTTCGTGGTCGATCCCAGGAAAGAAAAGATTGCGGTAGCTGAGGCACGTAAATTAAATATACCGGTTGTCGCTATTGTAGATACTAATTGTGATCCGGATGAAATCGATTATGTCATCCCTGGTAATGATGATGCCATCAGGGCAGTCAAATTAATATCCTCCCGCATAGCGGACGCGTGTTTGGAAGGTAAACAGGGAGAACAGGTTACTGCCTAGCTAAAGGGGAGTAGTTACTCCCTTTTTTACTATCAAAATAAAAACAAATTACAATCCATAATTAGGAGGTTATTGAATTGAGTATTTCAGCTGCAATTGTTAAAGAGCTGCGGGAGAGAACCGGGGCAGGAATGATGGACTGCAAAAATGCGTTGGTTGCTACTTCCGGCGATATTGAAAAAGCTATAGACGAATTAAGGACGAAAGGATTGGCCAAAGCTGCTAAAAAGGCAGGTCGGATAACCAGCGAGGGAGTCGTTGCTTCTTATATCCATGGTGGAGGAAGGATCGGAGTCCTGGTCGAAGTCAATTGTGAAACCGATTTTGTGGCCAAGACCGATGAATTTAAACAGCTGGTTCATGACCTAGCTATGCAGATAGCTGCCGCTAAACCTGAATATATATCCCGCAGTGAAGTGCCCGATAATGATATCGAGCGGGAAAAAAATGTTCTGAGAGCTCAGGCGCTAGAAGAAGGAAAACCAGAGAAGATTATAGAAAAAATGGTAGAGGGCAGAATAGAGAAGTTCTTTAAAGAAAGCTGCCTTCTAGAACAGGCGTTTATTAAAGATCCTGATAAAACCATCGAACAATTGATTCATGAGAATGTAGCCAGAATTGGAGAAAATATAGCAGTAAGAAGATTTTCTCGTTACGAAGTAGGAGAGGGAATCGAAAAAGAAGAAAGTGATTTTGTAGCTGAAGTTATGTCTCAATTGAAATAGGGTTTTAGATTTATAGGAGGTTATCGTTTGCAATCTGGTCCATACAAGCGCATTGTTCTGAAACTCAGCGGCGAAGCTCTGGCAGGAAAAGACGGCTATGGTATCAACCATGAGATAATTACAGATATTTCGAAGCAGGTAGTTGAAGTTGTACAAAAAAGCGTTGAAATAGGTATTGTGGTCGGTGGCGGCAATATATGGCGCGGCGTAGCTGGGAGCGCTAAGGGCATGGATAGGGCTACTGCTGATTATATGGGGATGCTGGCTACGGTTATCAACTCGCTGGCATTACAGGATGCTCTGGAAAATGCTAATATGCCCACCCGGGTAATGTCTGCTATAGAGATGAAGGAAGTAGCCGAACCCTATATTAGACGTCGGGCTATTCGTCACCTGGAAAAGGGGCGAGTAGTAATCTTTGCTGCTGGGACGGGTAACCCTTATTTCTCAACCGATACCGCGGCCGCTTTGAGGTCTGCAGAGATTGAAGCACAAGCTATACTGATGGCCAAAAAAGTAGATGGAGTTTATGATTCCGATCCAGTTACGAACC
This sequence comes from Syntrophomonas sp., assembly GCA_016841425.1. Classification (GTDB taxonomy): domain Bacteria; phylum Bacillota; class Syntrophomonadia; order Syntrophomonadales; family Syntrophomonadaceae; genus JAAYJK01. The sequence continues at coordinate 24,653 of JAENZE010000006.1, read as the reverse complement.
CACTGGCAACCAAGTATAATTTCTTGGAGTATATAGAGGTCATAAATAAAGGCCTGGGTGTGATGGATTCGACTGCAGCCTCTTTGTGTATGGAAAACAATATACCCATAATCGTATTTGATTTAACCAAAAATGGCAATATACTCAAGGCGGCAATGGGGGAAAAAATCGGCACTTACGTAGGGAGGTAACAAAGTGATAAAAGATATTTTGCGTGATGCTGAAGAAAAGATGCAGAAGAGTATTGAATTCCTGGCTAAAGATCTCTCTACCTTGAGAGCGGGCCGGGCTAATCCGGCTATGGTTGAAAAGATTACCGTGGAGTATTATGGTGAAACTACTCCCATCAACCAGTTAGGTAATATCACGGTTCCTGAAGCCAGGCTGCTGGTTATACAACCCTGGGATAAAAGTATAATACCTGAGATTGAAAAGGCCATCTTCAGGTCTGATTTAGGAATTACTCCTTCCAATGACGGGGTTGTCATCCGTATTGCTATTCCACAGCTAACGGAGGAGAGACGGAAAGAACTGGTGAAAGTGGTCAAGAAAAAAGGGGAAGAGACCAAAGTCGCTATTAGGAACATCCGTAGAGAATCGAACGACATGCTTAAAATGAGTGAAAAAGAAAAATTGATCTCTGAAGATGAAAACAAGAAAGGCATGGATGAGATTCAGAAATTCACCGATAAATACGTAAAAAACGTGGACCAAGTTTTACAGGCCAAAGAAAAAGATATTATGGAAGTATGATTAGCAATAGTCTAGATTGCGCTCCGCTTTGGTTATAGCTGCAATAGCCATATACCCCCTTTCGGGGGTTTTATAGTTTGGGCGAGAGAAGGGATATTGTGGATATTAATAATAAAGACCTGCAGTTTAATAATATGCCACAGCATATTGCTATCATAATGGATGGCAATGGAAGGTGGGCCAAAAAGAGATTACTGCCAAGAACTATGGGCCACCGAGAGGGTATGAAATCAATCAAAAGGATTGTTAAAGCCTGTATGGAACTGGAAGTGCAGGTTTTGACAGTTTATGCTTTTTCCACCGAAAATTGGAGACGTCCTCAGAATGAAGTCGATTATCTAATGGATCTATTGATTGAGTTCCTGAGGAAAGAACTGCAAGAGATGCATGAGAATGGCATATGTATAAAAATCCTGGGAGATTACAAGTCCCTGCCCAGGAAATGTGTAGATGGGATTGAAGAAGCCCTGCATCTTACCAGTGGAAACCAGAAGATGACATTTAATCTGGCTATAAATTATGGCAGCAGGACTGAAATTCTGCAGGCAGTAAAAAAACTTGGACAGGAAATCAGGGATAGCCGAATAGATATTGATAACCTAACGGAAGAGGTTTTTTCCAGCTATTTGTATACCGATAGTATTCCGGACCCTGATCTGTTGATACGGACTGCTGGAGAATTAAGGCTGAGCAATTTTTTATTATGGCAGATAGCATATACCGAATTGTGGATTACGGATGTCACATGGCCGGAGTTTACCAGAGATCATCTCCTGCAGGCCATCGGAGAATATCAGCAGAGGGATAGAAGATTTGGGGGACTGAGTCACCAAAAGCAGGAAGGGCAGAATGTTAAAAGTAAGAATACTTAGTGCAGTTATTGGTATACCTATATTAATAATAATTCTTTATGCAGGCGGTATATACTGGTGGAGCCTGTTCATACTTATGGGCATGTTGGCTTTGTACGAATACTACCGGATGATGTCCATAAAAGGGTATAAACCCATTTATGGACCTGGTTTTATGGTTTTACTGGCTGTAATTTTGTCGGCAGCAGACAGCATGTACCTGCTTCCTATTTTCCTGTTGATATTTATTATTTTTGCTTTATTTCTAATCTTTCAATATCCCCGGGTGGATATAAATGATATTTCATTGAGCTTTTTTGGAGCGTTTTATCTGGGGATGTTGTTAAGCTTTAGCTTGAAAATATTTTACCTGGATAATCGCTTATGGATAATGGTGTTATCTCTGCTGCTCACCTGGGCCAGCGATACCGGTGGGTATTTTGCCGGTAGGTTCTGGGGCAGTAAACCACTAGCACCTGAGCTAAGCCCCAATAAAACAAGGGAAGGGGCAGTAGGAGCAATAGTGCTGTCTGTTGCGAGTGCCTGCTTGTTTTTTAGTATAATAGAAATTGGACAGACAAATCTTGCATATGTATTGATATTAGGAATGATAGCCAGCATTTTTGCTCAGATAGGAGATTTGATGATATCTGGCATGAAGAGGTTTTTTGGGGTAAAAGATACGGGCAAGATTATTCCCGGCCATGGTGGAGTTTTGGATAGATTTGATAGTTTCCTCATGGTAGTACCACTGGTTTACTATTTCTTTGTGTATTTGGTTTAAATTTGATCCAGCATCTCATTTCTGTTCTAGTATCAATAGGCTTGGAAAAGAGGTAACAATTTGGATCCTGAACTAAATAAATATGTTAAAATATTTGTCAGGTTAGGCATATTTGTCCTGGCTATCCTGGCTCTATATCTAATAATAGCCTATATGTTACCCATAATTGGTAATGTGTTCTCTTACCTGCCTTCATTATTACTTCCATTTGTTTTAGCTATAATAATGGCTATGATCATAGAACCTGTGGTTATATTTTTCGAACGCAAAACCAGGTTGAAGAGGGGTTGGGCAGTTGCACTGAGTCTATTAATGCTGGTGGGAGGCTTCATCTACGTCATTTCCTGGCTGATATCCAGAATCATTAAGGATCTTATGAGATTATTTCCGGAGTTAGCCGCTTATTCTGATCAGGTCACAGAATCATTCCTGGCTGCAATAAGTGATTTTAAGGTCTTTTATCTGCAGTTGAATCTCCCAATAGAAGTGCAGACAGCCATGCATAACAGCCTCCAGGGAGCCATAAAGACCTTAAGTTCCTTGATCGGTAATAGTATAGATATCTTAACAGCGGCCGTAGGCTTGCTGCCGGGCATTTTTGCCTTTATAATGATTGCCGCCATAGCTACCTTTTTGATCAGTAATGATCGCTATGAGCTGAAACAATTTGTATATAAATTTTTGCCGGTAAACACCCAGAGCAAAACTACCAGCATCTTTAACCAACTGATAACTATATTGCTAGGTTTCTTAAAAGCTTATTTAATATTGATCTCTATTACGGCTGTTTTGACGATGGTTTTATTAAAAATTATCGGGGTTGAATATGTACTCACCATAGGTATTTTTGTGGGTTTGCTGGATCTCCTGCCTATCCTGGGTCCCGGCCTGCTGTTTGTTCCCTGGATTCTGGTCGAATTTATTCTGGGTAACACAAAACTGGGACTTGGTTTGTCAGTAATATACTTGATAATATCCCTGGTCCGGCAGTTCACTGAACCTAAGATAGTGGGTGAAAACATCGGGCTGCATCCCCTGGTGACGCTCATGGCACTTTACTTCGGCTTAAAACTGGGAGGTGCGGTTGGACTTATTTTAGGGCCCGTTACAGTGGTGATTATTATCGCCAGTTATCGGGCTGGCTTATTTGACAGTTTGAACTGGAGGAAAACAAATGACCATCTGTAGGAAAAAGAATGTAGTGATCCTGGGTTCTACCGGCTCTATAGGGCTGCAGACTCTGGACGTTATTGAAAAGCATACGGGAATGTTTAATTTGCTGGGCATTGCAGCAAAAGACGAAGTTGCGGTACTGGCAGAGCAGATCCAGAGATACCATCCAGCTGTCGCTGCTGTCGGAGATACTTCGTCTTACCAAGAGTTATGCTCCCGTACGGGTAAGGATTGCACAGTATTATCGGGTTTAGATGGTCTGTGTGAACTTGCAGCCTGGCCAGAAGCGGATATAGTGGTAATAGCGGTGAGCGGAGCGATTGGTATTAAACCCACCCTGGCCGCGATACAATCAGGGAAAAGAGTTGCCCTGGCGAATAAAGAAACCCTGGTGGCAGCAGGTGACATTGTTATGCAGGAAGCCCGGGATAATAATGTTGCTATTTTACCGGTCGATAGTGAACACTCGGCAGTATTCCAGTGTTTACAGGGGGAAAATAAACACCTTAAGAAAATTTGGCTGACTGCCTCAGGTGGACCATTTAAGGACCTGGATAGAATACAGCTTGATAGCGTTACTGTAGAGATGGCTTTAAAACATCCAAACTGGATTATGGGACCGAAAATAACCATCGATTCGGCTACCTTGATGAATAAGGGGCTGGAAGTAATCGAAGCTCATCATCTATTTGGTATAAATTATGATAAAATAGACGTGGTGGTACAAAAAGAGAGCATCATACACTCCATGGTTGAACTAGTAGATGGTTCATTTCTGGCCCATCTGGGCTCACATGATATGCGAATTCCTATTCAATATGCTCTCACCTACCCGGAGCGAGTTGTTTCATCAGCCCCGGAGTTAGATCCGAAATTATTAGGGGCTCTGCATTTTGAGAGTGCGGATATGGAAAAATTCCCAGCCTTAAATCTTGCATACCGGGCTGGGCGAATCGGAGGAACTATGCCGGCGGTACTAAATGCCGCCAACGAAATAGCCGTGAACAGATTTTTGACTCGCGAAATAGCGTTTACTTCCATACCCTGGCTGGCTGAGCAAGTTATGGAACTACATGAACCAGTTAACCAGCCTGACCTGGATAGCATATTGCAGGCTGATAAATGGGCCCGTAGCATATGCCGCAAGTTATAGAGAAACTGCTGATATTTGAAGCGATAATCACATATATAGACTTACCGGGGGAAACCTAAAGAGATAAGGATATAAAGGGGGATTCATGATGACAATATTAATTGCCATAATAATCATAGCAGTTCTGATTCTGTTTCATGAAACTGGGCATTTTTTGGCAGCCAGGAGAATAGGTATTCCAGTCTATGAATTCAGCATCGGTTTCGGTTATAAAATTTTTTCCTGGCGAAAAGATGAGGTGGATTATTCTATAAGGGTATTTCCTCTGGGAGGATTTGTGCGTATGGCCGGAGAAGAGCCAGGTGATCAAGACAATCCCAACGGCTACAGCCATCGTACTCCACTGGAGAAAATTCGCGTATCATTTGCCGGGCCTTTCATGAACTTTGTGCTAGCCCTGCTGATCTTCATTTATAGTTATGCTTTTATTGGCATACCCCGGACTACCGATGACCCGATAATAGGAAAAGTATTTGCCGGACAGCCAGCTGAACAGGCGGGAATATTAGCTGGAGACAGGATACTGGCGGTGAATGGACAACAGGTGGATACCTGGGATGAATTTACCACAATTCTTTCAGCTCAGCCAGCAGGCACGCCAGTAGAGATGGAAATAGATCGCGGGGGTAAGAATACCGAACTTCAAGTAATACCAGAAATTAATACCAGCACCGGAACACCTGCTATTGGTGTTTTAAGCAATATAGTATATGAAAAACAAGGTCTACTGACCGCGGTTAAAATAGGATTGCAGCAGACTTATGAATTAACGGTGGTACTTCTAGGTGGATTATTGACCATGGTTACTGGAGGGGCATCAGCTGCCGAAATCGCTGGACCCGTAGGTATAGTAGGTCTTATTGGCGATGCTGCACAAGTCGGAACCGTATTCTTGTTAAGCTTTGCGGCATTCTTAAGTATCAATCTGGGTATCTTGAATCTCTTGCCCATTCCCGCTTTGGATGGCAGCCGGATAGTATTTGCAGTTATAGAAGCAATTCGCAGGAAACCTGTGCAGCCTGAAAAAGAAGGATTTATTCACTGGTTGGGATTCATGTTTCTCATGGCACTTATTGTACTGGTTACATTTAACGATATAATGAAATTTATTAAAGGGTGACCATGATGAGGAGAAAAAGTCAGGTAGTATGGGTAGGTGAAGTGCCGGTAGGCGGGGACCATCCGATAGTTGTTCAGTCTATGACTACTACCGATACCCGGGATGTAACCTCGACCATAGAACAGATAATACAACTGCAGGAAGCCGGATGTGAAATAGCCAGGGTAGCTGTCATTGATGAAGAAGCTGCGCAGGCTATAAGCAAAATTAAGCAGGGGACAAGCATCCCTATCATTGCAGATATACATTTTGACTACCGATTGGCATTGAGCAGTATTAAGGCTGGATGTGATGGTTTGAGGATTAATCCCGGAAATATAGGTTCCAGGAACAAGGTGCAAGAGGTAGTGAAAATATGCAAAGATAAAAAGGTTCCAATTCGGATCGGTGTTAATGCTGGTTCACTGGATAAAAACATATTAAAGAAATATGGCCATATATGTCCCCAGGCGATGGTGGAAAGTGCTGTGGAGAACATCAAAATCCTGGAAGACATGGACTTCTACGATATCAAGGTGTCATTGAAAGCCTCCTCTGTTCCATTGAGCGTGGAGGCCTATAGGCTTATATCCGAGCTGATAGACTACCCCCTGCACCTTGGCATAACTGAAGCTGGGACCATACCCAGGGCTTTGGTCAAATCGGCCATGGGTTTAGGTATCCTGCTGAATGAAGGTATAGGTGATACCATGCGAGTATCCATAACCTCTGATCCTGTTTATGAAGTATGGGCAGCCTATGAAATCCTAAGAAGTGCAGGGCTGCGAGAACGGGGAATAGAACTGATATCCTGCCCCACCTGCGGAAGATGTGAGATAGATCTGTTTAAAATAGTAGAGGAAGTAGACGAGAAGATAAGATTTTTGGATCGCAGCTTGAAGATTGCCGTTATGGGATGTATCGTCAATGGACCCGGAGAGGCACGAGATGCCGATATAGGTATAGCGGGAGGAAGAGGATTGGGGATATTATTTAAGAATGGTGAAGTCATCAGGAAAATACCTGAAAACCAGCTGGTGAATGAACTGATCAAAGAGATTGAGGCTGCTGAATAGAGTATTATAATTGTTTGCTGATTAACTTTTCGAAGGGTGATACCTTTCTGAATAAAGATATAAAGGCTCTGTGACAAAGTCTGGAGGTTGTGGAGGATCTGGATTCAAGCATAGTGCAGCGGGAAAGGCGATTCAGGAACGCTGCTATATTACTCTTTGCCATGAGACTACGGAGGCATCTCAGGGTAGGTAATTCAACTGACTGGAGACCGGCCGCAACGGGTTTGAATCCAGAGCATCCCCCCTGTTGTCATAGGTTTTTCACAACACTTATAAGGAGGTAGGGCTTTGAAGTCATCGGAAATGTTTAATCCAACTCTGCGTGAGGTGCCTAGTGATGCTGAGATTGTGAGCCATCAACTGCTGCTGCGGGCTGGATTCATACGTAAAACCAGTGGAGGGGTTTATTCATATCTTCCTCTGGCCTTTCGGGTGTTAAAAAAGATAATGAACATCGTGAGGGAAGAGATGGATAGAGCGGGCGGTCAGGAATTACTCATGCCTATCATACAGCCAGCCGAGCTGTGGCAGGAATCAGGAAGATGGGATGTATATGGAGATGAGATGTTCCGTCTTAAGGACCGCCATAATCGACCCTTTGCCCTGGGCCCCACCCACGAAGAGATTATTACTACCCTGGTCAATCAGGATGTGCATTCCTATCGAGATCTTCCTTTACTGCTCTATCAGATTCAGAATAAATATCGGGATGAGATAAGACCCAGGTTTGGATTGATGAGAGGCAGAGAGTTTATTATGAAAGACCTCTATTCTTTTGACATTGATGAAGATGGGTTGGGTATTTCTTATAACAAGATGTATGAAGCATACAATCGCATCTTTCAAAGGCTGAATCTTAAATACCGAGTAGTTGAAGCTGATAGCGGCGCTATTGGCGGCAATGAAAGTCATGAATTTATGGTTCTGGCTGATACGGGTGAAGCGGAGATTGTTTACTGCGATAATTGTAACTATGCCGCCAATGTTGAAAAGGCAGTGTGCTTGGCAGACAAGTCCTCAGAAGGGGAGAGTGCAGCCCTGGAACCTCTGGAAAAGGTGTACACACCTGGAGTAAGAACGGTAGAAGACGTTATGCGGGAGCTGGACGTGCCCGTACATAATATTGCTAAAACTCTGATATATTGGGCAGATGGGCAATATATCGGAGCTGTAGTTCGCGGTGATCGTGAATTGAATGAGATTAAGCTAAAAAACCTCTTAGGCTGCAATAATCTGCTTATAGCCGATGAGAGCCAGGTCCGTCAGGTACTGGGAGTCAGTGTGGGATCACTGGGCCCCGTGGGAGCTGAATTCAAAATCTATGCTGATTTGGAAATTGCAGAAATGAAAAATTTCGTCTGTGGAGCGAATGAAGACTCCTATCACCTGATAAATGCCAACCTGGGTCGGGATTTTGTACCAGAGATGATTGTTGACTTGAGAAACGCGGTTGAGGGCGATAGATGTCCCGTTTGTGAAGGCCTGGTTGGTACTACCAGGGGGATCGAAGTTGGACACATATTTAAGCTGGGCACTAAATACTCCCAGGCTATGAAAGCTACCTTTTTGGACAGTGCCGGTCAGGAACGTCCTTTTGTTATGGGGTGTTATGGCATAGGTGTATCAAGGACAATGGCTGCTTCGGTAGAGCAAAATAGTGACGAGGACGGAATAATATGGCCTATACCGATAGCACCCTATCAAGTGATCATTGTCCCAGTAAACGCTAAAAAAAGTGAGCAGATGGAGGCAGCTTGCAGTTTATATGAACAGCTGGCGGAAAAAGGCCTGGAGGTAATCCTGGATGACCGTGATGAAAGGGCTGGAGTAAAATTTAAAGATGCAGATTTAACAGGAATTCCAGTACGTATCACCATAGGCCCAAAAGCTTTGCAGGACAATAAGGTAGAAATAAAGAAAAGATGGGAGAAGGAAGTCTTTTTGGTGGCCATTGAGGAAGCAGTTTCACAGGTCGAGGATATATTAAATATTAAAGAATAACGAAAAACAGCTTACCTCTCGATATAATATAAAAACAGGGGATGTGCATTTTACGGATGCTTATTTATGAAATAATATTTAAATTAGCTCTGGCAGGTGTTCTGGGTGGTTTAATCGGTCTGGAGCGGGAGAGCCTGAGTCGTCCAGCCGGGTTAAGAACTTACACCCTGGTATGTATAGGTTCCGCTCTGGCTATGATAGTATCAATTGATATTTACCTGCAGTATTATCAGACAGTCAATGCTGACCCGGGGCGTATTGCAGCCCAGGTTATCAGCGGTATCGGGTTTCTGGGCGCTGGTACAATAATGAGAGAAGGGGCATCGGTTCAAGGACTCACTACTGCGGCTGGGCTTTGGGTTGTAGCTTGTATAGGATTAGCCGTGGGCTCGGGACTATATATACCGGCTATAGCTACAACTATATTAATTTTATTTGTCTTGATCTATTTTATTAAATTTGAAGCTCGATTTACTGGAAGCCGGGAATTTAAGGGTATTGTATTACTGGTGGAAGACAAACCGGGTCAGGTTGGAGCCATAGGTTCTATCCTGGGAGATTTATGTGTACTCATTAAAAATATCCAGCTAACCCAGGTTGAAAATAATTATCTGGAGATTGAGCTGCTTCTCCAAATTCCATCCAGCCTTTCAGTCGATCAGGTGATGGATGAACTATCTGTTCTGAAAGGTCTGCGTACTATCGAGAGACTGAATTAACTGGCTATGGGGAGGCGAATATGCTGAATCGGGACTTTTATTTTATTTTACATAATTACCTTGACCATTCTTTAGCCGCATTCTGGAAGAATTCTTCTATTAGTAGATTAGAAATAAGCCCCCAATCTAAATTGTGGAGGTTATTTGTTGATATTGAACAACCTCTTCCAACCTCTGTTATAAACCAGACTATCGAGGAGCTGCTCGAAAAATGGGATTTCCTCGTCAGCCTGGACATTGTGCCTTCTTATCCATATCCTCTGCATCATATAGAGAGTATTATTAATAAATGTCAGGAGGAGCTTTCCACCCATGAGTCTTATCCCTCCAACCATATAAAATGGAGGATCAGGTCCACCGGGATAGATGTAGTGGCTGATGAGGAGAATATGTACCGATGTATGCTGGAAAACCACCTCTGTGATAGTATTTCGCAGTGGTTCTGGACCCATTATCGGCTGCAGATTTTAGTAAGAGCATTATGGGAAGAAAAACATATCACTGTTACGGAGCAGGTTATGGATGGTGGTATAATCCGAAAGCCTTTGGAACTGCTGGACGTAGCTGATGATCAGAGAGCAGGCCACAGGCCTAGAAAAAAAGCCGACCGAAAATGGTCCAAGAAGCAAATCGAGAATAAAGAAGTAACCAGAATTACGGATATTGAAGAAGGCATGCCATCAGCAGCAATTGAAGGAGAAATATGGGATAAGGAATACACTCTCTTAAGAGACGGCAGGTATATTATTAATTATTATCTAACCGATTATACGGATAGTCTTATCGTTAAGACATTCGTGAAAACTAAACAGGAAGATGAACTGAATATTGGGAACTGGGTAAAGATTATTGGCAGCGTGCGCTTTGACAATTTTGTCAAGGAACTGGCACTATTTATGGATTCTTACATAATCTTATCGAATTCGGGACGCGTTGACAGCAGTGAATCAAAAAGAATAGAATTTCATGCCCATACTAAGATGAGCGCCATGGATGGACTGGCTGATGTAAAAAAATTGATTAAAAGAGCTGCACAATGGAAACATCCTGCTATTGCCATTACCGATCATGGTGGAGTCCAGGCTTTCCCCGATGCCTACTATGCCTCTCGGGAACATGGAATTAAAGTTATCTATGGATTGGAAGGGTATCTGGTTGAAACCGATAAGAGGGAAAAGCCTTATCATATCATACTGCTGGCCCAGAACTCTACTGGGCTGAAGAATCTGTACCATCTGGTAAGTCTCTCTTACCTGGACCATTTTTACCGGCATCCCAAAATTCCCAGGCAGCTTTTACAGGAGTATCGTGAAGGAATACTGGTTGGAAGTGCCTGTCAAGCCGGAGAACTTTATCAAGGGATACTAAACGGAAAAAAGGATGACGAGATAATAAATATCGCCGGCTTTTATGATTATTTGGAAATTCAACCGATAGCTAATAATGAATTCTTGATTCGAGAGGATAAGCTGCAGCGAATAGAACAACTACAAAACATAAACCGATTCATAGTAGATCTGGGCAAAAGACTAAATAAGCCGGTCATTGCCACCGGTGATGTACATTATCTGGATCCGGAAGACGAAATATTTCGAACTATAATCCAGGCTGGACAGGGTTATGAGGACCTGGAATCTGAATCTGCCCTGTATTTTAAGAGTACTGACGAAATGCTGGCGGAATTCTCATATTTAGGTACCGAGGATGCTAGAGCAGTAGTAATAGAATTTCCCGGACAAATTAATAATATGATAGACCTAATTAAGCCGGTTCCAGATGGTTTTTATCCACCTCAGATTGATACCGCAGCTGATGAGGTCACCGCCTTAACCTGGAAAAGAGCTCATGAACTCTATGGAGATATGCTGCCAGATATCGTTGAAGAGCGGATAAAACATGAACTTCATTCCATTACTGAACATGGCTTCAGCGTTTTATATCTAATTGCCCATAAACTGGTACAGAAATCCAACCAGGATGGATACCTGGTTGGTTCCAGAGGGTCTGTAGGTTCTTCCCTGGTGGCCTATTTAACAGGTATCACTGAGGTTAATCCGCTTCAGCCTCACCTGCTGTGCAGATCGTGTCACCGCAGTATCTTCGAGGTTGATAAAACTGCAGAATGCGGGGTAGATCTTCCTGTGCTTAGATGCACCTGCGGTGAGCCTATGCATAAAGAAGGCTTTAATATACCATTTGAGACCTTCCTGGGATTCGAAGGAGACAAAGTCCCCGATATAGATCTTAATTTTTCCGGGGATTATCAGATGCAGGCGCATCATTATGTAGAAGAGTTGTTTGGTAGTGAAAATGTCTTTCGGGCCGGGACTATTTCAACTATCGCCGAAAAAACTGCCTTTGGATTTGTGAAAAAGTATATAGAGCAATATGAGTTGAATACTAAAAACTCCGAAATTAAACGCTTGGTAAAAGGTATAACTGGAGTTAGAAGAACGACTGGACAGCATCCCGGAGGTTTGATCGTGGTGCCCAAAGGCAAGGATATTCATGAATTCACTCCCTTGCAGCATCCGGCTGACAATAAAGATTCTGGTGTTGTTACGACTCATTTTGAATACCACGCTATCGGAGATCAACTGGTTAAACTTGATATACTAGGACATGATGATCCTACGGTAATCAGAGAACTAGAACAGCTCACCGGGGTAAAAGCAGCAGATATCAGATTGGATGACCCGGATACCATGAAAATATTCTCAGAAGTATCTATATTGGGAATAAAAGAAGAAGATATTGACTCCCCGGTAGGAACCTTTGGTATACCCGAGTTTGGAACTCGTTTTGTCAGACAGATGCTGGAAGCTACCCGCCCCAATACCTTTGCGGAGTTAGTCCGTATAAGCGGCCTTTCCCATGGCACAGATGTATGGCTTAATAACGCTCAGGATCTGATTGAAAATGGTATCTCGGACCTGAACCAGGTTATATGCACTAGAGACGATATAATGACTTACCTGATTAATTGCGGAGTAGACAAAAAGCAGTCTTTTAATATTATGGAGAGAGTACGTAAAGGCAAAGGCCTGGGAGAACAAGATATACCCATAATGGAGCAATGCCAGGTACCAGAATGGTATATAAAATCCTGTCAAAAAATTAAATATATGTTTCCGAGGGCACATGCGGTTGCCTATGTAACTATGGCATTTCGCATAGCCTATTTCAAAGTAAACTTTCCACTCCCATTCTATGCCAGCTTTTTTAGTATCAGGGCAGAAGACTTTGATGCCCGCACTGTCCTGGATGGATATCAATCAGTACGGAAAAAGATTAAGGAAATCGATAAGATGGGAAATTCTGCTACTCAGAAGGATAAGAAATTGATAACCATACTGGAGCTGGCTATGGAGATGTATGCACGTGGGTTTAAGTTTTATCCAGTTGATATTTATGAATCCGATGCCGTTAAATTCAAGGTTTATCAAGACGGACTGCTGCTGCCTATATGCGCTCTGCCCAATGTAGGCAATAGCGCAGCACTGGGTGTAATCGAAGCACGCCTGAACAAGCCCTTTGTCTCAATTGAAGAGTTTCAGGCCAGAACCCATTTGAATAAAACAGCTATGGCTATTCTAAGGGAGTACGAATGCTTCAAGAATTTGCCTGAAACAACTCAGATCAGTCTATTTGGCTAGAGATATATTTTTATCAAGTAAAACGCTGAATATATTTGCGTTATCGTACGGTTATGGTATAATCAGAAAGAGTTTTAGTAATACTCTACGGCAAAGTGGGTCTGCACCCACTTTTTCTATTGTTATATCTAGCATGTATGATTGGGGGTGCAGGATGTGGGACAAAATAACCTGCAGACCATAATAGAAGAAATTGAAAAAAGATTAGCCGCAATACATATAGAGCTGGTTGATGTTGAATACCGTAAAGAAAGCGAAGGTCAGATACTCAGGATATACATCGACCAAGATACCGGGGTTAATCTCGACACTTGTGCAGATGCATCAAGAACCATAAAAAGTTTAGTTGATGAAGAAGAGTTGTATTACGACCATATGGAAGTTTCTTCACCTGGACTAGATAGGATAATAAAAAAGGAAAAAGATTTTATCAGGTTTATGGGGCAGGAAATAGACGTTAAAACCCTCAAGGGATATGATGGGCCTCGAAAACTAGCAGGTGTTTTAGTGGGCTATCAAAAGGAGGCTCTAAGCATAAAAAACCTGGATAAGATTATAGATATACCATTTGAATTTATATCGGTGGTCAGGTTGAAACCAGATGAATAAGAGGAGGAAGAATATTGTCTAGTGAGCTTATTCAAGCATTAAATGAAATCGAAAAAGATCGCGGAATACCAAAAGCTGCTCTAATAGATGCTATTAAATCTGCGCTAAATACCGCCTACAAAAAGAATTTTGGGATTGCCCAGAGTGTTAATGTCGATATTGATGAATTAACAGGTGCAGTAAGGGTATTTTCTCAGAAAAAAGTAGTTGAACAGGTGAATGATAATCGATTGGAAGCTGATTTGGAAGAAGCCCGGGAATTATACCCGGATTGCCAAATTGATGATCTGGTATATGTTGAAATAACCCCTTCCAATTTCGGCCGCATTGCCGCACAGACTGCTAAGCAGGTTGTTATTCAAAAATTAAGAGAAGCAGAACGCAGTCTGATTTATGAAGAATTTTTAGATCGAGAAGGTGAGGTAGTAACCGGAACTGTTCAGCGCATAGAGAGTAAAACAGTTTATGTAAGTCTGGGGAGGACTGAAGGCATTATGCTGCCTCCTGATCAGATAGGCGGAGAAAGATATGAGCTTGGCCAGAGGGTCAAGGCATATATATATGAAGTTAAAAACACATCTAAGGGGCCTAACATATTCTTGTCCAGATCTCATCCTCATTTTTTACGGCGCTTGTTCGAACTGGAAGTACCTGAAATCTATGACGGCATCGTTGAGATAAAATCAATAGCCAGAGAAGCAGGAGCTCGCTCCAAAATATCAGTGCATTCTCTTGAGGAAAAGATAGACTCAGTTGGAGCATGTGTAGGACCACGGGGGATAAGGGTACAGAATATAGTGGCTGAACTTGGGGGAGAGAAGATAGATATTATTAAATATGATAAATCACCTGAACACTTTATCGCCAATGCATTGAGCCCTTCAAAAGTTGATCGGGTGTTTATTAATGAAGAGGACAAAATAGCTACGGTTGTAGTTCCTGACTATCAGTTGTCCCTGGCTATAGGCAAGGAAGGACAGAACGCCCGGCTGGCAGCTAAATTGACCGGTTGGAAAGTGGATATCAAGAGCGAAAGCCAGTTTATTGAAGATAATGCCAGCAATTTGGTATGGCCAGATGCGCCTGACCAGGAATTCTCAGCAGCACTGTCGGAAGCTTTGAAAGTTAGTGGTTTAGCTGCGGATGACGAAGCAGAGGAGACTGAAGATGGGGAAAATGCGTAAAATTCCTCAGCGAATGTGTATTGGCTGCCGGAACATGAAAAATAAGAAAGATCTAATCCGGATAGTTAGAACTCCCCAGGGAGATATTGAGTTAGATACACATGGGAAAAAGCCAGGTAGGGGAGCATACATGTGTGCTGAACTGGATTGTTTTAAAAAAGCTATTAAAAGTAAAGGTTTGGAAAAAGCTTTAGATAGAAGCATACCAGGTGATATTATTAGTCATATTGAAAAACAAATTCAAAGTATTTCTTCTTAAGGTTGTGATAAATTGAAAAAAGTTAATAGTATAATAGGTTTTGCCCAAAAAGCTGGAAAAGCATCGTCAGGTACTCTGGCCGCTAAAACCAGTCTGATAAGGAACAGGGCAAAATTATTAGTAATCAGCAGCGATATATCGGAAAAAACTGGAGAAACGCTGATCAAGTTATGCGGGAAAAACCGTATACCCTGGTTAGTTTATGGAGATAAGAATGAGCTCGGTAATTGTGTGGGAAAAGCGTACAGAGTTGCCGTTACTATAAATGATGAAAACATGGCTGCCACTATATTAAAGAATTATGCAGCAGTGGGAGAAAAGGTAATAAGCACGGGGGTGGTTGAATGGCAAAAATAAGAGTACATGAATTAGCTAAAGAAATAGGAATACCTAGTAAAGAAATGGTAGATATTTTGCAGGAACTTGGTATGAATGTCAAAAACCATATGAGTACTATGGAAGATACTCAGGCTAAATGGGTTAGAAAAAGATTGTCTGAATCTACTATTAGCACTGATGAAAAGAAGGAACCCCAATACTCACCGGAACAAAAAGGTCACAGCGCCAATAAACTGCCACAATCAGACACCCCAAAAAGAGTTCCTGACACGGACAAACAGGCATCGAAGCCTGATACCAGACCGCAGGCACCGCGACCTGATGCCAGACCGCAGGCACCAAGACCTGATGCCAGGCAACAGGCACCGAGGACTGATACCAGACAACAGGCACCAAGGCCTGATACCAGACAACAGGCACCGAGACCTGATGCCAGACAACAGGCACCGCGACCTGATGCCAGACCACAGGCACCGAGGCCTGATGCCAGACCACAGGCACCGAGGACTGATGCCAGACCACAGGCACCGAGGCCTGATACCAGACCACAGGCACCGAGGCCTGATACCAGACAACAGGCACAGAGGACTGATGCCAGGCAACAGGCACCGAGGACTGATGCCAGGCAACAGGCAC
>JAENZE010000006.1:0-8261 GCA_016841425.1 Syntrophomonas sp. | reverse complement strand
CAGAGGACTGATGCCAGGCAACAGGCACCGAGGACTGATGCCAGGCAACAGGCACCGAGGACTGATGCCAGACCACAGGCACCGAGGACTGATACCAGACCACAGGCACCGAGATTTGATGGCAGACAACAGGCACCGAGGCAGGAACAGAAATCTTCAACAATGCCTAAAGAAGCAGAAAAGAATAAAAATCAGGGTGAAATTCAGGATAAGGCAAGCAGGGGGCGTGGTACGAAACCTCTGGGTAAGCAGAATAACAGGCCAGGCCAATTTGCTCCTAATAATAGAGGAATGCAGGGGAA
This sequence comes from Syntrophomonas sp., assembly GCA_016841425.1. Classification (GTDB taxonomy): domain Bacteria; phylum Bacillota; class Syntrophomonadia; order Syntrophomonadales; family Syntrophomonadaceae; genus JAAYJK01. Next base: position 7,959 of record JAENZE010000006.1, on the reverse strand, counting down.
GAAAGATTATAGCCGTCCTCAGAAAAAATCAAAACACAAACGCAAAAAGACTGAGATTGATTTGCCAAGTCCAGAAATGATTTATGTAGATGAGTTAATAACGGTAAGAGAACTGGCTGAAAAGCTGCATAAAAGCACGGCTGAAATAGTTAAGAAGCTGATGGAAATGGGAACTATGGCTTCTATTAATGAGACTATAGATTTTGATACCGTAGAAATATTGTCCAGTTTATATGAAGTGCGGGTAGAACACAGCATTTCCGAAGAGGAAAAAATATTAGAAGAGATTGTAGATGAAGAAGCGAGTTTGAAGCTCAGACCTCCAGTCGTTACGGTTATGGGACACGTGGATCACGGAAAGACCTCTCTATTGGATAAAATAAGAAAAGCGGATGTGGTCTCTGGTGAAGCCGGTGGAATTACCCAGCATATAGGAGCCTATCAGGTAAAAGTAAACAATAACCGGGTTACATTTATTGATACACCTGGTCATGAGGCTTTTACCGCTATGAGAGCTAGAGGTGCTACTCTCACCGATATTGTAATTCTGGTGGTGGCAGCCGATGATGGGGTTATGCCCCAAACCATAGAAGCTATAAATCATATCAGGGCTGCAGAAGTTCCATTCCTGGTAGCTATAAATAAAGTTGACAAGCCAGATGCTAATCCGGATAAGGTCATGCAGCAGTTAACTGAATATCAAATTGTCCCAGAGGAATGGGGCGGAGATACCATATTTGTACCGGTATCTGCTAAAACTGGACAGGGAATTGACTCACTCCTGGAAATGATCTTGCTGGTTGCCGAGATTAACGAAATAAAGGCCAATCCCGATAGATTGGCTGAAGGGGTTGTAGTAGAAGGACAATTAGATAAAGGCAAGGGTGCAGTAGCAACTGTTTTGGTATTAAAAGGAACTCTTAGAATAGGAGACACCCTGATTTGCGGAAGCAACATCTGCCGAGTTCGAGCCATGACAGACCATCGGGGCAGAAGAGTTGATGAAGCATATCCTTCTATGCCAGTTGAAATAACCGGTTGGTCGGAAGTGCCGGAAGCCGGTGGCAGAGTACAGGCTTGTGACGAAAAAGTAGCCAAAGAGATTATCAGCCTAAGGCTGGGTGAGAAGAAATTGGAGGAACAGAAACAGAGCAGCCGGGTGTCCCTGGATGACTTCTTTAAGCAGATTCAAGATCATGATCTTAAAGAGTTGAATTTGATTATCAAAGGCGATGTTCAAGGATCTATAGAAGCTCTGGCCCAATCTTTGCTCCGATTAAGCACTGAAGAAGTGAAAGTTAATGTTATACACTCGGCAGTGGGTGCCATAAGTGAAACTGATGTAATGTTGGCATCAGCCTCAAATGCTATTATTATTGGTTTTAATGTCAGACCGGACAACAAAGCTAGAAAGAATGCAGAAGATGAAAATATTGATGTTCTGCTGTATAGAGTAATATATGAGGCGATTGATGATGTTAAAAAAGCTATGGTGGGTCTTCTGGATCCTGAATATAAAGAGAAATTCGTAGGCCGAGCGGAGGTTAGAGCTACCTTCAGGGTTCCCAATGCAGGTACCATTGCCGGCAGTTATGTTACAGATGGTAAAATGCTGAGAAATGCCGAAATTCGGGTGCTTAGAGATGGAGTGATAATTTACGAAGGAAAATTATCCTCTCTTAAACGTTTCAAAGACGATGTGCGTGAAGTGCAGGAAAACTATGAATGTGGCATCGGCATAAAAGACTTTAATGACCTTAAAGAGGGCGACGTAATCGAAGCGTATACGCTGGAAGAGATACCAAGAGAGCTTTAAAATTCAACTTGATTCAGCCAATTAAGTAATACTTGGGGGTGCAATAAATGAGTAGACGTCGACAGGAGAAACTGTCAGAGGAAATCAAACGAATTGTATCACACATATTTCAGGAAGGCATAAAAGATCCCCGAATAGAACAGGCGGCTATATCACTGACTAGAGTGGACCTCAGTAATGACATGAGTCACGCCCGGATTAACATAAGTATCCTGGCAGATGAGATGAAGCAGGAGGAGATGATGAACGCCGTGAAAGCAGCTCGAGGCTACATCAGAAGTGAACTTGCTCATCGTTTAAAAGTTAAACATGCTCCTGAAATAGAATTCAGGCTGGACAAATCTATTGAACATGGGATTAGAATATCATCAATATTGGAAGAACTGAAAGAGGATAGCGATAGATCGGAAGGATAATTATGAATACTTTAGAAAGTATAGGACGCCAATTGTCGATGTCAGATGATTATATGATTATAGGTCATTCAATTCCTGATGGAGATAGTGTAGGATCTATACTCGCATTATATCTGGCTTTAACCAGCCTGGGAAAACGAGTAATAATTATAATGCAGGATTCATTATCATCTGTTTATGATTATCTTCCTGCGGCAGATAGATTTTACAGGCCGGATGATATCAGCACAATGCCTGAAAATATCATCCTGCTGGATTGTTCCCGCTTAGACAGGATTGGAGAAGATTTAGCTAAGCGAATCCAGGATAACAAGATTACTATAAATATAGATCATCATCAAGATAACGATATGTTCGGAGATTATAATTTCGTTAACCCCCGGGCTTCATCGGCTGCAGAGATATTATTTGAATTATTGACAATAATGGAAATTCCAATAAGCACTGAAATTGCTGATTGTTTATATGCAGGAATAGTTATGGATACCGGGAGTTTTATGAACAGCAACACCACCAGCAATACTATGAGAATTGCTGCTGTGCTTTTGGAAAAAGGAGCAGATATAGACCGGGCCAGGAATAACTTATTAGAATCGAAACCGCGTGAAGAAGTACTATTGTTACGGCAGGGTTTACAGCACCTGGAATTCTATAATAATGGACGAATTGCCTGCATGAAACTGCCCTTTGATGAGGTCCAGAATATCAATGCTCTGCATGTACATCCGGAAGGAACCATTAACTATGTACGTTCCATCAAAGGAGTTGAGGTAGCCTTGCTGTTTCGGGAGGTTAGCCCAGGACTCATAAAAATAGGATATAGATCAAAAAACGAGATTGATGTGGCTGCACTGGCTAACAGGCTGGGTGGCGGGGGGCACAAACGTGCCGCAGGCGCACAAAAACAGGGCAGTCTGGATGATGTGACCAGGCTGGTAATTGAGATGGTTGAGGATGTGCTTGTTTAATTGGAAGGTTTTTTGAATATTGATAAACCCGAAGGAATAACTTCTTTTGATGTAATCAGGAAATTAAGAACGATATTACCACGCCGAACTAAAATGGGACATCTGGGAACATTAGACCCAATCGCCAGTGGAGTACTGCCCGTAGCAGTTGGCAAAGCAACCAGGGTAATAGAACATATTAAAGATGAGAAAAAAGTATATATCGCCGAGTTGATTTTGGGAGCTGTATCAGATACCGAAGACCGCAGCGGAAGTATCACCTATACTGGCCGCAGTCAAGTAAAGGAAAGCCACTTATTGGATACATTGGGTTCATTTACAGGAGTGATTGAACAGATTCCTCCCATGTACTCAGCTCTCCACCATGATGGAAAAAGATTATATGAGTTAGCCAGACAGGGAGTGAGCGTGGAGAGAGCCTCCCGCAAAATAGAAATATTCACTCTAAAACTGTTATCTACTGACACGGATAACCAACTTCCCCGTCTTACTATTGAAGTATCCTGCTCCAAGGGAACTTATATCCGGAGCCTGTGTCGGGATATCGGGGAAAAGTTGGGAACAGGGGCTTATATGTCTGGATTGATCCGTAGTAAGTCAGGCATTTTTAAAATCGAGGATTCCTGCCAGCTGGAACATATTATAAATAATCCAGCAGAAATAGACCGCATTTTATACCCGGCAGATTTTCCGCTGCAGGAAATGCCAGGTATCAGATTGTCTTCTACAGAGGAAGAAAACATGGTGATTAACGGCAGAATGTTAAAGTGTCACGAAGAGGCAGGTCCAGGGATGGTGAAATTATATTCGTCAAATGGCTGCTTTATGGCCATAGCTGAGATTGATATAGATGAAGGGATGTTGGTTATCAAACCCAGGAAGGTATTTAAACCAGCTAACGATTAATTACTGTACTACCAGTTAATGATTGCTGAAATCTTTGTAATAAGGAGTAGTCTTTATGAAGGTAATAAGAGAAATTGACAATTTTATAAAAACAAACGAACCAATTTATGTTGCCCTCGGTAATTTTGATGGAGTACACAAAGGTCATCAGAAGCTAATAAATAGTCTGGTTAAAAAAGCTAAATCCAATAATGGTGTGGCAGCAGCATTTATTTTTGAACCCCATCCCATTCAAGTACTTAATCCCGCCAAGGCTCCGGATTTATTGAATACTGCTGATATTAAAGCGGAATTATTGGAGAAAATGGGGATAGATATTTTAATATATAATACTTTCAGCAGCGATATTTCCAGATGTTCTCCGGAGCAGTTTGTGCAGGAGTTCTTGGTGGGCAGATTAGCCCTACAGGAGGTCTTTGTGGGCTTCAATTACTCTTTTGGACATAAGGGAGTTGGAACCCCCGAACTATTAAAAGAATTTGGTAAGAAATACGGTTTTGAAGTCAACATAATACCTTCAGTAGAAGTTGAACATACAGCAGTTTCCAGTACCAGAGTAAGGAAAATGCTCGACCACGGAGACATAAACAAAGCGCATGATTTGCTGGGTTATTATCCAATTTTAGAGGGAATCATAGTTGAAGAAGAACACCGGGGAACAGCTATAGGTTTTCCTACTGCTAATCTCCTGGTGGAAAAGGGAATCCAAAAACCAGCCAAAGGAGTATACGCTGCTTTTGCATCCCTGGATGGGGAAAAACATAGGGCAGTAGTAAATATTGGCAGCAAGCCCACCTTTCATGAAGAATATCCAGTCTCTATAGAGGCTCATATTATAGATTTTAATCAAAATATTTATGGGAAAAGACTCCGGCTTCATTTTGTGGCAAGAATTAGAGACGAAATGAAATTTGCAGGGATCGAAGAACTGGTAAAACAGATATCAGCAGACCGAACTGCAGCAGATGAAATTCTTCTTGAGTGCAGCGGACAGTTTTACATTTCAAATGGCGTATGTTAAAATTTACCTTGATTGTAGGGGGAAAATAATTATATAGGAGAGCGGCAGGACCACAAAGCCTGTAAAATATAAAGAAGACTGATTGAAGTACCACGCTTGATGAACCACTGGCTAGGGTATGCGATTTCACCGACGTATAGCTTGGTTAATGGCGATTAATAATAAGAGGAGGTGAGACCTTGGCATTAACACCCGAGAGAAAAGAGGAACTGATAAAAACATATCAGGTGCACGAAAGTGATACCGGATCCCCGGAAGTGCAAATTGCGATATTGACAGAAAGAATTAATTATCTAAATGAGCATTTGAAAATCAATAAAAAAGACCATCATTCCAGAAGAGGTTTGCTGAAAATGGTTGGTCAGAGACGGGCACTTTTAGATTATCTGAAGAAAAAAGATTTCGATAGATATCGTAACATCGTTACTAAACTTGGACTGCGCAGGTAAAGAGCGGATTTGCCGCTCTTTACATTTATCTAGATTATGAAAGGAGGAAACTCAGATAGTTCACAAATATGAATTAGAAGTTGCTGGCAGACTACTAGTTGTAGAGATTGGACAAGTAGCCAAACAGGCTAGTGGTGCAGCCATGGTAAGATATGGGGATACTGCAGTTCTGGTAACTGCAACTGCTTCCAAAAACCCCCGGGAAGGCATCGATTTTTTCCCGCTTACCGTCGATTATGAAGAGAAACAATATGCTGCCGGAAAAATACCGGGCGGTTTCATTAAACGAGAAGGTAGAGCTACAGAATTAGCTACCCTATCAGCCCGGCAAATAGACAGACCTATAAGACCCTTATTTCCAAAAGGTTTTAAAAATGATGTACATGTGGTGGCTACCGTAATGTCAGTGGATAAGGACAATACTCCGGATGTTACTGCAATTATTGGTGCTTCTTTGGCATTAGGGGTTTCTAACATACCGTTTGCAGGTCCCGTGGCAGCAGTAATAGTTGGTATGGTTGATGGTGAACTGGTTATCAATCCTACTGTTGAACAGTTGGGGAAATCTGATATGCATATGGCAGTAGCCGGTACCAGCGAAGCCATTATGATGGTGGAAGGCAGTGCTAATGAGATCCCTGAACAGACCATGATTGATGCCATATTCTTCGCTCATGAAGAGATTAAAAAAATAGTGGCTTTTCAGGAACCCATTATACAAGAGATCGGACTGCCTAAATCTGAAGTTAAAACAGCTGAAACCAACGAGGAAATTGATCAGGCAGTTAGGGATTATTCACAGACTATTCTTGAAGAAGCAGTAAATAACCCGGATAAAAAGTCCCGGGAAGATCAAATGGATCAGGCCAAAGAACATATCCTGGAACATTACTCGGAAATATTTCCTGAGAATGGAAAAGAAGTGGCCGGCATAGTTGACAAGATGATGAAGGAAATCGTTAGAAAAGCAATCCTGGAACAAGGTGAAAGGGTGGATGGGAGAAGGCTTGATGAAATCAGGCCCATCAGCTGCGAAGTAGGATATTTGCCTCGTCCCCACGGTTCGGGATTGTTTACCAGAGGTCAAACCCAGGTCTTATCCGTTACCACTCTGGGTTCGGCCAGTGAGGAACAGCGCCTGGATGGGTTGGGTATAGAGGCCACTAAGAGGTATATACACCACTATAATTTCCCTCCCTTTAGTGTAGGAGAAACCCGCCCCATGAGAGGTCCAGGAAGAAGAGAAATCGGTCATGGTGCACTGGCAGAAAGAGCTTTGCTTGCTGTTCTGCCGGATGAACAAGATTTTCCTTACACTATCAGGGTAGTATCTGAAGTTCTTGAATCAAATGGTTCCAGTTCCATGGGAAGCGTATGCGGCAGCACCCTTTCTCTGATGCATGCGGGTGTACCGATAAAGGCTCCAGTTTCCGGAATTGCCATGGGTTTAGTCAAAGCAGAAGAAGGATTTGCTATTCTCAGCGATATTCAGGGTATCGAAGACGCTCTGGGAGATATGGACTTTAAACTTGCAGGTACCGAAAAAGGAGTTACCGCACTGCAGATGGATATCAAAATAACCGGTGTAAACAAAGAAATCGTAGCTGCAGCCATGAGCAAAGCTCGCGAAGGGCGAATGTTCATAATGAACAAAATGATGGAAGCCATCGCCAAGCCTAATGAAGAACTTTCTCCTTATGCTCCCAGGCTGACCAAAATGCAGATCCATCCTGACCGGATCAGAGAAATTATCGGCCCGGGCGGGAAGACTATCCATAAAATAGTGGACGAAACCGGATGTAAAATTGATATTGAAGATGATGGAAGCCTTTATATAATGTCCATGGATGAAGAAGGGGCCAAAAAAGCAAAATTCTACATCGAATCAATTATTGCTGAAGTGGAAGTAGGAAAAACCTATATGGGTACCGTGAAAAGAATAATGGATTTTGGAGCTTTTGTAGAAATAATCCCGGGAGTGCTGGGGACTTCTGGTAAGGAGGGTCTGGTGCACATATCCCAACTAGCCGAGGAAAGAGTAAATAAAGTTAAAGACGTGGTGGACATTGGAGATCAGATCCTGGTAAAAGTAACTGAAATTGACAAACAAGGACGGGTTAACTTATCCAGAAAAGCAGTTCTTATGAACGCCATCAAAAACAAATAAAAAGGTAACACAGCCAAATAAAGATATCCAAGTAAACCGAGACGCCTCGGTTTATTTGTATTTTCTGCAGTGGACAGGGGGACGGTTCTCTTGTCCACTTTTCTTTCAGCCATTTTGGCATCAATTAATCGTCAGGTTATTGACAGACAGTGGACAAGAGAACCGTCCGAGACCACTGAAAAAGTCCCAAAACTTCGCCAGGGTATGTATAAATAT
>JAENZE010000022.1 GCA_016841425.1 Syntrophomonas sp. | reverse complement strand
AAGAACTATTCTTTTCCCAATTAACTCAAAATTGGAGTTTTTCAGGGGAAACTAATTAGTCTTTGCTTGGAAATAATAACATGATGAAAACCTTGAGAGGAGGTTTCTTATGTATTCATCTGCAGCGCAGATAACTCGCCGTCCCAAAGCTAATCTGACATCATATAGTCTTAATTATTTCCAGCTCAGGAATCCATGGGTAATTGCCTGGTGGTCCTTCTGTTATCCAGGTTTTGGGCATATAACATTAGGAAGTATCGCCAAGGGTGGTTTTGTATTTGGCGGCGAGATGATAGTAAATTATATGGCCCATATTAACCTGGCCATTATCTATAGTTTTACCGGCAAGTTTCAACAGGCTAAAGAAGTCCTGGACACACAATGGCTGCTTATCTATTGTGGGATTTTGGTATTTGCCGTTTGGGATAGTTATCGCCTTACCATTGAATTTAATAAGCTTTCAGTATTAGCAGATCGCGAATATGCACCCATCATACCTATAGCTCTGGGTGTAGCGTCAATTAATGCTCTGGAAAAGCGGAATCCCAGGTTATCCATTGCATGGTCCATATTGCTGCCAGGCCTGGGTCAGCTATATAATGCTGAAACCATTAAAGCTATTTTTTTATTAATAATTGGAGCTTTTATTATTATCTATTCTCATGCTCTTCAAGCCATAGGATATACTGCTTTAGGAGATTTCCAGCAAGCCAAGGCTATTGTTAACTGGCAATGGCTCCTCAATATTCCTTCCTTCTTTGTTTTTATAGTTTGGGATGCTTACCAAAGCAGCGTGCTTTCAAATAAGCTTTTTGATATCGAACAAGCCCAGTTTTTTAAAACCAAATACCAAAATCCTGATTTTAGAAGACCTGCGTTTTATAGGGGAGGTTAATCCAATGTATGTATTAGCTTCATTTAATTACTGCTTTCATACTGAATTAGCAGTTAGTGAAATGGTAGAAAAAGGCCTGAAGAATGAACAGATTTTTATACTGCCCCTGGAGTTAAGGGGAGAGCCTCGTCAGATTCTAGACACTATTCATCATTCTGATGGGGTCAGCATGATAGACGGCGGAGCCATACTGGGTACAGTGTTCATGACTCTAGGCGTTATTTATGGATTCATCCTGGAATGGGGGCCAATAATTTGGGGGCTTATAGGTCTGGCAGGAGGGTTCTTGCTCGGATGTCTGATAGATTATTTCTGGGGTAAAACCAGACATTCAAAAAACCGACGTAATGACTCAATGGGAGAAGTGATTATTATGGTTGATTGTAAGGAAGATCAATTGGATATGGTGAAAAATACTTTATGGGGACATCTGGCTCTAGGACTAGCAGTGTTTCAATGAACGGTTGGAAAAACTATTACTCTTTCCCTGTCTATGGCAAAATAGAAATACAGCGAATGGCAAGTTAAAAATACAGCAGTAAATTGGAAAAAACATCGCCAGCACCCCCAAAATATACTACCCTTTTGTTTGCAAGGACAAAGGGGGTAGCAAGAAAGGATGCTGACGATGAATCAAAAATATCATATCAAACACCTGAGCTTTCATAAAGGACAATCTCTAAGAAGTATTGCCAAAGAAACCCGACATGATTTCAGAACTGTAAAGAAATACGCGGAAGAAACTGATTTCAACTTGAAAACAAAACCCAAAAGAGGCCGGCCCTCAAAGCTGGATCCGGTAAAGCCAATTATTGATGCTTGGCTTACAGAAGATCTTAACCGGCCAGTTAAGCAGCGTCATAGTGCAACCCGTATCTACAAACGTCTGTGCAATGAGCACGGTGACATATTTAATGCCAGCGAAAGAACTGTGCGAGCTTATGTAGCCGCCAGGAAAAAGGAACTCTACGGGGAAAAAGAAGGCTTTCTTCCCCTGGAGCATCCACCCGGTGAAGCCCAGGTGGACTTTGGCGAGATCGTCATGATTGAGCAAGGCAAGCAAGTCAAGGGTTATGAACTAGTGCTTTCATTGCCCTACAGCAATGCCGGATATCCCCAGGTGTTTCGGGGCCAGAATCAGGAATGCTTGCTCACCGGACTAAAGGAGATCTTCGAACATCTGGAGCATGTTCCCCGAGTAATTTGGTTTGATAACCTGTCAGCAGCTGTTGCTGGTATTGGGGAACAAGGAAAAAGAAAGCTTGTTGAACAGTTCTATCGATTTGCACTCCACTATGGATTTAAAGCTCAATTTTGCAACCCTGGCAAAGGGCATGAGAAAGGACATGTTGAAAACAAGGTTGGCTACAGCCGCCGGAACTTCTTTGTACCTGAACCGGTCTTTGATGATATTGAAGTATTTAACCATGGACTTTTTGACGTAGCAGAAAAAGATCATCAACGAAAGCATTACTCTAAAGGAACGGAAATAGCCGAGCTGTTGCTGGAAGATAAAGTCGCTATGCTACCTCTACCGACCAAACCTTTTGATATTGGGCGTACAGAAAAGCTTGTAGCCAATAAATACGGCAAAGTTCGTTATGACGGTAATATTTATTCAGCTTCCCCTCAAGTGGCAGGGAAAGAGATATACATAAAGCTTGGAGCACATCAGGTTGATATTCTTAATGAGCAATACCAGCCAATTGTAAGACACAAGCGACTGTATGGTCAGGGACAGGAAATAATGGACTGGCTGCCCTATCTTAGTACCTTAGCCAAACGGCCCAATGCCTTGAAATACACCGGCTTTTATCATGAACTGCCCGATCCCTGGCAGGAATATCTTTCATATCTGGACTATGCCGAGAAAAAGAAAAGTCTTCATCTGCTAGTTCGGATGATTACGGAAAGCGACATGGATACCGCCACCATCTGTTTGCTGGAAACCATGGATTCTGGCAAAGCAGATGCAGACAGCATACTATTAAGCTATCGCAGATTAACTGAACCCAGCTTTAATGATTTTTTGCCGCTAATTTCTGCCGGCATAAATTCACCGGCAATATATACACCTGATCTAACCTGCTATGATGTTTTCCTGAAAGCAGGTGAGCACAAGTGAAAGAACTGATTAAAGACTACTGCAAGCAGTTGCGCTGGGGAAATGGGCTGGCAAAAAACTATCCGCATATTGCTGCGGATACCCATGAAGAGTTTCTGGCCAAACTTCTGGAAATGGAGTTAAAAACCAGGGAAGTTCATCGCCAGAATCGTTGCTTGAGACAAGCCAGCTTTGATGTCATTAAAACCTTTAACGGCTATAGCCTTGATCATATAGAAATACCGGCTTCTATTCCGGTAGATGATTTGAAAACTGCTGCGTTGCTGGAACGAAAGGAAAATCTGATCTTTTACGGGCCGGTGGGAACCGGTAAAACCCATATGGCTACCGCCATCGGGGTGGAAGCATGTAAGCAAGGAAAGAGGGTGAAATTCTACCGTACAGCCGCCCTTGTAAACGAGCTGAATGATGCTCAAATAGCAGGAAATTTGGGTAAAATGCTCAAACAACTATCCAAGCTGGATCTGCTAATCTGCGATGAATGGGGCTACATTCCCCTGGACCGTCAGGGTGCACAGCTACTTTATCAGGTGGTTGCAGACTGTTATGAAAAGCGCAGTATTATTATTACGACCAACTTGGAATTCAGCAAATGGAACGGCATATTCTACGATGAGAAGCTAACCAGTGCGATTATTGACCGTTTAATTCACCATAGTCATCTGCTGGTTTTTGGTGGACAAAGCTACCGACTCACACATTCCACTATCAGGAAATAATGGAAACCGGGGTGCTGGATTTATTTTTTGCCGTTTGCTGTATTTTTTACTTGCCAAAAACATTCCCTATCTATTTGGCCACTGGGATTGTGGTTACGTGATTGGTCATGACCCTGGTAAGTCAGCATTAACCATTAGTTTTACAAAATTATAAACTTATCTCTAGCTTACATATCCCCAAATAAACTTAAAAATAGGACTTAAGAATCATAACGAAGTTTCTATAATGCCCATAGCACCATAGGAAAAAATTACTATTATTTAGAGGATTATGGCAGTAAAAGTAGAATACTACCATATAATACAGATTAGAGAAATTAACTGCATTTAAAAACAAGCAGTTACAGATAAAGCAGATCGGGGACAAGATGTCTCTGGAGAAAAACATGAGGGATTGGGCTAAGTATTATAATACTCAAGTTTAAGTTAATGCACTTACGTTATTTAAAAGGAATGAGTATCAAGTATAATCAATTACTTCTGCCTACAATTCGCCGGGTAGAAGTTTTTATTTTCTTGAACATGAAATGAGATTAAATAATAAAAATCGATCCGTAATACCAAGCCTTTATCATCTTATTATTAATTTATTAGATTTGAGAGCTTTACAACCGAATAATAACTCCGAGCTGTTGAACCTAAGGATTCAAGTCTATGGTTCAGCAGCCCAGGGCAAAAACCCGAGGGTGGTGAGAGAAATTTTGCCGCCTCCCGCATTTGGAAAGGAGTATCAGGATAGTTTTAAACTTCTGTCTATACTCTTTTGGCAGAAGTTTTTTGATATTTTTGAACAGCACAAGATAATCAGTAACGCTGTTTTAGCCGAAATCATCAAAATTGCTGCAATAGTAAAAATAATAGACTTGAAACTATTGGCATAGGGTTCTGGGAAAAGATAAGTCAGCAGAAAACCGAATAACGACTCCGAGCTGTTAAACCTAAGGATTCAGTCTATGGTTTAGCAGCCCAGGGCAAAAACCCGAGGGTGGTGAGAGAAATTTTGCCGCCTCCCGCATTTGGAAAGGAGTATCAGGATAGTTTTAAACTTCTGTCTATACTCTTTTGGCAGAAGTTTTTTGCATGTAAGAATAACTCTATCAGATGTTAGGAATAACTATGAGCTAAATATTTACAACTACCGCGTGGGTATAGAGGATATAACCAAAGTTATTTGAGTAATGGAATAGGAGGGGATAGGGTATTGACATAATCTTATGTTTTAAATTTTGGGGAAAGGATGAGATGAAGTGAGAAAAACGTTGGGAAGTTTACTAATGGTACTGATTATTTGTTTGTTTGTTTTAAACGGGACTTGTTTTGCTGAAGAAAATGGAGTATCAATAAGTCTTGATTCACCGGCTTCTTCACAGGCCATCAGTCCAGGAGATGATGTTGAAATAAGCGGAAAGGCAAGCAACGTACAACAGGTATCGCTGGTAGTGTTTAATCCTAAAGGAAGTATTGCTTATGTAGCACAGCCATCTGTATTTAATGGTACTTTCACAACTGGATTTCAACTTAATAGCGATGCCTTAGAAGGCATATATACTATCAAGATCGGGGCAGAAGGTTTAGGTGCACCCCTTGTATTTACTTTCGGGGTAAGCAAGGACAACTCATCTGTCCCGCCCGGAGGCAGTACAACACCCGGGGGAGTAAGTCCAACTACCGGCGGTGGAGGTAGCGGAGGGGGAGTAAGCCCCAACCCCGAAGCGATTACCGGAAACAGTGAAGCTGGTGTCACAGCTTCTACCGGGACTCAGAATTTTAATGATACTAACGGGCACTGGGCCTCCAGCAGCATCAGTCAGCTGGTAGCTCTGGGAGCTATAAATGGTTATCCCGATGGTAGTTTTCGGCCTGAAAAAACTATCAGCCGTGCTGAATTTGCTGCCGTACTGGTAAAGGCTTTCAACCTGAATCAGCAGAGCAGTGCAACTTTTAAGGATACCGTAAACCACTGGGCCAGGAATCATATCGCTGCGGCAGTAGCCAGTGGGGTGGCCAATGGATATAATGCGGATACTTTCGGACCAGATGATCCGGTTACCCGCGAGCAAATGGCGGTTATGATAGTAAGAGCAGCTGGAATAGCTGGAGCCGCAGAAGAACCGGGCTTTAACGACAGTGCTGATATATCCGTTTGGGCCCGGGAAGCTATAGCAGCCATGACACAAAAGGGGCTCATGCAGGGATATTCCGATAATACCATTCAGCCGCTGAAATATGCCAAAAGGGGTGAAGCAGTAACCCTTATTATGAACGTGCTTAACTCCAGGTAGAAAGGAAAATTCATTAGGAAGGTGGACAGCAATGAAAAAATTCACTAAATTCCGGGTTAACAAAGTGCTGGCAGGTGTAATTGCTCTGAGCATAATTTTTAGCCTTCTGACTATTGCCGCACCTGCAGCGTTGGCCGAGGATGAAATAGTATTGACCATAAAGGGGAATGGGGTGGAAAACACCGTACAGTTTACCATGGCGCAAATAGAGGCCCTGCCCCAGGAAACTCATGATTATTCCGGATATAATTTTTATCCCTCTCTGCAGATATTCAAAGACACTACCGGGGTAACCCTGCAGACTCTTCTTGATCAGGCCGGGCTGAAAGAGGAAGCTACTATGATTAAAATAAGATTAAGTAATTCCACATACAGCTACTATACCTGCAGGGATCTGCTGGATGTTCCGCGCTATTATTTCCCGCAGGGGGAAGATAGCAGCGACTGTACGGTATGGCCCCCGGAAGGCCGGGGAGAACAAGGAAAAGTAGAAGTTCCTGCCATGATAGCTTTTATGAAAAATGGCAAATTGATTTATGGTCAGTGGGATCCACTGGAACCGACTGCCTGCAACGGGGAACAGTTTTATGGGATTCTAAAAGGGGGCACGATTGAAGTAACTTGTGAAGAACTGACCCAGTGGGATACACCTGATGCATATCCCAACTCCGGCTCGGTAATGGAAGATACGGAAGTTGAGCTGCAGTATGGAGACGGGTCACTATGGCACACCAAGATATATTACACCGTGGATGGAAGCGAACCTACGGTACATAGCAATATATACAATATCAGTTATCCCACCTTTCAGCCTCATTTAAATAAACCCATACCTATTGACGGACCAGTCACAATCAAAGCCCGGGCTATCGGTCTGGGCAAACTGGACAGCGAAGTAGTCACTTTCAACTATGATCTGGGATCACTGGCCTGTACGATAAAAGGCGCAGGTCTTAATACCTATTATACTGTCGAAACCTTGAGAGTCATGACTCCGGCTGAGAGGACTTACCAGTGTTTGGAGAGTGGACAGACGGTAAGCGTTAATGCGAAAGGAGTACTTCTCAGTACCCTATTGGATCAACTCAATGCTTCCAGCAACTGGGAAGTGAATTTCATTGCTGTCAACGGGGAAAAGTTTACCGGGGGCACAGTACAGGATATTAGAGATCAGCAGTGCATGCTGGCTTATGAAGTCAATGGTGCTGAAGTATCGGATGTATCAGGAGATGAGACGGTAACCATTCAAATCCTGCGCAATGGCAGCGATGCTGGTCTCAACCGCTTAAAGTATGTCAATGCGGTTGAGCTGGTCAATGTTGATGATGAAATTACCATCAGTGATGTGCAGCTGTTGGATTATACCGGGGCAGCTACAAGTTCCGTGGCGCCCGGTGGAGGATATTGTATTGAGGTTGATTCCGTGAACCAGGTAAATACAGCCAAAAATGCCTTATTAATCATTCAGGTACGCGCAGGAAGTGAGGCTGGTATGATAAGCGGTGGCCAGGTAATAGCCTATACCGCTGCCCAAACCGTTGTAGACGTGAATGGCGGTAAATGCAAGGCTGAATTCAACCTGCCCGAGGATGTGAGCGGGAAAGCATATGTTGATGTTTTCATCTGGGATAACTTCAGCAATTATAACCCATTGGGGAGTGACGATCATACCTTGAATTTTAACATCGAGTAATCGAACTGCCCAATGTTGTAGAAAGGAGAGTATAAATGAATATACATAAAAATAGGAAGAAATGGCTGAGCATCTTTATGGTCCTGGCCATATCGTTGACTATGTTAGGCATTAATCTTCCGGCCAGTTGTGCCAGTAATATACAGGCCGATTTTACCTCACCTACTGCTCGTCAGGTATTCGGGCTGGGGAGTGTGGTGGAGATATCCGGAACTGCCCAGGGACTGGCAGAAGTTGCCATAACAGTCAGAAGTGCGCAGGATAGCCTGGTATATACGGCCCAGCCCAGGGTGAGCAACGGGATTTTTTCCACCAGCTTTATATTGGATTCCGATGCAGCGGAAGGGGAATATACCATCACACTGAGCGGTTTGAGCCTTTCCCCGGTTAAACGGATTTTCCTGGTGAGGGATCTTAATGTGGCAGTTAATATCATAAAGCCATCAGACAGTGCAGAATTTAAGGCCGGAGAGCAGGTGGAGATATCCGGAACAGCTGAAAACGTGGATTGTCTTGCCGTGTCTGTGCGCAACAGTAAGAATGGAAGAGTCTATGTGGCCCAGCCAACGGTAGAAAATAACACTTTTGGTTGCGGATTCACATTACCCGCAGATGCATCAGCCGGGCAATATACCATTTATATTACCGGGTATGGAATGGCGGTCCCCCAGACCAGCAGCTTCATGGTTAGTTCATCAGGAACTGGCGGCGGACCTGGCGGGGGAGGAAACACTGAGGATTTTCTGACCATTAACGGCGATGGAGTCTCGAAGACGGTTTCCTATTCCCTCCAGGAACTGCAGGAAATGAATCTGACCAGAAAGGTGTTATCTGTTACCAGTGACCGGCCTCACGATTTACCGATGGCAGTTGAAGGTGTTCCGCTCAGGACATTACTGAATAATGCGGGAATAAACTGGAGCCAGGCCAAATTGATTAGCTTTATCGGCACTGACGGATATGAGGCTGAATTCACCATAAATGAATTATTCAGCCAAACCCGATATATATTTCCTTCTAAAACCACGGTGGAGCCTATCATAGCCCTGCAACGAGCGGAAGGATCTTCCAGCTATGATGATATGACTGATGATGATATACCGGTAATGGTTTATGGACAGCGAGCCGCAACTGAGCAGACCTTACTATGGTTTGTTAAACGCTTGAGTACAATAACCGTTGAAACTGATACCCCGGATAAATGGGATTGTCCAACCGCTGTAATTGGTTCGAAAAATGGGGATGTCACTGAGGGCGGTGCAGTACCAGGCGGCTCATTGATCTATCTCAAGCACAACAGTGCGGTACCCAAAATCTACTATACTACAGATGGCAGTACTCCCAATATGGACAGCGATATATTTAACCTGCATGGCTGCGGACCGGAACAGGGGGTAGAGGAGCCGGTTGAAATAACCGGGGAAACCACGATAAAAGCCGTAGCTATTGGCAGGGGCAACTATGATAGTAAAGTTATTAGTCTGACCTTCACCGTAGGCAGTACCCCTCCTGGTGGCGGAGCCTTACCCCCAGAACTCGTATCTGTGCCCCAGGTTACGCCCGCTTCAGCATTGACCTTGCAGACCTTCAGTGAAGAAAACATATTGCGGGAGTCAATAACCGGGGATGGTGGCCGTACCGGAGAGCGGATGGTCTTGCTGGAGGGCGCTTTGCCTGATATTGAAAATGGTCTGCCCGGCAGCAGAATGACTGTTATTTCAACTGATGATGTGGATGAAGTGCATATGCAAATCCCCGCCCTGATTGTTCAGGCAGCCCAAGAAAAAGGGATGTTTTTAGGGATAGACAGTCAGATAGGCAGATACACCCTGCCCTTAAACACTATAAATCTGGAAGAAGCTGCAGCCCGTCTGGGAGTGAAATTGGAGGATCTCACCTTAAACATAGTGATATCGCGAGCGAATGAAGGGGACAGGAATAAACTGACCGCACAGCTCCAGCCCGGACAGCAGATGCTGACCGACCCCACCGAATTTAAGGTAGAAGTTACAGCCCCCGGCGGAAAGAAGATAGAGTACAGCTATTTTGGCGGTACGTATGTAGAGCGAGACCTGCTCTTGAAGAAATCGGCTGATCCCAGGCAGGCGGTAGGAGTAGTCTGGAATGAAGCCAACGGCAAATTCTTACCATTGCCCACACTCTTTGAGATCCAGGATGGCATAGAATATGCGGACATATTTAGCCGCAGCAACAGCCTGTACACGGTGCTGCAGATGAGTAAAACCTTTGCTGATATTCAGAACAGCTGGGCCAGGAGCGACATCGAATTACTGGCTTCCAAGATGCTGATTGCCGGCAAGAGTGAGAGTGCTTATGAACCGAACAGCAGCATTACCCGGGCCGAGTTTGCCACCCTCTTGGTAAGAGCATTGGGACTGGAAGAAGGGGTCTTAAAAGCAGGGCAGTTCAAGGATGTCGATGTTAATGCCTGGTATGCCGGCAGCGTAGCAACTGCAGTAGCTGAAAACATAATTACCGGTTATGATGGACAGCTGTTTAAACCTAATAACAATATAACTCGGGAGGAAATCGCAGTCATGATAGTCAGGGCCGCCCGGGTGGCCGGAATAGAGAATAAGCTCTCGGCTGCAGAACAGGAAGCATATTTGGCTAGGTTTGGGGATCATCAGGCAATTTCTCCCTGGGCCGGAAAAGATGTAGCACTGGCAGCGGGCGCTGGAATCATCAATGGCATGCCTGATGGTAATTTTACTCCCCGGAGCAACGCTGATCGAGCCCAGAGTGCAGTTATGTTAAAACGGTTCCTGGTTTATATAAACTTTATTGAATATGAGTAAATATCTTGGTATTCCCAATGATCTGTATAAGCGGATAAAGGGTGACTCAAGGGGAGGAAAGGAGAATTGGTGGAAATGAGAAGACTATGGTCAATAATACTATGTATCATGATGCTGTTCATGTGCATACCAGCTGCAGGTCTGGCTGATGAAAATCCGGCAGATGGACCAGCCAGCAGTAATGCTGACCTGAGCATACTGGAAGTGGCGGGATATGAGCTGGACCCGGACTTTGCGGCTGAAATTACTGATTATACAGTAAATGTTACCAATGAGGTGGATAGTGTAGAAATAACTGCTACTGCAGCAGATGAAAATGCTGTCGTCAATATAACTGGCCCGGCAGATAATTTAGTTGTAGGAGACAATGAAATAGCGGTAGAAGTGACCGCTGAGGATGGAACTATTAAGACCTATACTATTACGGCTACACGTGCCGAAGAAATACCGGCGGAAACACCACCGGCCAGCAGCAATGCGGATCTAAGTATATTGGAAGTGGCGGGATATGAACTGGACCCGGACTTTGAGGCTGAAATTACTGATTATGCAGTAGATGTACCCAATGAAGTTGAGGATGTAGAAATAACCGCGGCCGCAGAAGACGAAAATGCTGTAGTTAATATATCAGGCCCGGTAGATAATTTGGCTGTAGGAGACAATAAAATAGCTGTAGAAGTGACTGCCGAAGACGAGAGTACAGTAAAGACCTACACCATTACTATAACCAGGGCTGAAGCGGAAGTTTTATTACGGGCTTTAGGTGAAAGTGAGCTGCCTCTGACCCCGGCAGAATATGCAGCCAGTGATTATGTTCAATATCGTAACCGGATAGCGGTTGGTGGAGATCATATAGCAGTGGTCAAAGCTGATGGGACAGTTGAAGCCTGGGGTGATAACACCTACGGGCAGTGCGATGTACCTGAGGGGTTGGCAGATGTTAAGGCACTGGCAGCGAGCATTTATGCCACGTTGGCCTTAAAAAATGATGGCACGGTGGTAGCCTGGGGCAGTAATTTTAATTCATCGGGGGAAATAGTAGCAGTCAACATTCCTGATACAGTAGGAACGGTGCAGGGAAATATTAAACTTATAGCAGCTGGAGGAGCTGCCTTGGCAGTAGTGACCGAGTCCAACCAGGTTATCGTATGGAGCAAACAGCTGCCCAACTCCCAGCAGACTGATATATTGAGCAATGTAGTCGCTGTAGCAGTTAACAGCGTTGATACTATGGTTGTTAACGAAGATGGCAATGTTATCGCCTGGGGCAGCAATGCCGGGGCGAAACCGGGAGGATTGGATGGACAGACCCTGGACGTAGCAGCTGGAGTATATCACTGTGTGGCTCTTAAGAAAGACGGAACCGTAGTAGTATGGGGTAACCATGCCAGTGACTGTAATGGTATAAGCAGCCAGACCGGTATAAAAGCTGTTGCAGGAGGATTTAAGTATGCAGCAGCTTTACTGGCTGATGGATCAGTCCAAGGGTGGGGAAGCATGTCTCCCGTCAATAACAATACCGAGGGGATAGAACTGATCCCGGCAAGTTCGAATATTTTGGCCTTCTCTTCAGCTATAGAAGGAAACAGTGCCTATATATGCGGACTGCAGGAAGATGGAACGTTATACGTAATTGGGCCTGATGTTCCCGAGGGCCTGAATCTCTTAAACAGCGACAGCAATGCTGATTTGGAAAATTTAGTAGTAGCCGGATACGATCTGGAACCATCCTTTAATTCTGATAAAACTCAGTACACAGTAGATGTGCCCTATGAAGTCAGCAGTGTAGAAATAACTGCCACTAAAGCAGATGACAATGCTGCCGTAAAGATAACCGGTCCAGCAGATAATCTGGCGGTGGGAACAAATGAAATATCTGTAGAAGTAACTGCTGAGGATCAGGAGACAACTAAAACTTACACCATTACTATCACCCGGGCTTCAGATGCTGCCAGCAGTAATGCCGGTCTGAGCAGTCTGGTAGTGACAGGATGTGATCTGGAACCAGCCTTTAATTCTGATACAACCGAATACGCAGTAACGATACTAAATGAAGTGAGCAGCGTAAATATAACCGCTGAAACCGCCGATGCAAACGCCAGCCTGAAGATAGGGGGAACTGCAGCCGTAAGTGGGACTGCTCAGACAGTAAACAACCTGGTAGTAGGAGAGAACATCGTTACTGTTGAAGTAACTGCCCAGGATAGACACACGATAAAAACCTACACAATAACCATTACTATTATAGCAGCTGAAGATCTTTTACCCGATCAGATCATATTGTCCTGGACGGGTGATCCAAAAACTACTCAGACTGCAGCCTGGCGAAGCAGCAGCCATATCAGCAGCGGACAAGTACAATATATGAAAGAAAGTGAACAAACTGGCGACTTTAGCGGTGCCCAGGGAGTATATGCGATCTGTACTCAACTTTATGAAGGGTATAATCATTTTGAAGCCCAACTGACCGATTTAGAACCGGGTACCACTTATGTCTATCGGGTGGGCACGGAGAATAATTGGAGTGAAGCAGCGATCTTTACCACAGCTGCTTCGACTGACACATTTTCATTCATGTACTTAGGTGATACTCATATAGGCTATAACGAAAACAGTTCTGCTGTGTGGTCCAACCTCCTGGCTGATGCCTGGAACGATTACCCGGATATAAAATTCGCCCTGCACTCAGGCGACTTAGTGGATGAAACCACTGATATTAGCCAATGGGAAGATTTTTTCGATATCCAATCGGGATATTTTGATCAAATACCATTTATGCCCGCTATAGGCAACCATGAAGATGAAGAAACCAGCATATATTTTAAATCTTTCGCTCTTCCCCAGAATGGACCGGAAGGACTGGAAGAACATCACTACTCATTCGACTATGCCAACGCTCATTTTGTTGTAATGGACAGCAACCTCATGGGAATCGAAGGTGATATAACAGAGGCCGGGATGGAATGGCTGGAAACCGACCTGCAGAACAGCACTAAGGATTGGAATTTTGTCATGTTCCATCATCCTGCCTATGAAGTAACCTCCTACGATAGTTCAATATGCGAAACCATAAAAGAGTACTGGGCACCTATACTGGAAAGAAATGATGTTGATATGGCCTTTGTCGGTCATCAGCATATGTATATGCGTACCTATCCCCTTTGTTCAGGGGCGGTGCAGGAAAATGCTGCCGATGGGGTTACCTATGTGATGGGTGTTTCCGGAAACAAAACCTACCTTAGTCCGCAGGAGAGTGAATACATCGCTGCTGTGGCCGAAGGGGCGGATGCCATCAGTTATTGCATCATAAATATTGATAGTGATGTATTAACCCTTACGACGATTGGGGCAAATGGCACTGTTCTGGATGAGTACAAGATCAGTAAAAACATCCAGCTGAATGCTAAAGCTGGCATTTACAGCGTTAATCTCCTGGACAGTTCCCATGAAGAAATAAACTCCGTATCCAGTTCGGAAACCTGTCATATAAAAGCCCATATCAACAATAATACCAGTCGCCCCCAGACCGTTACTACCCTGTTCCAGCTGCGCAGCGGTTCTGATGCTAACGCAGCGTACGGCGGAGAACCCCAGGGAATAATCAGCCTGCAGTCAGGTATACCAGCAGCCGGTGCCGACATCTATGCTGATTTTGATCTCTCTGATGTCTCGCCCGGGACAGTATATGTAGATGTATATATTCTGGATGAAGCCGGCGTACCCATTGATATGCCGTACCAATTCAGCTTTAATCTGACCGCATAGCGTACAGAGTACCTTGGGGGCGGGACATTGGCTCGTCCTCAAGGCATTTTAAATGAACTAGCGAGAAAGTGATTAAATTAGTTCGTTTATAAATCAGTCCCACAAGCAAAGGGGGGATCCAGGCAATTACCCGTAGATAAGGAATATTACGAAAAATAGCGGAGAGGAAGGGGAAGGAATAAAGATGAGAAAAATATGTTCATTAGTACTGTGTTTTATGATGCTGTTTATGTGTATACCGGCCGGGTTAGCCGAAGATGTGCCGGCAGATCCCGCAGCCAGCAGCAATGCTGATTTAAGCAGTCTGCAAGTGGCGGGGGAATATGATCTGGCCCCGGACTTTGATTCAGGTACTACCAGTTATGCAGTAAGTATACCCAATGAGGCAGAGAGCATAGACATTACCGCCACCACCGCGGACGAAAACGCATCATTGACCATCGATGGAACTGTAGCCTTCAGCGGGGCCGCCCAGACGGTGAGCGGTCTGCAGGTGGGAGACACTGATATAGTTATAGGAGTAACCGCCCAGGACGGAACTACAGTTAAGAACTATACTCTTACTATTAACAGGGCGGATGTATTACTGAATGACAATGCTGATTTGGAAAGCCTGGGAGTAACAGGATACAACCTGGACCAGGTATTTGCTGCGGGGACTACGGAATATACATTAACTGTACCCTTTGAAACAGACAGTGTAGAAATAACCGCCACCGCAGCAGATACAAACGCTGGCGTGAATATAACTGGCCCGGTAAGCAGTCTGGTGGTGGGAGAAAATGATATAGCTGTAGTGGTAACCGCAGAAGATGAAGTTACGACTAAGACCTACACCATTACTATTACCCGGGAAGAATGTCCCAGTGACAATGCTGATTTGGAAAGCCTGCGAGTAACAGGATACCCTCTTGACCAGGACTTCGATCCTGCGATTACCGCATATGCAATAACTATATCCAGTGAGGCAGAGAGCCTAGACATTACTGCCAGCACTGTAGATACAAATGCTGCTTTGACCATAGGCGGGGCAGCAGCATTCAGCGGCACCGCCCAGACGGTGAGCGGCCTGACAGTGGGAGAGAATCCAATAGATGTTGTAGTAACCTCTCGGGATGAAACAATAGAGAAGACCTACACCATCACCGTTACCCGGCCTATTAGCGATAATGCTGACTTGGACAGTTTGAGTGTGGAAACCTATGACGGTACTACTACAACTGTATGCGGCATCTATCCTACATTCAGCTCGGATGAGACTGAAGGAATCGTGGATGTTCCTAATAGTGTCAATGAAGTCCGCATTACAGCCCAGCCTTACAGCAGCACTGCGACTTTGGAGGTCAATGGAACCCCAGTTATCGGTGGTGAAACCGCAGTCATAAATGGAGCAGAGCTGAACGTGGGTGATAATCCCATTGAGATCGAAGTAACCGCAGCCAGCGGCAGTCAGCGCTGTTACACCCTGCATGTGAAGAAAGTTAGTGCCGACTATGTGCTGCCTGAGCTGCCTTCAACTCCGGCAGCCTATCAAGAGAGTGATTATGCTTGTTATTCCAGACGTGTTGCGGCTGGAAGAGATCATATTCTAGTGGTGAAAAGTGATGGCACCGTGGCAGCCTGGGGCGATAACGGTGCTGGACAGTGCAATATGCCGCCTGAAGTAAATGATGTTATTGCCGTATCAGCCGGTAATTATCACAGCCTGGCTTTGAAGGCAGATGGCACCGTGGTGGCCTGGGGTATGAATGATCTGGGTCAGTGCACTGTGCCGGAAGTATTAAATGACAAAGTGATAGTAGATATTTGCGCCGTTAGTAAAACTTCATTGGCTCTCGACACAGATGGCAAAGTATGGGCCTGGGGCGGAGGGTCTGATGATTACTATTTGTCAAGTATACCCTCAGATTTGAGTCAGAGTACGGTTGTAGATATTCAGGGCGGCAGTCGTCAGTTGCTGGCATTGTTGTCCAGCGGTGAGGTAAGAATCTGGGGTTCGAGTACATGGTTTGATTATGCAATACCGGATGAGGCAAAGCAGGACGTAGTAGCCATTGCAGCAGGGGAAAGAAACAATGTAGCTCTGAAAAATGATGGAACTGTGGTAGTGTGGGGTGCAGCTAGCTCCAAGTATGCAATAGAAGCTCTGAACCTGCAGTATATCAAGGGGATTGCTGCCGGGTACAGATATGTGGCTGCTTTGAAATGGGATGGAAGCGTGGCTGTATGGGGCGGAGGAGGAACCTACGCCTGTTCGATAAGTATTCCTCTGGAACTGGAAAACAAACCCCTGGCTGTAATTGGATCAGGCGTTGATAAATACATGTTAGCTTTTAATGAGGATGGTACATTGGGGATTTGGGAAAATACCAGTAACCTGGAACCATATATGCCTTCCAGCCTGAATCTGCTTGAGGATGAGGTCCCTTACAGCGGTCCATCACCGGATATTCCCCAGACCCCGGCAGAATATGCTGCCAGCAGCTATGTTCAAGGCCCGGCTAAGATCGGTTCTACAGAATATGGGTTAGCTATTTTAAATATGGATGGAACCGTCAAACTTATCCAGACGTCTGACAGAGATGACTTTAATCTGGCTCAGATTCCGGAAGGCTTGAACAGCGTTACTGCCATAACCACTTCATCTAGCAATATAATGGCCCTGAAGAGAAACGGAACCGTAGTCGTCTGGGGACTTGACGACGACGGGCAGTGTCAGGTGCCGGATAGCGCACAGGACATTGTCGCTATAACCCTAACCCAGAACACTAATGACTGCTGCCTGGCTTTGAAAAATGACGGCACCCTGGTCGCCTGGGGCAATGATTCTTACGGGCAGTGCCAGGTACCGGACGGATTAGATAATGTTACTGCTATTGCTGCCGGCAATGATCATTTCCTGGCATTGAAAGAAGACGGAACAGTAGTAGCATGGGGGAATAATGATTATGGACAATGTGATGTACCAGGTGGTTTGGATAATGTAGCCCGGGTGTTCGCAGAACATTATTATTCCATGGCTTTGAAACACGATGGAACGGTAGTAGCCTGGGGGAGCAACCAAGATGTACAGAACCAATACTATTGCGGACAGTGTGATGTACCAGAAGGTTTGAGCGGGGTAGTAGATGTTTGTATCAGAAGTGAGAGATGTCTCGCCCTGAAAAACAATGGCACTGTAGTCGCATGGGGCGAAAACTATTCTGGATGCCGCAATGTTCCGGTAGGCCTTCATGATGTTGCAGCTGTAAGCCTTGGGTCCGAAGGAGGAAGCAAAGCCATAAAGATAGACGGCAGCGTTGTGTGCTGGGGTAATTTAGACAATTTTGACGATGAGATCCTGACTGGTTTAAGCAATGTATTAACTATATCAAATGGTATTATTATCTTCCGGGACGGAACTCTCCAGTACTATGATGTAAGTCCAGCTGATAATGATGATATCAATGCGATGCTGGAAGGACTGAATGTACTGTCCGGGCACTATTTTGTAATTGATGAGGTAGATCTGCTCAATTCGGCCGGCAGTGAAATCAGCACGGTACCCAGCCAGGGCGGCTACCGCATCCAGGCCGGGATAGATAATAATTATGGCAGTGCCACCGGCGGCCTTACCATTATACAGGTACGGGGCGGCGCCAACGCCAGCAGCGAAAGCGGCGGTCAGGTCCTGGGCTGTGTAGGCGTTTTTTCCACCGACATTCCGGTAAGCGGCACCACGGTCAGCAGCGATTTCACCCTGCCGTCAGGTATCAGCGGGGAAGCCTATGTAGACGTCTTTGTCTGGGAAGACTGGGCCAGCATGGTGCCCCGGGCGGCAGCCAATCAGGAGCTGAGTTTTACGGTAAGCGAAGAATAAAGACTGGCTGACAAAGTAGTTTGTGTATACTGGAGGCTTTTCTCTAAGGAAGAGTTTCCAGTACCAATCCGGAATTACCCTGGGACGCAGCAGCCGACTATAAATATGGGGAGGTATAAAAATGAAAAAAAATAAAAAAATACTGGGGATTCTAGTGTTAATAGCGGCACTGCTGTGTTTAGCCTGTCCGGCAGCCTTTGCATCCGATTCCCTGGATATTTATTTAAACAACAATTATGTAACATCATATAGTGCCAGTGAGTTAGAAGATGATTTCGACCAATATAATAAAACTTATTCAAGTTATTACTGCAAAGGTGGCGGATCCTATCATTATTTTAACACTGCCGGACCGTTGCTGGTGGATGTATTGGAAGATGCTGGTATTACTGTAGGCAATATTGATTATATCGATTTCAGAGATGTGGACGGCAGCTGGAGTACCGGCAATCTGCCCATGAGTACCATTTATGGGTATTATTATGCAACTCCGGGTGGTGCAGCTGTAGCAATAGACGCAGTGATTGCTCTCCAATTCTGTGAAGTTGGCGAAACTTTAAGCAGCACCGACTGCCTGCGGAATTTCCATGGTCAATTATATGGCTATCCAGGGGATGATACTATGTCAGAATGGTGCAAAGATTTGGATGCCATTTACCTTACAGATAACTAAACATAATTTCTTGATTAAAACAGATATCACAATATAGTTAATGTTAACATTTGCTGCGTCCCTGGTAATCAAAAGTTAAACCTGCTGCCTCAGCCGGGCAATGGGTTTAATCTGAGTCTATCTTTGGATTCGCAGAAGCAGGCGAGGTAGGCCTGAAAAGGAAGGAGGTGCCCAAAAAGCATTATGATCTGTAAAAACTTAAGTTTTCACAAAATGCTGGTCCTTGTACTGGGCTTGAGTATAATCTTCAGCTGCCTGTTTGTTAGTACGGTGCAGCTATCAGCTGCGGATGGTGAAATTGCTCTTACGGTAACCGGGGATGGGGTGGAAAGAATGGTGGAATTCAGCCTGGCCGAGTTGGAGGCCCTGCCTCAGGCTAAATATACCTATTCCGGCTATAACCACTGGCCCTCCCTGCAGATTTTTAAGGACATGCAGGGACCAACTCTTAAAACTATCCTGGATCAAGCCGGATTAAAAGATAATGCTACCCTTATTCGGGTAAAAGTGAATGATGCGGTTTATTTTGAATTTACCAGAGACCAGCTTTTGGAGGAACCCCGCTACTACTTTCCAGAGGGTGAAGAAGAGGAAAACCTCAGTATATGGCCCCCGGTTCGCAGTGAAAAAGGCAAAAAACTGGTAGAAACTATGATTGCCTTGAATAAGAACCACGGCAAACTTCTTTATGGACAGTGTGCCATCAATGAACCCACCTGCTGCATAAACCGCATGTTAAGCGGGCTGTATCAGGGAGGAACCATAGAGGTATTGACCACCCCGCTGCAGCAGTGGGATGCTCCACAGCCAGATGTGGCACCCGGGATGGTGCCAGCCGGAACCCAGGTCACTATTCAATATACGGATGGAACTCCTTATCATGCCCTGGTCTATTATACCCTGGATGGCAGTGAACCCGCTTATGGGAGCAAGATAGCCAATATCAGCTATCCCAGCTTCCAGCCGGAGCTGAATAAAGCCATAACTATTGATAAGAGTTTAACTATCAAGACCAGGACTATCGGTATGGGTAAACTGGACAGCGAGGTGGCCACCTATGAATATCTGGTGGCAGGGTCGACATCATCTTCAGCAGGGAGCAGGCAGTTTGTGGACCTGCAGAACCACCCGGCCCGGAATGACGTATATGCCCTGGTAGACAAAGGGATCATTAACGGGATGAGTATCACTGAATTCCAACCGGAAGGAAAATTGACCCGGGCTCAGATTGCCAAACTGCTGACCACAGCTTTGCAAATCACTCCTGAGCAGGGTCAACCCCTAAATTTTACCGATGTACCGGTCAGCTCCTGGTATTATAAACCGGTTCGGGCTGGGGTACAGGCCGGTTTGATAACCGGCTATAACGCCAGTACTTTTGCCCCGGATGATTATGTGAATCATGAACAGCTGGCGGTTATGATTGCCCGGGCCCTTAAAACGCGTTCCGGCATGGAAATATCTGTGAGTGATGCCGATCAGATCTTGAACAGGTTCAGTGATAAGGGTACTATATCGTCCTGGGCTAGACAGGATATAGCTTTACTTGCAAACTGCAGCATTGTAGATGCAATGAATGGGAGTTCATTTGGTCCGCAGGCACCTGCTACTCGCGTTGAGGCTGCGGTTATGATTGCAGGTATGTGCAGAGAGCTGAACCTCTTGTAAGGATTTAATTCTATAAAATGGATTAGATGAGAGTTAGGCTGTTTATTACAGATCAGGCTGGCTGAAGTGAACTGGAAAGTGGGGATAGGCTGCAGGGAGGGAGATATTGTGCTGGAGATAAGAAGCAAAACAAGCTTCATAATACTGATCATGTCGCTGACACTAGTAATGCTGATATGCACTAGCCTGCTGTCAGCCTTTAGCTGTGCTGCCGCCAGTGATAACGAGGTACTGCCACGTTTGAATTCCTTGAGAACACCGCCAGCCCTGCTGGCAGATACCAAGCTTAATGTAGTTAATAAGTCGGTGGAATTGACTTTTAACGATAATGAGAGCTGGAGGGAAGTCATAAGCGGTATCCTGGTTGATGGAACAGCTTTGGATGGTGAGAAATACTCTGTAAGTATAGGCAAAATCATCATTGACAGATCGATATTCAGAACTTCAAAAGACTATAAGATCACAGTAAAAGCAAACGGATATGCTGATGCTGGGATCACTCAGACCATCGGTTTGTTATGCATAATGGGAGATGGTGTCAGGGAGAATACGGTTTTTACCCGGGCCGAGCTGGAAGCGATGCCGCAGGTAAGGACAGTATTCTCGGCTACCAATGATTTTCCCATGGATTTCCCGGTAGCGGCGGAAGGAATTCCCCTGCAGGCGCTGCTGGATCATGCCGGTATCACAGCCGATGCCCGCTTGATTACTTTCATGGGTACTGACGGTTACTGGAGTGATTTTACCTTGGAGGAATTACTGCAACGGAAGCGCTACGTGTTCCCCGGGAGAACCGAGGTAGAGCCCCTGATAGCACTGAAACGGATGGAAAGATCGGATGATTATAATGATATGGATACGGCTGATACCCCGGTATTATGCCTGGGGCAGAGGGCAGCAACCGAACAGACGGTTTTAACCTTTGTCAAGCTGCTGCAGACTATTACCGTTACTAGCGATCCTCTGCAGCGCTGGGAACCACCGGTGGCCAGGATCATCGATCCGCTTTCCGGTAAGAAAGTAGAGACCGCCGGCGGGGAAGTGAGCCCGGGTACCCAGGTGTTTTTAAGCGGGAATGTCAAAACCAAGATCTATTATACTACTGATGGCAGTGAACCTGATCTGGACAGCAGGATATTCAATCTGCATGGCTGTGGCCCGATGGCAGGCCAGGATGAACCTATAGTGATCGAGGCTGATACCAGGGTCAAGGCCAAAGCGGTCTGGCCAGGAAAACTGGATAGTGAAACGGCAGTTTTTGATTTCACCGTACCAGAAAAGCCGGGATCTGAGCCAGAGCTGGCCATTACTGGCGGGGTATTTGGCTTGAATAAAGAACCGTCAGGGAGCGGGCTGACGTTTGCAGATATCGAAGATAGCTGGGCTAAAGAGGATATCCAGGTACTGGCCAGGAGAGGGCTGATAACCGGCAGGAGCAGTGCTGCCTATGAACCGGAGAGCAAGATCACCCGGGCGGAATTTACTGTGCTGCTGGTTAGGGCTTTAGGTCTGCAGGAAAAAGTATTAGCAGAAGGACAGTTTACCGATGTGGCCGCGGCCGACTGGTATTCGGGCAGCATTGCCGGAGCTATGGCCCAGAATATCGTTTGTGGTTATAAGGGGGGTATCTTTCAGCCTGAGGGCTGTATCACCCGGGAAGAAATGGCAGTAATGTTAGGCCGGGCCCGTTATTTGGTAGGAAAGGAAAATTACCTTTCAGTGGCAGAACAGGAAGGAATCCTGGCCAAGTTCAAAGACAAAGATAAAATTTCCTCCTGGGCCCGACAGGAGATAGCCCTGATCGTAGAGGCCGGGATCGTAGAGGGAACAGCAGCAGGAGAGTTTGCTCCGCAAAGCGAGCTGGATCGGGCTCAGACAGCCGCTGTTCTAAAGCGTTTTTTATCATATGCTGGTTTGATTGCTGACTGATGAAAAAGCAGTTGATCTTTAGGGGGGCAGGAAGATGACAAAGAGCAGCGAGGAAAGCAGGAGCAGCAGTTCCCTAAAATGGCTGATCGCAGGAATAGGACTGCTGCTGGTAATTGCGGCCGTTTCATGGTATTTCAGCCATGATAGGGGCGGCCTGCAGGAAGGGACGGTAATAATTACGGCTGATGAGGAAATCCTGGGCAGATTCACGATTGCTGATATCGAGGAGATGGCAGCGGTTGAAAAAAGATTAACAGTTAAGCCTGATTGCAGCGGCGCCTGTGGCAATAGTGACAGCGATACTCCGATAGAACATCAGTATACCGGGGTGCCGCTGCTGGATGTGCTGAACAGTATTGACCCGTCCATCAGCCAAAAATATACCAAAGTCATCACCAGGGGGATCGATTACTACAGTCAGGTGATGGAGATGTCGGAAATCCAGAAGGCGGATGAGGTGTATGTGATGTATCTCGATTATGGCGAACCTTTAAGAACCTTAAGCGATGAGGAGGGGAGCCTGCACCTGATTGTCTGCAGTGACGAGTCCGGACTGCGATTTACAAAATACCTGGTTAGCCTGGAACTACAGTAAGGAGAGGGCCTGTTAAGTATTAACTTAATAAATAAACTTTCACCCATGCTATTTGTTGTTGTAAATGAATATTATGCTTTGTCCCGCGGTCACCCTTCACCCTCCGGGTACTACTGATGTTCCCGTTGGTCACTATTAAGGTTGCGGGTACTACCCCGAAACGGGACAAAGACGATTTTTTTAGCGGGAATATAACTTGTTTCAGCCCTTGAAGTTAAAAGCATCAGTAGCTAATTAATAAGGAGAAAGTAAGACCGGACCCAAGCGGTCTTAAGCATTCATCCGTACAATTTTCGTCTGCTCTTGTGTCATACAGATATGTTTGGCTGAGTTAATTACTTGGTGCCTGGCCCTATTAAAAGGAAAGGTGGATAAAAGATTAATATGAAAAGTTTGGGATTCAGGAGAATACTGGCAGCGGTAGTAGGGATAAGTCTGTTATTCAGTTTATTTCTCATAGTTCCCCAGCAGAAGGCAGTCGCTGAAGAAGAGATCGTATTGACCGTGACCGGGGATGGGGTAGGAAAAGAGGTCAAGTTTACCATGTCTGATCTGCGGGCTCTGCCCCAGAAAACCTATACCTATTCCGGCTATAATCACTGGCCGGCCTTGAAGGTTTTTAGGGACCGGACCGGGCCGACCCTGCAGAGCATACTGGATGAAGCGGGATTAAAAGATAATGCCACCTTGCTTAAATTCAAACCGAGCGGGGGGATTTATGTACATATCGACTATACCATCAAGCAGATGCTGGAAGAACAGCGTTATTATTTCCCGGATGGAGAAGTGGAGGGCGATGTGGCTAGCTGGCCTCCGCAGCGCAATGAAGACGGGAAAACTGCAGTTGAAACTATAATCGCTCTGGATGATTCCCAGGGCAGATTATGCTTCGGCCAGGTAGCGCCCAATGAGCCCACTGGTGGGGATTGTGTCATGATCCAGCAGATAATCGATAATGGTGTGATTGAAGTATCTAGCGAGAAGTTAAGACATTGGCCGGTACCTGAGGTGGATACCCCTTCCGGCACCATCAACGCTGGAACCAAAGTCTCACTGGTGAAGCCGGATGAAGTGCCGGATAATGTCATGATTTATTACACTCTGGACGGTTCTGAACCAACCTATGGCAGCCATATCTTCAATATCAGCTACCCCAATTTCCAGGCCTTTCTCAATGCCCCCATAGCGGTCAATGAAGACACGGTCATTAAGGCCAGGACCATCGGCTTTGGCCGGCTGGATAGTGAGGCAGTTACTTTTACCTACCAGGCTGAAAAGAATTTTGCCGATACGGCAGGGCATTGGGCCAACGATAATATCAAGTACCTGGTGGCCAGGGGAATAGTCAGCGGTATGAGTGATACGGAATTCAAACCGGAAGAGAAGGTTACCCGGGCTCAGTTCGCCAGAATGTTAACGGCCGCACTGAATATCGAACCCCTCCGGGGTTCGAGCCTGAGTTTCAAAGATGTACCGGCTGGCGTCTGGCATCACGATTACATAGCTGCGGCAGTAAATGCAGGTCTGATGAGCGGATACGATACAGATTCTTTTGGTCCGGATGATAATATAAGCCGGGAACAGATGGCGGTCATCATTTCCCGGGCACTGCCTGAGTCAGCCGCTTCTTCCCTGAACCCGGAAGAAATATTGCAGCGATTTATAGATAGCAGGAACATTGCATCCTGGGCACAGAAGGGAGTCGCAGTAGTGGTAAGCCGAGGGTTAGTTAATGGTAAGACTGCAGATACCTTTGCTCCGTCCTCGTCCGCTAGCCGGGCTGAGGCAGCCGCCATCATCTATCGGATATGCCAGCAACTATAAAAATTGCTTAACCGATAGCAGTTGGATCATAACCATACGCGGCTAAATCCGAAGCTTTAGAATATAGAAGTTATAAGGAGAAAATCGTAGTATTTGACTTTTATGGAGTGAATATAATGCCAGTGCAAGTGTGCAGAGCCCATTCCGGACTCATTAGATTTATCATGTTTATTTTAATAGCAGTAATACTGCTCAGTCTGCCGGGTTTTATAGATCCGCATCCGGCCAGCGCTGTCTGCGGCAGTACTGGAGTACCATCTGATACTCTGACCATCAAGGTCGGCTATTTTGGAGGCCCTTATTATACCAAAAAGGTTTACACCCTGACCGATTTTGACAAACTGCCCCAGGTCCAACAGGCTTATACCTTTATCGATAGCATGGGTGCAATATGTATAGATGCTGCGGCCGGGGTAAAATTAAGCGACTTATTAACAGACGCAGGAGTGGATGTTAACTCGATACAAACTTTCTATGTTAATACCAATGATATCCAATTTGGATGGTATATCAACCTGGATAGGTCCGAATTACTTGACACACCCCGGTTTTATTACCCTAACCTGGCTTCACACTGGGATTATGATAACAAAACTCCGCGGGAGGGGGCTTTAGACGGAGCGGTGCGGGTAGAGCCGATAATAGCTTATAAGGATAACTGGCAGAGGTATAAAGCTGAACCGGATTTCAGCGCTTTTGATACTTCCTCCCGGTTTCGGCTCCTATTCGGGCAGAAAGACGCCACCGAGGATAATGCCTATCAATCAGCCAAATGGATACATACCATAGAAATCATGCTGGGTGGTATGCCGCCTTCCCAGGTATCTCTTGATCAGGATTGGGTGAATCTCAAAGTGGGCAGCACGGTAAAGCTGACTGCAAATATAGATCCCGAAGAGGCCACTGAAAAAAGTGTTACCTGGAGTTCCAGCAACCCCGAAGCAGCAATAGTTGATGAAAATGGCCTGGTCACAGTGGTTGGCGAGGGCACCGCGGTGATTACCGTTACCACCATAGTTGGAGAATTAACCGCCACCTGTGTGGTCAACGGGCCGGAGCCGATAGCTGCTGCACAGGACAGCAGGACGGCAGGCAGTAGTGAGTCGAAAAGCAATGGTCAGACTGAAGAGGAAGCAGGAAGCAGTCAACAGCATTTGATTGACCGGGAGCTGGCAGAAAATGTTGTATACCTGGAAGAAGCAGGTGAACAACCCTGGCGGGTATTTGAGATGTCTGCAGATGCTGTAGCTCTGCAGCGGCAGGAAAAAGACAATGTTTTAGATACTTACGCTGCGATACTATTTTTGCTCTTATTTATATTTGGCTCAGTAAAAAGATACATTGAATATGCAAGGGAGGTAGCAATGTGATAACTTCTATTTTGACCCCACTCCAGGATACCATGCATTCCATTTCCACTGGCTTACTTATGCCTACCATTGCAGTACTGCTGCTCATGTTGGCTGTTACGGTAGTGGAGTTCGGAGGGCTGATGGCGGAAATCATCTTCGAGCGGCGCAAAGTAAAGATAAATATTCCAGAGATGTTGGAAGCTTTTCAGGGCAATAGTAATGAGGAAATAATGGAGGAGATTAATAACAGTCATTTGTTCCGACGGCAGAAGGCTGCTTTAAGGGAGCTGATCAATCACAGCAGCTTACCGGAGGTATCTTTGCAGGCTGTTGCCCGCAGGTTATTATCCGAGGAGGAGCTCCATTATGCTAAAATAACCTCTCGGACTGACCTGATCGCCCGGGTGGGACCCATGTTTGGATTGATGGCTACGCTAATTCCACTCGGACCGGGTCTGATCGCTATGGGGCAGGGTGATACCAAGACTTTGGCTGATTCTCTGCTCACTGCCTTTGATGCTACAGTTTCAGGTCTGGCAGCAGCTGCGATATGCTTTGCTATTTCTCGTCTGCGGAGAAGATGGTATGAAGATTATATGAGCTCACTTGAAGCATTTATGGAAAGTTTATTGGAGGTGTTTGGCCGTGAACGGGGGATTAAGGAGTAAGAGACTGAGGACAGCGGAAGAAGTAAATCCACTGGAGGGTGCAGTTAATATTGTAGATGCTATGCTGGTATTTGCCTGCGGTTTAATGCTTTCTCTCGTCATTCACTGGAATGTTAATCTGGACCAGGTAGGAGCGCAGGTAGAAGTTCAGATGGGCCAGGAGGTTACTGAAAGTCCAGATATAGAGGAGAACCTGATCAAAACCCAGAATGAAGGGGGCCTTTATGAAAAAATGGGAACTGTTTATAAAGATCCTGATACCGGGCAATTATTTATGGTGACCAGTGAATAGTTTCATCCTGCTGAAGATACTGGTGCAGAATAGTTTCCTGGTTAAGGCGCCCTGCAGGTAAAGCGAGAAAAATGCATTTTATTAAAGAGTGGTGAAAAGATATGGGGATAGGGCAGAAGATATTCGATAGATTTTCTCTTTACGATTTGATTATCATAGCTATGATGTCGGCTCTGGGGATTGCTATTAAACCGGTTGTTGCACCTCTAAGCCATATATTAATCGGCCCCCTGCTCATTCCTCCTGGAGCGGTCACCGGTGGATTATATATGATCTGGCTGGTACTGGGGTTTGGTATTACAGGTAAAAGGGGAACTATGACTTTGATCGGCCTGGTGCAGGCTATCATGGTCATTGCTACCGGCATGGTCGGCTCACAGGGGGTGATGAGCCTGCTTACCTATACTATGCCAGGAGTAATAGCCGACCTGGGACTATTAATAATTGGACATCGGGTCTGCTGTATGCCCTGTGCCTTTCTGGCCGGGCTCTTATGCAATGTGACCGGTACTGTTATGGTGAATCTGGTATATTACCGGTTTCCCTTAATGCCGCTGCTCTTCAGTCTGAGTCTTGCTGCCCTGTCCGGGGGTATAGGTGGTCTAATAGCCTTTGAGATCGTACAGCAGATAAGAAGGTTCCAGAAGCCTAACTATGATATGAACCAGGGGTAAGCTGGAGACTAACGGGTTGAAATATGAATTTGAGGTGGAAGCAGGTTTATGGAAGCGGTAATTGTTGAGGACTTGAGTTATAGATACTGGCCGGAAGGACCGCTGGTATTAAAGAACATGAATTTTCGCATGGCCAGGGGAGAAATGCTGGTGATAACCGGCCTGAGCGGCTGCGGAAAAAGCACCCTTTGCTATTGTTTGAGCGGCATAGCCGGGCATAGAAGGGATGGAGTAATGCAGGGACAGATACTGCTGGACGGCAAGGATATCCAAAAACTGAGAGCAGCCAGCCTGGCCCTAGAAGTCGGAATAGTTTTTCAGGACCCGGACAGCCAGCTTTTTTCACCCAGCGTGGAAGATGAAATAGCTTTTGGACCTGAGAACCTGTGTCTTCCTCCGGGTGATATCCGGGCCAGAGTGGATGAAGTTCTTGACCTGTTGGGCATTTCCTCATTGATAGAAGCTAATCCTTATCACCTTTCGGGAGGGGAAAAGCACCTGGTGGCTCTGGCTGCGGTACTAGCCCTGGACCCGCCGCTTTTGATACTGGATGAAGTTATGTCCCAGTTGGATCAGCAGGCTGTGCAGAGAGTAGCAGATGTGCTTAAACGACTCAAAGATGCCGGGAAGACTATCATTGCGGTTGAGCACCGCTTGGAAACCGTTACTTTTGCTGATCACCTGATGGTTTTGGAACGAGGAGCCCTGGCCCGATGGGGACCAATAGAACCAATGACAGCTGATCGGGAGTTTCTGGCTGCCCAGCACTTGATCGATTAATGATCAACAGACATAAAAGCCGGAGGGATAAGGTTGCATTTTTTAACATTGACCCAGGTGAATTTCCATTATCCTAAACTCAGCAGGATGGCGCTGGAGAATATCAACCTGGAAATAGAGCAAAAATCAATTACCGCTATCATCGGACCAAACGGAAGCGGTAAGACCACTCTGGGCAAAGTAATGATCGGAATTTTGCAGGCCACCGGAGGAAAGGTCCTTCTGCAGGGTGAGCCGGTAAGCGAAATGTCGCTGGCCCAAATCGGACGGCGCATCGGTTATGTTTTTCAGAATCCTGATCTACAGCTTTTTTGCGCTACAGTAGCTGAAGAGATCGGCTTTGGCCTGGTCAACCAGGGTTGGGAGCCAGCCCGGGTGAAGGAAAAAGTAGATTTCTGCCTGGAATTTTTTCAGCTGGCTGAATATCGGCATGTGTTTCCCCTGCTTTTAAGCCAGGGAGAAAAACAACGAGTGGCGATAGCCTCAGTACTGGTCGCAGAAAACGAGTTTGTGATCCTGGATGAACCTACTATAGGGCTGGATGCCTATCGCAAAAAGATTCTAGCGGGCTATTTGCGAAAAATCGCCTCTATCGGTCGGGGGATGGTCCTGATAAGTCATGATATGGGTTTTGTCGAACACCTGGCTGACCGGGTTATACAGCTGGAAAAGGGCCGCATAGTGGGTGATAGTGAGCGAAAAGGAAGGAACGGCTATGACACTTGATCCCCGGACGAAGATGGTTATAGTTATCTGTCTCTCCACCCTGGCTTTGATTTATAACAGTGCCGGGGAGCTGCTACCCCTTCTGCTTGTGACCCTGCTGCTGTTGTTGCTGTTTAGAATTGACATCTCTTCGGTATGGGTTTACTTGAAGCGTTTCTTACAGCTCATGCTGGTTGTTTTTATCATCCAGTGTATCTTCACCCGGGGCGGGGAAGTCTTACTCTCATTAGGGTCTACAGCCCTGGTCAGCAGCCAGGGTTTGCTGGCCGGTGCCAGCCTGGTTTTGCGGATCATAGTCATAATATCCGCTGCCCTTATCTTCACCACTTTCAGCTCCAGGGATTTTATTTTAGGCCTGGTTCAGTGGAAAATACCCTATGAATTGGCCTTTATGGTAACCATCGCCATGCGCTTCCTGCCCTTGTTTAGGGATGAATTTGTCAATGTAGTTACCGCAATACAGTTAAGAGGGGTGGAGCTGAAGCAGGTATCCTGGGGGAGAAAAATAGATTTGTTCCGCAGTCTGTTATTCCCGGTGGTTTTTGGAGCGCTGCTGAAAGCGCAGCAGTTAGCTGTAGCTATGGAATCTCGGGGATTTCGGGCCTATCCCCGGCGCACCTATCTGCGCAGGTTGGATTTCATCTGGATAGATTATGCGGTAATGCTGATTTTTATTACTATTACCCTTATGCTTATCATTAGCTATTAAGTGAAGAAAGGATGTGCAATATAATGTTTCCAAGTGTTGAAACCGATATCTATACCTTAAAGCCTATAGGCATAGTAAAAAGTGAATATCAAGAGCCGGCCGATGTTCCGATCAAAGGAGGCAATGCGGTAATCGAAATATTTTCTGAATACCAGCAGGGCTTGCTGCGTATTACTGAGAATTCTCACCTGTGGATACAGATGTGGTTTCATAAGGCGGACCGTGACCTTTTAAAGGTGGTTCCCGGCAAGGTGAATTCTGATCTGCCGGAATACGGTGTTTTTGCTATTCGTGCCATAGGCCGGCCCAACCCCATCGGGTTGACCCTGGTCGGATTAGAACGAGTAGAGGATAATCTGCTTTATGTAAGTGGCCTGGATGCTATAGAAGGTACCCCGGTATTGGATATCAAACCTTATTATGAGCAGGAAATCGTTTTCTCTCCCCATACCCCATACATACGCCCTAAAAAGCGGGAAATGCGTCAGGAAATCTTTCTTAAGCAGGCATTGAACCACCATCAGGAGAAATGTGCCGGTCTGCTGCTTGGAGTACGTATGGCCTTGATCGCAGATGATTATTTTGGTCAGCTAAATACCAGTGAGTTAAAGATAACTGTAAGCGGTTCAGCGTGCCTGGCCGATGTGTTACAGGGTTTATGCAATGCCCGTCTGGCCAATCCACCCCGGTTTAGATATAACGATGCTAGTGAGCTGGAACAGAGCGTCTGGGAAAAGGATGGGAAACTCCTGACCATAACTGTGAAACATGAAGCAACGAATGACGAACTTCTAGAACCTGCAGATGAACAGCTATTTATCATAAACTTCCAGGAGTAATGGCCCGCGGGGACAGACCGCGGGGACAGGACCGCGGGGACAGGTCCCTTGGCTCAGCATGGCCCGCGGGGACACGTCCCTTGGACCAGTATTTAAAACAGAAACTGGAACAAGGAACCTGTCAAACTGTCCAACGCAATCGTAATGCTAAATTGGGCATAGAAAGGCCAATAAATAATATTTTAGGAGTTCATAAATTCGAATTCTAGAATGAATAACGCACCTTAGGTCATAATTATTAAATCTGCACATCAAACAACCTTTCACAATATATGCAAAAATCAGCCACTGTATTTTTAGATGGGCAGGTTTTACCTTGTGGATATTCGACCATAATCACATAAATAATTTAGATCTATTTATTTGTTTATTAAAGAAAATAATCTAAGCGGAGCGGTTTTTATTGTTTTCTGGGGGGCCTATTTTGATGAGTAAAAAGCGGGCTGAAAAAGTGTATTTTTCGGCCCGCTTTTTTGGCCGTTTTCACAGATGACAAATGGTTATTGGAGGGATGAAATCTCAGAATAGAAAATCCAGGAAAAAGTTTAAAGGCGCTCGTTTAAGTATCTAACAACTTGTCTGACAGTTCAATTGTTTCTAAGATAAACTAAATAAGAGATTGCTACAATTAAAATTTTTTCCTCGACATATTGACCAAATAGGTCAATGAGATATATAATAATATTAACCTGATAGGTAAATAAAATGAATAAGGTGATATCATGCTTTTAAAATTAGTTGATCTTGAAGAAAAAAGACGGGATGCTATCTTAAACGCGGCATTAAAGGAATTTGCTACTAAGGGATTTGATGAAGCATCGACAAATGTAATTGCAAAAGAATCCGGAATTTCAAAGGGGTTAATGTTCCATTATGTAAATAGCAAAAAAGATCTTTTTCTATTCCTTTACGATTACTGCACAGACATAATTAATAACGAATATTTAGAATTAATGAATTTTAATGAACGGGATATTTTTGAAAGACTACGGCAGTCATATCTTCTTCAGCTTGAGTTGCTGCGGAAGCACCCTTGGATTTTCGAATTCAATAAGGTCAGCACCATCACAAAGTCTGAAGAAATTAATAAGGAACTGGAGGAAAGACTGAAGGGTAAACAATCGTTATGCTATGAGACAATGTTTGATTTGATTGATGAATCCAGATTCAGAGAAGGTCTTGACTTCGAAAGGTGCAAGCAGCTGATATTTTGGGCGAATGTCGGTTTTACAAATCAGATATTGGAGGATATTCGAACCTTAGAAAACAATGAATTCGATTATGACAAGATTATTGCTCGAATAGATGGTTATTTTAATGAACTCAGAAAGCTCTTTTATAAATAACAATTATGGGAAGGGTTTATATGGACTTTACAATATTTTACTTTTCTGCGACAGGCAATTCACTGGAAATTGCCCGTAAGATCGCAAAAGAATTAGGAGATTGCAGTATCAAGCCGATGACTGCACAGGTACCGGGTGAACCTGTTGGCGGTCCTGGTGAATCTGTTGGTTTTATATTTCCAGTTTTCTATAATGGGCTGCCCAGATTAGTGAAGCGATTTGCCGAAAGACTTGTCATAAATCCAGGAACCTATTGTTTTGCGGTCGCCAATTCCGGAGGAACCAGGGCGAACCCTTTGGGCATGCTGGAGGATATTCTGTTCAGAAAAGGGATTCGTTTATCTTATGCGGAAGAGGTTAAGATGCCGGGTAACTACATTGTGGGTCATCAGGCTCCCTCATCTGAAAAGGTTCGGCAAATATTGGGAGATGCCAACGTAAAGGTGGATAAAGCCGCCAGAGCGATTGCTGGTGGTGAACGGAAACCGGTGATAAGGAAAGCGGAGTTGTGGAGTAAAATAACAAATCGCAGTTATCTGTATAAAAATATCAATAAATGGGACGAAGCGTTTTTAACGACCGGCAAATGTACGGGCTGCGGCCTTTGCACAGAAGTATGTCCGGTATGCAATATAAAAATGGAAGACCGGCGTCCGGTTTGGCAGCATAATTGTGAGCGATGCCTTGCCTGCATTCACTGGTGTCCATGTGAAGCAATAGAATATGGCAAAAAAACAGTCAGACGCAGGAGGTATCACAATCCCAATGTTAAGATTGCGGATATTAAAAGAGGGTGCTCATGCGAAAACATTTAGCTGCAGGATTGATGCTCAGTTTACTTGTGATCATTATTCTGTCTGACATGGTGGATAAAGTTTTGTATTCCGGAACGGGGAGTGTGGAAATGAAAGGATTTGATGATACGGTAATTGTCGAATTTCCATTAAGAGGAGAATGGATGGCGCCTAACACACCAGGAAAAAGGATTCCAAGCCATGGGACAGACCAATTGGGAGAGCGCTATGCTTTTGATTTTTTACAGGTTGACTGGGCGAGAACTGGGAGGCCCTTTTATCAGACAAATCTGACGCGGTTTATCGTCTTTGGCGTTCCCTTAAACAAGTGTTATTGCTGGGGGCAGGAAGTATATGCGTCTTGTGACGGGGAAATTATCAAAGCCGAAGACGGCTATAAGGAAAGGCCGAGAGTTCATCTGGCTTCTGATCTGTTTGTTGCTCTAAAGAATGCTTATACATTTAACCCTGAAAAAGATGACATCAGGTCTGTTGCAGGCAACTATGTTATTATGAAATGCTCTGATCATGTTTACGCCGCGTTCGCACATTTGCAAACGGGGTCCGTTACAGTATCGGCAGGTCAAACTGTAAAAAAAGGGGATGTATTAGGGAAAGTAGGGCATTCAGGTAATTCAACAGCTCCGCATCTTCATTTTCAGCTCATGGACAGCAGTGATTTGCTTTCAGCAAGGGGTATTCCCTGCGCTTTTGAGCAATATGAAATATTTCGGGACGGCAAATGGGAAACAGTATATAGAAGTGTTCCTTCTGATAAAGACAGGATAAGATTTAATCGATGAATTACCTCTGTTGAATACTCTCTACCCTTGCATATGTGGAAGGGCTTCTCGGCTTTCTACTTGATTCGAGATATAGGCAGGAAGAACATTG
Source organism: Syntrophomonas sp. (assembly GCA_016841425.1). Lineage (GTDB taxonomy): Bacteria > Bacillota > Syntrophomonadia > Syntrophomonadales > Syntrophomonadaceae > JAAYJK01. Next base: position 3,393 of record JAENZE010000022.1, on the reverse strand, counting down.
ATGCTTACTTGCTCTGCCAGCAACATTTATAAAAACGGCTTAAACTAACTATCAGAACACAAATTCCTGATTATCTCACTGATTATCTCACTATTTTAAGCTACATTAATAAATTATATTATATATATAAATATTATAATATAATTATATATAAATAAGATATGGCCATAGCAAGTAAAACATTCGTATGCATACGGTTATTAATTTGCCTATGGCCATAAGTATATTTGATGTGTATTAGGAGGTTTTGTGTATGGGAGAATCAGTTAGCAGCAGGTTGTCGTTTTTGAATCGTTATCTTACCTTGTGGATATTCCTGGCCATGGCGGTGGGGATAGGAGCAGGCTATGTGTATCCCCGAATATCCGACTTCTGGGGCCAATTTCAGGTCGGGACCACCAACATTCCAATTGCGATAGGTTTGATCCTTATGATGTACCCGCCTCTGGCCAAGGTACGATATGAGGAACTGCCCACAGTGTTCAAGGATCGGAAGCTCTTAGCCCTCTCGCTGATCCAGAACTGGATCATAGGTCCAATTGTAATGTTCATACTGGCGGTGGTATTGCTGCCGGATAAGCCGGAACTCATGGCTGGCGTGATATTGGTTGGTCTGGCCCGCTGTATTGCCATGGTGCTGGTATGGAATGACCTGGCTGGAGGAAGTTCCGAATACGTGGCCGGTTTAGTAGCTTTTAATGCTATATTTCAAGTTCTTACTTACTCTGTTTATGCTTACATCTTCCTGGCGGTTATCCCTCGTTGGTTGGGATTGTCCAGCGTAGTAGTCGATGTATCGATGTTGGAGATAGCTAAAAGTGTTTTCGTTTATCTGGGTATTCCATTTATTGCGGCTCTCATTACCCGTACCACTATGATCAGGCGCACGAGCAGGGATTGGTATGAAGCTAATTTTCTGCCTCGCATCAGCAAATTGACCTTAATCGCTTTGCTGTTCACAATACTGGTTATGTTTTCCCTAAAAGGTAATGTGATCTTAAGTCTGCCTCTGGATGTTGTGCGGGTTATGATACCCCTGACTATATACTTCCTGTTTATGTGGTATGTGACCTTCTTTATTGCTAAATGGATAGGAGCCGATTACCCGAGGACAGTAACGGTTTCTTTTACTGCAGCGAGCAATGACTTTGAACTGGCTATAGCAGTTGCGGTTGCGGTTTTTGGTATACACTCTGCTCAGGCCTTTGCTACTGTTGTCGGCCCTCTGGTAGAAGTTCCGGTACTGATAATGCTGGTGAATGTTGCACTGAAATTGAAGAAAAAATACTTTGAACCCCAGCTGGCAACGGAGTAACAGACTCGAAGTAATTAGTATCAGAGCAAAACAAAGGAGGTATCTGCAATGAGTAAAGATTATATTGAAAATGGCAATTATATTCAGATAACCTGGGACAAATTTACATTTAAGGTGGATAAAACCTGCTTTTATGATGGCAACGACTTCTGGATACGTGAGGCCAAGGGATATGCAGTTGTAGGTATAAGTGATTATCTGCAAACCCACGCCGGTGATATTGCCTTTATCGAACTGCCGACCGAAGGGCAAAAGGTTCGGGCTGGAGATGAGATAGGCACTATTGAAACCATCAAGCAGACGGTGTCAATAATATCACCGGTCAGCGGAATCATTACCCAAGTGAATTCAGCACTGGAAGAAGAACCAGAGATTATTAACAATGATGCCTACGGTGAAGGATGGATATTCCAGGTTGATCCAGGTGATTGGCAAGCAGATCAGTCGAGATTGATGACTTCTCAAGAGTACTTACCGATAATGGAAGGGAAAATACGAGCTGACCTGGAACAGGCTGATTAGAGTATGGGAGGAATTTAAATAATGGGTAAAAAGATACTGGTACTACCCTGCAGCGGGATCGGCAAGGCATATGGAGAAATCGGGCGTCAGGCGACGTACGAACTAGCTGAGGACCTAAAGCCTGGTCAGGTGGATACTCTCTGCCTGGGCCGCTTGATGATACGGGACCCGGAAGCACTGGAACGGATGGAAGATAGTTTCGTAATTACCGTAGATGGCTGCGCCAAGGACTGTGCCCTGAAAAATGTGGAAGCAACAGGCAAGAAAGTGGACAAAGCAGTCCGTACCCTGGAAGTATTCAAAGATCATCGGGATCTCAAGCCGGAAGGGGTTTTGAATCTAGGCGAACCGGGTTTTAAACTGGCCCATTACCTGGCCGAGAAATTATCCGGTGAAGTGGACTGTAGGATGAAGGAGGAATAAATATGTCTGAGGCCATAGTAGAAATACCCCAGAACCCTAAACCTGTTAAAGTGGGTATCGTCCCCTGCAATGGGGAGGAAATATGCGCCGGGTCCATTACTCGTTTTGCCTGCCGCAAAGTCTTGGATGAACTGCGAAAAGGTCAGGCAGTTACCCTCTGCCTGCCACTATTTATAGCCGGAGATAAAGGCGAACGGCAGTTTGCGACCCGCTTTCCCACCATAACCGTAGATGGCTGTGAGAAACGATGCAGTGCCATTAGTACCGAAAAACTGAGCGGAAAACCGGCCTACTCATTTGTAATAACCGATATGATCAAAGACGCTGGATTAGAACTGTCAGAATCTCCCCGCACCTTCAGCGAAAGTGATAAAGAGGCAGTTGACCTGGTAGCTGCAGAGATAGCAAAAAAAGTAGACGAAATACTGGGCCAGGAAGGTGATGAATAATGGCCGTATATACCAACAAAGTGGTCTGGAAAGGGGAACATCTGGGCTATACTTATTGCGAAAACGGAATCGAAATGGATTTTTCTGCTCCACCTACCCTGCATGGGCATCCGGATATGATGACTCCTGAAGATGCCTATATGATGGCCGTTAACACCTGTGTGCATATGATGGTCATCTGGGCGGCGGAGAGATTTAAACTGGAGTTGATAGCATTTGAATGTACAGCGGAAGGGGAAGTGGAAGAATTCCTGGATCAGACTTCCTGGTTCAAGACGCTAACCCTGCGGCCTCACGTAAAAGTTCGCAATAGCAGTGAAAAAGTAGTCTTAAGAGCCCTGAAAATGGCTCGCAAGTATTCGACTATTGCCGAGTCGGTGAAGAGCCAAATAGTAATCGAGCCCATTATAGAGATTGTCTGAAAAGGCAGGCGAGATCAAGCAACAGTATGATATGGTATTCCTGGTTAGAGGTAAACCAAGGGGACGGTTCTTGCGGTTAAATGATTTCGATTATTAGCTCGATTAACAGGAAGTAGTAGAGGTATTATTATAAAGGCATGATCCAAAACCAATTGGTAACCGCAAGAACCGTCCCCTGTAAATTGTAGTTGAACGGATTGTTCAATAGAATCCCAATAGTCATGACGATAATACTCTTGAAGGGTGTTAATGTAACCGTCCC
>JAENZE010000021.1 GCA_016841425.1 Syntrophomonas sp. | reverse complement strand
ACATACGGACTTCCTCCTGTCTCTTTTTGAGTCCAAGATTTTGTCCGCATCCCCTAATGCGCAATAATTATCTGATCAAGCCGCCAAATAGAATTATTCCTATAAGCAAAAGTTTGAAAGCTTGCCAGTAATCAATCTTTGTTAAATTAAATACATCTGGCATAGTCGTATTCCATAAGTATTGCAGTAAAAATGCTAATAACAGTGCTGCTAAGATCACAATTCCAATAGTCGACAATATACTTGTTAATTGAAAAATAGCCCTATCAACAATTTGCAGTTGTACATTATTCATTTAATGATTCATCCCCCATAATTATTTAGTTCTTTAAATATTTTATTAATCATTCAATAAAATGGCATATTACTTTATGACCAGCTTCCGATTATTAGCCTAATCAGAAGTTTCTCAATGGTTGACGATAATTCCGTACTCCTGTCAATCCTACAAATTGACAAGTCTAAACATTGACAACGTGAGTAACGACGCATTAACCGTAATTAGTAAGGGTAACAAAGAACGCAAAATCTTTTTAACTCATGTAGCTAAAAAATCACTAAACACCTAGTTACAGATAAGGAACTTTCTCAAGATTAATGCTCTATTTATTTCAAAAATGGGTCATCACTACCAGGAAGAAAGAACTACAACATTATCCTTAAGAATTAGTCTATCGTTCAAAAATATCTTGAATTAATATTACTTCCGATCTCCCGTAAATTCGCCGATCGTCATGGTCGTAATCATCAACTTCTTCATGCAACAAAGAATTAATTGTAGAGTCGATATCAAAAAAATATTCATTATCTATTGAATCAAAATCTTCAACATTTAAATCTAATTCTGCATGTACTTCTGGCAGAAAGTTGTTTTCAATTATATCAAATACTGCCGTATCTATATCTTCCATAATACTTTGTTCTAAAAGACGGTTATAACCTTCTTTACGATAATGATATATTTTATCTTTATCAATTCTATTTAGAACCGAAGATACTATATTGCCAAGCTCCTCATCAACTTTAACTTGAGCTTGCAAGATCATTTTATCTATCATGATCTCTTTTATTGATTGATAAGCAAACGACGATACGGGAACTAACTTTTTTTGAATTATAATATTAGTTACTCTTTGATATTCATAAAATAATACTTTTTCAAGAAGGAACCTTATTTTTGTTTCATCATTGAAAACATCATGGAGTTTATAAAAATCAACAAAATCTTTAGAAAGTATTCTTGTGATTAAACGTCCATATTCAGCAAGTTCCTTGTATGACTTAACATTTTCATACATTCTTTCAAATGATAATTCTACCATTTTGGAAATTGATTCATTATATATGTCGAATTTATCAACAAGAAACATATAATAATAAAAAGGGGACAAATTCAAGTTCTTTAATTTTAATAATTCACCTGATAAAACCTTTTCAATAAGTTCTTGTTCAGCATCTTTACAAACAGCGATTTTTATCATTGGTTCTATCAAATCTATATTTTTTATTATTTGTAGCTGTTCATTCGGATTATTCGATATTTCGTTCTTTAAGAAGTCATTTACAGAGGGGTTAACGACTCCAATTTTCAGGTAACCTTTTTCTTCCACCCCTTTTAAGAGAGACCCATTAAGCCGCAAATAGGATGCTCTAAATTGACGAATGGAATAATCACACGAAGTATTACGTAAAATCAGATCAAAGCTTCTTTCTAATAAATCTTTTTCAATTACTGTATCAGTTAAAGAATAAACTGTGTAGAGAATAGTTCTGTCTGTTTCCTCAATTCGATTCTGAAATTCATCTCGCCATACATCTTCAGGATTGTCTAGTTTGCTTTTAATATATGCAAAGAAACTATCTGGGGAAATACAAGCATAGTTTCTCTTCTTTAAAACATACTCTATAATTCGTGGATTATAGTTTTTATGTGCGACTATTTTGAAATAGTTTTTATCTTCTTTTATATTGAGAAAATATACTCTAGGTAATTCATTAAAATAAATATGGCTATATAGAATTTTTGCTTTTTCTAACTGTGTCATATCATCTAAATCAATCAAATATATGCTTTTTTCATGGTTCTCCATTAATTCATTAAACGCCAGAAATTGCTCTTTCGCTTCATTTAGAATGGTGATTCTACTGTTTAATATTATTTTTTTATTCGAATTTCTTTTGATGAAGGATATTAACGATTTGATCTCAGTTGGCTGACTATCCTTAATTTTTAAATAATGTTGACCAAGAAAATCATCTAAAAGAACAATTTCCTTTCTCATAGGATCTAGAGATAGGGTTTTTTTTATGTTACCTATGTTATTATCTGTCGTATACCTTACAGCAAATCCTTGCGAGACAAAATAGAACAATAGCATTTTTGATAGTGTACTTTTCCCAACTCCCGGTGCGCCCGTTATAACGATCATTCCATCCTGGATAAGTTGTTTAATTGCATCGTGATATGATCTAGTTTCCACAAATAGTTTTATATGGTTTTCTATATCTAATAATAATTCATCACAATCAATAAAAACGTTTTGATTATTTATTAAACTTAAAACACTTGTTGAGCTAAGCCATAACTTGTAGTGACGTTGAATAATGTCTTTGTTTGTTTCATCTTCTAGAAAATTTTGTATCTCAATGCTATCAATCACAAAACTGATATCAGTCATATACGGATAAAACATAGAAACTATTTCGTCTTTATTAGATTTTGTTAATTCTAAACTTGTACAAATATAATATTGCTCTGGAGATTTCTCCTTAACTTTATTCAACTCTGAATCTAAAGCCCGTTTCAAATTATAATATTTACTTTTGTTATAATGCTTAGCTTGAATAATTATTTTGGGGTTTCTTTCTGAATCGCAAATATCAATTCCACCGTCCCGCCCTCTTGGAAAAGTGTACAGCCGTTTATCTAGTAATCGTTCCATAATGTCCCTGCAAATTAATTCAAATTCATAATCATTAAGATTTGAAATTTCAAACATTTTCTCACGTCTTTCCCTATCTAATATCCAGATAATTCTTATTTCTTATAAAATTGACTTCACTTGTATATATATAAATGGCTGATAACACCCGACTTCCCATTATAGAAACAATCCTCTCCGGTAAAAGTTTACATTATTAGCCAAATTGGTATATAATGTGCAATTCATTATCTCTAGATAATAAACATAATGTGAAGTCGAAGAATTATAGGGTACGTTGATTTCATCCTATAATTCATACATTAATTTCATGTTATTACAGGCTTCTTTGTAAATGGAATCCATGAATACTGTCATTTTGATTTTCCCTTCAGTGCTTCGGTGGAGATAAGCGCTAAACGGCAGTATACGTTCACATTCAAAGTAATTTGCTAAGACTTCGAAAAAGTCGATTCCATTTTCAGTTAAAAACATCAACATTTCATATTCTTCTATATTAAAATTGTAGAAGTATTTTGTTTTTTTCGATTTTTTCTTTGCAAAAATATCCCCATAAATAGTATCAAGATAAGCGGGGACAGCATTTACACTATCCATTGTTACAGATACAATATAAGCTGTTGAAACGTCATCAAAATAGCCACCAAGTTGATCTATTTCATCTCTTGTCAGCTTGAAGTATCGGCTTAATAAATAGCTTCTCATTGTTCTTCTCAATATCAACATTTTGGGCAAGAGAATTTTGCAGAATTGAATATCCTTTAGTTTCAACAATTAAAAGCTTATCGCCTTTTCGTATATATGCATCAGATGACCTCTTATTGTTTTTACCATATTTAAATTCTGAAATATAATCAAAGGTATCAACTTTAGCAGCAGCTTCTTGAGTTAAGTCCTGAACATATTTTTCAAAAAGCCTCCCATAAAAAGACATGGCCCTGCTATCATTCTCAGAATAACAATCCCTAATTTTCCAGTATAGCTTTTCGAAAAAAGCGTTTTTCAATGTATGCTCGCTAATGGAAATATAGGCTCCGTTGTGATCTATAATAAACGGGTAAGCGCTAAATAAGCTGAAGTCCCACATCTCACCTTCAGTATTTTTAGCCCATTCTTTATAATAATCAGGCTTTTGTGACAGATCTTCAATAATTTTTTTTCCTACTTCAATTATTGCTGTTTTACCATAAACAGTTTCAATATCACGCCAAATACTGTTGCAAGCTAGAGCGTTTTTTAATGGGTAATATGCCGAAAGCTCCCAAAATAGTAATGAGAGATATTGTGTAGGTGTGTATTTATATTTCTTTACAAAATCGCCATAATAGTCACGATACTCTCCTTGAATATCTATCTCAAAGTTGCTTCTATCGCGTGATAATTTTTCAAGCATATAATAAGAACGTACAAATTCATTCGCTACATTATAGTCGTAATTCAAATGATAGTTACCATAGATAAAATGATTTATATCGATTTTTTCCTTGTTGAAATCTTCATCAAACACTTCTGTGACTATTAGCTGAAGCCTTATGATATTTCTATAATCATTAGCATCTATTGTATATTCCGTTTGCGTCAATGATGAATAATCTCCATACACAATCACTTTTTTCAAGAGAATTAATAACATTTGAAGTGAAACGATATGTTTGTTCTTATACAAAAGCGGATTTCCAAAAACTTCATTTGGGGAATTCGCAGATACCCCTAAAAAAATCTTTTTTAAAGCAGTTTCAAAAGGTAAACACAATTTTAAGTCACAGGTCTTAACCTCAATTTTGTATTCTCGTGCATTAATGAGTTCGGAAATAATCGAAATTGACTTGTGCATATTCAATTTTGCTATTTCCATTTTAATATCCGGAATTGCTCCGTCATATAAGTCATGATAGCAAAGGAGCTCTTGAGCATTACTTGTGTCTATCCCGTAAATACTAACCACATCCTGTCATCGTATAATAACAACACTTTAGACTTCACATTATTGCTATAACCGAAAGCATCTAGAACTTCTATTAGGTTCGCATTATAGACATTAGACGTAATCACTTCATAACATAGCAAGTACACCTGCCGGTTAATATTAAACTTCAGCCTTATAATAATTTAATACTAGCTCTACTTTAATTTCTACATTATGTTATTAATTTCCTATGTAATTAATGGAAAATTTACATAATACAACAAATTGTTGTTCGGGTTTGAGCAGCATTAATTTAAGATATTTACATAAATATATGCGGTGCAGATTTCAACTGCAGCGCTATTATTTTTCAATGGGGTTTTAAAATTGAATAGCGAATTCTAATTTTAACTTGCCTCGTTCATAAAATATAAAACCGCAGGGATTATCCCTACGATTAATTAGTGTTCTGATTTTTGCTTAACTTATTGCACCTCTACTAAGAAAGCATAGGATGCCCTGCCTTGTTCCCACTTTGCTACAACTTCGTAGATAATTAACCCTTTAGAATTTGGAACTAACAGATGATTATTACTTAATTCTTGTTTGTATTATCTTCCCAAATATTAACATAAACACTTGATGGCTTAATATCGCTAAACTTTAATGTAAGTAAGGATTTGGGAGATACACTTAATGGAATTGAATTCTTAACTAGCTCAGGGGGGGTACCAGAATCAGCATGTATTGAGGATCCTGTACCATCATTATTAATAGGCCAGGTATACGTCCCACATATAGCATCAATGCTTTGGTTTTGGAATAGTACGTTTAATTCTGGTGGTTTAGGAAGGTGATCTAATTGTATAGAAGTTTTGCTGCATCCAACCAGTGAGAAAAGTAATAAAACTATAAAAAATACGTAAAGGATATTTCTATTACCCATAACTATATACCTCTTTAATATGCGTATACTGATTTATGTGGTTCATATACCAGCACCATGTAATCCATACTTCTGAAGTTTACATATGAGATACCTGGCTTCTGGTTCATCTATGAAAGGTGCAATTTGAACAATCCCCTTGGTTTCATACTCCAGACCCAGCAGTGCCACGGACGGCGCTGGCTCAATTTTACCTTGGGTGCAATAATCGATAATTAATCGCAGCTCCTCTTTTTTCCTTGAAAAGAATTATTGCAATGATACTCCATAAAGCAATTGCTAAAATTAAATAGTATAAAAACAGAGACCAGCCGCCGACTGAGATGTTGAGAATAAAATTAGCAAAAGCACCTAAGACCCCATGCATGAATGTTACGGGAAGCATACTTTTGGTATTTTCATGAACCCAGACCATGAGGACTCTATAGGAAACAAGTACAGTATAATGGCAGAAAAGGCCGGGCAGGAAAATTGACCAGTCTAAATTTCCGTTGGCATCACCGCTTCCCCAGAGCACAGGCAGGAAGTGCCACACTGCCCAAACAAATCCCAGAATAAGTCCGCTTTTGAAAACGCTATAGCGTTTTCTCAACTCTGGAGTAGCAAAACCAGTCCACCCGATTTCTTCAAATATCCCCCCGCCAATAAAACCCATAATTAGACCTGTAATGATGAAAGATACTTTATCTGTTTCATTCATTACTTTTGGAGTGAAATCAGAGGAAAATTGGGAAAGTACAAGAAGCATAACAAACAATATGGCAGGCAGGGTGCAAAGGGCAAAAACATACCAGCGAATATCAAGTCTCCAATTAAGGAATCTGGATTGCAAATCACGGAAACCGGCTTTGCCATGAACAAGTCCGGTGAGAATAAGACTGACAACGGTTGGACCCAAAAGTAATGGCATCAGGGCAAGAGGACCATCTTCTGCAAATTGTTTACTGGTTGTCGGCATACCCATGAAAAGTGAGGCAAGAATAATTCCTGCCCAGGAAATGATAAAGGTTAGGATAAAATAAGCTAATAATGGTTTTTGTTGAATGATTTTTTTTATATTTTGGAACATAAAACAGCATTCCTTTCCCTACCCACGCAGGTCTGAGCTATTCATGCTTGTTGTCAAAAAAAAATTATGTTAATCGGCTTGCCGGTTATCGTTTGTTTGAGGTTATCAAAAAACGCCATTACTTTATCACTCGCCCTCAAATTCTATTTTTGGTCAGCCATTATTAGCTATTCCAAAGCATAATTTCGACTCTGCTAAATAATTGTGTCAATATTAGGAATAAATACAGGTAAATTATACCATACATATGCTGTGTCGAAATCTTTAATGTTACTTAATTAAGAATCTCCGTAAGCGTGTCATGCAGCCTTGTTTCTTCCCCGCTTTCATTGGTTGCAAGCCTTAATATAGGAATGCTGTATTTATGAAGTATCCCATCTTTCATTTGATCTCTTTCAAGCTGTTTAGGGTTATTGGCGTGAAAGGCATAACCATCGACCTCTACTACCAGTACTGGTTTTTTGTCCAGCTTGTTGAAAATGAGAAAATCAGTATGGGTATGAATGTTCATGACAAATCGGCACTCTTGCTCATTCAGTTTCTCCAGATTGCGAATCAGCATTTTCAAGGGTTGGTGCATGACATAGTCAAGATGAATAAATTCCGGCAACCTTAATACCTTCTCGATTACGGCATTCATCAGGTTCTCCGAGTCATATTCTGAAACCCTTTTTCTATATTTCATGAATTCAAACAATTCTTTAGAATACCGGTGGTATAGCAGGTCAAATACGGAATAGATGCTGCTGTTGATGAGTTCAAAATTGTTATATTCGATATATCTAACCAAGTCTCCTATATTGGAATTCTTATCGCCCACATCGTCTGACACTACTACAATCAGTTGGTCTACTGCACGAGACACGGCAACATTTATAAGGTTGGGGTTATCTACGAAGTCATTCATTTCATTTACAACCGTCGTGATAATGATTACATCTTTTTCCCGGCCCTGATATTTATGAACCGTGTCAATCTCAATGCCCTCATCCCCTACTGCCTCTTTCAGTTTATCGGTCTGCAGGCGATAAGGGGAGCTATTTGCTGATATTCAAGCCATAGTGTCATGACAGTGTCTGATTTATGCTTATATAAGGAACGGTAAGGAGCAATTTTTTCAATACTCTCGTTATAATAGGCATCGAAGTATTTTTTCTCCACGAGCAGAGCTGATAACTCTTGCTTAGAATTTTTCTTTATTTTCTCTGTTTCCGAGGTATGCTGCTATAAAATCCACTTGGTATTTTTGCATTTTTTCCAGAACATTGGCGGTAGCCGAGTTATTATTGGATACAACGGCTACCGTTTTGTTATTCATGATAGTATTTGCGATGATATTAAGGATGGTTTGCGTTTTACCAGTTCCGGGAGGGCCTTCGATAACACTGATTTGTTGGGTAAGGGCCTTCTGGGCAGCCTCTTTCTGACTCAGATTGAACCCAAACGGGAATAAGCAATATAGATGAAAGTAGTATCGCTGAAAGAATTCCGTACTCTTCCTGTGGAGCAACAGATTTCAATTTATAATAACAGGTAAAATAGCATGGGTATTCATTACTACGTAACAGCAGCTCCTCAGCCACTTCTAAAACTCAAATATTTCGTTCATCGGAATCTCTAAACCCTCAAAAAAATACGATGTTAGAGTATCCTCGAGTTTACAGGTGGTATATTCGTCAATTTCTAAGTCCTTAAATCCATACAACATAATAGAATGTTTGAAAGGATCGACAAGCCAGAATTCTCTCACACCGGATAACATATAAGTATTGAGTTTATCTACCATATCCTTGGAACGGGTGCTTTTTGATATAATTTCAACGCAAAGCGTGGGTGTACCCATGTATCGGCCGTTTTCATTAACGTTATTCTCCAAATCGCATGGTATGAGCAAATCGGGCTGCATTACATCGGGTGTTCTAAAGTCCTTTTTGTAGAAATGAACATCAAAAGGAGCATAGAAAACCTTGCAATTCTTGCCTTTTAGATAAGATCGCAGATGGGTATACAAATTCCCGGATATATCCTGGTGATAGGTGCTGGGGGATGCCAAAAGGACTATTTCGCCGTTGATATACTCCATTCTTAGCTCGCTTTTCTCATAAATCTCCATGAATTCTTCATATGATACTTTTTTGCCGCCATATTGATAATCTAATGCGTTTTCCTTAACTGTAAAATATCGTTCGATGTCTGTGATGTAAGGGGTAATCCTTATGGCTTTTTTGCCGTTTTTGGTAATAACAACCTCGTGGTTATCAATAACATAGTCGATGTATTTACCCAGATTGGTCTTCAGCTCAGTGGCGGTAATAACTTTTGTGGTCTCATTCATATAAATCACCTCGTACGAAAATTATAACATATAGTGCGAAATTAATCTAATAAGATGATGTCGCACGAAAAGAGATTGCAGTAAATTATGTAAGCCATTACTGCCCTGCCCTTGTATAAATTGTCTTCGGTTACAATTGACCAGTGCTAAACTATGTTGAAAAATGCTATATAGCGTGCCCCCTGCCGTTGTAATTAAGCTGACCAGAAGTGTGTCATGAGTGTAACAATTGTGGCAGTATCTAGCAAGATTGTGACAACTATGAGCAAATTAACTGGCTGTTGATATTTGATGACTGATATATAAAAAGATTTATAATCTCCCGGCTAGTGGCGTTATATTTTATTTATGAACATTATTTTAATTGAACGCTAAATTGGAACGGAAGTTGCATTATTCATTGTTACAGCCATTAAGTTGGAGAAAATTAGAGAAGGAGAGTGGTAATATGATTAGTAACAAACTATTTATTGTTCGTTGTATTTGTTGTATTTGTTGTTTCCCTGCTACGGTCGCAATGGCAGTATTTCTGCTATGTTATATTCCGTTCTATTATTTGTTTTCGATGTTTAAACCTTCAAAAGATAAAGTTGAACTTCCCTGCAGCTCTTACTGAAACTGGATTTATTATAAATACGCCTCTGCAGTTACAATCCCTAACGACCATACAAATTAATAAAACCCAAATAATAGCGGAAATATAAATGCTACAATTGCCGTCCAGATGAAATAAACATATAGATAACCTGTCTGCCATTTTTCTAGATTAATAAAATCACGTTTCCTTTTAAAATAAGCAACATATAGCCAGGCAAGTCCCCCCAAGTTACCTAATAAAATCAGATTTTCTCCCAGGGCAGCAAGCTTATTGGGGGTGATGCCAAAGGCTGACAGGCGGAAAAGTATTGCAGATAAGGCAACCCCATCGATTATGAGAGCTATTATTATTAGAGCTAGATTCAGATAATCAAACAAGTTGGGCGGTTGTTGATTATTGCGTGATGAAATAACGTATAAAACCAATCCCAATACTAGAGCAAGCATAAGATCAAATGCTATCAAAAATTCTCGTTCCATAAATGGACTTTTGCCGGTAATAATCATTACTACTAAGAATGAAACCATAATTACCAAGAATAACGGACTAAATATCTTTGCTAAAATAGGCGCAAAATTTTCTACTATACTTTTCTTTGCTTCAACTAAATAAACAGTTATCAGGACTGCCGCACAGGCTCCATAAATAAAATAATAGTCTTCCAGGAATTTTTCGGCATCAACTTGGATGGCTCCAAATATAGCCATAGTAAACATGCCTAATACCAATACTCCCGCCCATACCAAGACACCGTAGACCACCATTTCGCCTGTAAAGCGTATAAAGTTCATTCTGCCCTGGCTGCTTTGCCACTCCCTGCCTGTATATGCCACCCCAACAATTAACCATAAAAGTAATGGTAAATGAAGACTGCTTAGAATTTCGGTATTATATGGGGAAAATGACGGATAGATATTAATAATCAGTGCTGCAATGATAAAAGTCACCATAAAAGTTGACCATGTTTTCCTGTCAGCTTTTCTCTTGATTAGGAAAAAAGCTGCGACAAACGGCAAAATAAACAAGCTTATGTTCTTTAAATAGAACCGGTCAGCGCCTGGATCATTAAATCCTAATCCAAATAATTCCGGAATTTTGATTAGTGTCCCTGCTAGCAGCGTAAAAATTACCACCAGAGCAATATCACGGTTGCTTTGTCTTTTTGCCACGTTATCTACTGGGTCTATATACAAATGTTTCCACAGATTCTCAGTATTAACCTTGGCAAATTCGTGTGAAATCGCATCTAAATTACCCAAACGTTTCACACTTATGAGAAATGATTCATCTGGGGTGAGTCCGGCTGAAATCAAGTCATCGATCTCTTCCCGTAAATGACTTTCCAGTTCATTAATATCGGCTTCGGTAAAATTACCACGGGCTCTTAAATGATCACTCCATGAATGGATCTGCATTTCCAAATCAAACATACTGACCCTCCTTAGGTCTATTCCTTCCTATTCACTCCAAGTTTTAGACAGGGCAGAATGAACTATCTCCCATTGCTTTTTTTGTAGTTCCAATTCTTTTAAACCGCTTTCCTTAATCCTATAATATTTACGTTGCCGGCCTGCTTCGGATTTACTCCAATATGATTCGATTAACATTTGATCCTCCAGGCGGTGCAACACCGGATACAACATACCTTCCGTCCAAACCAGTTCATTTTCCGACATCTCTTTCACCCGTTTTATGATTGCGTAACCATAGCTGTCATTTTCCTTAAGAATGGCTAGAATTAGAGGTGTCGCAGAGGCTGCAATTAAGTCTTTAGATACATTCATTAAATCCCCCCACTATACCTAACACTTCTATGTAATAATTATTATGCATAGAAGTTCTATGTATGTCAATAAATGAATATCAGATTCTGTGGCGGCAATAGACAGGTTCGGATTTTTTGCTTGATCATTACCATTATCATTTTGAGATGGGGGTGGATTCCCTGCGCTGTCCTGCGGTGTACTTGCCTGCTGCGTGCCTGAGCAGCCTGCAAGGGTTAACGCCAGAAATATCGTAATAAACACCATAAGCTTCTTTATGATATAGTCTCCTCGTTTATGAATCTGGGGAAGCTGTATCTTTTTCGGCCAGACATGGGGAAGGGGCAAATCAGAAGCAGAGAATGAGGTGAAAACGCTAAGCTAAAACTGAACCAGTTAGGCGGAAAACGCCAGCGAAAAAGTGGACCAAATCCGGATATCAGATATTCTGAAGATAGGCATTTCAAAGTTATAAGAGCTTTGCCTGTTTATGATACACTATACTTAACAATAGCCCGTTGATTATTAAAACCAGCCAATCAATAACTATCACAGCACATTCAAAAATATATTCCCGGTGAATACCATATCCTATTGAAATAAATATGAGGGCGAAAACGGAGAAAATGAAACCCGCAATAAAGACAAGACTTACTGCGTGTTCAAGCGCACTCTTTTTGTAGTAAACCGGGGCGATAAAAATAAACGAGAGACTCATCATTAAATACCCGATTTCTTCAAGTGCGATGAATATTCCGTGGGGGTTGTACTGAGTTAGAAGTGAAATGCCATCGGTTTCTCCATTCAACAAACTGGGCTGTATAACAGATAGTTGAACAAAATAATTGGTGATCAGGATAGTTGCGGAAATCAATGCAAACGACAGTCCAATCAGACTGAAGATATTTTTCTCCCCTTCGGCGTAGTAATGAACTGATACCATAAATACCACATAAATTATCATGAGTAAAATCATAAAGTACATCCATATGTAATCTTTAGGAAATTGGGCAAGAATATCAAGATAAGGGTATCCCAGACGGTCTCCCACGGCAAAGGGACCGGATATGGGCGGCTTAACCACTAATAACCCCACCAGAGTCAGTAATGCCATTAGCAGCGAACTATAAAACCCAATCCGGTTAGCGTATTTTTCTTTTTTTCTTTCATTGCATAATTCTTTCACATTTATCTTCCCTATCCATCCTATCTTTAGTCCATCCTTATGCACATACTGGTGTTGTTATTTAAATTTATATAACTTGAATGCATTCTAACTTTCGTATGCTTAAATAGTATCATTATCAGAACAAGAATGAACAGTACTAGACTATGGCAGTATGACAATATTATTTGCAACTGCCCGCTGCGTTCCATCAGAAGGACGATTTAATACTTTGCCATTGAAAACCATAGTGCTCGAACCACCGCCATCCAGGTTGTATCCTTCCTTGACTCCCAGCTCGGCAAGCTTGTATTGGAGTCTCTCCAGGGTTACTCCTGAACTCCAATCTGACTGGCGCCCGTCCACTACGATCAAGATGAAATCACCATTAGCATACTCACCGATAATGGTTCGAGGTTGTTTGGTGGTTTCCCATTCCTTGGGCACAGCAAGGGGCTGACCATCTTTGATCAGAACGGGAAGGAAGCTGACCCCTTGTTGAGGATTAAGGCGAGCTAAGCTTTCCTCATCATAGAACTTACCACCGATTAGATCGCCATCCCGGCTGATTCCGGCAAAGAATATATCTCCGTTGGATGGATGAAAGCCGTTAACAAACTCTCCGTCCACCACGGTATTGCCAAGGGGAAGAATCTGGTTACCTGAATGATAAAAGCCCCCTCCATTTACCCCCAAAATTGCTCCGGTCCTGGTGACTGCACTACTTGTTGTTTCGCCGGAGCCTAGCTTGTCTTGACCAAGGACTACCTTGACTGCTCCCGGATCAAACAATTTAACTTTAGCTATGTACCCACGGTAGCCCATTTCATCCAGTTTAAATACCTTGATATTTACCTTATCTGAAATATAAGAATCGATAGGTGGTCCCAGCATAGCCAGAATACGTTCTTCATAAATCTGGTCTGACATCTCCTTTTGGCTCTGGCTGATATTTGTCAGTTCCTCCAGAGCCTGTTCCTGATCCCTATACTCCTTTTCAAGTTCGGCTGCCGATTCACTGACCGTTACAGTATTCTGGTAAAGGGTTGAGACGCCCTTTTCCAACTGTTCAATACTTTGGTTGACTTCCTGAGCCGGTATAGACATCTGATTTGTATAATTCTCAAGGCCCATAACAGCCAAAGCGGGACCTATAAATGGTGCCAGCAAAAATATCGGGATGATAATAATCAAATAAGGTTTCCATTTCATAAGTTACCTCTTTCCATCGAATCAGCAAGGGGCATGAGGGCGGATAGTAAACAACTACCCGGATGCCCGCGTGAAATCTTGCCTATGGTGCCTCTTTAAGAATATTGAGGCTATGTTCCAAATCCTTGAGCTGTTTATCGAGATCTTCAATTTTCTGATTTAGATTTTCCTGGGTTGATCCGGAATCAGCCAGGGTTTGGTCAGTATTAATGATAGCCTGTTTGATTTCGCTTATCTGAGCATCCAGTGAATCAATACGTTGTTCAATGGTGATCATATGTACCGCGTTGTTCTGCTGAACCGCCTCAATGGAGCGGTCAATATAAAGTTTGCCCACATAATAGCCTCCTGCAACCAGCATCAGCCAAACCACCAGGGCAAGTGATATTACTAGAGCAGGCCGGGAGCGAGTCGGTTTAGATACAGGTTCAGTCAAAGTTTCGGGAACGGGGGATGTGTTCATTATTTCACCTCTTTCATGATAGAACCGGAATTGAATTTAAGTTGTTAAGCTGTTTAAAGGTAAGAAATTCTTCTGCAGTTTAGTTCCCACCTGCGGTCACCGTTACTGAAGACCATGAAAAAACGGCTTCATCCAGCCGTCCATCTTGTTTACTTATAAACATACAATATTATATTTATGAGTAAATTACAACATGCCGTATTTACTATGTACCGCAAAGCCCACATTCATTCTAGAGCTTATTGCTTCAACATAGTAATATCACCGCCCAGGAATAAATAGCAGAGCCTTATTTCTAATCTTAAATTAAATAAGTTAACATAATAAAAATTATTGCCAACTAATATTGCCTGCAATGGGCTAGGATCACCAAAGAAGCCTTTGCTAAACTGATCCGTTCCAGATATAGACTTCGGCCTGTAAAGTCTCTCCGTTTTCCATTTCCACATCAACAATCTTTCTGGTGAAGGCAGGTCCATTATTCATAAGAAAGTCCAGCCTGTTAAGCGTTGCCGGGTCAATTTCATAAACTTCGCCCTGCACACCTTTCCCCTTTTCAGGAAGGATACCGTGAATGCCACCCAGTATATATTTTGTATATCCTTTGATACAACCTTTACCCAGGAAAGTTTGTCCCTGGAAACAATACTGGTTATAACGGCCATTTTGCATAAAACTGCCGTACACGAATACCTTCATCATTTATAACCCCTCCCCAGTTATGTTTTTTAGTTTCATTATCTCATACCTGAGCCTTATTATTACACCCTAATCCCCCGGGTATATATGTACAATTGGGAGGGCTCTTAAACATTCATTACCTGAATTAAATCACCTAACTGCAGGAATCTATGACAGCTAATATCGCAAAGAAGATCCAGGGAATTAGGGAGGCAAGGTAATAATATTAAAGCCTGCATAGTCTGAACTGCATTAAGATACAAGGCCTGCTTGTCTTCACAGCAACGCAAATAACTGGCATAAGAGGTTATTAGAATATTGGGGAATTCAGAAAAATCGTTGGGATTTGCCTATTTAGGTGTAGCTGTATATAATAACCAGGGAAACATTATAACCTAAGTCTGTTTACATATGATTGAGGAGCAGGAACTAATGAATGATTGGAAAAAAAACATAGTACTGTTTTTACTCAGCCAGAATATATCTCTGTTTGGTTCGTCGCTGGTTCAGTATGCCATATTTTGGCACATCACCTTAACCACCCAATCAGGGGTAATGATGACTATAGCTATTATCTGCGGTTTTCTGCCCACTTTTTTTCTGTCTCCCTTCGCCGGGGTATGGGCGGATCGTTACAGCAGAAAATTGCTGATTATCCTTTCTGATTCCGGAATTGCTATATCTACTCTCATCCTGGCCATATTGTTTCTGCTCGGCTACAATATGCTGTGGCTGCTCTTTGTGGTGTCGGCTATACGGGCACTGGGAACAGCCATTCAAATGCCGGCGGTAGGAGCCTTTATTCCCCAACTGGTTCCGCAGGATAAGCTCACCCAGGTAAACGGCACCAACAGCAGTATTCAAGCACTGATCATGCTGGTTTCTCCCATGCTCAGTGCTGCCCTGCTAACTTTGGCTACCATAGAAATAATATTTTTTATAGATGTAATAACCGCTGCCCTGGCAGTGATGATACTAATACTGTTTTTGCGGGTGCCGGTTCATGCCAAAGCCTTACAAAAGTCAGATATCGGCTACTTTCACGATATGTATGCAGGCTTTATCTATATCAGCCAACAGGATTATCTTAAGAAGCTATTTCTCTTTTGCGCCTGCTACTTTATTTTGGTAGCCCCGGTGGCATTTTTAACCCCGTTGCAGGTGGTCCGCAGCTTTGGCGGGGATGTTTGGCGCCTGACCGCCATTGAGGTTTCCTTTTCCCTGGGCATGATGCTGGGAGGCTTAATAATAGCTTCCTGGGGTGGATTCAAAAACAGGGTTCACTCGATGACTCTGTCGATTCTCATCGTTGGAGGCTGTACCTTTGCTCTGGGAATCGTTCGTGTCTTCTGGATCTACCTGTTCTTCATGGTTTTAGCAGGAATAGTTATGCCAATCTTTAATACACCGTTTACCGTTCTATTACAGGAAAAGGTAGAAGATGATCTTTTAGGCCGGGTATTTGGCGTTTTAGGCATGATATCCAGTACTATGATGCCTTTGGGAATGCTCTTGTTTGGTCCCCTGGCTGATATCATTAAAATAGAGTGGCTGCTGATCGGTACCGGCTTGTTGATATTTGTTGAGGGATATTTCCTGCTGAGTAATAGAGTACTGATAGAGGCTGGAAAGCCAATCGCAGAACATGAAGTTTGAACCAGGATTCAACAGAAACACCACTGGTCATGAAGCCAGTTCCTGCTCTTTTGCCAGGGTAGTAAAAGGGCTTGAAATGTTATGGTCGCACCTTTCAAGTTAGAATGCGGAAAGTGAACGAGCTGTAAATAAATGACCAGGATTTTAATTATTACTCCTGCAATCACCCTTTGATTTTTTCAATGGAAAGGTTTACCCGGTAGTTGCCATATTGCAAAATTTCATTCAAGGATTTTAATAGCTCATCCTGGGATGAGATATTTAACTTTAGCAGGTAACATCCTTCTCCGCTAATCTGATTGGCCTCCGCAATGGCATCTGTCTGCTTAATATACTTATGAAATGCATTATGATCAGCGGTTTTCATAAAAACGGTTACATAGGCGATAATTGATTTTCCCAGTTTGCTTTCGTTTATCTTTACAGTGTAACCTTCGATTATTCCCAAATCTTCCATTTTGCGAATGCGATTGGCAACAGCCTGGCCGGTCAGGTGGACTTGCTCGCCAATTTCCCGCCATTGCATACGGGCATTGCCCAGCAATAGGTAAAGGATGTGTAAATCGGTTTGATCAATCATTATCCATAAATCCTTTCATAAGAAAAGTAAAAACACCCATATGGGCACTCCAAGCAATTAAGTTCCATGTAATAATAAGTATATTACATGAAATGGGGGTTAGAGTTATGAAAATTCAATTAATCAGACATGCAACGATGCTGATTGAAATTAATGGCATGAGCATTCTGGTGGATCCCATGCTAAGTGAGGCCGGGAAAATGGCAGCGGTTTCAGGCGTCACCAACAGCTCTGATAATCCACTGGTTGATTTACCGGTTGATCCTTTATCATTAATAAATACCGATGCAATTCTGGTCACCCATACTCACCGTGACCACTTTGATGATGCTGCCAGGGAGTATTTGCCCTCCGGCAGGCTGCTATTCTGCCAACCGACTGATAGAGCAGCAATTTTGGAAGCAGGTTTTACTAATGTTCAAGCTATCGAAACATCTCATCAGTGGAATGGCATAAGAATCGTGAGAACCGGGGGTCAACATGGAACCGGCAGTATTGGCCAAAAAATGGGGCCAGTATCTGGATTTTTCGTTGAATCAAAGGGAGAGCCATCTCTTTATATTACTGGAGATACTATATGGTGTGCGGAGGTTCATAAAGTATTAGAAGAATATCAGCCGCAAATTATTATTTGCTTCGCGGGAGCAGCCCGGTTTAGCACTGGCGGACCTATTACCATGACCCGAGACGACCTTTTTAAGGTGGCTGATTATGCTCCCTCATCAAAAATTATTGTGGTTCATCTTGAAGCCTGGAACCATTGCGGGTTGACCAGGGATCAGTTAAAAGCTTTTGTTGAAGACAAAGGACTCAATGAACAAGTGTATGTTCCTTATGATGGTGAGTTAATGAATTATTAAAAATTATGTATAGAAGATTAATTATAGCCAGGCTTCACAATACGAGATGGAGGTAAAGAAATGACTGTAGAGAATCAATATTCATCGGATGTTAAAGCTATATTGTCGCATAGATATGATAATGGAGCCGACTACTGGACTACACCTGATAGACGCCTGATAAAAGGAGCTCCGTTCTCAACTCTGGAGAGTGTACTTCTGCTGTTGGAATTAGGAATGCAACCAGGTGAACCTTTGCTGCAAGAAAGCACCGAATTGATATTCAGTACCTGGCGGGAGGATGGACGATTTAAGTTGTCTCCGCAAGGCGCTATTTATCCATGCCATACTATCAACGCCGCCAACGTGCTCTGCCACCTGGGGTATGCCTCCGATCTCAGGCTGCAAATAACATTCCAGCATCTTTTGGATACTCAGTATTCAGACGGCGGCTGGCGCTGCAATAAGTTCAGCTTTGGCCGAGGCCCGGAAACAGAGTATTCCAACCCCCTGCCCACCCTGACCGCCCTTGATGCTTTTCGCTTTAGCAGCTATCTCAACCAGGAGCCAGCCCTGGACAAAGCGGTGGATTTTTTGCTGGCCCATTGGACCATCAGGCAGCCCATTGGCCCATGCCACTATGGAATTGGAACACTATTCATGCAGACCGAATATCCCTTCCGTACTTACAACCTTTTCGTTTATGTATATATTTTATCCTTTTATAACCGGGCTAAATGTGATAGCCGGTTTCTTGAAGCCTTGCAAACGCTGGAATCCAAAATGGCGGAGGGACAAATTGTGGTTGAGCGGGTTAATCGGAAGCTGGCCGGACTTGCTTTCTGTAAAAAGGGTAAACCAAGTGCATTGGGAACAAAACGCTATCACGAAATAATAAAAAATCTTAGCTAACGGCATCCAAGACCCCAACCAAGGGCAACCAAGGGGACGGTTCTTGTGGTCGCAAGACTCCATCCAAGGGGACGGTTCTAGACTCCATCCAAGGGGACGGTTCTTGTGGTCGTAAACTGGTTATGGATTATGCCTTCAAATAATACCTCTGCTAATTCCTGTTAATCTCGCCGATTGTCTTGTTGATAGCCCCTCATCTTTCAATTATATCTTTGTAAAGTTTCCAGGAATCATATATCATCTTCCTCGGGAAATAGTCTGTCTGTTGGGACAATATGATAGATGCCGCTTCCGCTTCGCTTTCTGCAATTTTTGGCACATTAACTCACCGCTGATTTATCATAACAAGAATCATAAGCTTATCTAACCGCGAGAACCGTCCCCTTGGTTGCAGTCCCCTTGGTTGCACAGCTGGGACCAAACTATATTCTCTGGCATCCAGCGCAGAAATAGATACTGCCGCCCATATAGCTTTCTTTTTTGATAACGGTTCCGCAGATGGAACAAGGCTGTCCTGCGGTATTCTTGCTCAGTTTGGTCTTATATCTTCCCTCCTGGCCGAACAAATCTTTTTCCGTATCCCGTCCGCACTGATTGGTCATCTCGGTCAGGGTTGTCTTGACCGAGTCATACATGGCCTGCCGCTCGGTATCAGAAAGGGTGTTGAGTTTTCTTTTAGGATGGACTCCTGCAATATAAAGGATGTCCTGCAGCACTCCATTACCCAAACCAGGTATACGCTGTTCCGTGGCCAAAAAAGCCTTGGTGCTCAGTTTCTGTACCTCGGCCGGGGATATCATGGCTTCAAAATAGGCCCGATCAAACTCGCTGGCCAGTGGAGATGGTTTTTCCCTGGCAATCTGGTAATATGGATTGTCTAGTTCACCTGTCGGAAAGGCCCATAACCCACCATACATCTGTACTGAAGCACTAAGGGCAGAGCTGTCCTCAAATTCTATTAACAGCTGATGCTTGGGAGGATATTTTTCGTCTTTATCATGGTATTTTAACCTGACCCCGTCACCAAAAAGAAGAACCGCCGTTCCAGCTTTGATTTCGACCAAACCCCCAAAACTAATTGCCCCATCGATGGTTTTTCCGACCAGCAACCCGTGATACTTGCGCGGATCATCGAAGTACCAGGCGAATTTATGTGGGGACTGGGCAGCGGTTACATTTACTATACGCTTGCCTGGGAGAGTCTGGCCGATCTGATTGGCTAAGGTAAAGGCTTCCGGTATTTCTATCATCATTTCACCTCTCAATTCATGTTAGTAAAGCCAAAGACTTGCCACAATTTTACTATATTTATGGCCAGGTGGATATTGTTGTCTTGGCAGCCAAGCCACTATGCACAATGACAACGGGCAAGGTGATATATCGAAAAAAGGGTTCATTTCAAATTTTTGTGCTTTCTTGTTAGCACTGGCCAGGAATAATAGCTTTTCCATCAGTGCCTTCATTACAAACGGTATCAGAAACCTTTGTTGCAGGCAGCCACGGGGACGTTTCTTCCAGTTACATAGTATTCTGTTATTTTTCTGATGATCAGAGGTGATAATGCGACAATAACTGGTAGAAAGCGGAGCGAAGGTGGAAGTTGTCCAAAACCAGTGACCAACCGCAAGAACCGTCCCCGTGGCACACCGAACATATGTTTGCTATTCTGTGTTTTTGTAGTATACTGAAATTGTTAGCAAGGATTATTAAGTATAGAGGTGATTTTGAATGGATATCCTGACCCAGCTTGATATTCTGGCAGGTGCTGCTAAATATGATGTTTCCTGTTCTTCCAGCGGCGTGACCAGGAAGAACCAGGGTGGAACTGGAAATACGAGATCATTCGGCATCTGTCATGCCTGGTCGGCAGATGGACGATGTATTTCTCTGCTGAAAATATTACTGAGCAACGATTGTGTATATGACTGCCGTTATTGTGTGAATCGTCGTTCCAGTGATATTCCCCGGGCCAGTTTTTCACCGCGGGAACTAGCGGATCTGACTATGCAGTTTTACCGGCGTAATTATATTGAGGGCCTGTTTCTAAGTGCTGCGGTGGAGAAATCTCCTGACTACACTATGGAAAAGATCCTCCGGGTCCTGACCTTGCTGCGGGAAGAATATGAGTTCCAGGGCTATATTCATGTAAAAGTAATTCCCGGTGCCGAACCTTCATTGATAAATCGAGCCGGACTGCTTTGTGATCGGATGAGTGTTAATGTCGAACAGCCCACCGAAAACAGTTTGCGACTCCTGGCACCGCAAAAGTCTCTTCCCACCATGTATGCTTCCATGCAGCAGCTCAAGGATAAGATACAGGAGCACAAGGTTGATCACAGACGTTTTCGGCATACTCCCCGTTTCGTTCCCGGTGGCCAATCTACCCAGATGATTGTAGGAGCCAGCCAGGATAGCGACCTCACCATACTGCATACAACTCAGGCCCTATACCAGAACTTCGGGCTAAAGCGGGTCTACTTCTCAGCTTATGTCCCGGTTAACCAGGATTCCAATCTGCCTGCCCTTACAACTGTACCGCCACTGCTGAGAGAACATCGCCTATACCAGTCGGATTGGCTGCTTCGTCATTACCATTTCAAAGCCGAAGAGATACTCGATGCGGACCATGCCAATCTGGAAACAGAAATAGACCCTAAGACCGCCTGGGCCCTTAGACATCCGGAATTCTTTCCCCTGGAGATCAATCGTGCTTCTTATGAGGAACTGCTGCGAATACCGGGTATTGGACCAAAATCAGCGTGGCGTATTACCAGCCAGCGGCGTGTAGCGGCAATATCTGCCGACCATTTTAAAAAACTGGGAGTTGTTTTCAAAAGAGCTCAATACTTCGTTACCTGCAAAGGGATTTATCCAGGTAATAAGCCTTATGACCCGGCAGCGATCCGCCGCGTTATGCTTCCGGAATCCCCATTTAAGCAAATGACTCTGTTTTAGCAGCATTTTGGAGTGAGAATTAATGGATTATTTATACGATGGCAGCTTTGACGGCCTTTTAACCTGCATATATCACCATTATTACCAGGAGCCTGCCAGCGGCATTTTCCAGCTGGAATACTATCAACCCACGCTGATGGTGAGCAGTTCAGTTGTATTGACCGATCCTGATCTGGCTAACCGTGTTTATCAGGCTATTGAACAGAAAATATCAGCAGATGCTTTGGCCAGGATCTATCATGTTTATCTGTCTTCATCTTCTGATAAGGAAAACCTTGTTCTCAACTATCTCCGTTTGGGCTTTAAAATGGGATCCAAAGCGGATCTCTGCCACAGTCATCCTGATGTCTACCCGGTACACAAACTGGATAGGCAGGTCACTCTTGAAACCCATCGCTTGTTAGGATTGCTACGCTTTAAGGATACTGGAAAATTTCTGTACGGCGTCATGTCACCTGATCACCACATTCTGACTCTGATTGCCGATCACTTTGCTGATCGTTTGGCTGGTGAACGCTGGATCATTCATGACCAAAAGAGGAGGCTGGCCATTATATACGATGGACAGGAGCGTAATAACGATAAGCTGCTTATCCAGCACAAATGGTATATGACCGACTTTTCCTACTCCATGGACGACTATACAACTCGGGAAGAACATCATTGGCAGCAGCTATGGCAGTTATATTTTCAACAGATAAGTATCGAATCCAGGTACAATCCCCGCCTGCAATCTCATTTTGTTCCCTATCGCTATCGCCGCCACCTTTTAGAGTTTAAGGGTGCCAGCTGGGGCCATTCTTGACCTGAATATATACGCATTTACTCACTCTCAGGCTCTAAATCCAAGTTTATCTGCGATAATTTCATAAGTGGGTACAGGATATCTTCGTCAGTATGTCAATCTCACGTAAATAATAAGATTACTAACAGACCTGTGATATAACAAAATTTACCTGTCTCACAACAACTAAGGATTTCATTTTCATTTGGAAATACCTCCATAAAAAATGTAACAATTTATATCACCTTTTTTATATCTGAAATTGTGCGTATTTTATATGGTTATGAAATTAGAGTGCAAATAGTTCAATATCTCATAGGAAAGCTGTAAATGCAGAAGCGTTTTATAATCATTGAGTTCTATTCCAAATACTTCTTCAATCTTCTTTAACCTGTATGACAAGGAACTGCGGTGTATACACAAATCTTTAGCCGTTTTAGCCTGAGACCCATTGTTTCTTATATAGGTGCATAAGGTCTTTGATAGTTCCTTGTCATACGTTGTTAATCCGGCTAAGGCAGGATGACAAAGATTTTGTATGTCTTCTTGTTTTGAAAACAGATCTATCAAATGGTAAAACTGAAAATCCATATACCGGTAAATGGGCCCATCAATATTCATCCGCAATCCTAATTCCACTACTTTACTTGCCTCAACATAACCTTTTCTTACCTCCATAAAATCGGAAAAAGAACTGCTTATTCCTGCGTAAGCCATGGTGGTAGACAATAATTCTTCAAATTTAGGAAGGTAATATTTAAAAGAATTGAAAGAGGAACAATCAATTACCATGACGATGCTTCTTTCATAGATTATACAGGAATTGCACCTTAAGAGATTTAAGATCTTATTTCTTAAAAAGGGTAATTCATAACTAGAATCAGAAGACAGCGGCGATTTGACGACAACTACTGTGTAATTATTACTGATTGAATAATTGAAGTAGTTGGAGATCTTATTCACGTCATGGTGGGACAGCGTTTTACCGTCAAGGAGATCGGCAATTGGATACGCAAAATTGCTTTCACCATTAAGTAACAACAACTCATTTTTTTGTAGTTCCAAAGACAAGATTTGAGAAAAAAAGACGGTTAGATCGCAAGTAGCATTGTTAAAAGGGGTATCAATTTCGAAGAGGGTTAAAATGGCGATACTTTTCTTTGGCATCCCAATATTTAGACATATCATTGGGCTAAGATAGCCCTCACAGGTATCAAAATAGACTGGTTTATCGTTCTGATCTAATTTAATTATGTAATCTTTAGTCAAATGATAAGTATCGTTGGAGCCCGTCACATATCCATTATGTCTTGTGGTTTTATCAATATTTATCCAAAGCTCTGCATTTTTTGGCTCAGAGGCAGTAATCGCCAGTATTTTAAAGTTGCGGTCGGTAATAGTTATGGGGTTACCAAATAAGACAGAAAGCTTATCTGTAAGACATTGTAAGCCCTTGTTATCTTCGACAATCTGTAAGAGTTGGCTATAAATATCAGAGTAGTAGGAAAAAATATCCTGAATTAAGTTAAATAACTCCGGGAGGTCGATTAAGTTTTTAATAAGAATCAAATTTGTATATCGAAACATTTCATGATCAACATCAATATCCATGTCTTTTATACAAGCAATGTATTGTGGAATAGAGCCTTTATATTTTGAAGTAAGATATGACAAAGTAGTTACATATAAAGCATCTGAATCAATTGATGCATGCCCGGCTTGAAGAAATTTTACTTTTGACACTGGTCTTGGATCTGAGATAATGCCCTGTAAACATTCAAAATCCACATCAAATAATCGTTCTACTATCATTGGCAACGTTATCTTCAACTTAATCATCCTTTTTATTTAGGCGGACTAGCATCTACTATTTTATTATATTTTTCTACAATTATATGATTTTATCGTCAAAATTTCAAGTGATTGTATGATGATTAACACACTTAAGTAGCATAAAATCCAATTAGATATAAGGAAACACGACAATTTAACCTATCATTATCGCCAAACAGAGGTTTATTACCTTAAAGCAACCCCCACGTCTAACGGGTGGGGCTATTTTTAGTTGTCAGATTTACTATCCTGATATATCAGGTTAAAGGGCTTAGCAATGGGCGTTGGTTCTGAAAAATAATGCACATCTACCCCATCCTTTAATTGGCGTGGAAAATTTTTATAATAGTATTCAACAATTGTACGATATGTGAATCCAAACTTCTTACTTATGTATGATGATTAATACATTAAAGATTAATAAACTTTAATAAGGGACAATAAGCGACAAAAGGTGGCTAAACATGTATGACATTGAGCGGACAAAATATTTAAAAAGAGGTGATTAGCAACTAAATAATCATCTTACCGGGAATTGGATATCCATAATATAGAAAGGGTGTGGGAGTATGTTTAAAAAGTTGGCCGGACGAAAACAAATTGCTTTTGTAATAATAATGTTATTGCTGGTAATCATTATGCTACCTGGATGCGGAAGTTCCACTAAAACAGATAACTCAACAGATAATGCTGCAGGGGAAACAATGAGCACAGATGTGGTTGTTGTTGGTTCCGGTGCAACAGGGTTATCTGCAGCAATCCAAGCGAGTCAACTTGGCTGCGGAGTCATTTTACTTGAGAAAAATCCCACCTTGGGCGGAACTACCAGTATGGCCGAAGGTATGGCGGGAATCAATGATGAGTATGCTAAAAGTTTGGGCATACCTACCTATGATTTAGTAGAAGTCCTCAATAAAGCCGAACACTATCATCATTGGAAGGCTGATCCTGAACTTTTGATGAGATTTTATCAGAATTCTGCTGATACCATAGCCTGGGTGCAGGATCTAGGGGTAGAATTTAATATTGTTCAGGGCATGGGCTTTAAAACACACCATACTTATGAAGGTATGGGCAAACAATTTGTAAAAACCATGGGGACTGCCGCAGAAAATTTAGGGGTACAGATTATGACCAGTACCGCCGGACAGGAATTGATCATGAAGGATGGCAAAGTTGCCGGTATCAAGGCCAAGGCCAAGGACGGCAGTATTTTGACCATAAACGCTCCGGTGGTGATCTTGGCTACTGGTGGATATAGTACCAATACTGAGATGATCAAAAAATATGCCGGAGTTGATCTTGAGAAGATCGCCTATGCTGGAGTGCCGGATTCCAACAACGGCGATGGTATTAACATGGCATTGGCGGTAGGCGCTTCTGATAAAAAACTTGTTGGTGTCATTCAGTATTTTGGAGCTTTTATGGATGGCGATAAATTTTCTTCCGAGCTTTATAATGGCATGGTACAGCCGATGCTCAGGGTCAACCAGGATGGCAAACGTTTCATATCTGAATCCATGAACCAGATGGATCCGTGTATGTATGGTAATGCTCACGTACAACAAGACGCAGTTTATCAGATCATGACCAAGGCAGATTTGGATCGTTTTATCACCCAGGGTGCACCAAGCGAACTTCCCTATTATCATGCCAACACTCCTTTGCCTGATTTCCTTAATCAAATCGATAGAATCGTTAAAATGGATAAAGGGAACGTTTTTGTTGCCGATTCCATTGATGCACTGGCTGATATGATCAAAGTTGATAAAACTACGCTGAAAGAGACAATCGACCGATACAATGGCTATTGTGAGACAGGAAAAGATTTGGAATTCGGCAAAGAAGCTGCATTTTTATCCCCGATCGGAGATGGCCCTTATTATGCATTTAAACTGAAATGCGGTTATTTCTGTACAAACGACGGGCTGGAAATAACTCCACAAGCCCAGGTGTTGGATACAAACGGCCAGGTTATTCCCGGGCTTTATGCCGGAGGAAATGATACTGGCGGATGGTGCGGAGATACTTATGATATAGCTCTTATCCCGGGCACTACACAGGGTTGGGCTGCAAACTCCGGGCGTTTCGCTGCTGAAGATGCGGCTCGATATCTGAATAAGTAATAAGACATGCCTTTTTGCAAGGTAAAAGATAACACAATCTGAATATTAATTAAATTGGCAAGAAATAAACAAAATTTCTTGCCAATTTAACATTTTAGTTTTACCATAAACAGAACTATAAGGAGGAGATCGATTCCAATACATGAAAGCATTGCGCGATATTAAAAAAGCAGATTTGTTTTTTGTATTAGTGCTTGGAATGATTATAGCGATCATTTGGTTGTGGAGCAGTTCTCATGAAAGCAAACAAGAACTTGTCGCTGAAATTATTCGTAATGGGCAGGTTATTCGAAAAATTGACCTCAATAAAGTTGAAACCCCGGAGTACGTTACCCTGGAAGATGGCATTAAGATGACTATTCTAGCGGAGAAGGGACGAATAAGGGTTCTGCATTCTGATTGCCCGAATAAGATTTGTGTGAAAGCCGGATGGCTGACGGAGCCTGGTGATGCTGCGGTATGCATTCCGTCGGATACCATTGTAATAATCGATGTGCCGGATTAATAGTGGCCTTTTTTGGAAAGGCTCTGAATATGCAATCCCATGTTGTTTTTGTATCAACAATTTCGATTTATATCCTGCATATTAATTCGGTGATCTGCCAGGTAATTGTCAAAGGAGTTTTTAATATGGGCGGAATGAAGTTAGGACAATATATATATGGTGATTCCATGGTCCACAAACTGGATCCCAGAACGAAAATAATATGCTGTACATTGGCGGTAATTTCTGTCATGGTTAGCATTAACTGGTATTATTTATTTTTCTTATTATTGCTGATGGTGGCAATCATCATCTCTTCCCGCTTAAACCTGAAATTTATTTTGAAGAGTATGTATCAAATAAAGACTTTTTTGCTTATCACTCTGCTTTTCCAGGCCTTTCTCACTCCGGGACAGGCCGTTTTAACAATTGGAACAATCAGTATGACCAGAGAAGGGTTGATCCTGGGGTCCATTAATATACTGCGGCTGATCATTTTATTCATGTGTTCCCTGATTCTGTTAATGACTACTACACCCATGAAACTCTCGACAGGGATTGAATACTTCCTGCAGCCTTTGGGGAAATTGAACATGCCTGTTCATAACTTTACCACGATTCTAAGTATTTCATTTCGATTTCTTCCAACTTTGTTTGAGGAAGCGACCATTATTAAAAACGCCCAAAAGTCACGGGGTTCCGAATTTGATTCGCCTCAACTGATGGTTAAGATCAAGAGTTATGCTGCTGTTGTTATTCCTCTTTTTGAAGCATCGCTTAGCCGGGCGGCTGATCTAGGTGAAGCAATGGACAGCCGGTGCTATACTTCACATCCTAATCAACTTCGCATGAACAGCTTAAAAATGAAAGGACAGGATGTTCTGGCGTTATTGTTTGTAAGTGTTATCGTATTGGCAGGTGTGCCGATCAGTATTCTTATGAAGTGAGGTCCACTGTTATGTCAGCAGGTATTGAAGTCGTTAATGCTACAAAACAATACAATGTTTTTGCGCTGGAGAAAATCGATGCTCTGCGGGATATCAGCTTTTCAATCAGGAAGGGCGAATATGTAGGACTGCTGGGAATGAATGGTTCCGGAAAGTCAACTCTGGCCAGACTGATTAATGGTCTTTTGAAACCGACAGAAGGCAAAGTATATATTAATGGAATGGATACAGCCGATCCAGCAAATATGCTTGAAATACGCCGGCTGGTCGGCATGGTTTTCCAGAATCCTGATAACCAGTTGATATGTCCAATAGTGGAGGAAGAAATCGCATTCGGTCCGGAGAATCTGGAACTGCCGCTGGAGGAAATCAGGCGCCGGGTAGACTGGGCCATACATATTTGCGGTTTGGAGGAAAAGAGACAACATGCTCCGCATCTTCTGTCCGGCGGGCAAAAACAAATGGCGGCTCTTGCTTCTGTCCTGGCCATGCTGCCTGAATATCTGGTGCTGGATGAACCCACTTCCATGCTGGATCCCCAAAGTCGAAGAATGTTGCTCAAACAGCTCTATATTCTGAACCAACAGGAAGGCGTAACCATCATTCTTATCAGTCATAATCCCGAAGAACTATTGCAGACTGATCGGCTGATCGTTCTGGATCAGGGGTCGATTTTTCTGGAGGGGACTCCCCGAGAAGTATATGCGAATGCAAAGCTTAAGGACCTGGGACTGGACGCCCCGTCTCTTTACCAGCTAATCGATCAATTGGAATTAAATCAATTTTCGGTACCTGAAAGTATCAAATCAATACCTGAGTTGGTGAAACACATATGCCAGGAGTTATAGAAATCGATCATCTTTTCCATACCTATGCTAAAGGTTCTCCTTATGAGGTGGAAGCTCTAAAGGACATCGCTTTGTCTGTGGACCAGGGGGAATTTCTTGGTTTATTTGGGCCCAACGGTTCCGGCAAGTCTACATTGATCCAGCATTTAAACGGGCTGATTCGACCGCAGAAGGGATCAGTTACCGTGTGCGGGATTGACGCATCCAATCCTAAATTAAGCAGGGATCTCTGGAAAAATGCGGGGCTGGTATTTCAATATCCCGAACACCAGATCTTTCAAATTTCGGTCTATGACGAAGTGGCCTACGGTCCGAGAAACTTGAAACTGCCTGAAGCAACAGTGAAAGAAAGGGTTTACGAGGCATTGCAGCAGGTGGGGCTCATACAGGAAAATATTGCTCACCTGCCCCCGGTAACTCTGAGCGGAGGTATGCGCAGAAGGGTGGCTATTGCCGGAATGCTGGCCATTCAACCGGAAATACTCATCCTCGATGAACCTATGGCTGGGTTGGATTCGGCCGGCAGAAATATGATACTCGACATTATTAAGAAACGTCAGGAAAAACATGAAACAACAGTAATGATTTCGCACAGCCTCAAAGAAATCATGACCATAACTGATAAAATAGCTATTCTGGACAGTGGTTGCCTGGTTTTTAACGGAAAGGTAAAAGATCTGCTAAATAAGCCCGAAGTTCTCGCTCAAT
This sequence comes from Syntrophomonas sp., assembly GCA_016841425.1. GTDB lineage: Bacteria > Bacillota > Syntrophomonadia > Syntrophomonadales > Syntrophomonadaceae > JAAYJK01. The sequence goes on along the minus strand of JAENZE010000021.1, from coordinate 8,178 downwards.
ATCCATTTGATCTGCCGGAATATTTACAAATCGTCTATGAATTTGCCGACAAAGGGTTTGATATCAAAACAAATATCAGCAGTATCAGAGAAGCAGGCGAGGAAATAATAAAACTTCAAAAAGAATTAGAACAGCTGCGGATAAGCCCTGCCTGAACAATAAGCCGCATAGTGAGAAAGGAGACCTCTGAAATGGACTCAGTCTCTGAAATGGTATCAGCCAAAAAATTGGCGCTAATCGCAATGCTGGTCGCCCAAGCAGCCGTACTTCATTATCTGGAAAGCCTGTTTCCTAATCCGGTGCCCATACCTGGGGTAAAATTGGGTCTGGCCAATATCATCACCCTGGTTGCTCTGGTAGTATTCGATTTCAGAACAGCCTTACAGATTACCGTATTGCGGACGATCCTTGGATCTCTGCTAGCGGGGACCTTGTTTGGCATGGGGTTCTTTATGAGTTTTGCCGGGGCCGTGACTGCAACCATCGTCATGGCACTTGTTTTGCGGATTTTCAAAATGCTCGGCATGGTGAGCATTAGCATATTAGGCGCCATAGCTCACAATATTGGGCAGTTAATCATGGCAGCTTTTATACTGCATTTCCCTGGGATATTCCTGTATTTACCGGCGATGCTGGCTTTTTCCATACCTACTGGAATCCTGACCGGTCTTTTAATTAACGAGCTAGTAAAATATATCAAAGCAAGCAATCGGGTTTGTACCATGTTGAGTGATTAACAACTGGTAAAAGATCTGGATAAAGGCTGGGCCAGGATTGTTTTACATGCTCGAAATTAATATGAATGAGGCTTTTTCGATAAAACTGACAATTCAGAGGTACATTTAGGCCTTATTAGCCAGAACAAGGAACAGAACAGTTTGATGAAATAGCTATTATCTGGTAAATTAGGTGATTGTTTTCTCCGGCATTAACATCATAATATACGCCGCAGGCAGCTGTGTTTTCCACATTGTTCTAAAACGATTTCCCTCTCGATGTGGAGATTAGATATCCATTAGCGATATAACCGGCTGTAAATTCCACGGCTTTGATAGTGATCTCTTCACAAAGGTGAGGCGGGTTGTCGGGCGAAAAACCTTGAGGACGTAAATCTCTGCAGACTAGACTCCCAAAATTCTTTTGAAAATCATCAGCAAAACGGTAACATAGATCTACAATTCTATTTACGTCATATCCTTTCTTTTTGCCCCAAATGCCAATGAACATAAGCGAACCCTCAACTAAGCCGCATTGTGCACCAAATTTTCCTGCCCCGTGCAGTCCAATGGCAGAATCTGTTACCTGAGATGTTAATTCCAAGTCGAAGATCTCCGCTAAGATTTTCAAGACTGTAGTTGCACAGTTGATATCGTCTTCCCAATAATATTTATAAACTCTTTCCTTTATCATATCCCCATAATTGATCTCACCCTCTCCATGTTTCCATAAACGTGGCTGAAAGTCGATCCTATTCACCTCGCGTCTAATATCCTAAAAGGCTTACAACTGCACGTAATTATCCTACTATTACCTGGCCGGCCATTGACCCATTTCATTTAACATTTGTTCCATAAAATCAAGATGATCAGTAATAAAGGAGCATATATCAACTATGCGCTGTCCGGGAGCAGCGGTTGGGTCAAATTCTGCTCCTTCTGCTAAGCTATATATCAACCGCAGATTACCTTCGATTAAGAGTGCTTCCTTTTGGTTAGCAGTATATCTGTGTTTAAAGTATTTATCGCATAGATCATCAAATTCGAGCATATTTGCGACTGTCAAGGCAAGAGTAATCCTGGGAATACGATCTTTGATCATTTGATCCAGGTCATCTGCAAAATCCTTTGTAGGATCAGGCCGCAAAACATAATATTCCCAGTATTGATTTACCGCATCGTGAAATGCAGTATCTATGATATCAGCATCAGCTTTGGCCCGATGTTCTGCCATAGTAGGGATTACTGCCTTAATGGCCTGGGCATAAGCCTGATCATTTAAATTATAACGATGAAGTATTTTTTCTCCCAGCTGGTCCAGATCTATTTCATCCAGGTTAATTTCCAGAAGCATATTCAATGCATTTTCAAGTTCAAGCTCCAAGGTTTTTATCTCAGACGGACCCATAATATAATCATGACTATCAACTAGCTTCTTATTATCCTCAAATAGGTTAACCCTGATGATTCTATCCGTAAGGATGGCGCCGTAACGTTGGCGTTCTTTGTTGCAGCACCATACAGTCCGATTAGATAGAGTATGGTCATTAGCGAGAGATACTACAAAATCAATTACATGATAAGGAACACCATTCTCTGCTACTAATTTAAATAAGAAACCAACATCCTTGATCTTTAGGCCCGGTTGAAAATTGTAACCGGAAATAATATCTATATAGAGCCGGTTATCAGCCTTAATCGAGAATTCGAAAGCATCTTGTCCAGATTTGTTATATTTAGATTTTAGTGTTTTGGAAACCTTCGGTATTACTTTATCAACGCCAGCTTCCTGATCAAGTTGGTCCTGCAATTGTCTCGCAAAGGCGGGGTCTGAAGCAACTCTTCTGGAAATATATGCGACGCAAGTTCTAATCTCATCACCTATTTTAGACGGGCTGGTTTCTATAATGGTCCGAAACGCCTTTTCGCTGATCCAGAAGTTTTTCTCGTCATCAGGCAGAAGTTTGTACTCTGAATCATCTACATATTTTGATAGGCAATGTTCTTCCAAGTCTTTTAGCCAATTTATATAGGGATAGCCGTATTCAATCAGACCTAAACGGGCATACAGATCTCTGGTTGTTTCTATCGGTTCCGGAAAATACTTTTTTATTAAATGTTCTGGCGTCACTATCATTACAAAACCTCCATTCTAAGTAATTATATAAAATAGGCAACAAATAAAACAGCCAAATGAAAATAATTTTTATCGATTTAAGCCAACTTCATTTCTATATCCTGCGCTTCTTTATGCGGCCAAGTTCCAATCCCCCACGTTCAGCAGTGTGTTGAAACTGCTTCGCAGTTTCTTCCTTATATTTTTGAGCCTGCGAACCCCAATTGTGGTGCTCACAGAGTGCTTCTGATGCTTAAAACTTTTTAAGAACCTCCCCCAGACACTTTAAGCCTTCGACGATCCTGTCTTCCGGCATGTTTGAAAAGTTGATTCTGAAAGTATTCTCTTTCCCGCCATTGGGGAAGAAGGAACCGCCTGGAACAAACGCAACATTATTTTTAAGGCATTCTTCCAGAACATCCCTGGCGTTTATATGAGAAGGGAGTTCGACCCAGGCGAACAGACCACCCTGCGGCTTGGTAAAGGTAACCCCTGGTGGAAACTCATGCTCCATGGTTTTAATGGTAATATCTCTCCGCTTTTTGTATACTGCACGTATTATATCGATATGTTTGTTGATATCGTACAGTTCAAGGTATTTGTCTATAACCCTCTGAGCAATAGTATTGCACTGGAGATCAGCGCCCTGTTTTACAAGTACATAGTTGGCTATGGCCTTTTTGTCACCTGCTATCCATCCGATCCTGTATCCAGGACAAAATATTTTTGAAAAGGTTCCGAGGCAAAACACACAGCCCGTCTTGTCAAACGACTTCACAGATGGCAGTGCTTCGCCTTCAAACCTCAGTTCACCATACGGATTATCTTCAATAACAACAATCTGATGCTTGGCTGCAATACCAGCCAGCTGTTCTCTTCTGTCAAGGGTCCAGGACTTTCCGGTGGGATTTTGGAAATCAGGAATTATGTATATAATTTTTACTCTTTCGGCAGTTTCAATAATCTGCTCCAGGGCTTCGGGTATCATCCCATAATCATCGGTCGGCACTTCTTCAAACCTGCAGCCATAAGCTTTGAATGCGCTGATCGCTGCAAGGTAGGTCGGACTTTCGCAGAGTACCGTATCTCCCTCATCGAGAAACACCTTGCCTGATAAATCAAGCGCCTGCTGTGATCCATTGGTTAACAGGATGTTATCTGCATCAAAATCAGTTCCCCGGGTAGAATTCATTCTGTTTGCTATCCACTTCCTGAGCGGTGCATACCCTTCCGTAGTGGTATACTGTAATGCAGATGTACCATCTTCTGCCAGCACCTGCCTGTTTACCTCCATAATTTCATCTATCGGGAAAAGCTCGGGTGCGGGCAGGCCACCTGCAAATGAGATAATATCAGGTCTCTCGGTGACTTTTAAAATCTCCCTTATTTCCGAAGCTTTCAGATATGACATTCTGTTTGCAAATTTAAAATCCATTTTCATGCCTCCAGTTTTTATTGGCCATTATGATCAAAAACCGTTTAATCAATCCTATTTATACAATAGGATTGATCTCTGTCATTGAATAATCATCATCGCCCTTTTCCTTGACTAGCTCTTTCATCGCTGCACATAATCTTTTAATTCCTTCATCAATGTCCTTCATGGGTGCGAAGGTGAAATTCAATCTTATATAGTCATCTCCCTGCTCTGAAGCAAAGAAGGGAGAACCAGGAACAAAAGATACCTTGTAATCGGCTGCTTTTACTACCAGTTTTGATGCTGATACACCATCAGGTAATCGGCACCATAAATAATAGCCGCCTTTGGGTCTATTCCAAATTAGATCTTTAGGAGCATATTTAGACAGAGCCTCGTACATGATGTCTCTTCTGGTCCGGTACTCACTGCAAGTCTTAATCAAATGTGAATCAAGTGAGCCGTTTTCAATAAACCTTTCAACAATCCATTGGGATAGACTGTTTGAGTGCAAATCCATTAACTGTTTGGCTGAAGCAAATTCCTTAATTATCTTTTTGTGAGCTGCCATCCAACCCAATCTCAAGCCAGAGTAGATGTTTTTTGAGAAGGTACTTAAATAAATAACATAGCCATCATTATCCATAGATTTTAGCATAGGAGGCAGGTAGCCTTCGTAGCATAGATCACCATAGGCGTCGTCCTCAAGGATAATGACATTATATTTAGAGGCCAGTTCAACCAGCCGCCTCCTTCTTTCCAGTTCTAAAACAGTTCCAGAAGGGTTCTGATAAGTTGGTATAGTATATATAAGTTTTGGCCTGTACCGGTGCAACAGCTGTTCGAGAATATCAACATTCATACCTTTTTCATCAATGGGAACACTGATCACCCTCGCTCCGGCTGCTTTAAAAACCTGAATGGCTGGGAAGTATGTAGGTTCCTCTACAACGACTATATCTCCCGGGTCTAATATTATTCTTGCGGCCAAATCGATCCCCTGCTGGGAGCCAGAAAGTATCATGATCTCATCGGGCTGGCAGTAGACTCCCCTTTTTTGCATAAGTTTGCAAACAGCCTGGCGCAGGGATAAAAGGCCCTCGGTAGGAGTATGGATCAAAGCTCTATAGTTTCTGCTTTGAATGAGATCATGTTCAATTCCTTCAAGAGCCTGTATAGGTCCAGTTTCCGGGGAAGCAATACCAGTAGCAAATGAAATGACATCAGTCCTATTTGCCAGTACCAGCAGATCCTTGACTAAATAAGAATCCAGCCGGTTCGCATATTGGCTGAAAACCTGATTCCATGCAGGTTCCCGTGAAGAGTTATCAACGTTTATTTCTTCGTCGGGATATGAAAGTACAATAGTTCCATTTCCAATTCGGGAGCATATCAAGCCCTCAGCTTTCAGTTCACGGTAAGCATTTAAAACCGTTGTTCTATTGACGCCAAGGCTTTCCGCCAGTTTTCTTTCAGCAGGCAGGCGAAAGCCGGGAAGCAGTTCCCCGGATAAGATCTGGCGACGTACTTGCTCAAAAATTTGAATATAAACAGGTGTATTAGATTCTCTGTCAATTACAATACGCATACCAAACCACCTCAATGGATTAGTCCAATTCTATTATATTTGCACATTTATCTCTAATCAACAACCAATGATAGATTATTGCAATCATCCAATGTTGGTTACGGCAAATATAATCAATGCCAGGGGAGAGTATATCTTATTACCGCATGGAAGTAAATGAAAGAATAACCATTAAATACAATCAGGCATATTTATCAGTAATTTTATTATTCAGGCAGGAGAAGTAGTTTTATTTCTATAAACAACGAAAATGAAGTGCCAATGAGAATACCGGGAATCATTGAAGGAAGTGAACAGGAGCAAATGCTTGCCGAAAAATTGAAAACATAGCTGAGCTTCCGTGTATCATCATTTTAGGGTTTCCTTTATCGCAGCGGATTATTTTCCAGAATTCTTTCCACTTCTTCATATCCAGTCGGGAAAGAATAGTTATAACGGGGTGGAAGGGCAAAAATGTATTCAGTGTTGCGACCAAGTTCTCTTGGTCCGATAGGTGCTGCACCTATATGGAACTCTTCCTGCTGGAGCAATTCCCATTGAGTCAGTGTAAATATCATTATAGGGATATCCTGACGCTGGTTTTGAGCAGTCCACAGCGGATGCCGGATGGAAATCAACGGTCCGGTCTCTGCTGCTGCACTATATTGAGAACTTCCTGAAGCAAAACCTTCCCATTGGTCTGTAATGATTGAATAGCCTTGCCAGCTGCCGGGTAACGAAAAACTAAAACCATATTCCAGGTTTTTATATACTAAAGCATCGTTATCCCCGTACCCACCAAGACTCATAGCAGTAATAAGCCAGTGGTTTTCTATTGACTCTACCGTGAGAGTAATGGGCCGTTTGGCCGCAAATCCACCCTGTACCATTTCTACACTGGTCATTTCTATAATCTCACCCTTAACTTCATACGCAGAATCAGATAGTTTTTCCGTACTCAGAATTTCTATGCGGTCCGGCCACGGACTTGAGGATACTCTTCCCGGTGCTTTCTGTAGATCTCTTTCCCATTCTGCTAAAAGGTTGGGGGATACAAAACCTCCATAGTTCTTCTGCAAATTCTCCTTCAATATAGCCTCTGGAGCCAGCAGAGAGACGGTTTGGAGTTTCTTTCCGAAACCTTCAATCAGGCTCACCACCGCTGACCTAACACTATCATCTTGATTTGTATAATTGATTGTACCTGCCTCAAATCGACCGTTGTTAAAGAGATAAGTCACCTCAATTCCCCCGATAAAACCTGCCGATGAAACCTGGGCGGGAATGCTTAATTTCAATTCATTATTGATAACTTCATAATAGTAAACATTACTAAAAGCTACCTTATCGAACCAGGTAACGGCATAGTCCTTCTCCTTATAAACGGTAATTTCTTCATCACCTATTATGATTTGGATGGCTGCCTGATCTTCATTAAGTTCAATCCTGGCATTCACGTTCTGTTTAATAATGTCTACCGGGTCTTCTGCTTCTATTTCTGCAAAAGTGCTGGGGTTTAATACATGAATGTCTTCAGTATGAACTCCTGTACCCGTGCCTGTAGTTAAGATGATAATCAATTCTTTATTACCATCCTGGTTAATATCATTTAACAAAATTCTGGGAGCAAAGGTGGGATTGCTGATGTTCTTCCAATTAAAATACTGTCGGTTCTCTTGCACCTCTAATATAAATCCATTGTACATTCCATTCGTCTCTTCGAAAGGATATAATTTAGCCTCAGCTTCCGATAGACTAGCAACATAATATGGCTTATTTATTCTCACTATTCTGTTTTGTTCATCCCACTGGACCTCTGCACCCAGTGCTTCTGCAATCCATCTAACCGGCACCATGGTCCTGCCTTCAATAATTTGGGCCGGTATGTCTGACACTATCTCTTGCCCATTTACAAATAGCTTAACAGGATTGCTGGCAAAGGCCACAGCAGCATAGACACAGATCAACAACAGAGCACTGATAACAGCTAACGACTTCGTTTTCATTGGAAAGCCTCCTTCGAATCCATTGTTACATCGATTTGAATTATTAATACAGACTCAAAATATAAATATCATTTCATTATTGCTTATACTTGTACTGTTACCTATATAATTAATACATTTATAAAGGTTGCATCTTTCACATACCATATTATACCAGTGAGGCGTGCTTGAGAAAACAGAAAACCCTTCGTGCTCAGGCTATGAGAAGAAGGGTTTTTAAAGATTATTTGTTCCTCTTTCTCGGAATGTTTCCCAGGTGTTCCATTTAACTTCATAAAGACCCCCCTGATAAAGGTGACACGGGGACGGTCCGAGACCACTGAAAAAGTCTATTTAGGTAAACGGGTATGCATAAA
>JAENZE010000026.1 GCA_016841425.1 Syntrophomonas sp. | reverse complement strand
ACATAATCATATCTCCTTTCCAAATATGTATCTTATTGTGCTACCCATCCACCATCTACACTTAAAACTACACCAGTGCAGTAACTCGCCCCAGGGGAGGCCAGGAACAAGGTAGCTGCTTTCAATTCGTCATCACTGCCAAATCTGCGCATCGGAATATATTGCAACATAAGTTCCTCACTCTTATCCAGAGTACCAGCAGTCATTTTGCTCGGAAACCAGCCTGGAGCTATAGCGTTTACTGTAATATTATGTTCGGCCCACTTAACTGCCAAATCTTTAGTCAATCCAGCTATAGCTGCTTTACTGGCCTGATAGGCAACCGCATCCATAATCTCGGCTGAGGCTCCAACAAAAGCCGCTAAAGAGGCAAGATTGATTATTCTTCCATATTTCTGTTTAGCCATTATCTGCCCAGCCTTCTGGGCCATAATCCACGATCCGGTAAGGTTCGTATCAATTACCTTTTTCCACCCATCAAGAGGAAATTCAAGAGAAGGTGCCCCCCATGTTGCTCCAGAATTATTAACGAGAATATCTACCCGCCCGAACTCTTTCATAATCAAATCATATAATGCGTCTATTTCTTCCGGTTTACTCACATCCACCCTGGCAGGTAATACATTTACCCCTAGTTCTTCTTCCATTTGTTTGGCAACTTCCTGGCAGCGATCCAGTTTTCTGGCTGCAACAACCAGATTCGCTCCAGCTTCGCCAAGTGCGTAAGCCATTTGGAGTCCTATACCTGCTGCTCCACCTGTTACTATAGCTACCTGACCTGATAAATCGAAAAGTTCTTTAATGCTTTTCACGTCTAACGTCCTCCTTTCTGCTTTAAATACTCAGTATTTACTTGTAGTCGTAGAACCCTTTGCCGGTTTTCATTCCCAAAAGCCCTGCCAGGACTCTTTTCTTAAGCAATGGGTGAGGTTTATACCGATCACCAAAGTCTCTCTCCATGGTCTCCATCCCATGCATGGCTATTTCTGCTCCTACCAGGTCAAGCAACTTGCAGGGTCCCATAGGATGTCCAGCACAAAGACGCATGGCTTTATCGATATCCTCTGGAGAATTACCTTCCTGAACCAGTTTTACCGCTTCATTCATTAATACGTCCAGTAATCTGCTGACAATAAAACCTGCAAAGTCAACTGCTATGGCAGCTTCTTTGCCAATCTTTGCAATGTAATCCAAGGTAACTTCAGTTGTTTCATCAGAAGTCAGCTGACCCCGAATGATCTCTACTCCCTTCATGAGAGGAACTGGATTCATGAAGTGAATGCCGATAACCCTGTCACCACAATTGGTAGCACTGGCAATTTCGGTTACCGGAATAGCGGAAGTGTTGGTTCCCAATATGGCCTCTGGCTTGCAGTACTGCTCGAATTTTTTAAACATTTCTTTTTTCAGATCCAGGTTTTCAAACACACACTCCACCAGCAGATCTGCATCCTTGCAAGCGGCTTCTAGATCTGTAGTAGTCTTGATTCGAGCTAGAGTATCATTCATCTCTGTCTCAGCCAATTTTCCCTTGCTTACCATTTTTTCCAAACTCTTTTTAATTGCATTAATTGCTCTCTCCAATGAAGAATCGGAGATATCATTTAGTACAACTTCATAACCTGCTGCCGCGCTTACCTGAGCAACTCCAAGACCCATGGCTCCTGCACCAATGATTGCAATAGTCTTTACCTCCATAATCAAACATCCTTTCACAAAATTTATTTTCCGATGAAATTTGCCTTCCTTTTTTCAACAAATGCTATTAGCCCTTCCTTGCCATCTATAGAACCGAAACATTCGGCAAATAATTCAATTTCTGTTCTTAAAGCATTGTCCAGGTCCATATCTGCTCCAGTGTCTATAGCAGCTTTGGCAAAGGTTAACATAACATTGGACTTCTCCCCGATTTTCCTGGCCATTTTTAAGGCCTCTTCCATAAGGGCTTCCTGAGTTACAACGCGGTTTACCAACCCTATTTCAAATGCCCTTTGCGCATCTATAGTCATACATGTGTATATCATCTCTTTTGCCCGTCCGGCCCCAATTAACCGAGCAAGTCTTTGGGTACCACCACCACCTGGAATTATTCCTACATTAACTTCAGGCTGGCCGAATTTGGCATTTTCAGAAGCTATCCGAATATCACAGCACATCGCTACCTCAAGACCCCCGCCAAAAGCAAATCCATTAATCGCCGCTATGGTTGGGCGGGGGAAATTAGCAATTTTTTGCTGGGCATCATTAACTCCCAATGCAAATTTCCTGGCTTCCAGAAGTGAACACTGTGCCATCTCCGAAACATCAGAACCAGCAATAAACGATTTTTCTCCAGCCCCTGTAATAATCACAACATCTACTTCCGGGTCATCCTTCATCTGGACGAAAACATCACCCAGTTCCTTAAAAACCTCAGAATTTAATGCATTAAGGACTTCCTGCCGCTCTATCACTATTAGCATGATTCTGTTCTCTAGCTCGCATCGTAGGTATTTAAACTTATACGGCATTTTAAACACTTCCTTATTATTCATTAAGCAGTCTTTTCTTCAACTTCCTTTCTTGGCATCATAATTGCTTCACCGTCCACTACCATTTGATCATTCTGGTTAGTACAGAAGGTTCGCAGCCATACCCTGTTCAATGCTTCATCTTTACCAATCACCTCCACCGTTGCAGTAATGGTATCTCCAATATATACTGGCTTCAAAAATTGGCATGTTTGTTTGATATAAATTCCCCCTGGTCCTGGGAGTTGAGTACCGAGTACATTAGATATGAATCCTATTGATAAAATGCCATGAACAATTCTTTTTCCGAATACTGTTGTCTTAGCAAATTCCTGGTTTATGTGAACTGGATTCATATCGCCAGTGATCCCTGCAAACATAATAAGATCAGCTTCCGTAATACTCTTACTGAACTCTGCTTTGTCTCCGATGTTCATCTCTTTACACGTTTTTCCTTTCAATTTATCTTCCGCCTCCTTTTCTTAAACCTTCATCCTTGGTCCCTTAAATTTGCAAAACATATGCCAATGTTTTTGCTCAAAGTAAAAAACCTTTGAGTTTTCATTGGCATATGGCTCTAATATTCATGTTTAGAGGTAGAGATATTATACTTATAAAATCTACCAGTTGTTTCTTTCCCTACTGTACCACCTTGATCGTACTGTTATGAGACAATGAAGCAACGCTGTATTCGTCCTCATTCGCTACAATGATTCTTTTTGGACCAGAGACCAGCTAACTAAAGTCAAGCTTATTTTGGCACTACCCAGAACACTAAAAATAGGCGCAAACAGCTATCTTTCGCATTA
>JAENZE010000020.1 GCA_016841425.1 Syntrophomonas sp. | reverse complement strand
ACATCATTGGTATCCCGGCCATTAATATATCCTGATATCTGGCCGAGGCCAGGCTGCCCATCAGCCAGAATACAATGGCCGGCAGCTGATCAAAGGGATCAGCAACATATTTGGCAAAAGAAATTAAAGCTGCGAAGACTGAGGATACTATAACTCCTCCTAATACCAGCATGATAGTAGGCGTTGTCTTGTAAATCCTGCCTATCAAATAACTTAATAAAACCGCAATCATACCAAAGGCAAAGGCAAAAACATAAATAGCCAGGTTAGAACTGTGAAAAAGGAGTATAGCCAGAGCTGCTCCGAATCCTGCTCCATGACTAACCCCTAGAATTCCCGAGCTGACCAGGGGATTTCTAAACAGGCCTTGAAAAGCTGCGCCGCTGATGGCCAAAGAACCTCCCACCATTGCTCCCAGTAGTGCGCGGGGCATCCTGATTTCCCAAATCAGGGTATTATATACATCAGGTATAACTTCATTCATGGAAACTACCTTGGCTGCAAGTACCTTCAGCACCATGAAAATTGTAACCGGATAGCGCCCGATAAACAAGGATGACATTATAACTGCCAGGGGAGCTATAACTAGTAGTATGATAATCCCTTTTCTCTTCGTTGGGCTCACTCCTTACCTGAATCTATTTCTACCTCTTTGATGAATGTTTTCTAACATACAGATAAATTCCAGAAGAGGCTATTACCACTACCAAAGCGATTAACCAAATATAATCAGCATCGCCCCCGTCATTCTCGGCCTCGGAATTTCCTTCCTGTACTTCGGACTGTGAGGCCGCTTCCTCAACCAAATTGGGTTCACTTTCCTCAGCAGGATCCTGGCTGCTGCTGTCTTTCTCCATAGATATTGATTCTTCTGGATTTGAATCCTCTTCAGCCGACACCTTACTTATATCATGCTTGATACTCGCATCTTCCTGAACTGAAGTTGCATCGCTGGTATTTGCGGATGAAGAGTCATTTATAACAGCATTCCCGGCTGTCGTAAAAGATACTGCAACTTCCTGGCCCAGGGAAACCCCGCTTTTGGAAATTAACGCTGGTGAGATTCTTAAGGTATAGGTCGTACCAGGCTGCAGTGGTTCTTCAGGCACTATCGATACCAGTCTTTTCTTCTCCGGTTCTATCTGATCATCAGCCATAACGACTGTGATGGCGGTCTTCTGCTGCCCCTGGTATAGGCTGAAGCATAGGGTGTTATTGTCCTTAACCGTCATGTTAACCACATTTTTGGTGAATTCCAGATCGATACTGGTTGATGTCGAAACATCCTTCTGGCCACTGGCTGGTGAAGAACTTACCAGGGCCAAACCTTCTTCACTACCTCCCCCTGATCCATCGCCATCTGCGGCTAAACCCAACGGAGCCATAAAGATGCAGATAATAGCCAGCGAGATCAGGGTAATACCTGTAAGTTTTTTACTTCTCATTTCCTCTTCCTCCACGCTAGTTAAAATAAGACTCTACTCACATCAATCAGCTTAAACTGCAGCAGACATTTATCCATCAGGAAGTATTCCCGTTTCCGGGAATACTTCCGTATTAGTTATTCCACTGGGTTTACTGCCAGTGCTCTTACTATCATGCTGACTGCTTCAGCACGGGTAGCACTGTTTTGTGGTCTGAAGCTGTTATCTTCATAGCCCGAAACAATACTGTTTGCAGAGCAAGCATAAACTGCGTTTACAGCCCATTCGGATATAAAATCGCTGTCGCTGAATGCTCTGGGCTCCCCGGCGGTTGTTAATTGGAAGGCCTTCTGCAGCATTACACAGATTTGTTCCCGGCTGATTACGTCATCCGGGCCAAACCGGTTGTCGTCATAACCATTGACTATTCCGTACCCTTCTGCTGTAGCTATAGCCTCCCTGGCCCAGTGAGAAGCAGTATCAGCAAAGGTTTTTCCAGCCTTTGTTTCCAGGGCCAGAGCTTTAACTAGAACATACGCAAACTCAGCCCGGGTAATGGTCTTAGCAGGTTTGAAAGTACCATCTGGATAGCCGCTTATAGCTCCCTGTTGTACCAGTTGCTCAATACTCATCTGAGCCCAGTGCCCATTGATGTCATTCAAGTTAACAGAAGCCGGGCTTGCTGGCAATTGGGTTTCAGGGACTACTTCTTCTATTACTTCTTCTTCCGTTTCCTCTGTTGAGGTACTGGATGATTTGGTAGTGAACTCAAAAATATATTCATCATCAAGCGTGCTGCCATTATTGGCAGTAACATCCTCGCCGATCTCTATTTCATAAGTTGTGCGCGGTTCCAAGTCGTTTAAATATAAGACTAACCTGCGCACTTTATCTCCGGTTTCCGTCTTGCCTTCCCTGACATATTCGTAATCATAGGATATGGATTTATCGGAATCTTCTTCATATATCTTGATCTGGCCCACATTAGAGCTCAGGTTCTCATCAATACCTTTACTAAAATCCAACCACAGTTCGGTATGCTCAGGAGATAAATCGACTGCGTCAAATTCTACGGTCATGGCATCACTCGTATCTGTGCCAGTACCTCCCCCGGTATCTGTGTCTCCTTCATCTCCATCGTCTCCACCGTTTGAACTACCAACATCAGCAACGGTAGCAAATGTCCACAGATGATTGAGCCAGAGCTTATCCCCATTATTGGCCTCAATATCACTGGCCAATTTAAGTTTATAGGTAGCGCCGGCTTCCAGAGTACAGCTGGTAAGGATCAATTCCAGTCTGCGCACTTCTGATTCAGCCTGTTTGGTATATTTGAAATCTCCTAATTCAATAATGTCACCACTGATCTCGGCCTGGGTCAGCGAACCCCGGTCAATGTTGACCTCGGTTCCATCACTTTTCTTCAACGTAATTTTACTCAAATTGCTTACCAATTTTTTATCCATACCCTTGCTGAAATCCCAGACAAAATGAATCTCATCCGGCTCCAGCTGATCGGTCACCTGGTAGTCTATTTTGGCTATATCAGGTACTTCCGAAGAAGCAGGACTATAGGCTGTGATTTCAAGCTGCCCGGCGGTTGTTGCTGCAGCAACCGGACCGTCAGTTGTAAATACATCGGCTGCATCCCCTGCTTCAACTTTAAATTCATATGGGGTTTTAGCGGCCAGGCCCGTTATATCACAGGACAACACACTGCTGGACAGGGTCTTAATCTCACTGTCATCCTGGAAAACTTTGTACTGTGATGCATTGGCTGCCTCTGTCCAGGTAAGGGTAAGCGAACTGGGAGTGATATTAGACGCTGTTATCTGACTTCCATCCGGCCAGGAAACAGGTCCGCTCTCTCCAGAGCTGTCCTCTTCTGCGGTAGTAGTAAACCTCCAGGCATAAGCCTTGCCCAGAGTGTTATCATTATTTGATATGATATCTGCACCCAATTCAACAATATAATCTGTATCTGGCTGTAGGAGTGCGTTATCAACCATGGTCAGCGCAAGCTGCCTCAGTTCCACTGGTTCATTTTGCTTGGTGTAAACCAGTTCCTGATCTTCATTAATATCAATCACATCTCCGCCTGATGTCTTAAGAGTCACCTGCTGCTTGTTGTTGCCAAGATTCTCATCAAGCCCGTTGCTAAAATTCCATACCAAAGATACATTCTGGTAATCAACCAGATCATCCACCTGGTATACTACCTGTGTATCGTCACTACTGACAAAGGTTGCTGCAGGTGCGGTCAAGGTGACAGTCAAGTCTCCTGCCCCAGCTTCAGCCGACACTGGGGCAATCACCATACTGAAAGCAATCACCAATGCTATTAAAATAAAAGTATGTAGAGTCATACTAGCATTTCTTTTCCTCATCAATGTAAAACCCTCCTTTTTACTAGTCCACACAATCCCTATTAAGCATGCTCGTTAGGCTCTATGCTTGATAATCAGACCCGCTCACAACCTCCTCTCTGCTTATCCTATACTGAATAATTCATTTGCTTACGAGCCATGGCTTATTATCTATAGTTTTCATATTCAAGCCCGGGTAAGGCTGTAGAAAAACAAAAAGGTCAGAGAGGAAAAACCCAACTGACCTTCAATATGACTAAAAAAGCTAAACCCACAAGAGTTTAGCCCAGACGCATACGTAGAAAAATTGCCAATTTCCTTTCCGCACTGGGAGGCACAGCCGTTTCCAACTATACCCTATCGGCCTAGGGACCATTACCTAAGGCATTAGGTCCTGAGGCTCGAAAATTGTATATATTATATTCTTTTTGTCCCTGGTTAATATTCTACATAAGTTGTACTAAATCCTTGTTAAGGCAGGTATTTTTTTATTTTTTTATACGATAAAGTATTACCAGGTATCTGTAAATCCACATTTTTCCCCTAGGACCTATGGCATTTTTTATAGGTCATTCCTGTAGCTGGATTTAAACTATCGGTCATATTATTGCTCCCTTCATAATACAACCATATCTGCAGTATATAAACAACTGGTAAACTTTCCTTTAGAATAGAACCAAGGTGGGTAGGCATTCAAAATCTGACGATTAAGTAAACTCGAGGGAGATTATTTAAAATTATTCCCCTTACAAAGATAAGGAAGGCTGGATGATGTACAATAAAGCAAATGAAAATATCCACTTGATTCAAGCTCTGGAAAAACGGACAGAAAATATCACTGACTTTGCAGTTAGCTTCTCCCGATCATGGCATTCATTATTCGTCTTATTCCAATAGGGTATTATCTTTATTCTCTAACTCATCTTGATTACCTAACTCATCTTGATTTCCCAACCAGCGGTTCATTACCAATGCAGCAGTCAGATCTCCAGTTACATTCAGTGCCGTTCTGCTCATGTCCAGAATCCGGTCAACTCCAAGTATTATTGCTATTCCACCGGCTGGTATGCCCACACTATTTAGTATGGTAGATAAAATTACGATACCTACTCCCGGGGTAGCAGGAGAACCTATTGATGCAGCTACTGAAGTCAGAAGGATCAGCAGCATAGCTGTTGGGCTGAGGTCTACCCCAAATACTTGAGCTAGAAATACTGCCGCCACTCCCTGGTATAATGCCGTTCCATCCATATTGATGGTAGTGCCCAGGGGAATTAAAAATTGTGATATAGCCGGACGTACTTTCAATTCCTCTTCAGCAGTCTGTATGGATAAAGGCATAACTGCAGCTGAGCTTGAAGTAGAAAAGGCCAGCAATTGGACTGAGCGAATCTTGTTTAGAAATACTAAAGGAGACATTTTTGTTATCACAAACACAATGCTGCAATACATGCATAATAGAAGTAATAAAGCCAGCAGAACAGTAGCCACATACGCTGCCATGCCCACCAGGGCTTCTAGGCCCATTTTAATAGTAATCTGGGCTAATAGACCAAAGACCGCCAATGGAGCGATGAGCATCGCCCATCGAACTACAATCATACATACTTCCTGGATGGAATCCATCAAATCAAGCAGTGGGCGAGAATTTTTAGCCTCGGTACTTACCAGTGCAACTCCTAGAATTACTGCAAATATAACCACCTGCAGCATCTGGGTTTCTACCATAGCTTGAAGGGGATTGTCAGGTAATAAGTTAATAAAATACTCTGGTATACTGTTAATATTGGTATCCAGCAAAGGCTGGTCTGTTACCTGGGTGCTTAAAACCTCCGGTTCCAGAATAAACATTTGCTGATCCAGGTATTGCCCGGGTTTTAACATTACCGCCATGGATATACCTATAGAAATGGCCAGGGTGGTGGTGATAACAAAATACAGTACCAGGCGGATTCCCATCTTCTTTAGAAATTCGATGTCTTCATTGCTGGCTATACCGCGTATAATCGATGTAAAAACCAGGGGAACTACCATCATTTGGATGAGACTTAAAAATACCCGGCCGGGCAAAGCTAGCCAATTGCCCACATTGGAGCCGGTCTGGTAAGAAAACCATCCTGTTGAGGGGCTGATAATTAAACCTGCTATGACTCCCAGTACCATTGCTGACAGCATTTTGGCCCACAAATGCTGGTTTAACATATCCCTTATCGGGCCCTCGATTATTCTGATGGACTTAGATATCTTGTACAAAGGACCGTTCATAAATACCTTCACCTCCTTGGTCTGGCTTGAACCACACAAGTACGGAAACGATCTTATGAAGGTATTTAATATATTATCAGTTTTTCATCGGTCGGGTAAGACCTAATAGGCTGTAATTTAAGATATCCACCCCAGATAACAAGTAGTATATCTGCCGCTCAAAATTCACAGGATTTAACCGTGCGGGGAAATGGTATCACATCTCTTATATTGCTTACTCCCGTCACATACATGATAAGCCTTTCAAAACCGAGTCCAAAACCAGCGTGTTTTACACCCCCGTATTTTCTGAGCTCCAGGTACCACCATAAATCCTCCTCAGCCATATCCATTTCCTTCATCCTGTTTAACAAGAATTCGGCTCTTTCTTCCCTTTGACTGCCGCCGATTATTTCCCCTATTCCCGGGACCAGCAAATCCATGGCTGCTACTGTTTTTCCATCGTCGTTCTGCCGCATATAGAAGGCCTTTATTTCTTTGGGGTAGTCGGTTACAAATACCGGTTTTTTAAATATTTTCTCGGTCAAACATCGTTCATGTTCGCTTTGGAGGTCAGCACCCCATTGTACCGGGTATTCAAATTCTTCTCCCGAATCTTTAAGGATGTCAATAGCCCGGGAATAGGTAATATGGACAAAATCTGAATTGAGTACATGTTGCAGCCGTTCCATAAGTCCTTTATCAACAAAATCATTGAAGAATGCCATCTCTTCGGGTGCTTTTTCCAGAACATAAGCTATCAAAAACTTCACCATATCCTCTGCCAGTTTCATGTCATCCTGCAGATCGGCGAACGCAATTTCCGGCTCAATCATCCAAAATTCGGCTGCGTGTCGAGCAGTGTTGGAATTTTCTGCTCTGAAAGTTGGTCCAAAGGTATATACATCTCTAAAAGCTAACGCGAATGCTTCCGCTTCCAATTGCCCGCTTACCGTCAGATTAGTCCTGCGGCCAAAGAAATCCTGAGCATAATCTATTTCTCCCTGCCCATCCCGGGGGGGATTCTGGGGGTCGATAGTGCTTACCCGAAACATTTCCCCGGCTCCTTCTGCATCACTGGCAGTGATAATAGGCGTATGGATATAGACAAAGCCCCGCTCCTGGAAAAACATATGGATAGCATAGGCTAACAGTGACCTTACCCGGAAAACAGCGGAGAACAGGTTAGTCCGGGGGCGCAGGTGGGCTACCTGCCTTAAGAACTCCCGGCTGTGCCTTTTTGGCTGAATTGGATAGTCTTCCGAGGCATCGCCTGAGAGGACAACTTCTTTAGCTTTAATTTCAAAGGATTGTTTACTCCCGGGAGTCATCACCAATACCCCCCTGATGCTGATTGCAGCACCGACCCTGAGTCTGGCTACTTCCGAATAATTCAGCAATAAATCTTTCTCATACACAACCTGTATACTGTTGAAATGAGTCCCATCATTCACAGTTAAAAAACCAAAAGATTTTTGATCCCGGTTGCTTCTTATCCAGGCATTTATTTCAACGTCCTGGTTTTCATATTTTTCACTGTCCCTGACCAGCTGCCTGATCACTACTTTTTCCATTAAGACGTCCTCCCTGATATAGCTTTAAATCGCCTCAATTCTCACAGCAGTCTGCCTTGTGTTCAGTATAAGGAGATAAGCAGGATCTGTATACATATAGCGTTCCTATATTATACTTAAGTTTTGCCTTATTTATCTAATCCTATCACAAGAAAACTCCTTCATCCATGGTAGTACTGAAACTAGTTTTTCGGCTGATCGGGAGTAATGAGCTGAGACATGGTAAAACCAGGGAAGCTGATTCATCATCAATGCATTTCCCTGGTATCTGAATCTCATATCAAAAATCATGCTTGCATAAAGAGCTAATACTTTCTACTCTGTTATACCGTCACTCTTATCTCAGGTATAGGTTCATCTACGCCTTTCTGCCTTGTGGTTTGTGCCGGGATAAATCTTATATCTCGAGTATAGCGTTCATCTCGTCAATACTGTCGTTCAATATCTTGATCCGGGCTTGCTGGACAGCAGCTATATTCTCCAGGCATTCCTGCATCTGTTGGGTGTTCTGCTGCCTGCGAGCCTGTCTGAGTTTTACTCCTTCTGTCTGAATATCCCCCACCGTTTCGCTTATTTGCAGGCGGTTCTGCTGTAAATTCTGCAGACATAATCTCAACGCTTCAACCTGTTGTTCTGTTAGACAGTCCTGATTTTGTCTCAACTGGTTAATGTGCCTGACTGCGATCTGATAGGCCTCCTGAGCTTCACCTCTCATTTCCGATATCTCGTTACGGTTGTTTCGGATGCAGTTGACCTGTGGTCCAAACTGGCTGTTGACATCCTGGCCAGCTTGGATTTTTTGCTGCACGTCTCCTACTCTTTGTTCAACAGAGGTATTTCCTCCTGAGCCGTTGCTGGTGCCTGATTGGGCATGGGCAAAGGTTCCAAAACTCATTATAAATACGGTTATTAGTATCAATGCAGTTATTTTCTTCATTAATTGTTCACTCCTTTACATAATTATCAGCTATTTAAATCCTCGTCAGAAACATCATCCAGGCTGTTAATGGTATCTATCACTCTATCTAATTCCTGATCTATTTGATCTATTATTATATTTGCATCATTATTCTGGTCGCTGTTACTATTACTGGATTTAGCAATTATCTCTGCTCCTATTTCGTCATTTTTGCCATTAACTGCAGGCCCCTGGACATCATTATTTTGTTCAGTCTTAATATTTATCTTTTCATCATCAATATTTATCACTTCTTCTGTTCCTGTTTCTTTTTCCAGGCTATGTTCTATTGTCTGCTTGGATTCCACTGATTCAAGACCTTCCTGACCACAGCCTGCTAGAGCCAGGAAGACCAATGCAGCCATTAAAACAACATATCTTTTCATAGCATCCTCCCTTCTATGCTCTGTGTAATTACAGAATAAAACCCATTTATAAACAAAAACCAGATAATTTGTAAACAGTTTGTAAATTTATACTTTCGGCAGTTGAAAAATAAAACAGCTGCCCTCTTTCAGCTGGCTCTTTACCTGTATAGATCCCCCATGTATTTCCACCAGTTTTTGCACTATACTCAGTCCCAATCCCGTGCCCTTATGTCCCTGAACGCCCTTGTTGTCTCCATAAAATCTGTTAAATATATAAGGCAGATCTTCCGGGTTGATACCTGGCCCGGTATCAGAAACCATAAACTCCATCCATTCAGCCTGGTCATAGACCTGGATTTTTATAATACCTCCCTCTGGAGTATACCTCAAAGCATTCCCTATAAGGTTATGTAAAATCTGCTGCAGTCGATCGGGGTCAGCATATAGCATCAAACCATCTGGACATTCAACTTCAATGTTTACTTCTTGGTAATTCACTGGAATATCGAAATTTACTAGAACCCTGCCCAAAAGATCTTGTATGTCGATAGTTCTTTTTTCCAATTTGATATTACCACCTTGGATTTTTGCCAACTCTAAAATGTCACCGGTTAAACGGATTAAACGCTGGGTCTCCTCCTGAACCAGGTGCAAATATTTTCCGTATTGCGGAGCCGGAACCAATCCATCCAATATCCCCTGGATAAACCCATTAATAGATGTTAATGGAGTTCTTAACTCGTGGGAAACATTTGCTATAAACTCCCGGCGCATGTGTTCAGTAGCTTCAACTTGTTTTTTCATATAATTAAAACTCTCCGCCAATCCTTCAATTTCATCACCGGTATGTATGTGCAGGTCAGGTACTCTTTCGCCAGTTGCCAGCCCCCGAGCAGATATCTCCATTTCTCGTATAGGCCTGGATATACGGGCAGCGGTGATGGATATAAAGAAGAAACTAAAGATCACTGCAGCCAGAGCTGCTACAGCTATAACACCGTTAATTTGAGCCAGATAGGTGTTGATATTTTTAAGGGGGGAAAAGATGAGCACCGCCCCGATTATTTCATCCTCAACTTTGAGCGGTGTTCCAAAGAAAACCACATCCGTGTCCAGAGCATGGGAAAATTGTTTTTTACGATAAACGTTTTGTCCATCTAATATAAGCTTCAAATCATCCAGCAGATAATCCTGGGCCAGCTCGACCTCCATTTCTATATTCTGGGGATTGTCCAAGGTGACTTGGTCTACTTTCAATACGTATACCGTTGAATCGCTGATATCTCCCAGAGTGTCAAGTCCAATCTGCATTTCACCTGGCTGCAGGGTCCCCTGGTAATAGCCATTCATCAAGTTTTCAACCTTTAGAGCAGCTGCGCTTAAAATGCGTTTCTTCTCCAAAAAAATATATTGATTGAACCCGAGTGATAAAATTATGGCTAAACTCCCTGTAATCAACAGCGTAAGAATCAGATAGGTTGACAGCAGGCGGATGAATATACTTTTAAACATTATTTAACCTCCAGCTTGTATCCCACACCCCAGATAGTTTTAATAATAAATGCATTGCAGCAGTCATCCAGTCTTTCCCGTAGGCGGTTGATATGAACGTCAACTGTTCTTGTATCTCCTTCATAATTATAATCCCAGACCTTATGCAGCAGTATTTCTCTGGATAATACAATATTCTTATTTAACAGCAGAAAATGCAGCAGTTGTATTTCCCGTGGCTTTAAATCTATTACCCGCTCATTAACCTTCACTTCGTAGCTCAACATATCCACAGTCAGATTTCCCAGGCTTACAGCGCGATCCTGCGGTGGTGAAATCATTCGACCGCTTTTTAATCGCGTTTTTATTCGCACCAGAAGCTCACGGGGATCAAACGGTTTGACAATATAATCATCTGCTCCCAGTTCAAAACCCTGTACCTTGTCTTCAACCATATCTCTAGCAGTAAGATATATTATTGGCACCTGGCTGGTCTGTCTGATCATACGGCACACCTCCCAACCACTTATCACCGGAAGCATAACATCTAATAATATAAGATCTATCTCTTCAAATTTCATAATATTAAGAGCATCGCTGCCGTCATGGCAAAAAAGCAGCTGGTAGCCTTCATTACTTAAATAAAGGTTGATAAGTTCACAAATATTCTGGTCATCATCCACTACCAGAATCCTCTCCTTTGACACCGGCATCACCTCCTTTTACTAATTGTATACTATTCTATAATTAAACCTACATAGATAAAACCCTCTGATTAACGTAGCTGAAAGCTTTTAATTATTACCTGCTAACTTTTCTTTTTCAATAATAAACTATCTTTCGTCACCACCTATGCTTAACATCTGAATCAAATTAAATTTTGCTGCTTTTTTGTATTTTGGTACAGGATCGTTTTATGATAGAATAATAAGCTGATGTATTTTTGAATAGAGAGGAAAATTAACCGTGGCAATGCTATATGAAGATATCCAGTCTCAGGTAGAAAAGCGGAGAACTTTCGCTATTATATCCCATCCTGATGCTGGAAAAACCACCCTGACAGAAAAGCTGCTGCTCTTTGGGGGTGCTATTCGCCTGGCTGGCGAAGTAAAAGGACGTAAAGCTAAGAAATTCGCTACCTCAGACTGGATGCAGATTGAAAAAGAACGCGGCATATCAGTAACATCAAGCGCCATGCATTTCAATTACCAGGGACATCACATAAACATCCTGGATACTCCTGGACATCAGGACTTCAGCGAAGACACTTACCGCACTTTGACTGCAGCTGACAGTGCCGTCATGCTGATAGATGCTGCCAAAGGAGTAGAGGCGCAGACTATCAAATTGTTCAAAGTATGCCGACAGCGCGGCATACCTATTTTTACCTTCATAAATAAAATGGACCGGTATGGGAAAGACCCCCTGGAACTCCTGGAGGAGCTGGAGCAGGTACTGGGTATTCGGTCCTGCCCTATGAACTGGCCGATAGGTATGGGAGACGAATTCTGCGGTATCTATGATCGGCATAACCAGCAGATCGAACTATATTCGAAAGAAGAAAACAGGAAATTTATATCCCTGTCCGACCAGGGATTAAAAGATCAAACCATCCAGAATCAGATTGCCCCTTTCCTTTTGGATAAACTAGGTGAGGAAATAGACCTGCTGGATATTGCAGGAGATTCCTTTGATAAAGAGAAAATTAGGCAAGGCCTTCTAACACCGGTCTTTTTTGGCAGTGCCATTAATAAATTTGGGGTGCAGACTTTTTTAGATAATTTCGTGCAGTTAGCTCCATCGCCACAGGCTCATAATAGTAATGTAGGTGTAGTGGATACATGTAGTTCCGGGTTTTCAGGATTTGTTTTCAAGATTCAGGCCAATATGAATCCGGCTCACCGCGACCGAATTGCTTTCCTTCGAGTCTGTTCAGGAAAATTTGAGCGGGGTATGACCGTCAATCATGTGCGCAGCGGGAAAAGAATAAAACTAGCTCAGCCTCAGCAGTTCCTAGCCCAGGATCGTGACATTATTGAAGAAGCCTATCCGGGTGACATCATCGGGCTTCATGACACCGGCAGCTTTCGCATCGGAGATACTTTGTGTGTGCATAACAGCTTTGAATTTGAACCACTTCCTCAATTTCCGCCAGAACATTTTGCCCGAGCAGTTAATATGAATGCTATGAAGTACAAACAGTTCCAGAAGGGAGTAGCCCAATTAGTGGAAGAAGGAACGGTACAGACCTTTCGCTCTGTAAATCGAACCGAAGAATTAATATTGGGTGTAGTAGGTGAATTACAATTCGAAGTATTCAGCTATCGCTTAAAAAGCGAGTACGGAGCCGACATTAAGCTGGAACGCCTTCCCTATCATCTTGCCCGCTGGGTTAAGTCTGAATTGCCCATCGACTCCAGCCGGCTGTGTACTCTCAGCAGTCTAGGGGTCACTGATCAAAACCAGCGAATAGTTGTCTTGTGCGAATATGAATCAACCTTAAACCTGCTGCAACGACAAAATCCTTCCCTTACTTTCCATCCTAATCCCTATGAGGATGATCTTCAAGGGCAAATGCAGATATTATAAGACAATAAGTTCCGTGATGGTAACAGAAACGACCCCATGTCCAGCTTGGATCAGGGGTCGTTCTTTTTAAGGCCGGGAACAAATCGTCATAAAGAAATTGACACCAACTTTAGCTGGTGCCAACCTTGGGCCTTATCATTTTTGCTATCTTGTTATATTTAATTAACCCGCTTTAAAGTACTTGGTTAAGCAGGGTGATTGAATTTTTTCGCTGCGCATGGCCTGCCGATGCTAAAAGGTTATAATATGCCCGACCTGGAATAAAGGGTTAGTACGATTATTCAAGTTTAAATCTGGTGTCAAGACAAGACTAGAAACAATGTTTGGCATTGGAATATGCGGTAAATGAATTTGGATTATTTACTAATTGGGACAAATCTAATGGCTTGGAGCTTGGAGCATCTTCTTGTTTTTCCAATAAACTATATGCCACTTTCCATCTTTCCTTTTCATCAGCTCTTTTTTTCCTTAACATATTCTTTATTTGTTTATGCCGCAGCCTGGCATGCTTTTCCGCAATTATCAATGCTACATACAAAACCACATACAAGGAACCTTTAAATACGTAATAAATGAAAACACCGAATAAAAACATTTTTTGTAATTCAGTCATTTTTTACCCTCCTCCCATTTACTTTTTCAACCCTCCATCTTGCCTCGACAAAACACTTATCAATTGCTGCTATGTTCCCAGGTACATCTTCTTAAAAACGTATAAGACACTTACCATTCCAGATATTAGTGAAGCCATAATTGCAAGTGCCACTATTGCCCCTTTCACGGGTTCACCCCCTTTCCTGCTTGCTCAAAACACAGCAGCCATAAATTATCCCTGGCTTTTTCCCCATGCTCCGCCGCATTTGTTAACTTTTCGAAACATCGAGGCGCAAAAAACCCTTCTAATAGGACTTATTGATCAAAGATTCCGGGTTAGTACCCAGTATTTTACATATTAAAATGAATTCTTCCAGGGTAAATTGCCTTTTCCCGTTTTCCTTCTGATTGTATCCAGTTGCCGAAAGTCCCAACTTCTTTGCCATTTCTAGCTGAGTAAATCCGCACCTCACTCTTTCAGCACGAATATTACGTTCGATAGAAAAAGTCATTAGTGTCACCCCTCCACCTGTTAACTTTTTGCAACTTGTAATTATAAGTTATCAGATACAATAATATTTGTCAATAACTTTTGTTAACAAAAAGCAATGTTTCTTGCGCATTAAGTTAATTTATGTTATACATTTAAATAGAATATTTAAGAGGGTGGTAATAATGAATACAGATGCAAAACAGCTAAGAGAAGTATTCGCCCAACGTTTAAAGGAAATAAGAGAAGAAAGGGGATTATCTCAGGAGGACGTAGGCAGGATGGCAGGGTTATCAAAGGCCACTATATCAAAATACGAGGCAGCTAGTCATCCTCCCAAACTGATCCATGCGACGGCTATAGCCGAGGCCTTGAATGTAGGTTTTAGCTATCTGATTGGATTCACCGATAACCGCTATGTCCAAGAAACTAATATAATAACCGAATTGTTTTTATCGTTGCCGGACGATGGCAAAAAAGAACTTTTAAACTATGCCAGATACTTAAAGGGAAGGATCCCTAATGATTGAACTGTTCAATCTGAAAAAGGGAACGCTGATAAAGGGGTATAAACGTAAGAATACATATATACCAATCGTCACCTATTATGATGCGAAGATAGTAGACAACCCTCAATAATTGTTTCTTTATTTATAAGGCTCGAAGTTAGTTTTTCGGCTGGCCTGCTTTTGTCTGCCTTAAAGCAAGTCAGAAAAGTATGTAGGTATTATTTATGAAGCATTGGTGTTTATATTGGCGCCTCTTTCATCCGGTAATTTGTCATGCCTTTCGATATTTCAGTTATTTTATGACCCTGCCTCCTCTGTAATTAGGGGGTGAAAATGGCTTTGTATCTTAACCTTACACAAGTAAGGTTTCCTGTATCAATTCTATTAACTCGTGCAAAGCTGAATCAGCCTCTCTTTCCTGGTCAAAATACCTCGTTGCAATACATTTAACAGGATAAAATAACATAGAGAATATTATTACATTATCTATGTTTCTTATAACTGTTTTCTCTTTTAATTCATCAAACATTGAGAATATCTTAGAGCAGCCCTCCGTGTCCCGGCACTTATCTACTAAAGAAGGACAGCTGGAAAACTGCTCTACAAAGTAAAACACTTTTTCCTGCTCATTAATATAAGAATAGTAAGTCTTTATGATAGTCTCTATCAATAGTTTTCCACTCATGTTTTCATCAATTTGGTCAAGTAAATATGAATATACCTGATCAGCATATTCTTGATATATCTCACGCAGCATTTCATCTTTGCTGTTGTAATAAATATATACGGTTGCGGGGGATATACCAGCCTCCCGAGCAATCTTGGAAATCGATGCGCCATGAAATCCTTCGTCTAGAATCAGCTTAATTACTGCTTGTTTTATTTTCTGCTTTTTCTCTTCATTTTTCCTGCGCATTAAATCACCTCAACTCAATAATAAATAACCATTCATTTATAGTCAAGCCAGTCCCTTGTTAACTGAAGCAAGTTATGGCTAAAACTATTGACTATAAACGATCATTCGTTTATTATACAGTGTAGCAACTATAGATAATAAAGGAGGAATTAATATATGTCTATTTCCAGAAGAAATTTTATAAAGCGAGCTGCCTATTCTGGTATTGCTGCCACCGCAGTACTGAGCGGTGTTAATAAGACGGCAGCTGCATTTAATACCACAGATGAATATGCCACCATTATAGATGTAACCAAGTGTGATGGGTGTCATGGTCTGGACACTCCCCGGTGTGTATCTGCCTGCAGAAAAAAGAATCAAGATAAATTTCCCCAACCAGAAAAACCTATCATGGACTACTGGCCGCAGCCCAAACATGAAGACTGGTCAGATAAGCAGAACTTAATCAACCGTCTAACCCCCTATAACTGGACTTATGTTCAGCACCTTCAGGTGGAACACGAGGGTAATATACATCAAGTACATGTACCGCGAAGGTGTTTACATTGTGATAATCCCCCCTGTTCTTCACTCTGTCCCTTTGGAGTAAATGAGAAAATGCCGGAAGGCCCGGTTGTAATCAACCCGGATGGATGTTTTGGCGGTGCCAAGTGCCGAGATGTGTGTCCGTGGCAGATACCACAGCGGCAGGCAGGCATTGGACTGTACCAGGAAGTGGTACCAAAGTATGCTGGCGGTGGAGTAATGTATAAATGTGACCTGTGTTACGATCTAGTTCAAAAAGGCCAGGAACCCGCCTGTATTTCTGCCTGCCCTAATAATGCGATTAGCTTCGGACCTAAAAAGGATATGCAGTCCTATGCAAAAAACTGGGTTAAGGATAAGGGTGGATACCTTTATGGAGATCTTGAAAATGGCGGTACCTCTACCTATTATTTATCGCTGATACCCTTTAATGCTATTCATGATGCTATCATTGAGCAGGAGGTTGACGGAAAGCCTGGCAAACCTGGCATGCCAGTTGGAGTTGCTAACATTTTGGACAAACCAGCAGGTATGGCCAGAAGCATGTTGATCGCTCCCTTCGCTGGTTTATTAGCCGCGGGACTGAGCGTATATAAAACCATGACAGGAGTTGATAATGATGAGAATTCCGAGGCATAGTGTCCAAGTACGTTTTACTCACTGGATTACTGCCCTTTCAATTTTTGCACTATTTTTTACTGGTTTTGGTCAGATGCCAATTTACAAAAGATATTTTATTGATCAAGTACCTGGTTTGGAATGGTCCAGCAATTACCTGGTTACGCTTAATGTTCACTATTATGCAGCAATGGTGTTAATTTTTATCAGTTTCTTTTATGCAGGTTATCTGCTTTTAAGCAAAAAAACCGATATCCTTCCTCGAAAGGGAGATTTTAAAGAATCACTGATAATATTTGCCTCCTTATTAGGATTGGCCAAAGAACCGGAAAATGATAAGTATCTGGCAGAGCAAAGAATGGCCTTTGCCGTTACCGGACTATCCATTGCAGGTCTGATTATTACAGGCTTAATCAAGATTTTGAAGAACCTGCCTGATGCTCATATCCCCCTGCAGATTAGTTTTTGGGCTACCCAGGTGCATAACATTCTTACCGTAATACTGTTAATTTCTATAGTAGTACATTTACTGGCTTTTCTAATCAAGGATAATCGACCTTTGTTTCCAAGCATGTTCAACGGTAAAATTTCACTTGATTATGCTAGACACCGCCATTCGTTATGGATCACTCGAATAGAAAAAGATAAGTAGTACTCTGTACAAAAATAGGAATGATTATAATGTAAATAGTCCACAATAATATAGCCGTGAGCAAAGACTCACGGCTATATGCTTTATCCAGATTTCAGTTAAAACTCACATCGATAGTCTTCTGGTTGCCTGCAGTAACCCTAGGCATCTTTATTTCCAGAATACCATTTTGATAGGATGCGCTGGCTTTATCCGGTGATACAGTATGCGGAAGCCGAACTGAACGCTGAAAGCGTCCAATAAAACGTTCTTGTCGGTGCATCTGTTCATCTCGTATTTCTTCTTTCCGGTTTATGGTACCGCTGATGGTTAAGATATCATCACGAATTTCGATCCTCACATCATCCTTCTTTTCCAGCCCCGGTATCTCACACGAAGCAATTACTTCGCTGCCGGAATCGTAAATGTCTACTCTGGGATTCTGCATGGCTTGAGAATAGTTAAAGAACCCTTCATTGAACAGATTGTTCATACCATGGCGCAGATGTTCTAACTGCCTAAAAGGATTGTCATATGGTACTAATGTCATTTCATCACCTCAATATTTTTTTTATATTGTTGTTTTTTATCCCACATTTTATTCATTCCTATTTCATGACTGGTAAGTGCTGCTAATCCACCTGATACATACATGACACCTCGCTTATATGACAGATTTTATAACTTCTTATATCGGGCAATGAAGGAATTAGCAAACAATAAGAGGCCATCGTAAATCTGAGTCAATACAATTATTTTCCTTTTTTTGTTATTTATGTTATTGTTATTATATGGAACATAGCTATTACAGTTTTAAACCCAGTATCAGGTATATAGTATGGCTTATTCCATATCAGGGTTTATACGATCTTTGACACAATCAGCGGTAAACTATTATAATATATATACAAGCGAATAATATTTAACAGTATTATTTTTCAATTTGTGCCGAATTGCTGCGTCGCCCGATGGAGCAAACGGGGGAACCATTTTATGGGGTGAATCCAGGTTACTGGTAGGGCTTCCTGGTCCGAATCCGTCAGCTAACCTCGTAGGCAGTACAGGAAAAGTTGGATGAGTAGTTAATATTTATTCCAGAACAATCATCTCAAGCTTTTCTTATTCCATACATTAGTTGGTATATATTGGATGTACATTTTGATACGGTATATTTTGCTTTACCTGTGCAGGATAATACATGGCTTCATTATAAGCACCTATAATCTTGTTTCTGTCCCTGCGTCTGATGGAAAGTCAATTGTGAGCAATCTCTAAAGGTAAAGAAATTAATATTATATCAATTAAAATTAATTTCAGTTTTCAAGAAAGCTGGACTTGATGCCAAATCTTATCGAAGGAGGACTTTTACTATGCCAAAAAACTACAGCTTAGAACATGCAGCTGGCTTGGAGAGGGCCGGGGAATTAAAATCTCGCATCCAGGATTATTTAGACATTGAAGCGAGCATAGAGACTGGCTTTAGAGCGAAAGAACGCAGCTGGAAAAACAAAGATAATATCATGAAATATTTCAATGCTAAGGAATCTGATTGGAATAATTGGGGATGGCAGATGAAGCACCGGATAAGTGATGTGCAAACGCTTAAAGATCTGATTCCTTTAAAGGATTTCGAAATCGAGGAAATAGCAGAGATATCCCGGCATTTTCGTTGGGCTATTTCCCCTTATTATTTAAGTCTAATTGATATTGCTGATTATAAAAATTCCCCTATATATAAACAATCAGTGCCAGATATCAGGGAACTGCAAGACGATAGTGGTTATGAAGATCCCATGGGAGAAGCTGATACCTGTCCAGCACCTACCATAACCAGGAGATATCCAGACCGCTTGATTATTAACGTGACCAATCAGTGTGGTATGTACTGCCGGCACTGCCAGAGACGCCGTAATTTCGAGCAAAAGGATACCCATGCCAGCATGGCAAATCTTGTACTGGCACTAGATTATATCAGAAATAATAAGGAAATTCGGGATGTGTTGATAACCGGCGGAGATGCCTTGATGTTGAGCAACTCGGTCTTGGATTGGCTGCTCAGTGAGTTGGACAATATGGAGCACGTTGAAATTAAAAGACTGGGAACTAGAACTCCAGTTACCCTGCCTCAGAGGATCACCCAGGAGTTGTGTGCGGTTTTTGCCCGACATGAGCCGCTGTATATCAATACCCAGTTTAATTCTCCCCTGGAAGTCACCCCGGAAGCAAAAAAAGCTTGTGATCGTTTGATAAAGGCAGGAGTAGTTCTGGGTAACCAGGCGGTGCTATTGAAGGAAATTAATGACCAACCCCATATTATGAAGAAAATGAACCAGGAACTGCTCAAGATAAGAGTTCGTCCCTATTATATTTTCCATGCCAAGCAGGTGAAGGGTACGGCTCACTTTATGACCAGTATTGATACGGGTTTGGACATTATGGAAAACTTGAGGGGTTATACCTCTGGATTAGCCATCCCCACTTATATTATCAATGCACCGCAGGGTTATGGGAAAACACCTCTGCTTCCTGATTATATTCTAGCTCTGGATGATGAGGAACTTACGATCCGCACCTGGGAAAACCGGATTATCAAATGTGACAACTCGCCTGACCAACAGGATGATAAGAATCTTGCTGCCACTGGCAAGTAGTTAACGCAAGATTATAACTTTTTAACTCTTTATAAAATATACGTTTGAACTTAAACAGCCGGGTCTACCGGCTGTTCTCAGTTCATCTAATATGCGTTTATTCTAACCTACCCTACCATTTTCAGTATAACGTAATACCGATACCGCAACATCCAAAGTGCCATCTCTCAGGTAAGGAAGCCGGGCCATTATTGCGCTGGTTCCATCTCCATTGAAATCTCCTGTATAAGGCTGCATATCAGGGTCAGCCGCCCAGGGTTGAAATGAGTTTCCAGTAGGGCAGAACGATGTTCCGCTGCTCAGGGCGACCTGCCATTCTCCCCGGCCAGGATTTACTACCAAAATGTCGTCATACCCGTCTCCATTAAAATCCCCTACCAGAGCCTTCCATTCGTAACCCAGGGCCCATGGAGACAACCAGGGTTCTGCATCAGCAATAAACTGCTGGCCATTACTTAAAGCAACTTTCCATTCGCCATTCTCGGGATTCCAAACCGCTATATCGCTTTTCCCATCTCCATTAAAATCACCTGTCAATGGAATCAAGCAGCTGTTCTTAGCCCAGCCTTCCAACCAGATATAGTCACCTCTGCCCGGGCCGGGGATAAACTGCTTACCGTCACTTAAAGCTGCCTGCCATATACCATCGGGGGGATACCAGACTAGAATATCGTCTTTACCATCACCGTTGAAATCACCTGTTAATGGAACCCATTGCTGACTACGTGCCCATGGTTTTAGCCAGCTGAAATCGCCGCGCCCATGATCAGGTATAAGATTCCTGCCATCATTAATAGCTACCTGCCAATCGCCGGTTAAATGATTCCATACCACTACATCATCTATACCATCCCCGTTAAAATCCCCTATCAATGGTTTCCAATCCTCGCCCCGGGCCCAATTTTCCAGGACACGGTTTCCTTTGCCAGCCTCTTTTAATTGGTTCTGCCGGCAGGGAAAATTCTCCAGAGGACATGGCTCCAGGAACCAGCTTCCGCTGGCCGGCTGCCAGATTATGAGGCCAGTTTTACCGCTATTATCAATACGGCCAGTAAATATAATATTTTCTTTACCAGGATAGAACCTGATCCTGCGCGATGCAGGAACAAAATCAAACAGGCTCAATATCGGTACAAAAGTGAAACCTTCCTTTTTGAAGCACCTTATCAATTGTTTCAAGTAGGAATTTTCATTATAAGACACTTTCCCCGCCTTATTGATTGCAATAAAGGGAAAGTCCAGGTAGGGATGAAAGAAAAAGGCGGCCAGCTCATCAACCTGATAATCTTTTATTTCCCGGCAGATCCTTTGCACATCTTGATCAGACCGGTCTGGCATTACATAAAATAACGGGGTGGGAACATATATGACCCCGCGATAAAATTCATGGTCCTTATCATACAGGGCAGCCCGCCGGGGATTAGAACCACAGGGAGAATTTTCAAAACAAAGGCCTGAGCACGCCTCGATAATGCAGCGGTGCACTGGTGAGGCAGTATAGTGCGGAGTAGAAAATCCCCAATCAATTCTTAATTTGGATTTAGCAAAGGCAGTAAACCCCTGTTTCAGACGGTTATAGGCATAAGAGTTAATAAAAGCCTCCGGCTGATTGCATGCTTCCTCCACATCATCCGGTGGACAACTGCTGCAGAAGGGGAATGCAAATTCCCAACCATCAGCGCTAACTGATTCAGCATGTTGATGAGTATAACCATGCATACCCAGAGCCGCATTGTTCCTGCAACAGTATTGTATAGTTTCAATAAACCGCCTTACATAAGGATCGTGGGTCATAGCGATAGACTTATCGTACCCGATGGAAGGATTAATAAAACGGGGAATGATGGATATATGAAAGGGAACCCCTTCTGAAGCCAGATAATCAGCAATGACCCGAAGCTTTTGCAGAGCTTCTGCTGAATCATAATGGCCGCCGGGCCCTACATCTTCAAATCGGATTAAGGCTCTCCTCATAAACACACCCCTGTCAACAATTTGCTATTATCATTGTATTTAAAGGGTTACTAAACAGTGCCATCTGCCAGACGATTTCTTCTTCGAGTAGGACCTATAAAGGCAAGCAGACGTGTGCTTAACACAATCACCTGCTGCCCTGAGTCCTTTATTCCAGCACCTCCATGGTTTGCATAATCTTTTGCCATACCGGCAAAATCAGGTCATGCAGTTCTTTCCTGCTCACCGGTACTTCGCCCACCGATACCGCAGCCGCCAACTCGGGACTGTAAGGCAGCTTGCCCGCGCAGGGTATACCGTTTTCCCGGGCCCATTGTTCCATATTTTCTGCCGCTTTCGAATCAATATCCGCCTTGTTGATAAGCAGTATACTTTTAACTCCTCTTAAATCAAGTAATTCCTGTACCCGTTTTAAGTCATGATATCCGGAAACACTGGGCTCAGTCACTATAACAACCAGAGTTGTTTCAACCAGGGAAGATATAACCGGACAGCCAATCCCCGGCGAACCATCTGATATTAATAATGGATACCCTTCTTCTTGAGCTTTCTGGCGGGCAGCACTTTTGACCTGTGCTACTAGTTTGCCCGAGTTTTCCTCACCTGGTCGCAATTCAGCATGAAACAGGGGAATCATTTTCCCATTGGTACCAGAGTTGCTCGCGAACCACCTACCTGATGGTCTTTCCTGCATTGCTATGGCTTCCACCGGGCAGACCTCAGCGCAAAAGCCGCAGCCTTCACAGGATAAGGTTGAAATCTCGTATTCGTTGCTAATCGCTTCAAAACGACAGATATCACGGCACAACCCACAATCTATACAGATATCCTTATTTAAATCGGCAGTTAAACCGGAACTGAACTCGTGTCCCTCAGAAGCATCAGGCTTAAGAAGAATGGGCAGATTAGGTGCATCAACATCATAATCACAGGCGATGCACTTATCGGCCAGGTATACAAATGAAGCAGTGAGAGAAGTTTTCCCGGTTCCTCCCTTACCACTGAGAACCAAAAGCTCTTTCACACTACCCTCTCCTTCACTTCTTCAATTATTTTTTCCAGTATCCCGTGCAGCTCCGGCATAGCATCCAGGGGGTTTCCTCCTCGGGCATAGGATTTAGCCAGTTCCATGCTGTAGGGTATGCGCTCCAGGATGGGAATATCCTCTGCACGGGCTAGGATTCCTATATCTCCATCATCCCCTTGCCAGCGGTTAATAATTATGCCCGTACGAACACCTAGCAATTTGGTTGCAGAGATAGATAGTTCCAGGTCATGTGCACCAAACAAAGATGGCTCGGTCACCAGCAGGCAAAAATCACTATCCCGTATAGATTCTATGGCGGGACAGGTGGTTCCCGGCGGGCAGTCTACCACCCGGTATTCACTGTCCTGCCTCTTGCTCTCCCGGGCTGTTTTGATCAAAGGAGGACTCTGGACTTCGCCCACTAATAGCCTGCCAGTAATTAAATGTCCTCCGCTGAGCAAAGCAGATTCTTCTATGACTCCTATTTTATGGTTTGCTTCGTTAATGGCATTTTCTGGGCAAATGTAAGCGCAAAGTCCACAAGAATGGCACAATTCAGTGAAGACCATCACTTCGCCAGGAAGTACCACCAGTGCATTAAAACGGCATAACTCGGCACATTTGCCGCACAGAGTACAGCTCTTCATGTCAATTGATGGTACCGGACGAAAGGCTGGCCGGATATTTACAGGTTGATGAGATATAACCAGCCCGGCGTTGGGTTCTTCTACATCGGCATCGACTAATACCGGATTATAGTCAGCAAGAACCCTGGCCAGACAGGTCGCCACCAGGGTCTTGCCCGTACCTCCCTTGCCGCTTGCAACAGCTATTTCCATTTTTGCTTCTCCTTTTCCTGGTAAAGATAATCCCATTCAACAGCTAATTATTAGGCTGTTTTAATTCCTGCAACTGCTGGCTCAGGTATTTATCCAACAATTCTTGAACGCTAATATTCTCCTGACCCTGGTAAATCTTAATACCAGCTGTGTTTAAAACTTGAAAGGCCTTGGGACCAATACGAGTAGTTAAAATTGCACCCACCTTATTCTGTAACAGTACCTGGGCAGCTCCGGTACCTGCACCATGAGCGGCATCAATACCGTTGTTCTTAAGACTCTTAAATTCAGAAGAATCGGGACTCCACACCATAAAGTAAGGGCAGCGGCCGAAACGTCCATCTACCATAGCTGTAGGTTTATCATCGCTGGAACATATTGCTATACTATCCATATTCAATACCTCTCTATCAAATTATTGTCGTTTAGTACTATTTATTTCCTTTACCCTTATCCTGCATACCTCTTCCTGCTCTACCCAAACCAAGGCCTCCGCTACCAGCTGGAGGAGACCCTCTATCTATATTGCTGTCCTCCTGGTTTTTAGTCTTTTTGCACTTACCCAGGCCTCTGCCTGAGCCAGGTCCTTTACCCTGCGGTCCAGTTCTATCTCCACGCGGCATAAACTAAACCTCCTTTCGAATACCCCACTTTCCGAATTTTATAAGGCCAATTCATCGTATTTGGGCATATGTTCATTATGCCTCTAATATATCAACTATCTAAGCAAGTGTCAATTACCCTGTCTGATTTTATCTGGAAGTTGGAATCTGATAATGGGACTGGGGAACGGTTTTTGTAAAGGTTAGCAGCATTTTATTGCAATACTGTGGCGCTTGAATACTCCAAATTGGGAAAGGACCGGCGTCCCGGTCCTTTTCGGCCATCAAAAAAGGTTAATAGCTGCTTTAACTTGGAAAGTCCGTTCAATCGACGTACTTATTACGGGGACATTCCTCTTTGAAGTGTGTCCCCACACCTTACTCGCTTCAATCACGGGCTTTCCAGTTGCCTTGCTCTTAACCTTTTTTTGCTCGTTCTGGCAGGGTGCCGACTTTTTAGACAGCCTTTCCCCATTCTTATTGAGCGGCCTGGATTTCACTTATTATCTGTATCATAGCATCTAGGGGCATGCCCCCGGCTAAGCGGGGATTTCCATCCACAACTATAACCGGGAAAGAATATCCAGCCTGAATTATCTGTTGTATCTGAGGATAATCCCGGAGTTTATCTCCCGTATCTATAAATTGGAAGTCCAGTACCCCTTCCCCATATTTCTTCACCAGAGCATCCTGTACCGCTTCAAATTCAACTCTGGCATCAGCAGGAGTACAACTACTGCACCCGCAGCTGCAGCCTCCACCGGCAGTATTAATTCCGCCATATACTTCAATTGTTATGTTATCCATGCTTTTCCTCCTCTAATTCAATTTCAATCTTTCTATAAGATATCTGCCTTATCAGAATGCCAGCTCTATTTAGAGCTCTCTAATATGCTGTATAGTTCTTCTTTACGGGGTATTCTGCCCGCAATTTTCACCTGACCATCAACTACTAGAGCAGGAGTGCTCATCACCTTGTACTCCATTATCTTTTTGATGTCCTGCACCTTGGACACATCAGCTGCTATATCCAGGGCTGCCAGGGCATTATAAACATCCTTCTCTAACTGCTGACACCTTGAACAACCAGTACCTAACACTTCAATCTTCATTCAATAACCTCCTCTTTCCGTGATCACACAGCTGCGTTACTGCCCGCTATTTTCACCGTATTTCCTTGCACATGCCTGACCGTCCATAGACAGCAGGCGTAATAGTTCTTCAGAATATTCAGGATTTTTGTCAAGCGGTTCATCCATATATTCCACAAACTCTTTTATATTATTAAGCAGTAGTTCTCTATTCAAACAACAAACCCTGCGCTGTCCCTCCCTGCGTTCATTAACCAGTTGGGCATGTTTTAATACCTTAAGATGCTGGGAGATACGCGGTTGACTTGCCTGCATTATTTCTTCCAGATCGCAAACGCACAAGTCTTTAACCGCCAGAAGTTTAAGAATCTTTAACCGGGTTGGTTCACCCAATGCCTTAAATAGGGTTTCGAACATATTTTCACTCCTAATCTGGTCTTATTTTGAACAATGAGCATTGTTATTATCCTGTCAAGTGGCACTCCGCTAACTATTACCCGGGAATTAATGCATTGAATAGATAGCCTATCAGTATTATAGAGACTGCCAGGATACTCACAAATATCCCTATTAAACGCGGTTTTAATACATTACGCAAAATAATCATTTCCGGCAGAGAGAGAGCGGTGACCGACATCATAAAAGCGAGCACTGTACCCATGGCCATACCCTTCTCCTGAAGTGCTGCCACCAGAGGAACTACTCCGGCTGCGTTAGAATAAAGTGGTACACCCATGATTACTGCTATTGGTACCGCCAGCAGATTGTCTTTTCCCGCATAGCTGGCTAAAAAGTCAGTAGGAACATAACCATGGATCCATGCGCCAACCCCGATGCCAACCAGTACATATGGCCAGACTCTTCTTAAAATATCCCTGACATAATCCCGAGCATATAACAGGCGATCACTCCAGGTCTGTTCCGCGGTCACCATTTCGATACCCTTAATATCCTGAGCAACTTCATAGACATAACCTTCCACATACTTTTCCATTTGGAGCTTTCCGATAATTAATCCTCCTATAATGGCTACAGTCAAGCCGGCCGCAATATAAGTAATGGCTATTTTGGATCCAAACATCCCCCATAGCAATACCAGGGCAACCTCATTTACCATAGGCGAAGAGATCAAAAAGGAAAAGGTAATGCCCAGAGGAATACCCGCTTCCACAAAACCTATAAAAACCGGTACCGCCGAACATGAACAAAAAGGGGTTACTATTCCCAGCAGAGCAGCTACGATATTACCGGTATATTGATGCCGGTAAGTCAGTATTTTACGAGTCTTTTCCGGAGGAAAAAAGCTTCGGATCATGGCGACGATAAAAATAATGACTGATAGCATAATGAATATCTTTAAAGTGTCATAAATAAAAAAGTCTACCGCATCTGCTAGATGTGTTCCTTCTTTTATGTTAAACCACTGATAAGTGACCAGATCGGCAATTTTCTGCAGCATACATCTCATCTTCTTTCTTTTATAAGTATATGCTTATATTATTATCATTTGGGTCATTTGTCAATAAAAAAGATTGGCTGCCTTGTCTCCCAGCCCTGGCCTGGCAGCTCATACGACTCTGGTTTACTTTCTTTACATTAAGTATTAGCACATATCTTATCTTTCTGTCATAGCTGCTGCTACTGCGGCACCAACATTAGACCCATCTGATGTATACATTAAAGCGACAGAACGATCCGGCAATTCACTCCTAAGTATGCTTTCAATACCGGTCAAAAAACCAGGCATATACTTAAATAGTGCACCATCTACCGCAATAACCTGCTTTTCGTTATTGAGCTGACGATTTCGTTCCAAAATCGCAGTATAAGTTGCTGCTATCAATATCATCGCCCGCTCCAGAATAGCAGCGCTTATCAGATTTAGCCAGGCAAGCCCATCCTGGTTAGTATAAAAACCATTCACCTCGATCCAATAAGCAAACTGCTCTATTTCTTCGCTTCTCTTTGACTGCAGCCAGCTCAACACTTCTGTAGGCAGGGAATAGGGTTGGTTCCAAATCCTTTCGGATCGATCATAACCAGGAAGATACCCTTTTTCACCCAGATCTCTCAGGGTGATACGCATAAGTTCTCCCAGATATTTCCCAGATACCATTTTTTCCATCTTTTGCTGTCCAGGATCATCAGTGGCCTGATCTAATATTTGATCATAATAATTAAATGGCAGGGACGAGAAATTACCGGCCTCGGTATTTACGATCATAACCTGCTCAGAAGCGGTCATGCGTCCTGGTTCCAGAAGACAGTTATTATATCCCGTTCCACAGATAGAACCTGCACATACTGCAGAATCATGGTAACAGCCAGCCATAAATACTCCTACCGTATCATTAATTATAGCCGCCGGTTTTATGTCAATTCCTATATCTATCAAAGCTTTGCTCAGCATTTGGCCAATATCCCGACCTTCAGTCTGTCTGGGTTTAAGTTCTTTTGTCCAGCGAAGTAAGCGCGCTGAGCAAATACTATTCTGCAGCATGGGATAAGAAAAAGTCAGACCCAGCTTGCATGAGGATGCCTCTGCCCATATTTCTGACACCAGATCAGCGACAAAAGCAAAGACCTCATGACCACTGGTATCAGCTGTCGTGTAATCGTATCTACCTTGTGGATCTTTTAGGGGCTGGCTGACCAGTTTGATTATCTCATAACATCCCTGTCCCCTTAGTTCTACTAACATCACCCTCAGGTTGCTGCCTCCAAAATCAACCGCAATATAACGGCCCTTTTCCTGGCCCGAAGGTGCAGATAAAAACGATGGTATAATTTGCAGGGAGCTCTTTTCTCCAGCCAGGGCACGATCCAACTCTCCATTAAATTCGGCGGCGATTTTTTTTACTGAACTTAAATCCACCCGGTATAAGCCGCAGGTTTGTTCAATTATTTTTTTGGCTGTCATAGCCGTTCACCTCTTATAATGATTGTTTTAAGAGCTCCTACCAGCTGTACATATTCGGATTAATAGGAATGAGTCAGAGAATCGTTTCCTTAACTTATTATAGCATTACTTACTGTCATATTAGGTTTGACAGAATGAGTCATAGAACCTACCCCTCTTACTCATTTAACTAGAGAAAAGGCTGTAATTTTCTCCCAGACTCAAATATCCCTGTTTTGGTTAGTCCTTTTTTTCTTTTTGTTTATAAAAGAAATGTTTACTCAAGGATTAGTATAAGCTATATTTAATAAACAAAACCTAGTTTATTGTTTGTAAGGAGGAATGAACATGGAACTAAAAGGATCAAAAACTGAACAGAATCTCTGGGCAGCTTTTGCCGGTGAATCACAGGCCAGGAATAAGTATGATTACTATGCCAGCCAGGCTAAAAAGGAAGGTTTTGAACAAATTTCAGGTTTTTTTGCAGAAACTGCTCTTAATGAAAAGGAACATGCCAAATTGTTTTTCAAGTTCCTAATGGGAGGAGCGATTCATAGTACGGAAGAGAATCTGCTTGCTGCTGCAGAAGGAGAAAATGAGGAACATACCAGTATGTATCCCGAGTTTGAGAAAATAGCCCGGGAAGAAGGGTTTGATGAAATAGCCGACTATTTTAGGGAAATAGCTGAAGTAGAAGAGGAACACGAAAAAAGATACCGAAAGCTGCTTAGCAACCTGAAGGAAGGTGCGGTATTTAAAAGATCGGCCCCTATCAAGTGGCGGTGCCGCAACTGCGGCTACGTTCACGAAGGAGCCGAAGCCCCCGAGGTATGTCCGGCTTGTGCACACCCCCAGGCTTATTACGAAGAGCTGGCGGAAAACTATTAAATAGCAACAACATGAAAGGTCCCTGATTTTCAGGGGCCTTTCAGACCGATAACAAAAGCCCTTTACAGGATTACAGTTTGAAGTCCATCTTAAGCTCCGTTGTTTCGTTAATGCTACTGACTGTGCAGAGTGCCAATGCTCAGTAATTCATAAGGGCGTATTGAACAAAACATAACAAAAAACAGGGGGTGCCATCCTGGCTCCCCCTGCTGATTCATAGGCACATTGTCTTGGGCCTACAAGTTAATCAACTGGATAGTCTAAAAATCAAAGTCCATGTAAACAGATTTACTGGCCGCATCCCATTCCAGGGTATAACCAAGATAATCAGCAACAACCCTTAACGGCACATAAGTATGTCCTTTAATAATTATCGGTGCTGTGCCCATAGTATAGGATTGATAGCCCAGGTAATAGGTAGTGGAATTAATCTTCAGGGTGAGGTCCTCCT
The DNA here is from genome assembly GCA_016841425.1 of Syntrophomonas sp. GTDB lineage: Bacteria > Bacillota > Syntrophomonadia > Syntrophomonadales > Syntrophomonadaceae > JAAYJK01. The sequence continues at coordinate 12,562 of JAENZE010000020.1, read as the reverse complement.
CGCTATATTCATCGCTAAAGATGACTGTATCGGGCGGCTGCCAGCTGACTTCACAGTAAAGATTTTCACCTATTTCCCTCACTGGGACCATAGTACAGGAGTTAATTATAAGCGGCTCAGCCTCCTCAAAATCCATCTTGTACCCGTAAAGAAATACTTTTAGTTTTCCATCGTCATAATATTCCGCTTCATATTTCGTATCCCACTCTGGCTGATCGGGCATAAACTCAGCCATGTCTAACACCATGCTGTTGCTGTCGTTTATCTCCGGTATGTTTATCCTGTAATCGCTGTCAAAATCCAGAGCAGCTTCCATAACTATTTCGCCGCTCACAAACTCTTCTCCAGATCGTATTTCACCCCCGATAACTAAATCCAGGTTGCTATTATGTGAATAGTCTTTTTCTTTACCCTCAATAGTCAGATCCATAAACATCTCCGGTGTATCGACCAGTAAATCCAGGTTTATATCACCGGTACTTTTGCCTTCTGCCAGAACATGGTTGGCCGTTAAAGCAAAATCGAATGCGTTTCCTTCCATATCACTGCTGATATGGATAGAAGTCGCAAACGAATCGTATTTCGAAGAGATTTTTAGTTCCTCTACAGTGAAAGGCAATTCCTCCAAATCTGCCAGGTCAATTATCTGCAGCGCACCAATACCTTCCACAATTCCGGATTCTATTTCTTCCTTCATATCTAAAAATTCCTCTTCACTGACATATGGGGGTTTGGTCATAATGGCAGTAAACTTTTCTGCCAGGTCCTGGCTGTTATCTTTTAAGTTATTTATAAATACTGCCGATGCCAGTATTGACGGCTGTAGATCAAGAACCGAATACCCATCTTTGTAATAGAAGCAGCTGGCTGGGACAGTATTAAGTAATCCCCGATAAAAAGCCTTAATTTCATTTTTCTTGCTGTACATTTCTATGTTATAGGTAAATGAATCTTGTAGAAGAGCCCACTCTTCATCACTTAGAAATGATTGAATCACCACATATGCCGGTATATCTTCCAGGTCATCCATTCCTGACAATCCTGCAGTATCTATTTTGACCAGGGACTCGATAGTCTCCTTCGGTATGATGATACCATCCTTGCTAAGATATAACGTACCATCCAAGTCATATTCTAATACCTGTCCTCCAAAATTCACCTGGCACTGTCCATTCTTTTGATTACCGATAATTTCAATGCTGCCATTGCAGGGTACATCACTCATATTGGCTCCGTCAGCGCCTTGATAGCTGCTTTCAGTCAGTTCTCCGTTAAATTCCAATTTTATCGTATTACGCTGCATATCCTCCATATAAACATTCTGCATATCCAGAGTGTTATCCATTATGTGCAGGAAATTTTGTATAAAATCCTGCCTTGCCCCATCACTGGCCAGTGCATTAAACGGCATAGCCAATAGTAAAATCGCCAGGCTCAAAAAACAACTAATAGCTTTTCTCAATTGACCCTCCCCCTTTTGTTTCAATATATCTAGAAATAATAATTAATCCCTACAATTAGCAATTATACCATATTAATCCTATGTGGTGGTCAAATAAATATTTGGTGCATCAGGCATAAATGTTGGTATCAAACTAACTAAGGCCACTTTCATCCCGAAACAGATTAACATCCAGTTTACTCATTCTATAATACAAAGTGCGTCTGGACAGCTTAAGTGATTGAGCACATTTTTCCACATTAAGATCATTTTCCAGCAGCGCCTGTTCGATGATGTTTTTTTCTGTAGCTGCCAATATATCTTTCAACCCCAGGTTCTTATCACGAAAAGCCCAATAACCCTGGTTTAGTTCCAGAGGCAGGTGACTGCTGTGAATGATGTTTTCCCCTTTTACTAGAATAAGAGCATGTTTTACAGCGTTTTCCAACTCTCGGATGTTTCCTGGCCAATCATAGCTTTTCAGCTTCATGGCAGCCTCCGGTGAAAGTTCCATTCCACCTCCCTGTCGGTATTTCCTTATAAAAAAATAGGTCAAAGGAATTATGTCTTCCTGTCTTTCCCTCAAAGAAGGCATATAAACAGTGAAAACATTGAGCCGGTAGTACAGATCATGACGAAAGGTTTTTTCTTTTACCATTTGTTTTAGGTTTTGGTTGGTAGCTGCTATTATCCTAATATCTAGAACCTGAGGTCTGGAGCTTCCTATTCTTTCGAATTCCTGATTCTGAATAACACTGAGCAGAGAAGCCTGACCATTTAAATCCAGGGTGCTTATCTCGTCCAGGAAAAGAGTTCCTTTATTTGCCCGCTCCAGTTTGCCCATTTTCCTGTTTACCGCTCCAGTAAACGAACCTTTTTCAAATCCAAATAATTCACTTTCAACCAAATTAGAATGCAGGGCAGCACAGTCAACCCGGATAAAAGGTTGGTTTTTTCTGCTGCTGAGATTATGAATTTCTTTTGCCACCAGGCTTTTTCCTGTCCCGCTTTCACCCTCAATTAAAACCGTATAATCACTTTCAGCTACACTGGCAATCATATCATCAACTTTCATCGTAACCGGAGAAATGGAAGAGCGATAGACATCTGCACCCGATTGGAAAGCATTGTTACGAGCATCCTGGTTTTCCTTAATGATCAATATCTTCTTCATAGCACCTTTCACAGTATGCATCAGTTCATCCAATTCAAATGGCTTGGAGATAAAGTCATAAGCTCCTTCTTTCATGGCTTCGACTGCTGTACTGATTGTGGCATGCCCGGTAAGCATAATAACCAGAGTTTCAGAGCTGATGCTTTTTATGTGCTTGAGTACCTCCAGCCCATTAAGCCGTGGTATCTTCAGATCCAACAAAACCAGGTCCGGGGTATTCTTCTCAAATAATTCGATTGCCTGTTCTCCCTGGGCAGCCAGCAAAATGTTATAATCCTCTGTTTTAAGGCACTCGGCCAGGACATAAGCCATACTGGCATCATCTTCAACTATTAGTATTAGGGGTTTACTCATAATATTCCTGCCCTTCCCTGTTCAGATGGCAGTTTCACTGTAAATATGGTCCCCTGTCCAGGCTGAGAAACTACTTCCAGATGCCCACCGTGGTCGTTTATCATGGTATGAACTATAGACAAGCCCAACCCGGTTCCATTTTCTTTAGTGGTATAAAAGGGGTCAAATATTTTGTTTATGCAATCTGCTTGGATACCAATTCCGTTATCCTTTATCCGAATAGCAATCCAGCTTCCCTGCTGCTCTGTTTCAACCCAGATAGTTCCCTTGTCACCAACCGCATCATAAGCATTAATTACCAGGTTCATTAAAGCATGCAGTAAATCTTCCCGGTCGCAATATATCTCTGGCAAATCTGCCTGTAAGTTCTCTTTAATATTCACCTGGCTGTTCGGACGGTTTAATTTTCCCAGGTACAGCAGCTTATTAATAAGATTGTTAATGTTTATGCTTTCCATGTTAAGTTTCCTTTGGCCTCCAAAATCCAACAATTCCCGGCTTAGCTTATCCAGTCTGCTGACTTCATTATTAAGTACTTTTAAATACTTTTTCACCTGTTCACTATCGTTAATATTTATTTGTATTAGACCGGCGAGGGCTTTTATGGTTCCCAACGGTGTTCTAACCTCATGAGATAATCCTAAAGCAAGCTGTCCCAACGCGGCCAGCTTATCAGCCCGCTGCACTTCCAATCTCAGTTTTCTTTCTTCGGTAATATCTTCGGTCCACATTGCTACTCCGACTCCCTGATCAGGTGAATAACTTACTGGAGATGCATAAGCATTAATATGCAGAATTTTGCCGGCCCTGTTTTCAAAGACAATATCTGTGGCACTAACAGTTCGCCCGGTTCTGATAACATAGTCAAAGGTCTTTTTCATTCTGCTCCGGTCGTGTTCGGCCAGAGCCAGCAAAAAGGATGCTCCCATGGCTTCCTGGCGAGGATATTCCCACATCTCTTCGGCTGCTTTGTTTATGGCCAATAGTTTTCCATCATAATCAGCCGCCATAATGCCGACATGAATGCTTTCCATTACCAGTTCATGAAAGGTTCTCCGAGGTGAACTATCCTCTGTTTTAATATCCATAACACCACTCCCTGACTGGCGTTCATTGTCCAGGTGCATAAAGTTACCTCCAGTATATCACAGTATTCGTCTCGGTTTCTAAAAGCGCTTAAATACATTATGCCGGTAAGCGAAGAACTTACCGGCATAAATCTTATAAGCATTTAGCTGTTGAGTATGACCCCTGCTGCCAGTACTTTCAGGGTTGGAGCAGTCCCTTCTACCTGTGGCCCAAAAATGACATCCCCCCATACCCTGGATATCTTATAATCCTTCATCAGCCCATAAGATCCATGGATACTCATGGCTATACGGGCAATGTCTATTGCTGTTTCGCTTATGAATATTTTGGTAAGGGCAGCTTCTTTGATTAATATGTTTTGATCTTTAACCGTATCGGCTACATAGCCCAGATGATATCCATACCATTTACAGGCCTCATATTTCATGGCCATGTCTGCAATAGACATCTGTATATGCTGAAACTTATCCGCTATTGGAGTACCCCGATGGGTTTTACCTCGGGCGTACTTTACCGCCTCTTCATAGGCAGCCAGTGCTGATCCTAGGAATAGCCCAACCAAACCGATTTTGCCGTATATCATGGCTACCTTCAGAACCCACATACCGTCCCCAATTCCTCCCAGCATATTTTCAGCCGGCACCTTAACATCTTTTAAATACACGTCATACAGTGGTCCCCCATGAGCCCCAATTTTTTCCCAGGGTTCTGATATGGAATAACCTGAGCAGAATTTGTCTACGATAAAAGCGGTTGCCTGGCCGCTTTCACTTTCCTTGCAGATTACGACTATCGGCCCTTCATAACCAGAGTTACTTATAAATCGTTTGGTTCCATTTAAAATATAGCTATCCCCGTCTCGGGCAGCTGTGGTACTTAATTGTTTAGGGTCCGACCCGGTGCCGGGTTCGGTAAAAGCAAAGGAGAATATTGTTTTGCCGTTTATACCATCGGGCATGTATTGCTTTTTTTGCTGCTCAGTTCCAAAAGCATTAACAACCGACAAACCCACTGCATTGACTGATATTATCATGCCAACGCCCAGGGATGCTTTGCATAGCTGTTCTACTGCCAGCAAATAGCTCAGGAAGCCTGCTTCTCCCCCTCCATATGCTTCTGGAAAGGGTATTCCATACATCCCCAGGGCACCTAACCCTCGCAGAATTTCAGATGGTATTAGGTTTTCCTGGTCTATTTTGGCTCCGGCGGGTTCGATCACTCTATCTGCATATTCTCTTGCGGCTTTCTGAATTAACTCCTGTTCTTTAGTAAAGCTGTACATAATATACCTCGCTTTCTTGATTCCTGTAGTGTCGAGTGTATAATCTGGCTTACATAGTAAGTGATCTTATCCCGGTTATCATTCTGGCTATAACTTCCAGCAGAACCTGTTCGGTACCAGCACCTATTTGTGCCAGTTTGGCATCCCTAAGCGAACGCTCAATTTTGAATTCTTTTAACAAGCCGTAACCACCGAATATCTGAATGGCCTCAGCTGCGCTGCGCATGTTAGCCTGTCCAATAAATACTTTGTATTCGGTTGATTCCATGGCTCCAGGAATGCCATTATCTTTAAGCCAGGCCGACTTATACATCAATAATTTAGCTATATCATAATCCAGCTGCATCTGGGCTATTTTTTCTCGTATCTGTCCATACTGAGCAATAGGATGCCCAAACTGCTGCCTCTGCCGGGCATAATTTACTGATAATTCGATGTTGTATCCAAGAACACCAGTCCATATAGCGGTTAAAGCAGTTCTCTCATATTCCAGATTCTGTACCCCAACTTTTTTAAAGCCGTCCCCTTCGCCCAGAATTCTGTTCTCAACTGGAACCTTTACATTATCAAAATGAACTTCCGATTGTTCTGAGCCTCGATTGCCAATCTTATCAAATGGCTCGCCTACGGTAACCCCTGGCGAATCCATATCCACGATAAAAACAGTTAAGCCGGCCGCTCCTTTGCTTTTATCAGTAGAAGCCATAACCAGTCCGATATTGGCTATCCTGGCATTGGTTATGAAAGTCTTGCTGCCGTTAAGAATGTAATAGTCTCCTTCTTGCACTGCAGTGCATTCCACCCCGGCTGCATCAGAACCTACATTAGGCTCGGTAAGGGCAAAGCAGCTGATCCATTCCCCGCTGGCCAATTTAGGCAGGTATTTCTTCTTTTGCTCTTCGCTTCCGCACAAAACAATAGGCAGGGTGCCTATTGAGCAGTGAGTAGCCCAGCCCAGGGTAGAACCAGTATCCCCGCCGGCATGAGTAGCTGCTTCAAAGGCAATGCAGGCTTCCATAAGCCCTAATCCAGCTCCTCCATATTCAACCGGCACCATTAGACCGCACCATCCCATTTCCCGGAGTTTATCCCACAGCCACATAGGAAAACGGTTGGACTCATCAATCTCAATGGTTCTGGGTTCCCATTCCTTTTTGGTGAATTTATATATGGTATCATGAAGCATTTGTTGTTCTTCGCTGAATTTGAAATCCATCTTATTACCTCCTGTTTATGTCTTTAAATAAATTTTAAACGTACTGCCTCTGACTTTAACCAGTCTCTGAAATCAGGATGGGCAATATTTATCATTTCCCTTACCCGGTCCTTCATGGTCTTCCCCTTTAGGTAGGCAATTCCATGTTCTGTGACAACATACTGGGTATTCCATCGACTTATGGCAACGAATCCATTTACGGTCGGAACTATCTTGGAATGTAGTTTCCCTTCCTTATCGGTATAAGTTGAATAAGTAGCAAGAAAAGCTTTGCCACCTTTAGAATACCATGAGGCCTGCAGGAAATCCTCCTGACCACCCAATCCAGAGTAGGGACTATATCCTATCGATTCAGATATACACTGTCCGCCCAGATCAACTTCCATAATGGTATTGATGGACATCAATTTATCATTTAGACCAGCTATCCTGGGATTATTAACAAAGTCGGTAGGATGCATTTCTATCATGGGATTCTCGGCTACAAAATCATAAAGCTGCTGACTTCCTAATACAAAAGTAGCTACCCACTTGCCAGGCATAAAAGATTTCTTTTTGCTGGTAATTACTCCTTTATAATAAAGGTCCATCATAGCTTCACAAATCATTTCTGAATGTACAGCAAGATCACATTTATTCTCCAGCAGCTGTCCAACTGCATTAGGAATCCCTCCTATCCCCAACTGCAGGCAAGCTCCATCAGGGATCTGTTCGGCTATATATTCGGCAATTAACTTATCCTGCTCACTGGGCTGGTCAGGAGGCAGAGCAATAAGATTCCAACTGCTTTCAACAATGGCATCCACCTCTGATATATGTATGTGATTATAACCATAAGTACGAGGATATTTATCGTTAACCTCTACTATTATCTTCTTGGGACTATCCTGCATAGCAATGGGAAAGGCGTAGTCCGGAAATATTCCTGTACTGAAAAATCCATGCTGATCCATAGGGGCTACTGTGCAAATAACTACGTTGAAGTCTCTTTCCTCTCCAATAGTGCGGGGCAGGTCAGATAGTTTCATAGGCTGATATTCTCCCACCGCGTCTGCAATAACACTTCTAGAAAATGGTGTAAGGTAACCGTCTTCGTAATGAAAATTGGCGGTTACCTCAGGTTTGGCTAAACCAGGACAATTAAGATTTAGTCCACACAGGTAACGCAGTTGAGGGTAACTACCCTGTTTAATCATTTCACCCAGAGCTGCCCCTATCACCCGGGGAGCTCCATTTCCCAGCGGAGCTACTATTCTATCACCGTTATTAATAAGCTGCACGGCTTCCTGTGGGGTTTTAAGTTTTCCTTTATACATATCTTGCCATCTTATCATACAGCACTCTCCTTACTTATAGTCTATCTGATTGACTCCAGAACATATAAGCACATACTACGGATAGCCTACCCGCGACAAATTCCCACCTCCCCAGCTTCATTAATCTATGTTTATATTAGTGCAAAATTCGTGCCATGGAGTTTGGGATCTAAAGATACACTATAATGGCTCTGGTCTCTCTCCGGAATTATCCCTTTTGCGGCTTTTGCTATGCAGTAATTGTCTATTCTGCTGTTATTACCACCCGGTCTGCAGATTCAGTGTCACATTTTTTGCACAGTTAAATGCAATAAAATGAAATATGAGCAGATAAGTTTTGATATCTCCTGGTCCCTGGATCAAAACTCGGGCCCCGTTTATCTTAGGGTGAAAGTATGACGAAATACCTGGTATATGTATCAGGAAAATTGAATTCTGGCTAGTATGAGAACGAGTGCTATTTTATATGGCAGCAATAAGAGGCTTTTTAAACAGTCAAGGTATTACATGCAATTTAACCCTCTAGTAATTCCGGGCTCTGCAGGAAGGGGAAGAGTACCTGCTATGGTGTCCGGCAAGGTCGAAGGGATATACCATTGTCTGCGAGTATGTGAGTCGCTTCCATCTATCTCAGAACAGCTTCCAGAATAGCAAATCCAAACTCAAGGGCTATAAGAATGATGATAATCCATTCCAAGAAGTTAGAATGCCGTACATTTACTTCGTTACTCAGCAGAGTATAATTTCGCTGTATTACCTGCAGCTTTCGTTCTACGCTGTCGTTCCACTGTGCAGTGCGCAGAACCTTTAAGGCGGTCTGATATACCCGGGCATAATAGACATCTTCGGTGATTTTAATGAGATTTCCTATCTTCTCTGTAACCTCAGTCAGGTCTGCTATGAGTTCCATCAATGCAGTCATAATATTTTGATAGTGTCTAAATCGCCAGAATCGGCTCTTCTTGTCAGCAATCTCAATATCATCGTACATCTTATCCATATGCTTGCTCAGTTCAGTATCATAGTACCTCAGTTCAAGCAGCTGGACATTGGCAAACTCTATTAAATCTCTCAGGTCACTGGCTGATTCCGGATCACAAATTAGAGCTGTATCCCAGGTTATTATCACATAATCCTCAATACTGTAACTTAGACGGTTACTTAAAACCTGCTCTTTGATTAGAGGACTGAAATCTGCTTTTTCTCCCATCAGCAGTGATACAGGATCTTCAATCTCTGAGGGCTTGCTAATATAGTAGATGGTGTAGTCTTCGTAGTAATTTTTGTCCATTATCAGATCTTTAACACATATCTTCAGAATAGAATGTATGATCCCGAGCTTTTCCTCAAATAAGGTGTCCATTCCTTCCTGCCCCGCAAAAATCAATGCCAGTTCTTCGAGATTCAACTTATCATCGGCAGAACTGAAATAGCTCAGACAAATACTAATAGCACCAATATCATAAATTCTGGCCTGTACGTCCATCTCCAGGTGGTATCCGCCTTTTTCTACAGATCCAGTCCCCAACTTGAGAAGCAGGGGCAGAACTTCCATCTGTATAGACTTGGTTTTCACCCTGGATAATCCAGTCCTGGAGTAACTATGTCCACTCCCGGGCAGACTGATTTCCAGTTGATTCAAATCAAATGACCCGGAAGTTTCATATATCCGATAAAAATGCATGGCATACATAGACTAGTACCTCTTCTACAAAAATACACCTCAGATGTTAAATATTATACCCGATGGATCGAAACCATATTATTACACCGGTCAGTCTGATTTCTAATGTCCTGGCAGTATATATGACTTCTGCATCTTTAATAATCCGTCCCAGTATATTAATCATACTAGATATAATAGACGCAATAAACCAGCATTTCATCCAGTCTCTAATGCCAGCTCATGAACTCCTCCTCCCTATTATTTTTAAACAAGAAGAGGCTGCCCTCTGTCCGCTTTGGACTTCGGTGCAGCCTCTTTTATCCTATTCATTATCTGAGCAGTACTTTTACAGTTCCTTCTCCACCCGTTCCAGAAATTGATTGAGAGCCTGTTCCGTAATATGATTTTTATCTATATATTGTTTGCCAGCTGGCTCTGCTGATACCAGGGCTCTTTCAATATATTGCTCCAATCTTTGAATCGTTTCTATAGCAATTACTGTATTATACAGTATTTTCATAATGATCTCCCTCCTCTCTCCTCTAATACTAAATATATATTCCATTTAATACTAATTATTATTGATTTTTCCTGGCAAGTTTTAAAACATGCTCGCAAAATGATTAGTTTAAACAGCTGACTGTTTAATTCCACACCAGGTTAGAATTGCTGCAGGTTGCCCTTTATATCACACCTGGATTAATTAAAATAAATAAGAGAGACTGCTCTTCATCCGCCTTCGGACTTACTAAACAGCCTCTCTATATACTTATTACAATTTTTAACAATAATAATTGAATGTGGCTATTGCTGGATACATTCTTAAAGAATTGTCCAGTTATTGCGTTAAACCACCTGCTTCTTCAACCTTCATAATACATCCGGTAATTTTTCCCTCATCCCATACTGGCCTGATTTTTATCTTGGCCGCTGAACGAATACCATCCTTGGCAATTAATGTAGCTTCATAAATTTTAGGGCCATCGAGCTGAAGGGTATCCAGCAATTTTGCCCCCACAATTTGGCTATTACTATCTTCGATAATTTCTGCAATATTCCTGCCCGGAAGTTCTTCCACTCCATATCCCAGCAGCTGGCTGAATTTAATATTAGCCATTCTTATCCTTCCCCGCAGATTACAGGTAAGGATTGCACCTTCCAGATTATCAATCAGGGTAAATAAGCATTTGCGATCCCGCCTAACTTTTTCTTCAGCCTCCTGGAGGGCCTGCCTGCTTTTATAACGTTCTGTAATGTCACGCAGGGACTCAATGGCACCAATCAGATTTCCCTTTTTATCATACCATGGCATAGCCTGGCCCCACAGATAGTGGCCTTCCCCTCTTAAATTAGGGGTATCAAATTCACTGATCATCGTGTACCGTTCTACTTCTATAATCGAGTAATATTGTTTGACCTCTTCCGGCCTTAATACCAGATCAACCATGATAGGTCTTCTCTTATTGTAAAATGCCAGACCATATTCATAGTCACCTTTACCCAGCATGTCTTCAGCCTTAATTTCAGTTAATTCTTCCATAGCCTTATTCCAAACTACTACCTTACCCTCCATATCAATGGCCATAGTTGCATCTGGCAGGTAATCAACGAAATTAGCCAAATTCTCTGCCGTCTCAATATAAGCAGCTTCCTTCATCTTTCGCTGAGTTATATCACGGGCAATACCCAGCACTGCAGCGGCTTTCCCGCCCTTATAAATCGGACTAAGGTTAACATCCAGATATACCCGGGTATCGTATTTGGTGGCAATCTCCAACTCATAATTACTGCTCTGGTTTTGAGGCATCCTCTGGTATTGAAATCCCCGCAATAATTTCAGACTGTCGTCACTGGCCAGCTGCTGGATGTTCATTTTAACCAGATCTTCTCCCCAGTAACCGGTTATCCTTTCTGCAGCCTGGTTAACCGATATGAAATTACCAGCCAGGTCATGGATAAAGACCATGTCAGCCGGATTTTCGAATAGACCCTCATAGCGCTCGTACAAATCCCGCAGTTCTTTTTCCGTATACTTGCGACGGGTTACATCCTGAATCACAGCAACCACGCGTATTTCATCCCCTATTTTCATCCGCTTGGATGTCAATTCAATCCAAAAGGTACGACCAGATTTATCCCTGGCTTTCCATTCCATACGTTTTATTTTTAATTCAGGCGGCTTTTTCAGCCAGCGTAAAAAATCATCCTGGTTGTAGGGTGGTTCATCCGCGGTTAAGTCCCCCATGGACAACTGCAGCATTTCCTCACGTTCATAGCCAAAAATATCACAGGCAGCTTTATTAACATCTGTAATTCTATTATCATTTACATCATGCATAATAACAGCATCATTGATTTCATCGAACACTGCACGCTGATCAATAGTAAGAGATTCAACGGATGCCTCCCAGCGTTTAAGATTGTTCACATTATCAGCCAGAGATAGTATCCCTTCCGGGGTTCTAAATATCCGCTCACTAAAATATTCATTTCCTATTTTACCTTCAGCAGTTGTGGACTGGCCCGTTTCAAGTACTTCCAGATAGGCAAGATGAGTGGCGTTTCCTGTGTTGTCTGGAAATGTTTCCAACAGGTAATGCCCTTCTATTTCATCTGCCTGCTTTCCTGCCTGTTTCGCGTAAGCAGGATTGCAATATATAACCTTTAGGTCCTCCTGCATGGCTATTACCGGATTCTCAATACTGTCCAACAAAAGTTTATACTCAGTATTTTCCCCTGGCATAGTCTTCACCCCTTTTCCATTGTTCATTACTAACTTGTTCCTGCTCCGTTCTTATGTATGTTACTATTATCCCGTGAAAGATGCTAAAAAAGCAATCATTCATCTCAAGTACTTTCTTTCACATTGTTTAAGCAGGAGTTGTGCTGCCATGAATTGGTGACTGGATTTCTGTTATTATTTGTTAAATTCTACAGCTACTTAATATATCCTTCAATGGGGATGGTTTGAGACCACTGAAAAAGTCCCAAAACTTCGCCAGGGTATGTATAAATATACTGGCG
>JAENZE010000005.1 GCA_016841425.1 Syntrophomonas sp. | reverse complement strand
GCATAGGCAAATGCGGCCGCTGTAACATAGGCAGCGAGTATATCTGTCTGGATGGGCCGGTATTTAATCTGGCTCAATTAAGGCTGCTGCCTCAGGAATGGTAAAAGACAAATGTAAGAAATAAGTACACAGCTGTACAACTTAATTAAGATTTAGAAAGGGAGTATACATAAATGTCAAGAGAAGTAGTGGTAGTAGGAGCATGTCGGACACCTTTAGGAACCTTTGGGGGTACGCTGAAAGATACTAAAACAGTAGAACTGGGCAGAATCGTTATGGAAGAGTCCATTAAAAGGGCTGGGATTAAGCCGGAACAGATAGAGGAAGTAATCTTCGGATGTGTATTACAGGGCGGACAGGGACAAAACGTAGCCCGCCAGTCTGCGATACACGCTGGAATACCTAAGGAAGCTACCGCCTTTACTATTAATAAAGTTTGTGCTTCGGGAATGAGAGCAGTTCAACTTGCAGCCCAGGTTATTAAAGCCGGGGATGCTGATATTGTTATGGCCGGTGGAATGGAATGTATGAGCGCTCATCCCTATTACCTGCCCAATGCCCGGTGGGGATACAGAATGAATATGGTAAAAGGTGATTTCATAGATGGTATGGTTTATGACGGATTATGGGAAATCTTCAATGGCTACCATATGGGTATAACCGCAGAAAATGTAGCAGAGCAATATGGCTTAACCCGGGAAGAACAGGACGCTTTTGGATATGCCAGTCAGGTAAGGGCTGCAGAGGCTATTGCATCTGGAAGATTCAAAGACGAAATCGTACCCGTAGTTATTAAAGGCAAAAAAGGTGACAAGGTATTTGATACTGACGAACATCCCCGTCTGAGCAGTACTGAAGCTATGGCTAAACTCGGTACTGCTTTTAAAAAGGGCGGAACGGTTACGGCAGGAAATGCATCAGGAATAAACGATGGTGCTGCTGCCATGATCGTAATGTCCAAAGAAAAAGCTGATGAACTGGGAATCAAACCGATGGCTAAAATCGTCAGCTATGCTTCTGGTGGAGTAGATCCCTCAGTTATGGGATTAGGGCCAATTCCAGCCACCAAAAAAGCACTTGAAAAAGCAGGTATGACCGTAGATGATATTGATCTTATTGAAGCTAATGAAGCCTTTGCTTCTCAGTCACTAGCTGTGGCCAGAGACTGCGGATGGGCTGATAAGATGGACAAAGTCAATGTGAACGGCGGAGCTATTGCTCTGGGTCATCCGATTGGGTCCTCTGGAGCCAGAATCATGGTAACTCTGCTTTATGAAATGCAGAAGCGCAATCTCAAAACCGGTCTGGCAACTCTTTGCATAGGCGGAGGTATGGGATGTACCACTATATTCGAAATGCTATAAACCAGGTGGTGAACCTGTAAGGTAATAATAATTATCATAAGGCTGCTGCTGTAGTTTACTTATAACAGATGATCTTCTGGATCGAAGGTGCTGGCAAATCCGTTCGGTCAAGGTAACCATGGAATTTGTCATGAATAATAAAATAAAAAATAGGAGGAAATTGTAATGTCTCATAATAATTATTTGTATCAGACGCGGGACATTAAGTTCCAGATCAAAGAATGGCTCGACGCTGACAAGGTTTTATCTCTGGATGCTTATAAAGACTATTATGGAATTGACGACTTTGACGTGATTTGCGATGTTAACTTCAAAATCTGCCGTGACGTGATCTGCCCGGCCAACAAAGATTCCGATGAAATCGGAATGAAGCATGTCGGTGGTGACGAAAAGGCAGTCATCAGCCCGGATATCTTCAAGTCTGTATACAAAACGGTTATGGACGCTGGGATGGGACCAGGGTTCGGCGACCGTCAAGTGGAAGGCCGCATGCCCTTATACTGGTACGCTCCGATTCTGGAAATGCAGACCGCTGCATCTCCGGCGATGGTAATGCTTTGGTGTCTGACCCAGGGTGCTACCACCGTGCTCCAGTATAATCTTCAGGAAGAGTTGCAGGAACGCTTCCTGCCCAAAATGTACTCTGGGGAATGGGGCGGTTCCATGTGTCTGACCGAACCGGGCGCAGGCTCTGATGTGGGTGCTGTTCTCACTAAGTGCTTCCCTACCGACACCCCGGGCCTGTGGAAGATTAAAGGGCAGAAGTGCTTCATCACCACTGGCGACTGGGACGGAGTTGAAAATATAATCCATCTAGTCCTGGCCAAGGACCCCGATGCCCTACCTGGTACCGCTGGTATTTCCTGCCTGGTCGTTCCCAAGTTCTGGGTCAATGAAGATGGCTCCATGGGCAAATGGAATGACGTAACCACTACCGGCATCGAGCACAAGCTGGGCATCCATGGATCTGCCACCTGCTCCCTGGCATTTGGTGAAAACGACAACTGCTATGGCTGGATGATCGGCCCAGATCCGGTAGACGGCCGCGGCAAAGGGATGGCTCAGATGTTCCAGATGATGAACGAAGAACGTATCAACACCGGTATATTCTCTCTGGGCGCTTTTGGCGCAGCCTACTATGCAGCTCTGGATTATGCCAAAGTCCGTGTGCAGAGTGCAAAGGCTACTGATCCGAAGGGCCCGAAGGTCCGGATCATCGAACATGAAGACGTCCGCCGCATGCTAATGCTGCAGAAGTCCATGATGGAAGCCTGCCGGGCGTTGGTCTATTCATCCTACTACTATATCGACCTGTCTAAAGAAGCTCCCACCCAGGAAGAGAGGGAACTCGCTGAGGACTTCTTCATGATTCAAAATCCGCTCGCCAAGGCCTTCATATCCGACGTAGCATGGGTGATGTGCGCGGAAGCCATGCAGGTCCATGGCGGCTACGGCTTCATGGAAGAGTATGCCCCGGCCTCCCTGGCCCGGGACTGCAAAATCTATTCCATCTGGGAAGGTACCAACTTCATGCATGGGCAAGACTTCACCGGGCGCAAGTTCACCATGAAGGGCGGCGAACCATTCAAGAAGTGGATGGCTGAAATTGCTGATTTTATCGCTGCCAAGAAGACTCAGGAATTTGCAGCTGAATTCGTAACACTGGAAGAGGCCTTCGATGCATTCCAATCAATTATGGATCTGAATGCTGAATGGTCGGTAAACAACAAACAAATGAAACAGCTGTATGCGACCCGGACGTTGCATGCAGGCACGAAGGTGATCTGCGGCAAGATGATGCTCGACCAGGGCATCCTGGCAGCCCAGAAGCTGGCTGAATTGGGCGAAGACCATTTTGACGCCAACTTCTACAAGAGCAAAATTGCCACCGCCAAGTTCTTTGTAATGAACATTGTTCCCGAAGTCTTTGGAACTCTGAAAGCCATGCAGAATCCTGACACCAGTTGCATTGATCTGGCCGAGGAAGGGTATATGTAATCCATATGGATCGTGTCCCCAGGGCAGGAAGGTATTCAAGTTATGATTATGTAAAGCCCCTTCTCACGGACTTCATACACCGGATTGTCTATTAGCTGCAGGGTGCATTTGCAAAATATTATGCTGGTGACATAGCGATTTAAAAAACACCGAAGCAGTTTGGTGCTAGGCAGAAAAGGCTATACCCATAAATATCCGGTAGAAGAATGATGTGCGATGCCAGGATAACCAGGATTTACGAAGGCAGCAATAAAGTTCAGAGACAACTATGACCGGATATCTGAAAAAGGGCTAAATATAATAACTATATTTACTAAAAACCATAAACATCATGAGAGCGGGGTCGATACTGGTTCCGCTCTCAATAGACACAACATTAACAGAACGGTTATTATGGAGGTAGCTACAAAATGAGCTTGAAATATGCAGACGAATACGCGCAAAAGTTTACCTTTGCACAAGAAGCAGTGAAAGTAATTGAGTCCGGTAACCGGGTGATATATGCTTTCGGAATATGCAGCATAAATGAACTGGACCGAGCCTTGGCCATGCGCACAGATGAACTTTATAATGTTAAAATAATCTGCAATGATATCTCCTGCGGATATTATGTTATGGATGCTGATCTTACTGAAGAACATTTTAAGTTTTATGAGGGGATTTATCAAGCGGTCAGGGAAAGCACTTTTGATGAAGGAAGAAACAAAACCCCAGGAAAGCGTACGGGTAGAAACAATCCCGGCCATGTTTTTATGGCTACAGTAAGCCCGATGGATAAAAATGGGTATTTGTGGTTTGGCAGTAATGCTGCAGAAAAACACATGTTTAAGAAATACTATGAAATAGCGGAATATGTCATTTTAGAAATAAATGAGCGTATTCTTGAAGGCAGTGAACCGGGGCAGGAGTGTATTCACATATCTCAGGCAGATATGATAGTAGGCAGCAATAATGACGAATTATTACAATGCTTAGAAAAACCAAGGAAATATTATCTACATGGACAAAAAACTATAATAGCTACTAATCGAGCAGTGTAACAGATCTCCCATGATTTGATAGAATAAAGTAAATCTGATAAGTTGTAGGTTGGATTAAGTATTCGGGAAATTGCGATAAAATTTGCAAGAAATCGCATTGATTATTCGGAATTATTAGGTTGTTGTATCCTGTCAGATAGGGGGCGATGAGTAGTGGACATAAAAAATATCGCAAACCGTATTGAAATGTGGAATATGTGGGAAGATGTTCATGTTCGCAATACAAATAGGGACCTATTAATACACGATTTTGTTCATGATTCCTGGGAAAGAAGCAAGAATTATAATGTCGATCCATATATGCAATTCAACACCGTACTACTGAGCAAAGAGCAATTGGAACAACGTATACGAGACAACCAGCATCTATTCGATATAGCTGTTCCCACCATGGAAGACTTAGATAATATTAGTCGTGATTCAGGTTTTTGTATAGTCTTAGCTGATAAAGATGGTGTACTTCTTAAATTAATAGGTTCTCCAAAAGACTTAAGGTTTACATCTGTTGGGAATTTTGTTGAGGGAGCTATATGGTCAGAAGAAATTATGGGAACTAATGCGGTTGGAACAGTACTGGCCATTGATGAACCCATCCACATTTTTGCTTATGAACATTTTTGTAAATGTGCTTGTCTTTCAACCTGTTCTGCAGCGCCGATTCACGATGAAGATAGAAACATCATTGGTGTACTGAATTTGACCGGTCCATACAAGAATGTGAATCCACATACTCTGGGTATGGTAATGGCAGCAGTAAGAGCTATTGAGAGAAAGCTGGAATTAAATAAAGCTTATAATGAAGTGAAGTTAGCAAATCTGGAGAAAGAAGCTATTATGGAATCAATTTTAGAAGGATTAATAGCTATTAGTAGAACTGGACAAATAGTACAAATGAATAAACAAGCATTTGATATATTAGAGATTGAACCAAACAATATTGTTAGTAATTTTAAGGATTTTATTCCTCCAGATAACACCTACATTAAGGAAATCTTAAAATTAGATAAGCCCGTTTATGGAGAAACTGTAAGTTTAAAAACTTTTACCGGGAAAACAAAAAAATTTATTATGAATGTAACACCATTGAAAAAAGAGGAAAATATAAATGGCTATGTGATTATTTTACATGAAATGCATAATGTAGTTCGAAAAATAATTAGGCCTAGAAACATCATAACTTTTGATACTCTTATAGGAGCAAGTACCAACTATATTGCTGCTGTAGAACAAGCAAAGATGGCTTCTCAGACTGCCTCTACTATATTGCTGACGGGTGAAAGTGGAGTGGGTAAGGATTTGTTTGCACAGGCCATTCATAATAATGGTTCTCGCAGGAAGGAAACATTTTTTGCATTAAACTGTGGGGCGTTACCACGCGAATTAATTTCCAGTGAACTATTTGGATATGAAGAAGGAGCCTTTACGGGCGCGCGGAAAGGTGGAAATCCCGGTAAATTTGAATTAGCGGATAAAGGCACCCTATTCCTTGATGAAATTGGAGAAATGCCTTTGGATCTGCAAGCATCATTACTAAGGGTGTTGGAGGAAAGAACAGTAATTCGTTTAGGCGGCAGAGAGGTTATTCCAGTTGATGTACGAATAATATGTGCTACCAATAAAGACCTAAATGAAGCAATGAAACAACATAATTTTCGACAAGATTTGTATTTTAGAATAGGGGTCATAACAATTAATATTCCTTCACTCAGGGAGCGAAAAAGTGATATACCCCTTTTGACAGAGTATTTTATTAAAAATATCAGTTTAAAACTGGGAAAAACAATTACTAAGATAGATCCCAAGGTAATGGATATATTTATAAATCATGACTGGCCAGGCAATATTAGAGAATTAAGTAATGTTATTGAAAGATCAATTAATATGGCACAAGGAAATACCATAACTTCGGATTTATTGCCACCAGCATTAATCAAGCCTGCATATGTTGATAATATTCCGATGTGGGAAAAATCGCCTACCAAAGACAATATGGAAGAACAGCTAATTAGAAACTATATGGTAAAATTTAACAATAATAAAACTGAAGTAGCTAAAGCGCTCAATATTTCCAGAAGCTGCTTGTATAGAAGAATGGAAAGATATAACATTAATGTATAAACCAGGGGGACGGTTCTTGCGGTCGATGATTTCTGATTATTGTTATGCTAAATCAACAGCAGAAACCTAATAGACTGGTTAATGAAAAATCCCCCTACCTCTTGCAGCACGCGTATAATCCAGTTGACTGGTATCCCTGGGGGGAAGAAGCTTTTGCTCGGGCTAAAGCTGAGGACAAGCCGGTATTCTTGAGTATAGGGTATTCCACCTGTCATTGCTGCCATGTTGGCTAAATAAACCATAGATATTAATAAAAAGCAAAATATTAGTATGAATGGCGTTTCGGAAAATAATATAATACTAGTTTATACGGAATCTTGTCTAATGTTTACCGGTTTACTATATTTGGATATAATTAATTAAGACTGTAATAAGGGGAGTATATGGATATGGAAAATAGTCACCGTGGATCAGTCTTTAATGATATTCAACTAAAAAAACAAAGCATTATAAATATAGCGCAAACTTATGGCGCATCTAATATACGCATTTTTGGCTCTGTTGCCAGAGGAGAATCTAATGATAACAGCGATATCGATTTTCTCGTAGAATTTTCTCCGGGCAGGAGTCTATTTGATCTTATAAATGTTAAGCTAGAACTTGAAGATTTGTTAGGACGAAGCGTGGATGTCGTGACTGAAAAATCACTACACCCGCTAATACGTGACTCCGTCATAGAAGCGGCCGTGGAACTGTGAAAAGTGATACGGTATATCTTATCCATATACTCGAATGTATAGCCAAAATTTAAGATTATACTAAGTCCGGAAAATCGTTTTTATGCAAACAACCTTAATACAAGATGGAGTAATTAGAAATATGGAGATCATTGGAGAAGCTGTCAAGAAGCTTTCTCCTGGTTTTCGAGAAAGCCATACGAAGGTTCCTTGGAGACAGATTGCGGGGATAAGGGATGTTCGAATTCATGATTATAGGGGTGTTGACCTGGATATGGTTTGGGAAGTTGTTGAAAAGGTTGCTATCGACGAAGATAGGGAGAGCAGATTTCAAGCAGCCCTTCAAAAAGTGAATGCAAGCATGGTGGACACTCAGAAAACTCGGTGGATAATACTCTTCAAAGGCTAGCAGGCAAATACTCGAACTGAGAGCCGTGATGTTCTAAATAGAGCTTTACGGTTCTTTTATTATTTGCTAATTGAATAATTGACCAGTGATTCAGCATCCAGGATTTCTAGTGCAACACATATATTGGCAATAAGTGAGTCCAGTTGGATCATCGAAGACCTACCTTGGCTTAGTTCATCCAGACGACGATTAGCGGCTGGATGGTAATATTTAGCATATCTTTGGGCGAGGTCGCCACTAGAGTTATTGCTGTCTTCGCCAAGGCAGGAAGGTCATAGCAAAGGGGTTCCTCAATAATATCTCCAATTCCACCTATACCGGCGCTTACAACTATCGGGCATCCCAAATCCCGGGCAACTGCCATAGCAGCTGAGGCCGTGAGAAATCCATTAACCCCCTCTTTACTACCTTCATATAGGTTCAACCCGTCTATTCTTCGCCAGGATTCATTTTGATCTTTATAACCAAGAAAATCTTTTATTGATCCTAGAATAATACGTCCTTTTTGCAGCCAGGTTACTAGTGCATCATCTGGCCATAGCTCTTTTATCTGCTTGCTGCTGACAGAAACCAAGCCTTGCCCAATAGGGCTGTTTCCACGATAAAATTTGTAGAACTCTGCATGGAGATAAACTCCTTCCCATACAAAAAATTAATGATCATATACCACCGAATCGGGTATAAGATCTTTGGCATTGACGGAAACAACGTTTAAAGGTAAAATTACAGCATCATAACCTAGATAAATTTAATATATTACTAATGGTTATCATACGCCTCTCCTTTTCCCTTGAAAAACCGCTTGGAAAAAGAATTGCAGGTTACCATAAGTGACGAAGACATTTGGCAGGCGGTGGAGGTCATCAATAAAGAAAAACAAGCGATCAAAGCCATGTTCGACCTGAACCGGGCGGACCCGCCCCCTCTGAGCGGGATGGCACTGCTCACCGCGGCTTGGTCGCGCAGTTTCAGCAGTAATAAGGGGGAGATGATCGACAACCTGAATGGACTGGTCCGGGAAGTTGCCAATCAGGCTGAGAATAGGCAAGTAAAAGCAACGCGGGTGCTGTTGACCGGTTGCCCGGTGGGTCTGGGTACTGAAAAAGTTATCCGTCTGACCGAAGAACTGGGAGCCTGTATCGTTGCCATGGAAAACTGCTCCGGCTACAAAACACTGGAACTGCAGACTGATATTAATAATGTGGATCCTATTGTGGCTCTGGCAGAAAAATATCTGGCTATACCCTGCTCTTGCATGAGCCCTAATCCCTACCGGTTGAAGTTATTAGAAAATATGATTGAAGATTTCCGAGCGGATGCGGTCATCGACCTGACCTGGCAAGCTTGCCATACCTATAATATTGAAGCCTTTGAAGTCGGCAAACTGGTGAAGTCCAAGGGGCTTCCATACGTGCACCTGGAAAGTGACTACTCCAATTCAGATTTGGAAAGTCTCAAAGTCCGCATTGAAGCTATTTTGGAGATGGTAGAAAAATGACAGTAATAGGCATTGATATAGGTTCAGTGGCTGCTAAAGCCTATATTATCAGCAATGGTAGCCATCACCGAGCCATGATTCCTACCGGATGGAGCCCCCGTGAGGCAGGCCAGGCACTTATCGACCAACTCCTTGATAAGTCGGGATTAGAGCGAGATCGGGTAGAACGGATATATTGTGAGAAGATTACCACAGCAAGAAAGTTGTTTTAGAATCAATATTCAGTAAAGAAGAGGAGGAATTGTAAATGGCTGATTACCGGCAAATGTGGACCGATTTGGGTATGGACCTGGAGCACCATGATGCCCTGTGTGAGGTTCTGCCCGAGGCTTTTGGAGGAGTTTACCTTACCCAGCAAGATCGTCCCAAAGGCATGGACTTCTACGATTTTGTAGTATCCGAGATACACGGGGTCAGACCGGCAGAGATGCTTCAACATCAAGAAGAGGGCGGAAAGGTGTTCGGAACCTTCTGTGTATATGTCCCGGATGAGGTGGTCTTTGCCGCCGGAGGAATAGCAGCCGGGCTTTGCGGGGGATCACAGTTCTGGGTATCCGGCGGAGAAAAAGTCCTTCCGGCCAATACCTGTCCGCTCATCAAAGCTTCCGTAGGTGCGAGACTGGATAAAACCTGTCCATTCTTTCTAATTCCCGACATGTACGTGGGTGAGAATACCTGCGATGGTAAGAAGAAAGCCTGGGAGATACTGGCTGGTGAAGTACCTTTTCACATTATCGATATCCCGCAGATGAAACGCGAGCGGGATGTCGCGGCCTTTGAAGATGAAATAAGGGATTTCATAAAAGTGGTAGAGAGAGTCACCGGCAAGATGATTACCGCCGAAGCTCTGGGAGAGGCCATTAAACTGATAAACAACAAGCGCAGGGCTTTGCAGCGAGTTTACAATGCCAGAAAAGCCTCACCGGTGCCCATCAGCGGTAAAGATGCTCTCCTGGTTACTCAGATCAACTTCTACGATGATCCCGGGCGGGCGGCGCAGATGGCCAATAAACTGGCTGACGAACTGGAGCAACGAATTAATAACGGGATCGGTGTTTTTCCGGATAACACCCTGCGTATTATGATAAGTGGTACGCCAATGGCCATACCTAATTGGAAACTGCATCATATTGTAGAGAGTCTTGGTGCAGCAGTCGTGGTGGAAGAATCATGTACCGGCACCCGCTATTTCGAAAACCTGGTGGATGAGTCAGTAACTACTTTGGATGAGCAGATTCGAGCCCTGGCCGATAGATATATGAAGACCAATTGTGCTTGTTTTACGCCTAATGCCGCCAGGATAGACGATATAATCCGTCTAACCGATGAATACCAGGTGGATGGAATTATTGATACCAATTTGCAGTTCTGTAACCTTTACTCTACCGAGAGTTACCTGATTAAACACATTATGATTGAACATAATATACCTATAATGCATATCGAGACGGATTACAGCGAGCAGGATTTTGAACAGCTCCGGACTAGAGTAGAAGCTTTTCTGGAGATGCTGAGAAAGTAGGTTTTTAAGCTGGATAGTAGTAGCTATGATTGGTATGTATTATTTCCCAATCATCAGGCAGGGTTACGTCTTAAGAAAGAACTTGACGGGCGGGACATCAAAGCCAGGATTTCTCCAACTCCGCGAGAGGCCAGTAAGAGCTGCGGTATTTCCTTGATCGTGGATGAAGGCGATATTCCGATAATTAAGAAAATAATCGGGGAAAATAGTATTCAGATTCTCAAGATCGTCTCTCTAGGCAGGAAAGAGTGGAAATATCGCAGCACTTAACATTTAGGCTGGTTAATTACAGCACAGTTCGGTTGAATTTTTCTTAACTTGTTCTTTTTCCCTATTGATCATGCTTTGTGTCCTTGCACTATACAAGAAGGAATTGCCGGAAGTGAAAAAATATATTGAGCTAGAAAAGGAGTTAAACGCATGAAAGCTGGAGTTCGCAACCAACTGACCGGAACAGTAGTTGAAATTAAAAAAGGTGACATCATGGCAGAGGTAATTATTCAAGTAGGGGATAATCAAATCACATCGGTGATGACCACAGATTCGCTTAATGAAGCTGGGTTTAAGGTAGGAAATGAAGCTACAGCTTTGATCAAAGCCATAAATGTTGTTATGATCAAATAAAATGGAGGGACCATAATATTCAAAATACTCAAGATATAAGTGAAATAGAGGATACTGTTGAAATAGTATCCTTTATTTTTGGGGGTATACTAGATTATGAATTGCTTTGCTTACGAAGGAATATCTAGACATGATAGGTATGGGAGACACTAGAAGTAGTTCTTAATTACTGAATATATATTTTCCTATTTGCAATAATAGTTAGTGGAAAATATCCAATAATAGATACAAACCAATAGCAATACTATAAATACATGAAAGGAAGGTGATGCCAACATGTCAACTGATAATAAAGCCAATAGACTGATTACTGAAAAGTCTCCATACTTGTTACAACATGCTTATAACCCAGTTAACTGGTATCCCTGGGGGGAAGAAGCTTTTGCTCGGGCTAAAGCTGAGGACAAGCCGGTATTTTTAAGTATAGGGTATTCCACCTGCCATTGGTGCCATGTAATGGAAAGAGAATCGTTTGAAGACCAGGAAGTGGCCGACATGCTTAACGAAAAATTTGTTTCTATCAAAGTTGATCGGGAGGAAAGGCCGGATATTGATATTATCTATATGGACGTATGCCAGGCCATGACTGGCCACGGCGGCTGGCCGTTGACGATTATAATGACCCCGGAGAAAAAACCATTCTATGCTGCCACTTATCTGCCTAAAACCAGTCGACAGGGATTGACAGGCATAATGCAGGTACTTTCTAAACTGCATGAATTATGGGTCAAGGAAAGAGATATGGTGCTGAACTCCAGTAATCACATAAGTGACTATATAAAGACCCTGGATGAAAATACTGCTTCTTCAGTAATATCAAACCAAATCTTCGATCAGGCCTTTGAACAGCTTACTTCTCGTTTTGATCAAGTATATGGTGGATTTGGCCAGGCTCCTAAATTCCCCAGTCCTCATAACCTGTATTTTTTAACACGCTTTTATGAGTTAAAAGGGGAAGTCAAGGCACTGGAGATGGTGGAAAAAACCCTGCAATCCATGTATCAAGGAGGTATATACGACCATATCGGGTTTGGTTTTGCCCGCTATTCAACTGACCGCTACTGGTTGGTACCTCATTTTGAAAAAATGCTGTATGATAATGCTTTGTTGGCCATTGCTTACCTGGAAGTCTATCAGCTCACTGGAAAGGAGCTGTATGCTAGAGCCGCCCGTGAAATTTTCACTTACATCTTACGGGATATGACATCTCCCGAAGGTGCATTTTATTCAGCAGAAGACGCAGACTCAGAAGGGGTAGAGGGGAAATTCTATGTCTGGACCGAAGAAAGAATTATTTCACTGCTGGGGGAAGAAAACGGCATAGATTTCTGCCGGAAGTATGATATCAGCAGGGAAGGCAATTTTGAAGGTAAGAGTATCCCTAACTTGATTAAGGGGGTGCTCAATGAAAAGGAAAGGCAGCAAGTCGAACCTATGCGTCAGGTGCTTTTTGAGTATCGTGAAAGAAGGGTGCATCCGCATAAAGATGATAAGATTCTGACGGCCTGGAATGGAATGATGATAGCAGCACTGGCCATAGGTGCCAGAATATTAAAAGATCTCAAGTACCTGAGGGCTGCGGAAAAGGCAGCATCATTTATCCTGGAGCACATGAGGAGGGAAGACGGAAGACTGCTAGCCCGTTACCGTGAGCAGCAGGCGCTTTATCCAGCTTATGCCCTTGATTACGCTTGTATGGTATGGGCACTGATTGAGCTTTATCAGGCCGGGTTTAACAGCCAGCATTTAGAAATTGCATTGGAGCTAAACCAGGAATTAATTACTTACTTTTGGGATGAAGAGCAGGGGGGGTTATTCTTTTATGGCCAGGATGCTGAGCAGCTTCTCACCCGTCCCAAGGAGATTTATGATGGAGCCATTCCTTCCAGTAATTCTCTATCTGTTATGAATTTTCTGCGGTTGAGCCGTATCGGTGGGGATATTGCGCTGGAGCAAAAAGCTGAAGAGGCAATAAAATTATTCAGCGGCAAGATCAAGGAACACCCGGCAGCCTATTCATTCTTCTTGACTTCTGCATTGTATTACTTCTATCCAGGAAAGGAGATAGTAATAGTTGGAGATAAACAATCTCAGGACACCCTGAGCTTTATTGATAAGATTAACAGCAGCTTTATGCCCCGGGCGCTGGTTCTGTTAAAAGAGGGCGGGGACAATGAGTTTATTGATAGGATTCCATTTGTGCAGGAAATGAAGCAGGTCAATAATCAGTCGACCGTGTATCTATGCGACAAAAATGCCTGTCAGCCACCCGTGAATACTCTAGAGGCCTTTAACCATCAACTTACGCAAGGTACCAGGCACTAACTTATTAACTACTAAAATGCGTACATAAGTTAATAATTAGTGCCAGGCACCATCCCAATTAATTGTATTAACTTTATAAGTTCATGGAAAGCTATAAAAGTTAATATGATTTAAGGGAGATGATAGTTTGCTGAGAAGGTTTTTGTCTATATTATGTTTGTCTGTATTATTGTTTTCATCATTCTGCATCAATGTGGCATTAGCAGGGCCAACTAGTGCAGGAGGTCTGATAATTGACAATACTGACTATCCGACTCTGTATCTGACGGAAACCCCTATACAGGGGGAAGCGGTGTGGATGGTTCAAGCACGTTTAAAAGAAATGGGATATGATATAGAACCAAATGGAATATATGATCAAGTTACTACTAACACAGTTAGTATGTTTCAGCTATCCTATGGGTTGAAAGCTGATGGGGTAGTTAATGAGGCAGTATGGACAGCGCTGCTGGCCAGCGATAAGCAAGATTCATTTTGTGCTGCTGCAGAACAGGAAAAGCAGGGCCGCATGCTGATAGTTATTGATGTAGCTACCCGGAATCTGGTATTATACGAAGATGACCAGGAGGTATGCCGGTACCCAGTCGCGGTGGGTAAAGCAAAAACACCCTCACCTATTGGAGAATGGAAAGTGATTCATAAATCAGTAGGATGGGGGAATGGTTTTGGAAGCCGCTGGATGGGACTTAATGTGCCCTGGGGGATATATGGTATACATGGCACCAATAAACCTGGTTCCATAGGAACTTATGCCTCACATGGATGCATACGGATGTTTAACCGTGACGTAGAGAAATTATATCCGCTGGTTCCCTGGGGCTGCCGGGTAAAGATCGTAAACGACGGTAAAATGGTACCAGAAACCATAAATCCTGTGGAATTAAAAATCAAATCTTCCGGGCAGAAAGTTGTGTATGTGCAGAGCCGACTAAAGGAACTGGGAGTTGAATTCGATGGTGCAGATGGCAAGTTCGGGCACATGACTGAACTTGCGGTTAAATATTTTCAGGTCTGGCATAATTTGGAACCTACCGGAGTGGTTAACGAAGAAACATACCAGGCCTTGGGGATGATTGAATAAAATTGGGGGGTCAATCCCCCCAATGCTCTTGCTAGTTTTCCTGTTCCAGCTCGAAACTTTGTTCCATTCCTTTTTCTATATTATTGATGTGCTCAATCATTTTTTCCCTGGCCTTTTGAGGATTTCTTGCTTTAATGGCCTCGTATATGGCTTCATGTTCACTGTTAATCTGCCTGGTATTTCTCGATAACAGTTTTTCTCGGTCAATCCTGAAAGTATGGTGCATGAGGTCAGCAACCGTATTCATGATTCTGAGCAGTATGGAGTTTTGGGTTGCTTCTGCAATTGCATAGTGAAATTTTAAATCGTATTCCACGGCCAGCTGGGTGTTCTCTGCAGACTTCATTTGATCCAGACTGTTTCTAATCTTTATCAAAGTATCTTCATCTGCCCGTAAGGCTGCCAGGGCCGCTGATTCACTTTCCAGTACCCTTCGGACTTCCATCATTTGCTGGCCGGGATTTTTTTCTACTGCCAGAACAAAGGCCAGAGGTTTAAAGGTTTCTGAACTGCTGGTTTTTCTAACGAAGGTACCTTCGCCAGGACGAATGTCCAGAATACCAAAGGCTTCCATGGCGGTCAAGGCTTCTCGTACAGATGCTCTGCTTACTCCCATAGATTCAGACATTTCCCTTTCCGAGGGCAGTTTGTCGCCGGCTTTTAGTTCTCCCCTGGCTATCAAATCCCGGAGCTGATCAACAATCTCTTCATATATTTTCTTGGTAACTATAGGCTGAAAGACCAAATTAGTCTGCACCCGCTTTCATTTAATTAATAATACCTTCATAGCTAATTTTACCTGAATTTAAGGCCATTGCATATGGTGAAATATTTCACTAAATGTCGAAAGAAGAAAACGCACCATAGCAGCTAACATTTCACATACCCGGAATGGGTATCCGGCTTAAATTTTTCTAAGCTTTAGTGGAATATGAGGATTTATCGTAATCTGTTTTTATAAACTAAAAATCTATAATACTGTTAAAATTGGTGATTTTATGATACTTTAAGGGAAGTCAGGGTATTATAGAATAGGAAATAAGAGGGATATTTTAAGGAGCTGTTAGGCCATGAAAATTACGGTAGATTCGGACAATGTAGGGCTTCAGCCGGTGCTAAGAGATAGATCCCTATCTGTTGCTGCACATTCGGACAGACATGCTGACCTTACCTCCCCCATTGAGCAAATAGGCAAAGTAACCAATATCAATCAGAATAAATGTGGGGGTTATTATATCGATATAGGTAAGGAAGAGAGTATTAGCAATATCAGTCTGAGCATAAGTATGTATGCTAACCTGGTGCTTCTTATAGGAAGCAGCGTTTTTGGGCATGGAGATGATCAGCAGGGCAGCACTTTAATGAACAGTTTTTTATATGCTGTTACTCGTTTGGAAAGTGTTCCTGCAACAATTATTTTTATCAATAGCGGCGTGTTTCTGGTTAGTGAGGGTTCACCGGTGCTTGAGCACTTAAAGCTGCTGGAAGAGAGAGGGGTAGAAATAGTA
Organism: Syntrophomonas sp.; assembly: GCA_016841425.1. Classification (GTDB taxonomy): domain Bacteria; phylum Bacillota; class Syntrophomonadia; order Syntrophomonadales; family Syntrophomonadaceae; genus JAAYJK01. The sequence continues at coordinate 230,807 of JAENZE010000005.1, read as the reverse complement.
TCCAGTGCCAGCTGTCTGGAATATTATAGTCTACAGGATAAACTGAGAGTGGGTTATTTCTGCAATATGTTTTCCATTACTGAAAAGATTTTTGCGGCAGCCAGAATAATCGCAATCTGATTAAATATAGGCAGGGGATAATGCAGTGCTGGATTTAGATACATCCGTTTTACAAAGCTTAATTGAAAACAAGCGGTGGGGAAAACTACGGGAAGAGCTTTCTGCCTGGCCGGTAGCCGATATAGGCGAATTTTTATTTGAACTGGCTAAGTCTGACCAGGTCATCGTTTTTCGACTTTTACCGCGCGATATATCATCAGATGTGTTTACTTATCTCAAGAAGGAGCAACGTAATGCATTGCTGGCTGCATTGAGCGACGAGGAGACCAGAAGCCTGCTGCATAATTTGGAACCCGATGACCGGACTAATTTGTTTGAAGAGTTACCCGGGAGAGTCACCCAGAAACTGCTTAATCTATTAAGCCCCCAGGAGTTGGAGAAAACTAGAGAATTGATGGGCTATCCAGAAGAAAGCATCGGTAGGATAATGACTCCTAATTATGTGGCAGTCAGACCCGGATGGACCATCGGACAGGGTCTGGAGCAGATACGGGCTAAAGGAAAGGAAGACAGTGAGACCCTGAATGTTATATATGTTACGGATTCCAATTGGAAACTCCTCGATGCCCTGGAACTACAACGCTTTATATTCAATCCCCCGGATATCAGTATTGAAAAGATTATGGATAATTCTTATGTGAGCTTACCGGCTTTTGAAGACCGGGAAGAAGCAGTTCATACCATGGCCAAGTATGATTTGTCTGCCCTGCCGGTAGTAGACTCGGAAGGAGTTCTGCTGGGCGTGGTGACTTTCGATGATGTTATGGATGTTGCCGAGGAAGAAGCCACTGAAGATTTTCATAAAGGGGCAGCGGTTGCACCTTTAAAGAATAGTTATAACGAGACCGGGATAAGAGAACTGTATATAAAACGGATTGGCTGGTTAATTGTTCTGGTATTTGTCAATTTAATCTCTTTGGAGATAATGGCTGCTTATCAGGAAATACTTGCCTCAACTATCGCTTTAACCTTCTTCATACCACTTCTTATTGGCAGTGGTGGGAACGCCGGGGCTCAGTCCGCAACATTGATGGTTCGTGCGCTGGGAACTGGGGATATAGAGCTTAGTCAATGGGCAGTTACTTTAGTCAAAGAACTCAGTGTAGGCGCTGGTCTGGGTATTACTATGGGTATCGCTGGCGCTGCATTGGGACTTTTGCGGGGAGGAACAGAAATTGCTCTAATAGTCTGTTTAACTATGGTGTCAATAGTAATGGTAGCCAATCTGATTGGGGTTATGCTGCCATTTCTGTTAACCAGATTGAATCTTGATCCTGCGGTAGCCAGTAATCCGCTAATAATGTCTATCACCGACGCAGCCGGTTTGTTAATATATCTGGTCATTTCCACCTGGCTCCTGAAATTAGTGGGGTGATAAGCTATTTACTGTACTATATACATAAAAATCTTAAATAAGTTTGGTAGCAGTACCAGACTTATATTTTTTTAAAGATAAAGAAGGAAATATCCGATACATGTAGAAGATGAATTATTATAACAATATAGGTCTAATGTAGTGAATTGTAAATGGAGGAGGTGGCTTATGGCGGATGAAATTCAATTAGTAGTGTTTACGTTGAATAATCATGGGACAATTTGTGAATATGGGGTGCCAATCGTAAATGTGCAGGAAATTATACCTATGAGTGTACCTACAAAAGTGCCTGGAACACCAGGGTTTGTAGAAGGCATTATTAACCTCAGAGGACAGATTATACCCATAATCGATCTAAAAAAGAAATTCAATATGGGATCAGCTGATACTAATTCTGATGCAAGAAGTGTGGTAGTTGAGGTAGAAGGCCAGACGGTAGGTATTATTGTCGATGAAGTAAGTGAGGTGCTGCGTTTGCCCGTCGAGGGTATTGAACCACCCCCGGGCCTAATAGGAAGCATTTCTGAGGAATTTATTACCGGTGTGGGCAAACATGATGGCAGGTTATTGATACTGCTGGATATGAATAAAATACTAAATGATACAGAGAAAGCTGATCTTGCCGTAAGTTTGAGTGCCTAATTGTCTGTTAAACGTCATAAACCCTGAAATCTTTATAGGTTTCAGGGTTTTATGTTATATAGCTGAATATAAATGGTAAAATTGTTTATAAGCATAATAGTAAGTTGAAAGGGGGGTGCGAATTGCTGATCGGTATAGATATAATTGATATTGACAGGATAAAGAAAAGTGCAGAAAGGACTCCCCGGTTTCTAGAGCGGGTTTTTACTCGTCAAGAACTTAAATACTGTTTGGGTAAGGCTAATCCTTATCCGTCGCTGGCGGTCAGATTTGCTGCCAAGGAGGCTGTACGTAAACTTGATCCGGTATTCTCCGAAGGGATAAAATTTCATGATGTCGAAATAGTCATCGATAACAACGGAAAACCTGATTTGCGTTTGCACGGCAGAGCTGAGGAAAAGGGTCGAAAGGCCGGAATTAAAAGCTTTTCTGTCAGCCTGTCGCACGCTACCCAACAGGCGGTTGCCGCTGTAATTGCATCGAAGGGGTGATATGCTTTGAAGTTACTTAATTCCCGGGAAATGAGGGAAATCGATTATCAAGCTATTAACGATTACGGTATTCCCAGCATCGTTTTAATGGAGAATGCTGGAATCAGAACTGTGGAAGTAGTCGAAGACCTGCTGGAAAGCAGGGGGGGGAAGAATGTCATTGTCCTGGTAGGAAAAGGTAATAATGGTGGTGATGGATTAGTTATTGCCAGGCATCTGCTGAACACCGGGGTAAATGTAGAGACTTTCATCCTGGCATTTCCGGATGAAATGACAGCCGATTCATATACTAATTATAAGGTTCTCTCAAAACTGAGCTCAAATATATACCAGCTTTCAGGACCAGATGATCTGGATAAATTGATGCTTTCACTTCTGTCTGCTGACCTGGTGGTAGATGCTGTTTATGGCAATGGGTTTAAAGGTTGCCTTAGTGAATTTGAAGCGAGAATAGTTAAAATGGTTAATTGGAGTAATTTGCCAGTTGTTGCGGTAGATGTTCCATCGGGAGTGGAAGCCGATACTGGTAAAGTCTATGGGGAAGCCATCAAGGCCACCCATACGGTAACTTTTGCTTTGCCCAAATTGGGTCTGATTTTCGAACCAGGCAGAGAATATGCTGGTATATTAAGTGTGGCAGATATTTCTATCCCGCGAGTATTATTAGAAGATAGGAAGCTTAAAAAGAATTTAATAAATGATGAATTAATCAGGCCGTTGATCAGACCACGGCCAGCCGAATCACATAAGGGTTCCTACGGTCATGTATTGGTTATAGGGGGTTCTCCCGGCTTGACAGGTGCAGTGATTATGTCCGCCTATGCTGCTCTCAAAATTGGTGCTGGTCTGGTTACTGCTGCTCTTCCTGAGTCACTGCTTCCTGTAGTTGAATCTCGTCTAATGGAAGTAATGACTGCTCCTTTATCAGAGAATACCCAGGGCTATATTTCTCTTGATGCACTGCCGGCAATAGAGAACCTTTTAGGTACTGCCTCGGTCTGCGTAATTGGTCCGGGAATGTCAGGTTATCCTGAAGGAAACGCGGTACTGCGTTTTGTGCTGGAGCGGTCCGGTATCCCGCTGGTTATTGATGCGGATGGGCTTAACGCTCTTCAAAATGATACCGGTGTACTGAAAGGGAGGCAGGTACCAGTAGTTCTGACTCCGCATCCTGGAGAGATGGCGCGTTTGACTGGCAGAAGCATAGAAGAAATACAGCATAACCGATTGGATATTGCCGCCCATTATGCACAGGAATGGGGCGTTACTCTGGTATTGAAAGGCAACAAAACTGTAATAGCAGACCCGTCTGGAAACATATATATTAATATAACCGGGAACCCCGGCATGGCAACAGCAGGCAGCGGAGATGTGCTGTGCGGGATGATTACCGGGCTGATTGCCCAGGGACTGAAGCCCCAGGATGCTGCACTTGCAGGGGTATACTTCCACGGTCTGGCAGGAGATCTTAGCAAAGAAACCAGAGGTGAGCGAGGCATTGTTGCCGGAGATATAATAGATGCAATTGCGGATATAATCTTACGTTTTGAGTGATAATATTATACTATGGATATTTAATGAAAATTAATAGATATTGGGGGGTTGAATATGAGAGCAAGAGATATCATGACCCGGGAGGTATTAGTAGCTAAACCGGATGATAGTGTAGAAAAAGTAGCCAGAATACTTCTGGAAAATAAAATCAGCGGAATACCGGTTATTGATGCGGAACGTAAGGTGTTGGGAATAATTAGTGAAAAAGACCTAATCATTAAGGCCGGAGAGCTCAAAATACCATTTTACATAACTCTATTTGACAGTATTATTTTTTTGGAAAACACTATGCGGTTTAATAATGATCTGAAAAAATATACTGCTTCAAGGGTTAAAGATGCCATGACCACTAAAGTGATAGCAGTGGATGAAGATGAGCTGGTTAGCAATATAGTCAAGCTGATGCAGGATAAAAAGGTTAATCGGGTACCGGTCCTCAGGCATGGAAAACTGGTGGGGATAATTACCCGCAACGATATTTTAAAAGCTATGGTAAGTGATCATGGATAATAAGAGACCTACCTGGGCAGAAATAGACTTAGCAGCTATTAGAAATAATCTGCGTTGTATAAAAAAAGCTTTAAGTCCTGGGACCAGGATTATGGCAGCAGTTAAAGCCAATGCTTATGGACATGGGGTTAAGGAAGTCAGCCGGGTTTGCCTGGAAGAAATGGTTGATTTTCTAGCCGTAGCTACTCTGGATGAAGCACTGGAACTGATTGCTGAAGGTATTGCTGCTCCTATTATGGTATTGGGCTACGTTCCAGAGCAGTATGCCGATATCATAGTGAGCCATGGTATAAGGACTGCCGTTTATGACGCATCCTTTGCCCGGGAATTATCAAAAGCAGCGCAAACGCAGGGGAAGACTGCCCGTATACACATTAAAATCGATACCGGTATGGGTAGAATAGGTTTTGCTCCGGGTTCGGATACTACAGGGATTATCGAAGATATTGCAGCCTTACCTGGTATAGAAGTGGAGGGTATTTTTACTCACTTCACGGAAGCTGACTCTCAAAATGACCAGTTTACCAGGGAACAATTTAAGGTATTTCAAGATTTCACCAGCGACCTGGATGAGAGGGGCCTTCATATTCCTATTAAACACTGCTCGAACAGTGCTGCCATATTCAGGTACCCCGAAACACATCTGGATATGGTGAGGGTAGGCATAATCCTGTACGGATTATACCCTTCCCAGTTTATGAAAGGTATGGATCTAGGTATTGTGCCAGCCATGACTCTAAAAAGCAGGGTTAGCATGGTCAAGAAGCTTTCTGAAGGTCATGGGGTTAGTTATGGCCGGACTCATATGTGTAAGCAGGAGACCAGGGTAGCTACGCTGCCGGTTGGATATGCAGATGGGTATAGCAGAAGTTTTTCTAACCGGGCCTGGGCTATGATAAAAGGCCACAAGGCTGATTCGTTGGGTGTAGTATGCATGGATCAATGTATGTTTGACATTAGCGGGAGAGAAGACATCGTAGAAGGAGATGAAGCAATTCTTTTTGGCAAAGAGGCAGATGGGATAACAGCAGATGATCTGGCATTAATCGCAAATACAATTAATTATGAGATAGTTTGCTTAGTAAGCTCGCGAGTTCCCAGAACTTATGTATAAACCAGCATTATATTCTAATTATTGGATTTGCGAGCCTCCGTACTTATCAATATAATAGATATATCGGGTTTGCTATCTATCTCTGGGGGTGTTCGCTTTGCCAGTATCCAAAAGAATTATTATAACAGTACCGGAAAGTCTCTTATGTGAAATGGACTGTGTTACTGCTGTGGAATCAAAGAACCGTAGTGAAATAATAAGAGAAGCCATAAAGTTTTATCTGGGGGAGCGTAAAAGGAATTTAATGAAAGAGCAGATGAAAAAGGGTTATCTGGAAATGGCGCAAATTAACCTTAATATTGCCTGTGAAAATACAGGAATGGACGATGAAGCTCTGACCACCTGCATAGAAAAATTGTTGGAGTGATATAAAAATATGATTAAACGAGGGGAAATTTATTTTGCCCAGTTGAATCCGGTAGTAGGATCAGAACAGGGAGGCATAAGGCCAGTTCTGGTAATACAGAATGATATAGGCAACCAGTACAGCCCTACCACCATTGTACTGGCTATAACATCCCAGATAAATAAGGCCAAGCTGCCAACCCATATAGAACTTAAAGCTGATCAGTACGGTTTGGAAAGGGATTCTGTAATACTAGCTGAACAGATAAGGACCATAGATAAAACAAGATTAAAACAGAGGATAGCTATTTTGGATGAAGAAATGATGGCAAATGTTGATCAATCTTTGGAGATAAGCCTGGGGCTTAGTGAAATGTAAATAAGGCATTAATACAATTTACATAATAATATATTCTATTACTCTGCAGAACAGGTTGCTATTTGAGCCTGTTTTTTTGTTGGGGTCAACTAGGCCAGGGGACACACCTATGGGGGAGGGGTTTAATGAAGCCAATTATAGGGATAAGTACTGGTTATGACTTTGATGATAAAACCTATATGCTTAAGGAAAACTATATAATGTCTATATTGAAAGCTGGAGGGGTCCCAATAATGTTACCAGCAGTTACTGAATTCGATATAATTCAATCTTATACTGAGAGCTGCGATGCTGTGGTGTTGTCTGGAGGGGGAGATGCACACCCCTCTTATTGGGGAGAACTCCCCGATAAAGAACTGGGTGAAGTCAACCCTTTAAGAGATGTTTTTGAGATAGAATTAGCCAGGAATATGATAAAGAACCGCAAACCGGTATTAGGCATATGCAGGGGATGTCAGATTATTAACATTGCAGACGGGGGAAGCATTTATCAGCATCTTGCTGGAAAATTAATGCACCAGCAGAAGGCTCCTAGAAATTATGCTTTTCATGTGGTATTTATTCAAAAGGATAGTAAGTTAGCAGCATTGTTAAAAACCGAACAGATTAAGGTAAATAGTTTTCATCACCAAGCGGTTAAAATACCAGGACAGAATATGAAGATAGCGGCTTGTGCGCCTGACGGAACCATAGAGGCCATTGAGTTTAATGGGCCAAATCAATTTGTGGTTGGTATCCAGTGGCATCCAGAATGCATGGAGGATGTTTGCGCCGACTATTTGTTTAAAGCCCTGATAGATGCAGTGAGTATGCAGAATAACGATTCAACTGATAAGCCTTAGGGGACACAGGCATCTGTTTGTAATATAATTGAAAAAGACAGGTAGATAATACTAGGATTACCATTGAACAGGCGCTGGCAGTTTTTCATAAGATAAGGAAGGAGAATTAAGTGTTAGCAATTAAGGGTGCTAGAGTACTTACCATGGATGAACCAGGATTACTTGAAAATGCCACTGTGATACTGGATGGAGATTTAATAATTGAAGTTGGAGAAAATTTAGTCATTCCTGATGATTGTGAGATTTATAATGCTGCAGGCAAATATGCCGCCCCAGGCTTCATAGATTCCCATACTCATATAGGTTTGGAAGAGGAGATATACAGGATTGAAGGAAGCGATGTGAACGAAATAGCTGACCCTATAGCACCTCAACTAAGAGCATTGGATGGCATAAATTTTTGGGATCTGGCGTTTACTGATGCATTAAGAGGTGGAGTTACCCGTTCATTATGTATGCCGGGCAGTGCTAACATTATTGGTGGGCAGGCTGTATTTCTAAAACACCTGGCTTCCGGGCCAGAAGATATGGTGTATAGAAATCCCTGGGGCTTAAAGGCGGCTCTGGGGGAAAACCCCAAAAGAGTATATGCCGAGCAAAAAAAATCACCCGTTACCCGTATGGCCAATGCCAGTCTTCTTAGAGAAGCATTATATACCGCAGCTAAAAATATGGATAAAGAGGATATGAAGGCGGCTGATTTATTCCAACAGGAGCCATTACAAAAAGTGTTGAAAAAGGAAATGCCATTGTTAATTCATGTTCACAGGGCAGATGATATTTTAACCGCTCTGCGCATTAAAGATGAATTGGATATTGACATTATTATACAGCATGGCACTGAGGCATTTAAAGTAGCCGACGAACTGTTGAAAAGAAACGTGCCAGTTTTTCTGGGTCCGCTGTTGATCAATCGGGCTAAAGTAGAGCTTAAGGAGGTATCCTTCAAAACCGCACTGCTGCTGGCTGAAAGAGGAGTAAAATTCAGCTTGATTACTGATCACCCGGTGGTGCCAATTGAACATTTGAGAGTATGTGCAGCAATAGCTGTGCGTGAAGGGCTGGATGAAGCTACTGCATTAAAAGCAATAACCTCATGGCCGGCTGAAATGCTAAAAGTATCTCAGGATCTGGGATCAATCTCCAGGGGTAAAAGAGCTGATATAGTAATATACAGCGGTCATCCCCTTGAATTTCGCTCTCACGTGGAAATGGTCATTGTGGATGGAATAACGTGGAGGGGGTAATTTTGAACAGAGGAGACATGTTTACGGTATATTTAGATGGTGTTATGATAACAGTCTGTGTTGTAGGCACTTATCATGAAGAATACACCGGGGAAGAAATCGCTATACTAGCAGTAGTAAGCCAGGAAAACATGGTACACGTTCCACTTACTGAGCTGGATGCTTTATTCCCCACCAAAAAATTTTTAAACTAAAGAATATTTATAGAAGAGAGATCCTAAATGAAGGATCTCTTTTTAGATTACGGCTGTATTTATAAATAAGCAGGTAAGAATATTTGCTGTTTTCCCATGCCTCTATGAGTTTATATTTGATAAAAGCGGCACCTTGGTATCACGAGAATGAATAATATATTAAATCTGCATAGCTTCTTTAGCCTTTAGCATGAGGGTGATATATTTATTCACCGGGGTATCAATTCCATATTTCCGCCCGAGTTCAACCACCGCTCCATTTAAGGAATCAATCTCGGTTTTCCTGCCACGCTGAATATCCTGCAGCATAGATGCATGATGAGCAGCAGTGACTGGAACCAGCTGGGCATAAAAATCTTTACGGTAGGCGGCAGCATTTTCCCACATCGTAGATTGATGGGATGCCTTCAGTACGGAAAAGATTTCTTCAATAACCTGGTCCATTAAATCCTTACTATAGCTTATCTCTGCTAGTTTTCCATAGGGGACTTCAAGGATAGCACCCAGTGGATTAAGGGCAGAGTTATAGATTATTTTTCCCCACACATAGCGCATAATGTCACTGGAAGCACGGGTGGGAATACCGGCGCGGGAGAAAATCTCAGCAAACTGCTGCAGCAGTTCCATATCTATTAAATTATCTGGTGAACCCAGTATTACATCATCAGCGATAACTGTTACCATTGCTTCTCCAGCACTGATGGTCTCGGATCCGAAGATTACCCGTCCTAGTATTATTTGCTGGGGAGGTATGTATCTCGATGCGGTTTCGAAGTTGCCATACCCATTTTGGGCTAGTACAAGATAGGTATTAGCTGAAATTATGTTTCTGAGCTGACGGGCAACTTCATCAGTTTCATAGGACTTTACACTGATGATTATTATATCAAAATCCTGTTCTTTAAGTTCGTCCAGACTGCTGACTACCTGATTGAGGACTGCTTTATGCTCACCCCATATACCCTTCACTTGAACTCCATGCTGTTGGATTGCCTTAACCACCGGTTCATGATCTACGCCAGTAATCTCATGTCCCTGCTGCTGCAGTAAACATGAATACACAGTACCTAGCGCACCCAGTCCAAAGACTAAAATTTTCATGCTCAACCTTCACCTCTTCTATATTAATTCATGTATTGACTATGAGTATTATAAACTATTGTGCTTTTTATATCATTTGTTTTGGATAAAATGTAGAAGTGAAGAAGTCTCAATCGGAAGGTTTTGAAGTCACTGATATGGAATTTACAATCAGGAAATTGAAAAGCCATACAAGGATGCCGAGCCAATAATTAACTGTATAAGGAGGACACTATGCCTGATTATACTTATGTAGACCAGCCCTACTTTCTGCAGATGCTCTTTTATCCGCGACCTGATTTTACCCTGCCTCCCAATAGCGCTTTTGACTTGCTTATAGATTCAGCAGATGAGGCAAGAATTGCCACGCGATTTTATTCGGTCGATAAAGAGTGGCCCTGGATATTATATTTTCATGGCAATGGGGAAGTAGCAGCCGATTATGATGACCTGGCTCCGTTATACTTTGCTCAGAAAATAAATCTGGTGGTAGCAGATTATCGGGGTTATGGAGCCAGTACCGGAACTCCTGATTTTACCAGCATGGCAAAGGATGCCCATCATGTATACGAGGCAGTTAAGAACGAATTGAGAAAACGCAGCTATAATTCCGACCTTTATATAATGGGCCGCTCTCTGGGAAGTATATCTGCCTTAGAGCTGGCTTACCATCATCAGGAAACCTTTAAAGGCCTGATAATAGAAAGTGGATTTGCCAGCATAAACCGGCTCATATATCACCTGGGCATTATGCAGCCGAATGCCGAGTTAGATAGAATAGAACAGGAGTGTCTGGAGATGATAGCCGGGATAAAAATTCCTGCCCTTATTATTCATGGTGAGTCAGACAACCTGGTACTTCCTGAGGAGGGGCAGCTGGTGTTTAAAACCCTTGGGTCCAGGGATAAGGAAATTGTCATAATACCCCGGGCAGGACATAATGACGTTATAGTAAGAGATATCCCGAAATACTTTTCTGCCATTAAGAAGTTGGTTTATGGCTAAGCGAAATGCTGGATGCAGCACGTGAGTGACCTGCCAGCTGAGGTCTGGGGACACACCTGGTTTGGGAGTGCGGAGCTTTTCGGAGTACATCTCATGGATGGTAGGAAGTATCGCGTGATTCTCGGGCTAAGGACCGGGGACACACCAAGTTTGGGAAGAAGAGAATGTTCAGAGTTTCCGTGGTTTGTAGTAGCCAAGGTGAGGTTCTCAGGCTAAGGAACAGGGACACACCTACCAGCTGAGGTCAGGGGACACACCTACTGGGGGAACCTGGTTTTAGGAATGTCCCCATTACATGGTGGCAGGAATGTCCCTATTATAGCCAGCTGGTGATGAATCTTATGGATACATATAAAAAGTAGATACTGAAGATTAGCTTGAGGGTTTGGGGTTTAAAATATTTTATGGTACCGGCTCCTATCTGTGCACCCACAACTGTACCGGCGGATGCAATTAGGGCGGCCAGGACATCAACATATCCCCCGCTGAGTTTGAAAATGCTGCCAATAATTGAAACCGGAAATATTATCGCCAGCGATGTACCCATGGTTAGAATAACTGGCAGGTGAAATAAATATATCAAACCCGGTACCAGGAGATAGCCGCCTCCCAGACCCAGAAGTGCAGTTAAAGTGCCTGTTATCAGTCCTAGCACGGGCATGTATTTTTTGCTGATTACTATTTTATCCAGCCTGGATGCAAACCGGTCTGGATACAGGCTCTCCCATACCATAAGAACTGCGGGAATAATAAAGGCTATACCCAGCAGGAGGCCAAGTAAGGAAGCGTTATGAGCCAAAAGGGTGAATAACCACGAACCCAGTATTACCCCCCCGATAGCTGAAGGAGCTGACCACTTTAATGCATCAATACTTACATTTTTTCTTATCAGGTGTCCATAGCTTCCCGAAGCGGAGGAAAACATTACTATTAACAAAGAAGTGCCTACTGCTATAGGGGCAGGATAACCCAGCCCAAAATGCAGGATAGGCAGGAGAATAACTCCGCCGCCTACTCCAATTAAGGACCCAAATAGTCCGGCTATGAGACCGCTTGCCAGCAGGGAAACAATCAGGATAAGACTTAAAGATGGAGAATTAACAGCGGTTTGATCTCCCCACAGCATATATATTAAGAAACCCGTAATCATCAAGATTACCAGCCCGAACGTACCTTGTTTGCTGTAATTATTTTTTCGGTCTTTCATTTAAGTACTCCTTTGTAACCTTAAGTATGTGCATGGGATCCAATAAATATGAGTGTATTATGTGGATGTGAATAAATGGGGATGTTCAGCAGTGATTATTTCAATTCGGACTCTTTGATTAATACACTTATGTGTTTTATGATTATTATTAGAGCCAGGAGAATCAAAAAACTATCCCATCCATAAAGAAGGGCTGATGCGATGACGGCTGCCGCTGTTCCTATCAAGCTGGACCGATCAACCTGTTTTAGCAGCGGATAGGTAATAAGGGATACAAGCAGGAATACAATTACCGTTAGCAGGTAACCGGAAGCAATTAAAGCTCCGGCTCCTGCTGCCAATCCCTTTCCGCCTTTAAACTTCAGCCATACTGGATAAATATGCCCCAAGACCGCCATACTCCCGGCTAGCATCAAGTTGATACCAGCAATATGTGCCAGGTATACTGCTCCCATACCCTTACCCAGGTCTATTACCAGTACCAGTAGAGCGGGTTTCCAGCCCAGGGCGGCCCGGGTATTCATAGTACCAACATTTCCGCTGCCTTCAGTTCTAATGTCTATATGGTATATTTTACCTAGCAGATAAGCGCTGGGGATACTACCTATCAGGTAGCTGGAAATAAGTGTGTATATGCCAATCGTATAAGAACTCATAGCTTAACCAGCCCTTTATTAAGTATATATATTAAGGGAAGTCCGATCAGAAAACCCACCCCGGGGTTAATTGCAATACTGACTACTACAACTACCACGAAAGTATAGATGCTGTTATTGCTATCCAGGCCCTTAACATTAGTGACCAGGTCTATTCCGCTGTAGAATAGCAGGCAGCCTAGTACCGCCTGAGGAATTAATTCCAGCACTTTTATACTGGATGGGCCTAGCATAATAGCGGTCAATAAGAGAAAAACCCCCATAATTACCAGCGTAAGCCCGGTTCGGCCTCCAAACCGATGGTGGGCAGCCATTCCGCCGCTGCCATGACACATGACAAAGCCCCCCAGAGGCATGCTAATAAGATTACCGATACCCAATGTAAGACAGAGATTTTTTTCACTGACTTTATGAGCCTTTTCAGAATAAAGATCCCTGGCCAGAGCAGCCGTAACCAGTACTGAATTAGTAAGGGTTAAAGGAAGCTGGGGCAGGAATCCCAGGGTAAATCCTCGACAAAAATCACTCCATTGCGGAACGATAAGTTGCGGCAGATTGAAACCAAAAGATAAAGCTGGCAGGTGGAGTTGGGGATGGATGATCATAGCCAGTATAATCCCTCCTCCTATTGCGACCAGAGAAACTGGTATTTTGGAATTACCCAGCAGCATAAACATAATTATCAGGATGGTTATACCTACCATTGGGTCACTGCCTATAAATTTTATTCCCAGCAGAGCCAGGCTGATTCCCAGGCCTGCCTGTATACCTGCAGTAACACTGGCTGGAGTATAGCGGGCCAGATTATCGGCCAGACCAGTTAGAGCCAGCAGGAGCAGACTGAGCCCCATCAATATTCCAGAGGCAGCAATTTCACCCGTAGTAAGGCCGTTTACTAAGACTACAGCCCCGATAACCTTCATAGGCTGTACTGGTACTGGAACCTTATAATAGTAACCAGTAAAGATATACATAAGTCCAAAGGTGAAAAGAACACCGGTGGCTTCCATACCTCCTACGGTTATTACTCCAATCACATAGGGCAAGAATGTGCCAAGGTCTCCGATAGAACCTGAAACCTCAGCCTTGATACGGTCTATCTTGTTCTGCATAACGTCTATCCTCATGTGTATTATTAATATAGAATATTTATATCCCTTAAACCATTAAGCTCAATTAATGCAATAATTTATGCTGCATATTGATTTTACACCATAAAAGAAATAATAGGAGGTATTTATGAACAATAATTTGTTTAAACTTCCTGAAAATCTGCCAGCTGCTGGGAGGGGATACCCCTTAGCATGAAGAGCGAGTGCTGTTTAGATTGATCAATATAACTAAAAGTTATTTTTAATATAAAGACTAAAATGATATATTGATAAATAAGTATGATTTAATATCATGCTTATTTTATTTTCCTTAATTAATTTAATGAATGTTGGCATTAATTGGAGTGAAGCAAATGTTGAACAGCGGCCGAAAACTTATTGATATAGTGTACGAAAATCCCAGAACTGAAGAGGTGTTCAGGGAATATGATCAGCAGACGGGTACTTGTGTACTTTGTAAACATCTTTTCGATACTGTAGATGAGTTGGCAGTTCAGTACGATATAAACCTGAAGGAATTGATGGTTAATTTGGAAAGAGCAGTGTTTACTGAACATAAAGTAAATGCAGGTGGAAAGGATTGATGCAGGTGAGCAAAATAGTAGATGCCCGTGGTTTGGATTGTCCCCAGCCGGTAATATTAACTAAAAAAGCCATGGATGAAGGAGACGGATTAGATGAACTTATTACAATTGTAGATAGAGATGTAGCCAGAGAAAATATAAAGAGATTGGCTCAAAGCCAGGGCTATGAGTACAATGTGGAGGAGAAAGATGGGGATTATCATATCCACATGCTTATAACTTCCAGCCTGGAGCAAAAGGATCCGTCGGCTTCCGCAGATATAGTTATTTTAATTAAAAGCAATCTCTTTGGTGAAGGAGACCAGGAATTAGGCAAAGTACTAATGAAAGGTTTTCTTTATACCTTAAACGAATTGGAAACAAACTTAAAAACTTTGATATTTATGAACAAGGCAATTTTCCTAACCACAGAAGGTTCACCCGTATTAGAACATATTCAGGCCCTGGAGAAAAAGGGTGTAGAAGTTTTATCCTGTGGCACCTGTTTGGATTTTTATCAAGAAACCGAGAACCTGGTTGTGGGAAAGATTACCAATATGTATTCGGCGGTTGAGACAATGGGGAGAGCCACCAAGACTATTACCATATAGGGGAGGATAAGATGCGAACTATTTATATGGATAATGCTGCTACTACTTTTCCAAAACCAGAAGCTGTTTATCAGGCCGTTGACTTTTTCAATCGTCACATGGGGGGGAATCCAGGACGCGGCAGCAGTAAGGCTACTCTGCAGGCAGGTTCTATACTGATGGACTGCCGGGATGCGCTGGCAGATTTTTTCAATATCGCTGATAGTTCGCATATTGCATTTACCCTTAATATAACCGAAGCTATAAATATTGCTATAAAAGGGTTCCTAAGGCCAGGTGACCATGTTATCAGCAGCAGTATGGAACACAATTCCGTTGCCCGCCCTCTTCATGTCATCAATCAGCATAATGGCGTGGAATGGACGACAGTGCCATGTGCCGGGGACGGAACTCTTGATCCAGAAGACCTGAGGAGAGCTATTCAACCCAACACCAGAATGATATGTATGCTGCATGCTTCCAATCTAACCGGGACCCTTATGCCGGTGGAGGAAGTAGGCGCTATTGCTCGAGAACATGATTTGTTATTTGTCCTAGATACAGCTCAGACTGCAGGTGTACTGCCAATTGATGTAGAAAAGCAGTCGATTGATGTACTAACTTTTACCGGTCATAAGGGTTTGCTTGGACCCCAGGGTACCGGTGGTATATACCTGCGACCAGGGTTGAACATCAATCCTTTAAAGCAAGGAGGTACTGGTTCTCTATCTGAGTATTTGGAACACCCTGCTTTTATGCCGGATTTACTGGAAAGTGGTACTCAGAATACTCCAGGTATAGCAGGACTCCTGGCTGGACTTAATTTTATTAAGGAGCAGGGGATAGATAGGATTCGCAGTCATGAGCAGCACTTATGTGATAAGATCATAAAGGGTCTCAAGGAAATTCCGGGTGTGACGGTATACGGGCCGGTAGAAAGCATTAAGAGAACTGCCGTAGTGTCATTCAATATACACGAGATGGATTGTGGAGAAGTCAGCACTCAACTGGATTATAAATATGGGGTAGTAACCCGCTCGGGACTTCATTGCACCCCTCTGGCCCATAGAACCATAGGCACTTTTGAAAGCGGTTCCTGCCGGCTGAGTCCGGGATATTTCAACAGTATTGAAGATGCTGATATAGTTATAGAAGCCGTTCATGAAATTGCATCTTCAAGGTGAACAGCAAACATTGATATACTTGGTTTGGTTTGATTCATATTCTTTTTAAGCTATGTTATGATTTTTTCCAACAAAAAATTAAGTGGGCTATATGCCCACTTAATTCTGCTTAATAGTAAAACTTTATGTTATAAAATCTTTTCCCAAGCGAATATTTTGTCCCCTGTTTGGAACAAAATAATTTATATTTATAATGGCCTATGCGCCTACATTTTTAGGTTTCACGATAGGCCCGGGCATTGGTAGTATTGTCTTGCCGTACTCGGTATTCAGGACTATAGCTGATGCTACATAAATGCCGCAAAGTCCAGCCAGACCCAGGAAGTTAGCAGCGACGCCTGCATAATCATGCCCGATAGCCTGTAGATCCTGCAGGGCTACAATAGGAACTGCTACGTCAAGAGCAAGAACTGCCAGGCAGAGAATCAAAGGTGATTTGAAATATGCCGGAGTCCACAGCCAGAGACCAAACCACAGAGCACACCAAGCATAACCATCTATGCGAGCATCTACTGCTGGCCATCCATTGGCAAGAACTAAATATTTGAAAATAAATTCAATTCCACCAACCAACATAAAGAAAGCTGAGAAGAACAGGAATACGTTACCACCAGTTGTAGCACCTTCTTTAAGTTCAATAACCGCAACCGTGTACTGTACCAGAGCACCACCGATCAACCAGCAACCGAGTAGGGGTATACAGGAATGATCAACCTTACCACCCAAAACTGCATAAAAGGTAAAACAGGCTATTGCCAGAGCAAGCAAACCCGCGGGGCCTGGATTAGCCCAACCGCCACCATGTCCAGACATTTAAACTCCTCCTTTTCTCATTTGAACTCTTATCTATCTTACTTAAGGGAAAAAGTTACTACTTGACACCCCCTCACCTTTATTTTACATCGAATCCCAATCTATTGCTGGAATTCGAAAGTTCTTATTCTGAGTAAAAGAGTTAGAGATATTATTTTAGGCCGTTCAAGTTGTGGAAAATGACTGCGAGATGAGCAGAATAGAGTGCAATCTGCTCTTTGATGTGAATAAGCTGGAATGGATAACTACAAATTGCTAGATAAATTTCATCGCCGGCCTTGCTGATTTATAAAATTGGGTTTTTGTATTAATCATTATTCTACAGATTTTAAAATTATTCAGAAAAAACCTATTTAAATTTTCAGCTCTTTGGGTCGGGCAAACTCTAGTTAGTAGTATGGGTATAAAACTCATAGAGAATTTTATAAAATTCTGCCGACAAAAAGTCTCCAAGGTGCTTTTATTGTATGAGACCCGGTCATCTTTGTCAAGATGTTGTATTCGGAATGTTTCTAAAATTCTTATAGGTAGGGCTTTTGGCTGTGTTTCATGCGCTGTCTTATCGACAATCCTATATAATTATAGCTTCTTTATTATCTCCAGAATATGGTTGTTGACCATATTCCTTCTACCGACTTATAATCAAATAAAGGTGGCGGAGAAAAACTTGAGTAGGTTATTTGAAATCTTCCACTGTTTACCATATATTATATCTCTTTTTTACTATAGTAAGTAGGGTTGTTGAGAGCGGTTGGCAATATGCCTTTTGGTTGGTCATGAGTTTTATATCCGACTCCGCCACCTGACAAATTAAAAAATTATTAAACTTCGGCAGTATTACAGACCGGAGTTTTTTTATTTGATTATCAGATGAAAATGACCGCCCCCCTTCCGTCGCTTCACCTCACAGCATCATATTTAACCAGAGGGAGTATAAGTTGTACCAGCAACCTTAATAGTGACCAACGGGAACATCAGCAACCTTATTAGTTCAGTAACAAAGTTAATGCACATCAGTTGTCCCGCTTCGGGGTAGTACCCGGAGGGTGAAGGGTGGGTGTTTCTACCATGCTCCGTTGACGGCTCCTGCATATCTATGCATCCAAACAGGTTTTTTGCAGTGGAATCAAAAGTATATAGTATGATAATTAACCTGCTGCTTATATTATAATGAGTAACAGGGTTTATAATTATAGAATGTCTGATTAACCGTTAGCAAATGCATCAAAGTTGCGAACCGAAAGGTGGCGGGGCAGTGGGTCAATTTAATAACAGCCTGGAAGGGCAGGTTTGCCTGGTAACCGGAGCGGGCCGAGGGATAGGTGCGGCTGTGGCTCGGGCAGTTGCCGCCCGGGGAGCTCGGGTGGCAGTGAATTACAATTCGTCCTATAATGAAGCCAGAACGTTAATAACAGAGTTACAGCAGCATGGATATACTGCTCTGGCATTTCAGGGCGACATCAGCAATGAGCAGGAGGTATCTCGGTTATTTGCAGAGATTAGAACGACTATAGGTGAAGTTGACCTGCTGGTAAATAATGCCGGTATAACGTTAAGGTCACTGGTACAGGATACCAGCACTGCTGAGTGGGATAGACTTATGAATATTAATTTAAGGGGAGCCTTCTTATGCTGCAAAGAAGTACTGCCATACATGATCAGGAAACGATATGGCCGAATAGTAAATATTGCATCATCCCAGGGTATAGACGGAGCCTCTTTTGAGGCAGTTTATGCTGCATCCAAAGGAGGACTGATTGCCTTTACAAAATCCCTCGGAAGAGAAGCAGCACCTTCGGGAATTACTGTAAATGCTATCGCTCCGGGTCCAGTGGCAACGGATATGATTTACTCCCATCTGGATGAGGAGGACATGAAGACATTGCTGGGTGAGCTTCCGGAAGGCAGATTGGCGGCTCCGGAGGAAGTTGCCAGTGCATGCGTATTTCTTCTATCCAGAGATGCAGCATATATAAATGCTCAGGTTCTATGTGTTGATGGAGGATGGAAAGCCAGATGACGATAACAGCAGCAGGATGGACACCATATGTTTGGGTGTTAATCCTATGGGGGAATGAACTTGAAGAAATATAAACTGATAATATTTGATTTGGATGGAACCCTTACTGATTCTGCTGAAGGTATTATAAATTCAGTGCAGTATGCCCTGACCAAGTTGGGGATAGTTGAAGAAGATCGATATAAACTTCGAGCATTCATAGGTCCGCCTCTGGCAGAGTCATTTCAAAAATACTATGCTTTGAGCAACTACCAAGCCTGGCAGGCAGTGGAATATTACAGAGAGTATTTTGCCATAAACGGTATGTTTGAAAACCAGGTATATGATGGTATAACATCATTACTAAACCGCCTTCAGAAGCAGGGCTTACTGCTGGCGGTAGCTACTTCTAAGCCAGGTGTTTATGCTAAACAGATATTGGATCATTTCAATCTGCTGAAGTTTTTCAGCCTGGTTGTGGGAAGCAATCTGGACGGGACTATGACAGATAAAGCACAAGTTATATCGTTAGTGCTGGATAATTTCCAACACTTAGCGGCGGATGAGATAATCATGGTAGGGGATAGAATGCATGATGTAGAAGGTGCACGAGCTAATGGCATTGATGTGGCTGCTGTTACATATGGTTATGCTTCAGAAGAAGAATTTTTGTACTATCGACCTTCATATATAGTAGATACCATACATGAATTGGAACAACTGTTATGTTAATGCTGATGCAAAATGAAGAGTAGCTTACCATAGACCGAGTCCCAATATTTCAAATGGCAGTGACAATTTACCATACTTAAGGGTAATATAAATAATAGTGAATATAAGCTTTGAAATACCGGAGAAAGGAGATTATTTATCTAAATATGTTTTTTAAGGGAATATCCCGTAACGATCCGTGTTGGTGCGGGAGCGGGAAAAAATACAAGAAATGTCATATGGAGCAGGATGAACGGTTAAAAGAGATGAGGAAGTTAGGAATTCCCATACCGGGCCGTAGTTTAATAAAAACAGAAGTACAGATAGAAGGCATTCGTAAGGCATGCCAAACAAGCAAGAAAATTATGGATGTAATTTCTGAAGAAATACAGGTGGGGATAAGTACTGATGATATTAATACCCGGGTTCATGAATTGACCATAAAAAATGGTGCAATTCCAGCCCCGCTTGGTTATAATGGTTTTCCTAAGAGTGTATGTACTTCCCTTAACAATGTTATATGCCATGGTATTCCAGATCAAACAGTTTTAAAAGATGGAGATATACTTAACATTGATATAACCTGTATTGTGAAAGGGTTTTATGGAGATATGAGCCGCATGTTCCTGCTGGGAGACCCATCTCAGGAAGCCAGGACTCTGGTGAAGGCGGCCTGCGAATGTATGAACCTGGGGATAGAACAGGTTAAGCCCTTTAACCGTACCGGACATATAGGTTATGCTATAGAACAACATGCTAATAAGTACGGCTTTTCGGTAGTGCAAAATTATGGTGGACATGGGACTGGCAATAAGTTTCATGAAGACCCATTTGTACCACATTATGGGCAGCAGCAATCAGGCATGGTCCTAGTACCCAATATGGTCATCACCGTGGAACCGATGATAAATGTTGGGGATTATCGCTGCCGGGTTTTGGAAGACAACTGGACTGCGGTCACCGTGGATGGATCTTTATCCGCCCAATGGGAACATACAGTGAGAGTTACTGAAGAGGGAGTGGAAATTTTAACCTTGTAAAAAATCAATATGTTGTCTTTCTTTTTAAACCAGTAGTAAATATCGATAAACCATCCAGTAGTGGCAAAAGCTGCCCATCAGAACAAACACATGAAATATTTCATGAAATCCCAGGTATTTAATTTTTATTGCTGGTCTTTTCAAGGCATAAATTACTGCTCCGACAGTATAGCTAAGTCCTCCTAAAGCCAACCAGAAAACCCCGGAAAAAGACACCCGCAGATATAGCGGATAGAGTGCTACCATGACCATCCAGCCCATGAGAATATATAAAAGAGTAGATAACCAGCGGGGGGTATTAAAGCACCAGATTTTAAGACAGATACCTGCTGCGGTAAGACTCCACACAGCAATTAACAGCCCCCAGCCCCACCAACCGGGAAGGGCTATTATGCATATGGGAGTATAGGAACCAGCAATAAGTATATAGATCATCATATGATCAATACGCCTTAAATTTATGGTACAGCGCTCAGATATATTCAAGAGGTGATAAGTTGTGCTGGCCGTATAAAGAAGAAAAAGACTGATGCCGAAAACATACAGGGACAAATAAAATGCCAAGCTTCTTCCCGCAGGAGCCTGGTGTATCAGCATGAATAGTCCTGGAAAAGCCAGGAATACTCCCAGGAGATGGGTTAATCCGTTTACCAGCTCATCAGGTCGGATAAACCTTGTTATTTTAAATGGGGATTTGCTTGAATACACATATTCATTTACAGATGGCAGTTTCTTATTGGGACGCATAGGATACTTCACAACCTCTCATATAGTTATTAAAACTACTTGATGTAATATTTATATAATAATATATCTTGTGCAATTGGGCAATAAATAATAATATTTATTTTAGAATTTATTAATGGAGGAAACATTATGCTTAATGAAGAGAATCTATCCCAACTTATTAGGGAAATTTCATCTGCGGCCCCGGTTAGGACAGCAGACATTCCAGATATTGAGCTCTACATGGACCAGGTGACTACCTATATTGACAATAAACTGGGTGCTTTTAAAAGGAATGAGAAAGATAAAATATTAACCAAAGCAATGATTAATAACTACGCTAAAGCGGGACTTTTAATACCCCCCAAAAACAAAAAGTATTCCAAGGATAACATGATTCTCTTGATACTCATCTATAAGCTCAAACAGATGCTTTCCATTAACGATATCGGCGAATTATTTTCGCACCTTTTTGCTGGCTTGAAGCGGGATGATAAATTTCTCGAGATAGTATATGATACTTATCTGGACATGGAACAGGACAGGCATACCAGGCTAGAGGAGTATGCGTTTCAGGATATGGAATCCATAAAGAAACTGAGCAGCACAATTGAAGGGGAATCTGAACAATGGCAGTGGTTCTTGTTGGTTATGCTGCTCATCACCCGGGCAGAATCGGAGCGAAGGCTGGCCGAAAAGATAATTGATACCTATTTTTGATATTAGAATTGATTCAATGCAAAAAGTGTTATTTCAGGAGGATTTATGCAAAATCAAATCTTAAATATTGTAGCTATAACCAGCAGTATTGATATTAAGAAGGTTAGCAGTACCGTAAAGCTTCTGGATGATGGGAATACGATACCTTTTATCGCCAGATATCGAAAAGAAATGACCGGTGGACTGGATGAGGTACAGATAAGACAAATTGCAGAGCTTTTAAATTTCCATCGCAGTCTCAACGAACGTAAACAGGATGTAGTTCGCCTGATTGATGAACAGGGGAAATTGACCGGTGAACTGCAGCAGGAGATTATGAATGCAACTACTATTACCCGGGTAGATGATATATACCGGCCTTTCCGCCCCAAAAAGAAAACCAGAGCCGGTGCGGCCAGAGAAAAGGGACTGGAACCGCTGGCCGATTATCTGCTGTCATTTCCAATACAGGGCATACTGTTAGATAAAGTTGCTGAATTTTTGAGCCAGGAAGTCAGTTCCATCGATGAAGCTCTTAAAGGAGCCCGGGATATTATAGCTGAAAATGTAGCTGATGATCCATCAGTAAGGGGTTGGATACGCGATTTTACCCGCCGTCGAGGTTTTATTAGCTCCACCGCCCGGGATACTGAAGCAATATCAGTTTATACCATGTATTACGACTATAAAGAAGAAGTCCAGAAGATTCCAGCCCACAGAATACTGGCCATAAACCGCGGTGAAAGGGAAGATATATTAAAAGTTAAGATCGATATAGATGAAGGCAGGATCGTTAATTATCTGGAGGAAATATATGTGAAAGCAGGGGCGCTCAGTTCGGACATTGTAAGAGAAGCAGTCCTGGATTCATATAAAAGGCTTATACAACCTTCAGTACAAAGGGATATTCGGGCTGAACTTACTGAAAGGGCGGAAAAACAAGCAGTAATAATCTTCTCCAAAAACTTGAGACAGTTGCTGCTGCAGCCTCCAGTTAAAGGAAATAGAGTTCTGGGGATAGATCCCGCTTTTCGAACCGGCTGTAAGCTAGGAGCAATAGATGAAACGGGCAAAATACTGGAAACGGGAGTCATATATCCTACTCCACCTCATAAGCAGATAGAGGAAGCGAAAAGAACTATGAAGCGGATTATATCAGAATACGATATTAGTCTGATAGCTATAGGAAACGGCACCGCTTCCCGGGAGACAGAAAGGTTCGTAGCTGATTTCATTAATGAACAAAGTGAACGGAGACTATTTTACATAATAGTGAATGAAGCAGGAGCCAGTGTTTATTCAGCATCCACTCTGGCTGCCCATGAGTTTCCACATCTGGATGTGTCAGAGAGAAGTGCGGTTTCTATTGCTCGCCGACTGCAGGATCCCCTGGCTGAACTGGTTAAGATAGAACCCAGAGCGATTGGGGTAGGTCAGTATCAGCATGATATAAATGATAAGGTGTTGGAGGAAAAACTTGCTGCAGTAGTTGAAACAGTTGTTAACTATGTAGGTGTGGACTTGAATACCGCATCTCCATCGTTACTAAGTTATGTGGCTGGAATCAATATGCCGGTAGCTGAAAATATAGTCAAATTCCGAGAGAGTAACGGGGAATTTAAACAACGTCATGACTTACTCAAGGTTCCCCGCCTGGGACCTAAAACATTTGAACAATGTGCTGGGTTTTTACGGCTGCCAGGAGGAGAAAACCCTCTTGATGCAACCGCCATACATCCTGAGTCATACCTGTTGACTGAAAAAATACTGAAAATGCTTGATGCCCATTTGGAAAATATAGGAACAATCGAACTTAAAGAAAAATTAAAACAGATTGATTTACAGAGTACGGCTGAACATCTCAATACCGGAGTACCCACCTTAAAAGACATTGTGGAAAATCTCCGGAAACCAGGACGTGACCCTCGTGAAGAACTGCCAAGTCCAGTTTTCAGAGAAGATATACTTAATCTGGATGATTTAAAAGAAGGCATGGAACTGCAGGGGACTGTGATAAATGTGGTTGATTTTGGAGCATTTGTAGATATAGGTTTAAAACAGAGCGGGATGGTACATATATCGCAGTTAGCAGATTATTATGTGAAACACCCCATGGATGTAGTTAATGTAGGTGACCGGGTTAAAGTACGGGTACTTTCAATAGACAAAGACCGAAGCCGGGTGGCGTTGTCCATGAGGCAGAATAGTTAAACCGGCAGAGTATTTGAGCTAAGCATGGTTAAAGATAAGTCAATAACATGAATCATTGGAACGGGTTCTATTAAATCCTGGGCAGGAATTCTCGATAATAATATAGAAGCAGCTTATAATAAAAACTGCCTGAATATTTTACAGGAGTGATGGTTTTGAAGCCAAGACCCAGTAAAAACGATTATTACCTGAATATTGCCTTGGATGTAGCCTCTCGCGGCACGTGTTTAAGAAGAAACTACGGTGCTGTAATTGTAAAGAACGATGCTATAGTTTCCACCGGATATACAGGAGCCCCCCGTGGTTTACCTAATTGCTGTGATCTAGGATTTTGTGATCGGGAAGATAAAGGTGTGCCCAGTGGCGAACGCTATGAACTGTGCCGGAGTGTGCACGCTGAAATGAATGCTATAATAAATGCTGGCCGGGGTAAAACTCTGGGGGCTATATTATATCTGTCTGGATATGACGTACAGACTGGTAAATTAATTGATTCAGAGCCCTGTTTTTTATGCAAAAGAATAATACTCAACGCAGGCATATACAAGGTGATTTGCCGCAACGCCGATGGCAGCTCCTGGGGAATTATACCGGAAGGACATCCCACCTACGAAACCTAGACGAGCCCGGTGAGCCAAGGGGACGGTTCTTCTGGCTGCATGTTAGCGCAGCCAGAAGAACCGTCCCCTTGGCTCGTGATTGTTTGCAAGAAATATGCGTATTTTGTGTGATAATGGAAATACTTGAATAGCGGAATTAATTTGCTCTGGTAAATAATGAGGTGTAAGCTTTGTCAGTGGTAGCCCTGGTTAGATGTGAAGATTATAATTATTCTAATGTAAAGACTGCAGTTGAAACAGGTCTGGAACTGCTGGGAGGCTGTGAGCAGTTTTTCCAGCCAGGTCAAAAAATCCTGCTTAAACCTAACCTGCTAGCCCCTGCCTCTCCAGAAGAATGTGTTACTACTCATCCCGCGGTATTTAAGGCGATAGGCGAATTATTACTGGCCAGCGGAGCCAGGCTAAGCTATGGTGACTCTCCCGCTATGAGCAGCCCCATAAACGCAGCTAGGAAGTCCGGGATTTATCAGGCAGGGCAGGAGCTGGGCATAGAGATGGCTGATTTCAAGGAAGGGATTCGAGTGTCTTTCCCGGAGGGAAAGCAGCATAAAAGTTTTGTTTTGGCCCGGGGAGTAGTAGAAAGTGATGGTATTATCAGTATCTCCAAAATGAAGACTCACGGACTTACTCGCCTGACCGGGGCAGTCAAAAATCAGTTTGGCTGTATTCCAGGAGTATTAAAAGGTGAGTTTCATGCCAAATTACCTGAGTTAGATGATTTCGCAGCCATGCTGGTGGATTTGAATCTTTTATTAAAGCCGCGCTTGTATATCATGGATGGTATTATCGCTATGGAAGGAAATGGTCCCCGGGGAGGACAACCCAGGAAAATGAATGTGCTATTGTTTTCCAGCGATGCAGTAGCCTTGGACGCTGTTGTGTGCAGGATGATGGGGGTTAAACCAGATGCGGTGTCCACTATAAGAATAGGTCAGAAAAACGGTTTGGGACAGTATGAATCTGTTATGCTGCTGGGGGAACCTCTAAGCGCATTTCAGGTAAGTGATTTCTCTGTGGCCCAGGCTGGCCTGGCTTCCAGGATTAAGAGTAAGCGGCTGAGAAACATACTCGTACCCCGACCAGTCATAGTTGATGCTAAATGTATTAAATGCGGTATCTGCGTTAACATGTGCCCGGTTAGCCCCAGGGCAGTTGAGTGGAATAATGATGAAAATGAGAAAGAGAAACCACCAATATATAATTATGACCGGTGCATAAGATGCTATTGCTGTCAGGAAATGTGCCCGGAGGGAGCTATAGAAATAGTGACTCCCCCTTTGGGCAAAATATTGGATCGTTTTAGACCCTGATGGGAAACAGAAGGGGACTGTCCCCTTATTCGCTGCAGTGGTTATAGACCGTATTTACTTCTCTCACTGCGCTGGCGGCAGAGATAAATGCTGGCATGTGAACAAGATCAATAGTCAACAGATTATTGCTGGTACGCTTTACATTGGCGATAAAATCCAGGTTAGGTTTATTCAGCTTGGCACTCTCCAGTCGTATATGCCATCTCCCGATATCCTTATCGGGAACCTGCCAAACGGTAATTGCATAGTTATTATCTTGAGCAAATTTGCTTACCCGGGAACGCATAGCTGACTTCATACAGTTAAACCTCTTTTTACTTACGTTCTTATAACTTAGACTTCTGCTCATACATCAATCCCCCATGAACACTTTATGGTCCATAATATTCATATTGCTTACGAAAGGTGCGTGTGGTAGTCTGCATCCCCTTGATTCATAAATGAAGTACAGGGCTGGAAGTGTAAGAAAATTGTAGTATTGTATGATAATTAGGTGTATAATCTTAAAAAAATTTGGGAGATGGTTATATATGAGAGTTAGAAAAGCTCGAAGTGATGATGCAGCTTCTATTGCCAAAGTGAATGTGGATACTTGGAGATCCGCATTCTGCGGCATTATTTCTGAAAGTTTTCTTGCAGCCCTATCATATACAGAGCGGGAAAAGAGTTTTAATGAATTTATCTGCCAGACGGACGACATGTCATTTGCTTATGTAGTAGAAGACGATGAAGGAACAATCATCGGTTTTACCATAGGAGGAAAAGAGCGTGAGGGCATTGCTCCATATGCTGGAGAGATCTATGCTCTTTATGTATCTGAGAAATGCCAGAATAACGGCATTGGCAGAATGCTGGTTAAGGCTGCGGCCAGTCAATTTTTTCAGTCAGGTATTTCATCTTTGGTGCTGTGGACTTTGGAGCAGGGATTATCCTGTGGATTTTATGAAAAACTAGGCGGAAAGCGTATTTTGACTAAACCATTTATCATAGAAGAAGACGAAATTATGTTTGCAGCATACGCCTGGGATAATATAGAAGTTCTCTTGTAAAAGAAATATGCTTCTCTGGTTAGGTACATGGTACATTACACAATTTTATAATTTAGCCCATCCATCATCCAATTCGTCAATCCAGTCAAAGATATGACACTGGGAACACAGTACCTCGGATGGTTGATGCATGCTGTGGCATACATAGCATTCCAGATCCCCGTTATGTGAATCATGGGGGTTGGAGTCTGTAAAATTAGTGGCAGTTTTGATCGCAGTTTCAAAATCATCGTGACACTCCAGGCAGAAGTCCTGAGAAAATTCGCGTTTTTCCAGTGGCACCTGGTAATCTCCAGTAATGAATTTAATACCTTCCTCGGCCTGTATAGCAATGGAACTTTCATGACAGTTGTGGCATACCAGGTCCGCTTCAGCATGTTTATTAGCCAGGAGGGTACTTTCATGATAGGAATCGTAATAGGGCTGCATAATATGACAGGTCGTACAAAATGCTGGATTTTCACTGGCTTTGACCAGGTAGGCCCCAGCTCCAACTCCAATAACTACAACTAATCCCAATCCTGCCAATATGACTTTTTTATTTAAGGTAGTCCTCCATCCCTTTTTATCCTTTGCTGAATCATTATCCATTTAATATTCCTCCTCAGGCTGATACACTTGTGGTTTCGTTCAATGTAATCTAATAACGGCGCTCAATTTATAAAATTAGACTTCTTAATGGTAAGCAGCATTTTTCGAGCATAATTTATTTTACATTAACTGACCCCTATTTGCCTTTATGGGTTTTCACAGTCTTTACTTCGATATTTCGTAACTACCTCCAATAAGTATTCGTCTGTCTGTAGGACACAAGTGCAGACGAAAATTTCGGATGAATGCATCTTCCAATTATATATGCCATATATATCCATAAAAAAGGCCGATCCCTTTGGAACAGCCTCATTCTTATAAATTTCTTAAAAAATTGTGATTTGCTATATTTTCCGCGAAGGAACGATATCATCTACATTCTTCCCGGCCGCTATAATCCCAGCGATGCGGCCAAAGGTGATGCATCGTCCGTGGCCTATACCGGGGCAGATAGTGGGATAGTCATTGGCAAAAAAGCCACCTGCGGTAGAACCAGCTACATAAAGGTTTGTTATCGGCTCATCATCTTCATCCAGCACTTCGCAATTAGTATTGGTACGAAGACCGCCTGACGCAGTTAGTATTGTTGCCAGCAGTTTACCGGCATAAAAGGGCGGTTTTTCAATAGGGGTAAGCAACTCGGGTCTTTTGCCAAAGTCCTCGTCATCTTTTTGCACCGCCATTTGGTTATAGCGGGCTACGGTAGCCATAAAATTATGCGCGGGAACCTTCATTTTCTTCGCCAGTTCTTCCAGGGTATTGGCGGTAACCACTTTACCATTCTTGATATGTTCCTCCAGTAAGGCCTGTTCAGCTTCCATATCCCATTCCTGGCCCTTCAAGCGTTCCGTTTGATCCCAGAATAATCCACCGCCAATACCGCTGGTAATGCTTTTTTGAACATCAAACAGACCATTGGCATCATAGACTGTCCAGGCTATACCTCCCGGTTCAAGAAGCTTGCCGCAGCTTTTTGACTGGGTATTAACATCTTCGTTTTTAAAGCGTTTCCCCCGGGCATTAACATGCAGGAAGAAATAACTCATAGCCCCGGCTTCCAGATGAATAACAGTAGAATGCGGCTCTACTTTCTGCATGGCTGCCCCTATCCACATAGCTATTTTATGGCCTTCGCCTACATTGGTTTCCTGGGGAAAATATACCTGGGCATCTGCTTCTAAGGCAAAGGAATTGTATCTTTCCAGCATCTCCATATCTGATGCATAATCACCAGTAGCAATGATCACACCCCGGCTGGCATTATATCGGGTATAGTTACCAGGCTTACCGGCTATAACCGCTGTAACTGGTCCCTGCTCATCCCTGATTAATCGCGCCGCGGGCATATTATAGTGGATCTCTATGCCCTGACTTTTAATATTTTTTTCTAAAATTTTACTTAAACCATAATTCCAGGAGATATCCGGGTTACCTGGAATGTAGAACATATGGGTTACAGGATATTCGGTGTAATCTGGACCCTTGTAATAACCATCCCAGATTCCTACCTGCATTCCCCCCGCTTCAGCAATATCAATAAGCCAGTCCATACAAGCTCCGCTCTTTCTGGCAAAGCGCCAGAGCATTACCTCATCTGCTTTACTCTGAGACCATCTTACCCAATCCCTGATCACCTGACGGTAATCAACCTTAATATCCAGCTTCTGCTGAACTTTGGTACAAAAGGCAGCATTATGAAATCCGCGAGCAGAAAAGGTCCAGTTTTTTTCTATAATTATTGGCTTAGCCCCTGCTTCACGGGCCGAAAGGGCGGCCACCATTCCGGCCAGACCGGCTCCGATTACCACTATATCTGCTTCCACCGTTTTTTTAATTTCTTCAACCGGGATAGGTAAAGGTTGCTTTTCCCAACTCCATTTATTATTTGGAGTGTTCATAAAAATCATCCCCTATTGATAATTGCTTTTTGCTGCTTAAGTTTCCCTTATAAATAATACAAGAAGTTTTCTCATAATTCTAACCAATATTAATAATTTCTTTTTGAGCCTATTGTCTACTCCAGAAAATTGCAATTAGTAAGAGTATCCCAAGCTCTTATAGCTGTATATAAATGAAGCCGGGTCTCAAACAGAGAAAAATCTACATTAAGAAGCTTTTGTACTTTAAACATGCGGTAATAAACGGTATTGACATGAACGTACATCTGATTGGCGGTGGTAGTCCAGCTGCATGAATTATCCAGCAGTATTCTTAATGTATCCAGCAAGTCAGTGCCATATTTTTTATCATGTTCAATTACTTTGCCCAAAACCTGGAGGCAGTAATTTTTAACTGTTTCGGTTTGGTGAGAAAATATTATGGAAAATACGCCTAGATGGGAAAAATATTGTATAAAACTTTTTTGCCCGGTCAAACGGGGGAGAGCCACGGCGATACAAGCTTCCTGGTAGCTCTGCAGCAAACCTGAAGGGCGATAGATTCTTCCCAACCCTTGGGAATAGGTTATGTTGAATTTGCTTTCAATGGTCTGTTTGCTTAGTGCCAGGTTTTCTCGTCCAGGCCAGTCCGGGTCGACATCCGTGGGACTGCTCTTGGGATTAGCCTGTAATATGGTTATGAGCCGACCTGGGACAACAATGGAACTGACATATTCTGAACGTTCCAAATTCATGGTTTCGTAAATAAAAGATCTAAGTATATTCCAATCCAGCTGGGGAGAGCCTTCTTCTATATCCATAATGCTGACAAAATAATAATTGTTGATATCCATTTTCTGTTCATACATTTTTAACTTATCAGGAATGCTGACATCGGCCGACAAGAAGAAGTTTTCATAAAGACTTTGTCCAAAGTCCTCCTTGTTCTTGATCATTTGGTTATGCATATAAAAATAGTATTTTAAGGCCAGCCTGCTATCCTTTAAGATGCTCAGAGCTTGGGCTGTATTCTGTTCGGGTACATTCTCTGCTATCACATAAGCACTGCAGCTGGAGCTGTGTTTTATTTGGTAGTACAGGCAGTTATTATATGATGCATAATCAGACTGTGAGTTAAAATCGACTGGTATTTCTATGAACATATCATTCGCTTTGTAAACCGTGTCCGATTTATCCGGGTAAAAAATCCTGCCGTCGGCATCAGTAATAGTGACCGTCTGACCGATTTTTTTCTCCAGATGCTCACCTACAAAAGGTAATCCAGCATCCAGCATACCCTCGAGAAGATAATGCGAAATTTTAAAGTCCATTGACATAAAATTACACCACCATAATTCACTTCAATATCCGATAATCAACTGCCGTTTTTTGTAGTATGGCTATCATGAGAAACTGTAATGCCAAGTTAATATACCCATAAATATTTTATCATTTTAGCTTCTGCTATTAACGTCTTGCTCTTTAGTATTTCCTTCCTGTGTTGCAAGGGGAGAATCGAAGGTACGATGCTCCCCTTGTCCGTAAATTCAAATGTAATTAATTAAGCGGTATAAATTAGACTTCTAGTGATGGTACTACGTCAATGGATTTTCCGGCAGCAATAATTCCAGCCAGGCGGCCGAAGGTTATGCAGCGACCATGTCCGATACCGGGACAAATAGTAGGATAGTCGTTAGCAAAGAAGTCACCAGCAGCAGAACCGGCCACATAAAGGCCTTCAATAGGCTGGTCATTTTCATCCAGTACATTAAGGTTAGAGTTGGTACGCAGGCCGCCTACCATGGTAAGGACGGTGCTTAAAAGTTTTCCGGCGTAAAATGGTGCCTTTACGATGGGTGTTAATAATTCAGCCCGTTTACCATAATCTTCATCATTTTTAGCTGCAACTATTTCATTATAACGTTTAACCGTAGCTACAAAGTTATCAACCGGTACTCCCATCTTTTCTGCCAGTTCTTCCAGGGTATTAGCGGTCACCACTTTGCCATTGCTTATATGCAGATCTAATACCTGCTGTTCAGCTGCCATATCGAATTCGGTCCCTATACGCTGGAAGGTCTGGCCATAGAATAATCCACCACCAATGCCGGCATCTATCTGCTGCTTAACCTGAGATAAGCCATCAGCATCATATACCGTCCAGGCGATTCCCTCAGGTTCATATTCCTTGGTACAGCTCTTGGACTGGGTGTTAACATCTTCATTTTTGAAGCGGTTGCCTAGAGCATTAACATGCAGGAAAGCATAGCTCTGAGCTCCAGATTCAAGGTGGATAACTGCTGCATGGGGTTCCACTTTCTGCATGGCTCCACCGGCCCACATGGCCATTTTATGAGCATCACCGGTATTACATTTGTTGGGGAAATAGATCTGGGAATCAGCCTGCAGAGCAAAGGGATCGTATCTTTCTACCATCTCTTGGTCGGAGGCATAGTCGCCAGTAGCTATAATTACGCCTTTGCTGGCATTATACTGGGTATAGTTGCCTGCTTCTCCTGCAACAATGCCGGTAACCGGCCCGTCGCCTTCCCTGATCAGTTGCACAGCCGGGGTCTTATAATGGATCTCAATGCCCTTTTCTTTGATGATTTCCTCCAGGATAGGCAGCAGAACACCGTTTCCAGCCCCTTCGATGTTACCATTCTGGTACATAAAGTCGGTGCCGTCCTGATAGAAGAAATGCGTAACCGGGTATTCGGTATAATCAGGTCCTTTAAAATATCCGTCCCACATGGCTATCTTCAATCCTCGTGGTTCAACCTGGTCCCTTACCCAATCAAAACAGGCGCCGCTCTTCTCGGCAAAGAGCCAGAGCAGATCTTCTTTACATCTTCCCTGGGCCCAGTAGACCCACCTTCTGATAACCTGGCGGTAGTCTACACTGATGCCGAGTTCCTTCTGCAGCTTGGTACCAAAAGCGGTAATATGGCCTCCGCGAGCTGCCCAGGTATCATTTTTGTCGATAAGTACGACTTTGGCCCCGGCTTCATTAGCAGACAATGAAGCAACCGTGCCAGCCAGCCCGGCACCAATTACTAAAACTTCAGTATCTACGGTTTTCTTGATCTCAGAAGCAGGTATCGGGTCAGGCTTGGTCTCCCAGCTCCACTTGCTGGTTGATGTGCCGGCCTGTCCATCAGAAGGGGTTTCCTCTTTTGGGCTGCAGCCTGCCAGCATGCCGGCTGAAGCCAGTCCCACAGCTCCTATGGCTGTGCCTTGTATAAATTTTCGTCTGGAAATACCTTTTTTGCCGTTTTCTTCTAAACTCATAATCCTTCTCCTCTCTTATTGTTTATCTGTTTACAAAACGACATGCCAAGAAGTAAGTATTAGGTTTAGTTTAATGGTAGCACGCACAATTAGGTTATTCGATTGGGGGCCGATACTAAAATTCGACAAAATCCTTGGGGTGTACTCTAAAAGAAATTAGCTGGCAGATGGATTATAATTGAGGTGAATTTGTGAGGCAATACTATATGGTATTTCCACCGACGTATACATTTCATTATAAACTTGGACTGCTTTTTTGTACAGAGGGAGGATATGTGTAGAGGCTGCAGCGAAATGGAACGAATGGATGGGCTGTAAATGCTTTCCGTTTTTTTCTGAGCAGGATCAAAACTCGCCTGATTGCAGCCTGCTTTGATGCCAGAGCAATTATAATAACCAAATCATGATTATAACTCTATTAGGAGGGCTATTAAATGGAAAATGATGCAGAAAAGGGCAAAAGAGGATGGAAAGCTTTATTCAGTAAAAAAGTAATACTGGCAGGATTAGGATTAGCTGTTATTATTGGAGTGGGGACAGGAGCTTACCTGCTTAAGGCCAGTGAGAATCCAGAATTTTGCAGCAGCTGTCATCTAATGCAGCCCTATTATGATTCCTACCATGACAGCGTGCTGCTGGCCAACAAGCATGCGGAAGCTGACCTGGTGTGCCACGATTGTCATGAAAGCTCGATTGCGATACAGGTCGAGGAAGGTTGGAAGTTTATAACCGGAGATTACCAGGTTCCGCTGGAAAAGCGTGAATTTTCAAAGGATTTCTGCCTGGAATGTCATGATGATTTTGATACTGCGGTCAAAACAGCTACTAATTTTGAAGATTCCAACCCCCATGATTCACATAACGGGGAGCTGGAATGTAATGTATGCCATAGTATGCACCAGGAGTCAAAAGTATTATGCTCCGAATGTCACATCTTTAATTGGATGGACGAGCTGGATGAAAGCTGGATTAAATAATATAATGCAGGCTGGAGCATATCAGATAGGCAGACAATTGGATGCCTGCACAATTAAATGCGCTTGAAATTGTTCATTCATCTAAAGGCAAAAGCCAGAGATAATTGTACAATGTAGTTAACGGGTAATCAAAACAAGCTAGAAGCTAAGAGAAGTAGAGGACGGTTCTGCTGTTAAATCATTTTCAAATACTATTGATTAAGAAAACAGTAGAACTGTCTTCTTGCTTATTGAGAGGAGGAGTCGGCATATGAGTCAGATTTTTAATAATATGTTTAAGACTTTTTCCTCCATGAAAACCGGAGTAATTTTACTGGCACTGCTGGCTGTATTCTCAGCAGTAGGAAGCAGTTTGCTACCGGATAGGTTTTACCATCTGATGTTGTTCAATACCTTGATAGGTATGTTGTTTCTAAACCTGGGTTTATGTACCTTTAATCGATGCCTTCGGGTTCGGAAGTTGTTGGGAAAACAGACCGACATAATAAGGCAGTTCAGACAGTGGGGTCTGCTTATTCTGCATAGCGGATTAATATTGATTCTGATTGGTGGAATGATTAATAGTTGGACCGGGCATAGTGGTACGGTTAAGCTGATAGAAGGGGAAAGAGCACTTATTAACCGGGATAAAGACGGAGAGGAATTAAATCTGTTCCTGGAAGCATTTGAAATCGAATTATATGAAAACAATATGCCATCCCAGTATTTATCCAGAGTGAGCTTGTACAAAGGCGATCGGTTGGAACAACAGGCGACTATCAGTGTTAACCATCCCCTGAAGTATGAGGGGATCAAAGTTTATCAGCAGAGTTATGGCAGTATGGTGGATGTGACAGTAGAAGGGCAGGGGCAAATCGATTCCTATGTCGCTCATGAAGGGCAGCTGCTTGAGATTCCAGGAAGCAGAGGGCAGGTAAAGGTCTTCAAATATATACCGGATTTTGATCCTGCCTACGGTATGGAAAGTAAATCTATGCAGCCTAATAATCCCAGGGTAATCTATTCTGTTTACCATGATAAAGTACTCATGGGCGTAGGCTCTGCCCCTTTTGGCGAAAGAATTGAAATAGATTCAGGTGCCTATGTCGAGTTTAATGGGCTCAAGTCGTACTCGGTTTTAAAAGTAAAAGAAGATCCGGGACTGCCTTATGCAGGAGCCGGGGGAATCTTATTTATGCTGGGGGTGGTCTTAGCCGAAATTAAAATTTTTACCAGGCCAAGAGAGATTAATGACAGGAAAACGGTGGAGGATTAAATAATGGCGGTGTTAATTAAGATCAGTATTGTTCTAGCCCTGTTCATCTATCTAATAAGCGGCATTTTATATGCACTGGGACTAAAAACCAGGCACCATCAGCTGTTTCGGGCAGCCAACCTGGCAGCCATAATAGGCGCCCTGGCCAACCTGACCGCACTGGCGGCACGAACCATAATAAGCGGCAGGCTGCCTTTAACTGACGGTTATGAGTTTTTGATCAGCTTTACTTTTATAAGTGTGCTGCTGTATTTGCTGTATGAAAAGATGAGTCAAAGCAAAACCGGCGGAGCAGTATTGATGTTTATTGCCGCCTTATTGCTGGCTGCAGTGTTTATTTTTATGCCCCAACAGCATGGTTCTTACAGTCCGTTGATGCCGGCATTGAAAAGTCCGTGGCTTACAAGTCATGTATTAACAGCAGTGATTGCCTACAGCGCTTTCACCCTTGGTGCCGCTCTGGCAGTGATGCAGCTGGTAAAAGGAGACCAGCATGAGGATATTAATGTTTATCGAGCAGCGGGCGGGGGCTTCGTAATGCTCTCAATCTCTATAGTGCTGGGCGGCGTGTGGGCTGAACAAGCCTGGGGAACCTATTGGAGCTGGGATCCCAAAGAAACCTGGGCCCTGGTAACGTGGATAATATATGCTATTTACCTGCATGTCTATCGCAGCAAAGGGTGGAAAGGCAGCAATGCCAACCTTATGGTAGTGGCTGGTTTTATCCTGGTACTCTTTACTTTCTTTGGAGTAAACTATCTATTGTCTGGACTGCACAGTTATGGCTAGATATTAGGGTAATATCCTGTCAGTTGTATCCCATGGAAATAAAAACTTAAGCTGTTGGGTATACGGTGTTAATGGTAATTCTCTAACAGAGAGGAGAATTTTGATGGCTGTTGAAACCGCGCAGGAAGACGAAAAACTGAATAGCATCCTGGAACATCTGGAGGAACTTCGCAAATCAATGATAATAAGTGTGGCGGCAATTTTAATAGCAGCGGTGGCATGCTTCTGGCAGAGTGAATCCCTGCTCAATATCGTCACCAACCCCATGACTGCTCAGGGGAAAAATCTAGTGGTAACCGGGGTAACGGAGGCCTTTTTTGTAAAACTGAAAGTGTCTATATTTTTCGGGTTTGTAATTGCCTTTCCAGTAATAATGTGGTCCCTGTGGAGATTTATCAGTCCGGCCTTACATTCCCATGAAAAGAAATATATATATTATTTTGTCCCGGTCAGTGTGCTGCTTTTCACCGGTGGTATCCTCTTCTCATATTTTGTAGTTCTTAAGGCGGTACTGGCGTTTTTCATCTATATAGCCGGGGACAGTCTGGAAACCATGTTTAAAGTTGACCAATATGCCGGATTTATTTTGGCCTTTACCCTGCCCTTTGGGCTGGTATTTGAACTGCCGGTAGTCTCGTGGCTTTTAAGCCGGCTTGGAATAATTAATTATCAGTTCTTATCGAGCAATCGCAAATATGCAATATTGACTATCGCGGTATTATCATCCGCCTTAACTCCTGGCGGAGACCCAATTTCTATGGCCTTGATGGCCATTCCAGTATATATACTGTTTGAAATAAGTGTTGTGGTAGCGAGAATAACGGGCAGCAGAAGGATGGAAACCGTGGGCAGCCCGGCTTAAAGAAAGAGGAGGATGAAATTATGTTTGGACTGATTGGTAACTTTGGCCCCTGGGAAATGGTGTTCATTTTGGTTGTACTGTTAATAATAGTAGGACCAGGTAAATTACCCAAGGTAGGGGAATCCATGGGTAAAGCTCTGAGCAATTTCAAGAAAGCCCGGGAGGAAACAGATGACTATCTGGATGTAACTGAAAAATAATAACAACAAGAAGATGACAGTGAGGACGGTTTTGGACTGTCATCTTCTTGCGGTTCGGCTCCATCAAAGTCCCGCGTTTTATAAACCAATGAAACGTGTCCATCTTTAAGCACATGCTGGGGACAGCAGATCCCGGAGAGAAAGTATTATTAATATTCTCCGCATTGGAGCTAACATACCGTTGTTGGTATAGTAAATAAGACCCAAAAACTGGTGCCTTCAGGCGTTGTCTGCAATGTTATTCGGGCATGGTGCCGGGCCGCAATACTGTAGCAAACGGGCAGGCCCAACCCGGTTCCATTCTCTTTAGTGGTTATGAAGGGAGTGCCTAGTTTATCTATTATACTTTCATCTAATCCGCGGCCCTGGTCTTTGATGGCCAGAACCACTTCATTATCTCTGGTAAAGGTATCTATGGTCAATATGCCTCCTGCCTGCATGGCATCCAAGCCATTTCGTACCAGGTTCAGTATCAGCTGGCGGATTTCCCCTTTATCCAGCAGCAGATCAGGGATTGTCTTCAAGTTTACGCCTATATGTTTATCCTGGACTATAGCCTCTGCTTGTATCAAGGGAAGGATAGCTGCTATTATATCATTGAGATCACCTGGTTCCAGTTTAACTACCCGGTTTTTGGCCAGGGAAAGAAACTCTGTAATAATAGAGTTAGCCCGGTCCAATTCTTCAATCATCAGGCTAAAATGGTCCTTATCCTGCAGATATTTTTCATCTTCACCCAGTATCTGAAGAAAACCACGCACAGCAGTCATAGGATTTCTAATTTCATGACCTATGCCAGCCGCAATTTCTCCGACCAGATTTAGCCGGTCTAAATGAGCCATTTCCATCTCTAACCTTTTATTCTCACTTATATCAGTAACCATACCCAGGGAACCCAAATATTTGCCGGAGTCATCAACAATGGGCTGGACGGATACAATCGCCCATAAAGCAGAACCGTCTTTACGGCGGTACCTGACATTACCAACTTCTTTAACTCCTTGTTGTCGTCTTTGCATGAGCTCATCAATCAGTGATTTGTCTTCTTCAAAAGTCAAGTCATATAATGACATATTGATCATTTCATTAGCATCATACCCAAGCATTTCAGCCAGCTTATGGTTAACAAAAATTACCGTGCCAACTCCGTCTGTCATACCTATCCCTTCGTTGGCTGTTTCTACAATTCGGCGGTACATTTCTTCACTGGTGCGTAAAGATTCTTCGGTAAATTTTCGTTCAGTTATGTCGGTGATCATAGCCAGCGAACCTGAGAAATGGTTGTCTTCGTCATAGACGGGAGCTATGGATGATAAAGTCCAGAGTGCATCCCCATTCTTACGCAGGTATTTGAATTCATAAGTCTCAACCAAACCCTGCTGCCTGAGAAGGTTATGTTTTTGAGCGACAATTTTCCATTCCTGATCCATAAATCTATATATTGAGTGTCCAATTATTTCCTCTATTGCATAGCCAAGCATTTCAGCCATTTTTCTATTAACCAGGATAATTGTGTTATCTTGATCCAGCATCCAGATTCCCTCATTTGCTGTCTCAACAATACAGCGATACATGGCCTCACTGGCTCGTAATGCCTCTTCGGTTAATTTTCTGTTATTAATATCAGTAATCAGTCCCAGGGAACCTGTGAAATAGCCTTTGCTATCGAAGATAGGCGTCAAAGATGATAAGACCCAAAACAGCCTGCCGCTTTTGTGAATCAGCTTGACTTCGTGAATTTTTACGATCCCATCGGATCTAAAGCGGTTTTTGATTTGACCGGGTATGGATTGTTTTTCGTAGACAAAATCATATACTGATCTGCCAATTATCTCTTCTGATGAATAACCTACCATCTCAGCCATTCGTTTATTAACAAAAGTGATTTTCAGGTCGGCATTTGCCATCCATATTCCTTCGTTGGCAGTTTCTACAATTCTGCGGTACATTTTCTCACTGTTGCGCAATGCCTCTTCGGTGCGTCGGTGATCACTTATATCACTAATGCACTCTATGGCTCCGATAATGTTATAGTTAGAGTCGTAAAGGGGGGCCGCTGTTCCCCGAAGATATAAACCTGATTTTCCAGCCAGGGTGTAACTTCTTTCCCCGATTAATACATTACCCTTTCTGTATATTTCCTGGTATTCTTTTTCCCACTGTTCTTCCGGTTTTAAGACCAGGTCGATTAGAATCGGACGCCTTTGGTTATAAAAGGGGACAGCATAGGCATAATTAGATTGACCTAAAATATCTTCGCGTTTTATTCCAGTCATATCTTCGGCAGCTTGATTCCAGGCGATGACCCTTCCCAGGCAGTCAATGACAATGGTTGCATCTGGCAGGAAATTAATTATGTCATCAATAACCTGTTTAGATTCCTTTAAAGCTTCTTCAGCCTCTTTGCGTTCTGTGATATCACGAACAAATACTGCCAGGATATCCTCTGCTGGATAGGCATTGACTTCCAGCCATCTATCGGAATCAGGGTCATAATGTTCAAGCAGTGTTGTGACGTTTTCCCGCATAGCTCGGATAACTTCTGTATATACTTTTGTTCCCAGGTAATGGGGAAATAGATCGTCAGCACTGCAGCCAATAAGTTCTTGTTTGCTTCTGCCCAATAATTCTTCCGTTTTTTTATTTAGAAAAATTAATCTCCCATTCTTATCTATAGAAAAAGCAATGTCCGTAGTATTGTCATAAAGAGTTGTGATAATTTGTAGTAAAGAATTATATTTTTCTTCCGCCCGTTTGCGACCGGTATGTTCATTATCAATTTTAACTTTAAGTTCAGCCATGCGGTCCTTATAGATATTTAACAACTGTTTACTTATGCCGGCCGAGTAAATCATTAATGATACCCCCCAAAATTATTAGGTAGAATACAAAAAAACATTTATTTTTTACAAATATCAACAACCAAATAATGTAAATGCCTTGAATAGTACAAAAACCGCAGCCGAAACCGCAGTTTAATACATCGAAAATTATTTCGTTTAACAGGTTTTTTTAATATACATATTATTTGTTTAGTAATCTATAGGCTACAAATCACATGAAAATACTCAATTTAAGCTCACAGTCTTGTGAATATGCAAATTGTTAGACAAATATCTGTAAATCGCCAATAGAATAATCTTTTCCTGCCACAGTGCTTTGGAGAAAACCCTTCCTAAAAATATGTTAACAGGGACATTCTCGGACATTCTCTCCTACCCATTATTTCATGAGGGTACAGGGGAGAAATGTAGCCAGGGAGGGGAACGCTATCAATAATATCAAACATATAATTAGAGCGATAAGAAAAGGCCATATTCCTTTGAAAATCAATTCTACTGGAATTTCCGGAGCTACTCCTTTTATCACATATACATTCATACCTACCGGGGGTGTGATTACTCCCATTGCCACTACCATAACCATGATCACTCCAAACCATATCGGATCATAGCCCAGGGTATTTACCACCACCGGGAAGAATATGGGGATGGTAAGCAGAATGAGTGCCAGGGCATCAATAAAACAGCCCAGGATAAGGTAGATGACCAGAATAACAGCCATTACTGCAACCGGGGGAAGGGGTAAAGACCCAGCCCAGGTAGCCAGTTCAAAAGGGACTCGACTGACAGCCATAAAACGTCCAAACATCATGGCTCCGGCAATCATCAACATAATCATAGCTGTAGTGCGGGTAGCATCGAAAAGGGAATTTTTGAAACCTTCTATACTTATGTTTTTGCCTAGCAATGCAGCCAGCAACACACCGGCAGCACCTACTGCCCCTGCCTCGGTGGGAGTGAACCATCCCGCAAACAGTCCACCCATGGACAATGCAAATACAAACAGCACTTCGGCCAGGCCGCCGCGCAGGCTGCTAAATCGCTCTTTCCAATCTGCCCGAGGTCCTGCTGGCCCCAGGGAGGGTTGGTGAAGGGTCAAAATCCAGATAGTTATAATATACAAGAGCATGAGCATGATGCCCGGGATAATACCGGCCATGAATAGTTTGCCAATAGACTGTTCAGTAGCCATACCATATACAATAAATATCACGCTGGGAGGTATGAGTACTCCCAGTACTCCCCCCGCAGCAATACTGGCAGTAGCCAGGGACATATCATAATTGTATTTCTTCATTTCCGGCAGGGCGATGGCGCCCATGGTAGCTGCGGTTGCAGTGTTAGAACCACAGATGGCTCCAAAGACCCCACAGGCTATTTGAGTAGCAATAGCCAGCCCGCCCGGCCAGTGTCCTATCAGCTTATAAGCAAAAACATACAATCGAGTTCCAATTCCAGAATAGTAGGCTAAAAAACCCATCCAAATAAACATTACGATAACACTTAGAGAATATGAAGAAAAAGTATTATAGATTTCTTTGGCCACCATGCTAAATCCTGATGATACAGAAGTCAGACAGCTAAAACCGACAAATCCGACCAGGGCCATTGCGTATGCAATAGGCATACGCAGTATCAACAGCAGCATGAAAGCTGCTAATCCCAAAAGTCCGGCAGTTAGAGAATTCATCTAAAAGCCCTCTTTAACGATTCGGTTAATCTAAGTGACAAAACCAGGCTTAAAGCCATGAGTCCAAAAGCAATCATATAGACCACAGGAGACAATGGAACCTGGGTGGTCGGTGATACGGTGTTGCTTTCCAGCATAGTTCCAGCATATTTAGCAACATACCAGGCGGACATACTCCAAAATGATAGTGCGATAACATTTGTAAGTACATCTGCCGCTGCCTGTATCTTCTTTGAAAGACGTTCGATCATAAAATCCACTGCTATATGACCATTGTGATAGGCGCAGTGAGCCAGGGCCAGGCCGATACCTACCGCAGTAAGCATATTGACGTATTCATAGGTTCCCAGTATAGGGCGATGCCAGAACACCCGCAGCAGGACATTGCATACTACCAGCAGCATTACGGCTATAATGCATAATCCCGCCAGATAATCCAGCTGCTGGCTTACTCCTTTAGCCAACCGGGCCAACTTGTTCATATTACCTGCACCTCCTCACTTATTGGTATTCTGCATTATATTTCTTAGCCAGTTTTTTAACCGTGTCCAGTATTTCCTGACCCTTGTTTCCTTCTCCATCCATACGGGCTGCAAATTCATCTTGGATAGGCTGGACCAGGCTGATCCACTTCTCAGCTTCCTCTGGGGCGAGAGTAATAATTTCCATCCCCTGTTCATCCACTGCATATGTTAAGGCATCCTCATTCTGCTTATCCCATAGACTGATGGCTACCTTTTCAAAGTATTCCTTATTTACCGCTTCAATGGCTTGCTGAGTATCCGGGTCCAAAGAGTTCCATTTATCCAGGTTCATAGTTACAAAAAACAGGGTATTGTAAAGGAACGGGGTCTGGGTAATATAACTGGTGACCTCGGCCTGTTTCCATCCCTTTAGGACTTCCACCGGCCCCAGATTC
Organism: Syntrophomonas sp.; assembly: GCA_016841425.1. GTDB lineage: Bacteria > Bacillota > Syntrophomonadia > Syntrophomonadales > Syntrophomonadaceae > JAAYJK01. The sequence goes on along the minus strand of JAENZE010000005.1, from coordinate 188,125 downwards.
CCTTTAACCACACCTTTGGTTAGAGCTTCATAGGCATCCGACTGGGGCATCGCTGCTGGTACAGCTCCCAGGGTTTCAAGGGTTTTAGCACTTAATCCGGTAGCTCGGATTTCCATACCTTGCAGATCCTGCAGGTTACGGACTGGATCCTTGGTGTACAAATCGCCGGGGCCAGTAGTAAGTACCATCATAAGTTTAGTATCTTGAATCTCCGGGGGATCAAGTTCTTGTATGCCTTCCCATGCCACCTTGCTGGCAACTTTGGAATTATTATAAGTAATACCTGGCAGTTCAAAGACCTCCAGTACCGGGAAACGACCCCGGGTATATGAGAAACATGAAAGGCCCAGATCTGTACTGCCATCCACTACCCCTGCATATATGGAGTCAGCGTTCAGCAGGGTCTGATTGGGATAACTGGTTATTATCACCTGCCCATCGGTTGCCTCCTCAATAGCCTTAATCCAGGGTTGGATTAGTTCTGTCTCAGCAGGGTGAGTACTGGGAAAAAAATGTGCCAATCTCAGTTCAACTACAGTGGCCTGCTCCTGCTCCGGTTCACTGCTGGTATTTGAACATCCCACAGCAGCACCCATTATAAGAATAAGCAGCACAGACAATATTTTTTTGCTTATCCCCCAAATATTTTTAGATCCTTTTCTACCCAACAATTCTCGCATTTTTTCCTCCTTAATAACTGGCTTCAGGCAAGAAAAAAAACTCCCATAGGAGTTCCAAGAATGGTGCAGAAACCTGCTTGCGCAAAGTGCAGCCAGGATTACTGGTTAACACCTCATTCTTTTACCTACCGTCTTACCTTCCTACCTTTTTAATTGTTCAACCATCCTGCAAAACTACCTGTGAAAACCTGGGCAGCTTTCATGCAGTATCATAAGTTAAAGGGTAATAAAATCATCTGATGATATTTCGCCTCCTTCTGCAAATTATCCAGGTAATAAAAAAACTCCCGCAGGAGTAGAAGAACAGCGCTGAATACCATCTTTTGAAAATAGCAATTCGCACCCAATTCTTTTACCTACCGTTCTTACCTTACTACCTTTTGAGGAACTCCTAATCATGATTCACTCATAAATACCAGCTAAGAGCTGGTATTTATTCCTACTCTTGTATTTTCTCAAATTTACAATTAATTTTCAATATTAAATTTTTGTTTATTCTAATATTATTCTATGCTCAGTTTCAGATAATTAACTCTATAAACCAGGGGGATATAAACCAGGGGGACGGTTCGGGGTAAACCAGGGGGACGGTTCTTGCGGTTGATATTACAAAGGCATTATCCATAAGCATTGACCAACCGCAAGAACCGTCCCCCTGGTTTACCCCCCTGGTTTATCCCTGGTTTCAATAAAAATACTGTACAAACAATAACATATAATTATAATAAATATAACAATAAAATATTTTTTAATAAAATTCTGCTTTTGTAATAGAAGTCCATGAAGTTATACTGGAAATATATTTAAAACTTACCAATAATAAAAAGTCATAATTCTACTATGATAATATGCTGTTGTACTATTGATCACATTTGAATTTGTATTATAATTAGACAGTAATAGACAATAGACTAACAAAAACATACGTAAACGTAATATATCAACATATAAGAATTTATAAACCATCACAGTAGAGAAAAGAATGCATTACAGAGGTTGTATACAGTACTTTGAGCTGTCAGTTTGTTGAGATTCGATAGCCTTACTAATGCGGGTGGGTTATACGTTGCATATTAAGTGGAGTTGCTGCAGAAAATTGGAGGGGAGGAAAGAATTTCATTATGCATAGCTTAGGAACCATAGAAATAAACAATTACCAAAAAAGGAGGGAAAGGGCTTGTTAGCAGAATATCCAGCCCTGGGAATATTTTTTCTTATTACCCTGGCTTTCCCAGTCGCCGCCATGGCTCTGGCCTGGCTTTTCCGGCCTAAACCGAAGGCAGTACCTGATGATGAGAAATTTACCACTTATGAGTGTGGGGTAGATACCCGGGGAAAGACCTGGATCAGATTCAAAGTGAACTATTTTTTGTATGCCCTGGTGTTTTTGGCCTTTGATGTAGAAATCGTGTTTCTTTATCCCTGGGCCGTGAAATTCGGGGTTTTGGGGCCGTTTGCCTTTATTGAGATGATAATCTTCATCGCTATACTGCTTATTGGCTTATGGTACGCCTGGAAGGAAGGGGCTCTGGAATGGTACTAGATACGAAGAAAAATGACAATCTTAATGATGTGGAAGAGCTGGCCAGGAATAATATACTGGTTACCACCTTTGAGAAACTATGGAATTGGGGACGATCCTGGTCTTTTTGGCCCTTGAATTATGGCTGCAATTGCTGCCCCATCGAGGTCATGGCCGCCGGAGCAGGCAGATTTGACCAGGCTCGCTTTGGATATGAGGTAGTAAGGGCAGTGCCGCGTCAGGCTGATCTATTGACCGTGGCTGGCCCTATCACGCTTAAGATGAAGCCGGCTATAGAACGGGTGTGGGCACAGATGCCGGAGCCCAAGTGGGTGATTGCCATGGGTAACTGTGCTATCAGCGGCGGACCTTTTAAAGATGGCTATAGTGTACTGCCGGGGGTGGATTCAATAATACCCGTGGATGTATATATACCAGGATGCCCGGTAAGGCCGGAAGCCTTGTTCCACGGCATGCTGGAATTGAAAAAGAAAGTACAGCAGGGCGAATACCGGAGGAGTTGATAAGGTGCAGGAATTTAACCTGGAACAGATGGTCCAGAACTTAGAAGAGCAGATAGGAGATAAATTGAGAACAGTAAGAGATCAGTTTTTTATCGTGCTTAACATAGACAAAAGTGAATTAAGGTCCTTGATGTTCAAACTCAGAGACGATTACGGTTTTAACCACCTGGCCAATCTAAGCTCGGTTGATTATGGCGAGGAATTTGAATTAGTCTATCACCTTTATTCGATTCCAGCCAACGATAAAATATGTGTTAAGACCAGAGTTGTCAGGAATTCGGCTGAAGTGGATTCACTCATCGAAATATGGTCTACAGCCGATTGGCAGGAAAGAGAAGTATATGATCTGATGGGAATCAAGTTTAAAGGTCATCCTAACCTGATCCGGGTGCTGCTCCCGGACGATTTTGAAGGGCATCCCCTGCGAAAAGATTTTGTGATGGGAGGGCGATGATAGTCTGATGCAAACTGATATATACAGAGTCAATGTTGGCCCCATCCATCCCAGTACCCATGGTGGTTTACATGCTGAAGCAGTAATGGATGGAGAGATCATTCAGGATGTGATAGTACACCTGGGTTATGTGCATAGGAGTGTAGAAAAAATTGCGGAAAGCAGGACCTATCAGCAGTTTGTACCGTATACTGCCCGCCTTGATTACCTGGCCACCAATCTGCCAGTTCTGGGCTACTGCCAGACGGTAGAAAAGCTGCTGGGCATTGAGGTGCCAGAACGAGCCGAATATATCCGGGTTATTATGGCAGAATTATCCCGGATCGCATCTCACCAGATAGCCATCGCGGCCACGGGAATAGATCTGGGAGCTACTACCGGCCTGATGTATGGCATGCGGGATCGGGAGAGAATCATGAACATCTTTGAAATGACCGGAGGGCAGCGCTTATTATCTTCTTACATCAGAATAGGGGGAGTTGCTGCTGATATACCAGATGATTTTATTCCTGCGGTAAGGAGTTTTGTAAATGATGTTCCCCAGATGATAGATGAATACAATGGCCTGATGACTGGTAACGAAATATGGGCTGCACGCATGCAGGGAGTTGGTATTCTTAATCCGGAAGATGCTGTCAAATACGGTGTTACTGGTCCTAACCTGAGAGCCAGCGGGATAGCTTATGATATTCGGAAAGCCGAGCCCTATGGAATATATGATCGACTGGATTTTGATATACCCACCGGCAGCAGGGGAGATTCCCTGGACCGCTGGACGGTTCGGATTGAAGAGGTCCGGCAGAGTGGTCGGATCATAGGCCAGGCCCTGGATAATCTGCCTGAAGGTGAGATAATCGCCCGGGTTCCTAAAACGCTGAAACCTGATCCGGGGAAGGATATCTATCACCGGATAGAATCGGCTAAAGGTGAACTCGGTTACTATATAGTAAGCGATGGTGGAAATAAACCTTATCGTCTGCACGTCAGGGCTCCATCTTTTATCAACTTGATGGTCCTGCCTCTGGTATGTCGGGGAGGGGTGTTCCAGGACATCATAACCAATATTGCCACCCTGGACCCGATACTGGGGGAATCAGATAGATAGGAAAGTAATCTGTAAATCCAATTGACTATCAGACTCAAGAGGAGCGAATATTTTATGGAAGCTTTGTTTGTAAATTTAGCGGCAGTCTTAAGCGGATGGCTTACAAGCCTGGGTTTGTCACCGATATGGGCTGATACCGTTTTGTTATTTGTTAAATGGATAATAGTAATAACCATAATAACTCTTAACATTATTATCCTGATCTGGCTGGAGAGGAAGGTCAGCGCATTTTTCCAGGAAAGACTGGGCCCCAATCGGCTTGGGCCTTTTGGGATATTCCAGACCATTGCCGATGCCATCAAGCTTCTGACCAAGGAAGATATTGTACCGTCTGCAGCAGACAAACTCATTTTTAAAACCGCCCCCATGTTTTTCATAGTGGTGGCAGTAATGCTGTATACAGTTATACCTATGGGTCAAGGCATGGAAGTAATTAACCTTAATATCGGACTGTTGTTTTTCATTTCCATTGGATCCCTGAGTACCATAGCCCTGTTAATGGCGGGGTGGGGATCCAATAACAAATGGTCCTTAATGGGGGCAGTGCGTTCGGTAGCTCAGATGGTAAGTTATGAAATACCTCTGGCTTTTTCCTTGTTGGGTGTAGTGATGATCAGCGGCTCATTAAACCTTCAGGACATAGTAGCGGCTCAGGGTAAGCTGTGGTTTATTATCCTGCAGCCCATTGCCTTTATAACTTATTTTATAGCAGCCACAGCAGAATTAAACCGGGGACCTTTTGATATGCCGGAAGCGGAGCAAGAACTGACCGGCGGTGCTTATACCGAATATACCGGTATGCGCTGGGCTCTGTTTTTCCTGGCCGAATATACTAACCTGGTGGCAGTATCAGCCTTAATGGCCACGGTTTTCCTGGGTGGATGGCAGGGGCCTTGGCTTCCTTCGTGGTTATGGATAATCATCAAGACGTATGGGGTGATACTGGTATTTTTCTGGGTGAAATGGACTTTCCCCCGAATCCGTATGGATCATCTGATGTCTTTTAGCTGGAAGGTGCTGGTTCCAGTCAGTCTGGGCAACATCTTACTTACTGGCGCGGGAATCTATTTCTGCAGATGGATGGGGTGGTGTTAGATATGAATGGACAGGGATTAATTAAAGGACTGGGTATTACCTTTAAACATTTCTTCCAAAAGGAAATAACCGAACAGTATCCTGATGTAATGCCGCAGCTTGCGCCTCGTTTCAGGGGCTGTCTGCAGTTTGAATTTGAGAAATGTATAGCCTGCGGCATTTGTGTTAACAGCTGCCCCAATAATGTGCTTTCATTTGAAACCGAGAAAGATGAAAACAGCAAAAAGAAGAAACTGCTTAGCTACACTATAGACTTTCAACACTGCATGTTCTGCAACTTATGTGCGGAAGGCTGCCCCAAGCAGTGCATATATTTCGATCATAATTTTGAGCTTTCCAGCTTCAAGCGAGAGGATATAAAAATGGTATATCTGCGTCCCGCAGAAATGGACATGCGAGAAGAAGAAAGCACAAACGGGCAGGAGCAGCAGGAGAGTAAAGAGCAAAAGCAGATTGATGCCATGCAAAAAGCTCTGCAGAAGAATCCCGGGAAAGTTCTGAGCAAAATATTAGAACAGGAAGAGGATATTATTATCCTGTCTGAATTGATGCAATCCGATGAAAAAACTGCCGGTAAAATTGCTGAGCTGATGGTTAAAGACAAGGAAAAGGCGGCCAAGGTTGCAGCAGGTTTTGTTAACAAGGCAAAGAAAAACCGGGCTAAAACTGAGACAGCCGGGGAAGGAGGAGACGCTAATGATTGAGTTCTCTGGCTTATCATTATACGATGCGGTATTTACGGCTGCCGCAGGAGTAACAGTAACAGCCGCCCTGGGGGTCGTGCTGTTCAGAAACATCATTTACAGCGCTTTAAGTCTGGTGTTGGCCTTCCTGGGAGTGGCAGCCATCTATTTTCAGCTAAATGCCGGGTTTTTAGGGGTTATACAGATCCTGGTATATGCCGGAGCTATATCGGTCTTGATTATTTTCGCTATAATGCTGGTGATGAATAGACCTGCCGGGAGGACTAATTTGACCAGCCCACGTACCAGGGAAGTTTTCACCGGCGGCACTATAACAGCTATGATGCTGACTGCACTGATTGCGGCCATAGGGTTATCTGATTGGCCTAAAACAGTGTTGTTGAAAGGAGCAGATGATACGGTTGGAATGCTGGCCGAATTAATGCTGGGTGACTATGTAGTTGCCTTTGAAGCTGCTGCTATACTGCTTCTGGTAGCAGTTGTGGGTGCTATCATACTGGCAAAGGGGGTTGAAAACAAGTGATAGGTTTACCCCATTATTTATTACTAGGTGCAGTAGTATTTTCCATTGGCGTTTTTGGAGTTTTAACCCGGCGAAATGCGGTGGCAGTTTTAATGTCAGTGGAACTTATGCTGAACGCAGTAAACATTAATTTTGTGGCAGCCAACAAATTTATGGCTGTTGGGACAGCAGTAGGACAATTGTTTTCCGTTTTCGTAATCGTGGTAGCCGCTGCGGAAATAGCTGTTGGTCTGGCCCTGGTCATATCCATATACCGGCAGCGCGGAACGGTCGATTTACATGATTTTAATCTGTTGAAGTGGTGAGGTGATGCAAATGTATGAATTTATTTTACCCAATGCCTGGCTGATAGCTTTTCTGCCCTTTTTGGCTTCTGCACTAATAGGATTATTTTTGCATCGCTGGCCTAATCTATCGGCAGGTCTGTCCATATTCAGTATAGGTATGGCATTTCTAATTTCTATTCCGATTGCCCTCGCGGTATTCGCTGAACCGGGAGGGGCAGTATACGAGTTTTCCGTGCGCTGGCTCAGTATGCCAGGCTTAACAGTGGACATGGGTCTGCTGCTGGATCCGCTCACTGCGGTTATGCTGATCGTAGTAACATCTATAGCCACCCTGGTACAGATATATTCATTGGGCTATATGGAAGGTGATCCCGGTTTCGCCAGTTATTTTGGCTACCAGAGCCTGTTTGCAGCTTCCATGCTGGGGTTGGTAATGGCTAACAACTTTGGACAGATGTTTGTGTTCTGGGAACTGGTAGGGATATGTTCCTACTTCCTGATCGGATTTTGGTTCGGTTTGGATTCAGCTAAAAATGCAGCCATTAAAGCCTTTATTACTAACCGGGTAGGAGACTTCGGATTTCTGCTGGGGATACTGTTCCTGCAGATCATTTTCGGTACCCTTAGTTTCACTGCTCTGGCCGACAAAGTGCCTGCTTTTACTAATATGGCAGTTTTAGTTCCGGTGGCAATACTGCTGTTCTTTGGACCCATGGGTAAATCAGCTCAGTTTCCTTTACATGGGTGGCTGCCGGATGCCATGGAAGGTCCAACTCCGGTCAGTGCTTTAATCCATGCGGCAACCATGGTAGCTGCCGGGGTGTACCTGGTAGCCCGGGCCTTCTTTATATTTGCCAGTGTGCCTCAAGCTATGACTGTAATAGCTGTGGTCGGTGGTTTTACCGCCTTGTTTGCGGCCACTATCGCTATCACCCAGAATGATATAAAAAGGATCCTGGCCTATTCTACTTTGAGCCAGCTGGGTTATATGATGATGGCTATGGGTGTGGGAGCTATGACTGCAGGTATGTTCCACCTGATGACCCATGCCTTCTTCAAGAGCCTGTTGTTCCTGGGGGCTGGCAGTGTGATACATGCCATGCATGAAGAACAGGACATCTGGAAGATGGGGAATCTTTCCCGTAAGATGCCGATTACCACCTGGACTTTTATCATAGGGGCACTGGCGCTGTCTGGAATTCCGCCTCTTTCGGGGTTCTGGAGCAAGGACGAGATACTCCTGGCTGCTTATTCCAGCGGCCATATGGGTTTATATGTATTGGGGGCAGTGGTAGCTTTCATGACTGCTTTTTATATGTTCCGCCTGATATTTACCGCTTTCTACGGCAGAAATACTCATGGTGAGGAAAAAGCCCATGAGAATTCCGCGGTTATAACCGTGCCTTTGATACTCCTGGCTCTGGCAGCAATCCTGGTCGGCTTCGTTAATTCTCCCCTTATGCACCATGTGTTCGGGGAATTAGTTAACAGCCCGCTGGGCATCAATCCTCACCCCAGCCTAGCTATTATGATTTCATCTTCACTGATAGCTGGGGCCGGCATCTTACTGGCCTGGTTGATCTATCAGAAAGAGCTGATCAGTCATGAAGCTCTGCGTAATAAATTTTCCGGTCTTTACCGGCTGGTGCAGAATAAATACTATATCGATGAAATCTATACCCGTTTGGGAGAGGTACTGGTGTACGGGGCAGCCCAGGCCATGTTCTGGTTCGACATCCATGTGGTGAATGGAATTGTTGATGGCATTGCTTTTCTCACCGGAAAAAGCGGACATACATTGAGATACACGGAAGATGGACAGGTTCAAAGCTATGCCATGTATATGGTGGCCGGAGTTTTGATCCTGGTGGTACTGGCTGCAGTAGCAGTCGAGTCCGCAGTATTATGAGAGGGGGTAGGTAGTTAATGAACGAGATACCGGTATTAACCATAGCATTATTAGTACCCCTGCTGGGAGCAGCAATAATCATGGGCCTGCCCGCAACACAGGACAAATGGATTAAGGGAACTGCTGCCACCTCCACCCTGGTCAGCTTGATTCTGTCTATAGCAGTATTGCTGGCTTATGACCGGGCCGCAGGAGGAATGCAGTTTGTGGAAACTATACCCTGGATCAAGGATCTGGGGGTGAATTATGCCCTGGGGGTGGACGGGATAAGCATCCCCATGCTGCTCTTGACCAATTTGATTGGGTTTAGTTCCATATATGCATCCTGGAACATCGCCGATCGGGTGAAGGAATTTTTCGCTCTGCTTCTTATATTGATTGCCGGGGTGATGGGAACCTTTATAACCACGGATTTATTTATATTTTTCCTGTTCTATGAAGTAGTAGTAATACCCATTTATCTGTTGGTGATAATGTTCGGCAGCACCAAACGGGTCAGCAAGGAATACGCCGGAATGAAATTGACGATATACCTGTTGATAGGCAGTGCCTTTCTGCTGGCCGGATTGATTGCCCTCTTTATACAGGCCCAGGCTATCAGCGGTGTCCCCAGCATGGACATGGCATTCCTGGCTACTCTGGAGTATTCAACCAGCTTTCAAATTATTGTCTTTGCTTTTATGGCTTTCGGTTTTGGCACCCTGTTGTCTATGTTTCCCTTCCATGCCTGGTCGCCGGATGGTTACGCCGGAGCACCCACAGCCGTGAGTATGATCCATGCCGGGGTGTTAAAAAAGATAGGTGGCTACGGCTTGATCCGTATAGCTCTGACCATACTGCCAGCGGGGGCAGCAGTTATAGCTCCCATTATTGCGGTATTAGCTCTGGGTAACATAGTATATGCCGCCTATATCTGCTTAAGCCAGAAGGATCTGAAATATATCGTTGGTTACTCCAGTGTCAGCCATATGGGTTATGTTTTAGTAGGAATCGCAGCTTTGAATCTTATCAGCATTAACGGTGCAGTTATAATGATGTTTGCCCATGGGGTGATGGCAGCTCTGTTCTTTGCCATGATCGGCAACCTGTATGAGAAGAGCCATACCCGCAATATCGAAGATTTCGGCGGGCTGGCTCATCAGATGCCCAAACTGACAGCCGGTTTTATGATCGCCGGTTTAGCCTCTCTGGGCCTGCCGGGAATGGTTAACTTCATCGGTGAGTTTACTATATTCGTAGGAGCTTTTGGGACCTATCGAGTAATAACCATATTGGCTATATCGGGAATTGTGTTCACCGCTCTGTATGTACTGCGCGCTCTGGGCCGGATGTTATTCGGTCCCCGTAATGAGAAATGGGATCATCTCCAGGATTTAAAAGGAGTCGAAATGGTGCCCCTGGTAGTATTGGGACTGGCCATTTTCATGGGAGGATTTCTGCCCTTTACCCTTATGGATTTGATCACTAATGGGGTAAGAGACCTGATAGCCCAGATAGGTATGCTGCAGATTGGAGGTTTATTATAATGGATTTTTCAATATTAGGGGCTGAAATCCTGATAGCCCTGTTAGGCCTTGCAGTCCTGGTTCTGGGTTTGTCTCTGCCTGGAAAGGCTCAAAAATATGTCAACGGCCTGGCTCTAACCGGTCTAGGTCTGGTTCTGATTTATTTAATAATAAGTTTTTCAAAAGGAGCCAACCTGTTTAATGGGGTTTATCAGATTGATTTATACGGCAATTATTTTAAGATATTATTCCTCAGCGCTGGCATCCTGGTAATGTTAATGGCGGGGACTTATATTAAGCGCTTTGAAGAAAAGAGCAGTGAATTTTATGGTTTGATGATATTGGCCACTCTAGGTATGATGCTCATGGTTTCAGCAGGGGAATTCATAACCCTTTATGTAGGCCTGGAATTGATGACTATAAGCTTCTATATTCTGACCGCTTATCTGAAGAGCGATAAGCTTTCCGGGGAAGCAGGCTTGAAATACCTTATATTGGGCGCTGTTTCCTCTGCTATCCTGCTGTTCGGTATCAGCCTGGTCTATGCCAGTTTGGGAACCACCAATTTCATCGAAATAGGGGCGTCTTTCACTTCTTCCTCGGCGGTTATTGCCGGAGTAGTAATGATAATCGCCGGTTTTGCTTTTAAAGTCTCGGTAGTTCCTTTTCATATGTGGACCCCGGATATATACCAGGGTGCACCTATCCCGGTCACCACTTATCTGTCAGTAGGTTCCAAGGCGGCTGGTTTTGCTGCCTTAGTCAGAGTCTTCATGGTGGCAGTTGATGTATCTGATCCAGTTTTCAACTGGAGCCTGCTTCTGGCAGTACTGGCAGCGGTGACGATTATCATTGGAAATCTGATCGCACTGTCCCAGAAGGATATTAAGAGACTCTTGGCCTACTCCAGTATCGCTCAGGCCGGGTATATCCTGGTGGGGGTAACAGCAGCCAACTCTTTTGGATTGAAAGGGGTATTATTCTATGCCCTGATATATGTTTTTGCTAATGTGGGAGCTTTTGCAGTGGCTACGGCGGTGGAAGTAGATACTGGCCGAACTGATATCGAGGCCTTTGCCGGTTTGAGTAAACGTTCACCCCTGCTGGCGGCTATAATGACCATTTGTATGCTGTCCCTGGCAGGCATTCCCCCCATGGCCGGTTTCGCCGGCAAGTTTTACCTGTTTGCCGGTGCCATCCAATCAGGGTATCTGTGGCTGGCTTTGATCGGTCTGATTATGAGCATGGTGTCAGTATACTACTACCTGGGGGTTTCCAAAGCCATGTATATTGGAGAAAACAGCTATGAAGCACCGTTGTCCTTAGGATCAGGGAGCACCGTGGCTCTCTGGGTATGTGTTCTGGCTACTATCCTCCTGGGGGTTTACCCGGGACCATTATCCGAACTGGCCGGCGCTGCCATCCAGATACTGCTATAGGGTGACACGGGGACGGTCCTTTTGTCACCTTTTCCCGCATAGCTTAAAAGGTGACAAAAGGACCGTCCCCGCGTCACCTATTACTTCTTCGTCAAAAGTCCTCCAGGATTTGGTGCATGGACATAATGCGGGTAGTAAGCAGTTTGATTTCTCCATCTGAATACCGGTGTTTCAGACTCTCTATTTTCTCAGCCATTTTTAACACTTCATCTTCTTCTCTCACAATAATGTATTTCACATCCTGGGCTGTGAATTCTAATCGGAAAGACTGCTGCAGTGTTTCATTACACTGGTTGCGGATACTGCTATCGTTATATTGGTTTTGGCTCATTATCGGTATCAAGCCAAGATCATTCAAACGGTTCAGGGCTGGAACATATCTCCATTCACGTTCATCATAAAATCTGACCCGGCGCTTAATAGGGGCACCGTCCTTCCAGACTTCGCCTTCATAAGGCTTCAAGAAAGTAAAAAACGAATAAAGCATAGTTGTAACATTTTGGGCTGCTAAATCCGGTTGGTGGGTTTTATAAAGCACCAACTCAGGGTTCAACGGATATAAGTCTCCAAAGCTCTGTTTAAGCAAGAGGGTAGAATAAGAGTTAGGCAGGGAGTACATGATGGGATTAATCCCATTGTCCTTTCCCCATTCCTTGGCCAGCCCTATACAATAGTAGCCGTAAGTTTCCGTATGATAGTTGACATGGGATAGAGGGACATCACAAAAACATACCATGGGAATAGCTGCATATTTAGGCAGGTGGTCCGGCACCAGATAGCTCTGGTCTTCCATACAGTAGCGGGGATAGAAGTCATTACTGAAGATACCCTGCAGATTTTCAAAGCTGTCGGTAAAATGAAACAAGCTATTAGCGCTTATCGACTGTCGGCTTTGAACGGACAATTGTATCCCCCCGTCTAAATATAAATCCTGGTAACACGGGGACGGTCCTTTTGTCACCTTATTTAGAACCGAAGAAGGTGACAAAAGGACCGTCCCCGTGTCACCTGTGAATTATTTTTACCTAAAAGAGATTATTAATTCAGGCCTGGAATAAAAATAAGTTCGGTGTTCCTTGAACCCAAACTTTAGCCCAATCAATATAAACATCACTAGCTAACTTATATGGAGAAAGCAAGACCGGACCCAAGCGGTCTTAAGCATTCCTTAATACAATTTACGTCTGCACTAGTATCATACAGACATGTTTGGTTGGGTCATTAAATATCGATGCCAAAAAAATGCTTGACCAGCACCCCGACCAGGAATGAAATCCCAGCTACCCCCAGGCTGATTGATGCCATCTCGAAGAAGCGTTTTTTGAAATCCAGTTCTTTGGCCACTGCTACATAATAATTAAAGAAGAATATTATCAGCAGTACTACTAATAATGTAACTGCCAGGCTCAAATAAGGATTAGCTATCAAAAGATAAGGTAATATCAATAATAAAACGGTAACCACATACGCTGCTCCTGTATACAGGGCTGCTTGTAAGGAGTCTCTGGTACTCTTATCCTGCTTATTGGATAAATATTCCGCTGAAGCCATGGAAAAGGAGGCGGAAATACCCACGATCAGCCCGGTTAGGGCTATGAGCCTGGTGTTTTGAAAAGCAAAGGTAAAACCAGCCAGGGCCCCGGTCAGCTCAACCAGAGCATCGTTTAGTCCAAGTACGATAGAACCGATATACTGCAGCCGCTCTTCATTAATCATACCTATGAGCTGTTTTTCGTGTTCTTCCTCATCCTTTATAATATCGTACAGCGGAGGATAGTAGTGAGCCAATTCGGAATATCCGCTTATAGCCTTCTCCTCACCTTTTTCCATTAGTTTGATTCCAAAAGTAATGCCAAATATTACACTTAAGCAATAATAAAAATATACTTTCAGCCAGTCGGGTTTAACTTCTGTCCCGGTGGTTTTTTTAATTAAATCATAATGCTTTAATTCATCCGAGCTTATAGACCTTAGAATATCTGCATTTTCAGATGGTTCTAATTTAGCAGCCAGTCTCCGATACACATGATGTGAAGTGAGCTCAGCTTTCTGCTCTGTTATAAGGGCGGGTATGGACAGCTTTTCCATAAACATCCTCCTTTGCTGAGAGATATTACCATACCATTTATCTATAGGGTTTAGTCCTATTAACCCTGGGAAAGTGGTTTATTTCTGCCACCATTATATTAGGAATATTATGCTCTTTACTAAATAATGAAGAATTGGTTTAGACAGGTCAAGTAGAAAGGGCATTTTTGAGTACTCAAAGATAAATTTTAATTGGAATCGAGGAAATATTTTCTCTCAGAAGTCCATAACGTGAGCTTTTTGAGCTCCCGGGAAATAAAACCTCATTAAATGGATATCCATACCTCAAATGGCATTAACTAACAACGAGTAAGTTTCATAAGATAATAGAGAATCCGAATAGAGAGGAGTGATATTTATGCCAAACTATAAGATTTTTCAAGATATACCCGAAAATTTGCGGGTAAAACTATACGCTTCACAGAGCGGTACTGCCACTGCTCTGCAAATGGATAGTGGTGCTTTAGTGGTAACCCAGGATATATCAACCATAAATTCCGGAACAACTGCCACTTTTGTCAGCGGCACTAACTCTGGAACAACCATATGGCCGGTCTTAGATTATTCAACCTGGACCTATGCAATTAATAAGGTTTCCGGAAGCGGTACTACCCAGGTAAAATTGGAGGTAAGTGCAACAGGAAGCGGGAATGATTGGTATGATGAAAATGCTGCTTTTGCTACTATTGCCAGCGGCGATTGGAAATATTTTGTGGCAGATACTTTCCTTAGATATGCCCGTATAGCGGTAACAGTATCGGGTGGGGTAGATGGCACGGTGCACTGGTATTTCCAGGGCAGGAAACAATCATAAAATAAGTAATAAAGATGGAGTAATAAATGAGGCCGTTCCTATTCGGAGCAGCCTCATATCCATTATTCTCAAAAGACTGTACTTACAGAGTTTTAATTATTGTTCCCTGGACCGGAAAGCTATCTGAAAGGAGTACCTGGGCTACTTCCCGTAGTACTCCTCCACCTCCTTTAAGCATACATAGATAATCAGCTTGGCTTTTCACTTCTTCCATGGCATCGTTTACTGCAAAACTTAATCCGGAATATTTCATTAGATCAAGGTCGCTGGTATCATCAATTAAGCAAGCTATCTCTTCATGGTTTACTTGCTCCACTGAACAGATTGTTTTTATTCTTTGATATTTATCCTTTTCATTGATAATTAGACAACCGACCCCGGCATGTCGGTAAGCCTTCTTTAAGATTTTTTCATTTTGCCTGACAATTATAGCAATTTTTATGCCCTGTTGCTGCAGACGTATCATACTTTGAATATCCCGACTGTTTAGCTTAATATCACAACCCTTTTTGGAATAGTATAATCCCCCATCGCTTAGAACACCCTCAAAGTTTATCAGAAGGATTCTGATTTTGCTTGCTTTTTCTTTGATGTATTCCCCAAGAAAGGATTCGATAGCTCGATTCATTTCCTGAAAAATAGGAGTTATCATTTGAATGTCGTTTTCACAGCTGTAAATAAATTCTCCAAACTCAGCTGCAGTCATTTTCGCCTTTTTATAATTATCCTTTTCTAAATTTATGTTAACTATAGATCGCTGCAAAATCTGGTCTGCTATCTGATTCATTGGCATAATAAAGGTATTTAAAAATGCGTTTTGCTTTAACTGAGAATAAGCATTTTCTAAAGCGGTAAATATATGATCCATCTGCCGAAATCCCAGGTTTTCTGCCTGTTTATTGATTTTGTACAATAAATAATTTAATTTTTCGATCAAATTATCCAGTTTTTCATGATCCTGCTTCATGGTAGTATATTGATTCACCAGATAATCGGCCTCATAATTTAAACCCTTCAGACATAGCCAGTTTTCATCCACTACCCTGTCCTGCAGAGTATCTCTGATGACATCATCCAGTGATTTAAAGGCAGTTCCTTTAATTCTTGCTCCGCCCCGGGTGGTATTTATTATTTGAATATCTTTATACATGCTAATGTATATCTCCATCTGCATTCTCATTCGGTTAAAGCTTGGATTGCTGAATACTTTATTGCCGTATATGTCTTCAATTTCCAAAGCATCGTTAAGCTGTTTTGGGTCAAGTACTGCGTTGCTGTAATTCAGGCCTTCCGCATGCTGTTTATTATCTTTATAAGCCAGATTTTGTCCTACCAGGATAATAGGATTAAAACCCAGCAGTTTTAGAAGCTGTAACACAACAACCGAGATAGATGGAGCATCATTAATAGTATCTAATTGTATTTCCGATTTTGATCTGAGATAGAAAGGAGAAACATGATCTGGCTTGGTCAGCATATGGAATTTTGGCCCAGGGTATTTAGCCAGGGTTTCATATCCAATGGTGCTGCCAAATATAAGGGGGATATCAACTATGTTTTCATCTATCAATTTTTGAAAAACAACCTGGTTCTTAGGTGAAGGATCATATGAGCAAGCAGCATGAGGATGGACATGGAAGTCAACCAGGGTATTAACAGCTGACCCAGCAGAAAATATATAAGCCAGACCATTCTCTTTAATATATCGGATATTATCGATTTCTTCTTCCAGAGACGGCCCGGCAGCTACCAGTACTGCTGGCTGGTCTACAAAATAGTTCTTCTTTTCTAATATAATATTTGGGGAAGATAGTACTGCCTTGAGATTCTTCATACTGTTAAGGGTCCAGCGTTTTTCAAATGCAGACGTAACGTTAACCGCACTTCGGCGTTCATTAACAGCGGTTTCAAATGCAGTAAAAAAATGCTCATATCTTTCTGAAAAAACATTCTTATAGGATGGAAAATCTATGATTAAAACCGAGTCCCGCATTTGATTGACATATTCATGGGAAAATAGCAGTGCATCATCAGGCCTTCCCTCTATATAAATGTATTTTATTGAAGACAATGGTATATCAGTCAGATCTATATAGGATAGAAATTGAAAGAATATCTCCGGTACCGGCTCATATATTGAAAATACTGTACCTGGATACTTATTAATAAATGCATTCAGGTGATATCCCAGAGCTATTCCATAAAATAAAACATCAGAGTATTCTCCTGGATTTTCATTCTGTTCTATTACATTAGTTCCTTCGAGTACTGGATCAAATTCATCATGAATATAATAAGGTTCTTGCATATTCACTACCAGATTAGGAAAACCATTAATAGGGTCAACTATCTTAACTAGTTCAGGGTCCAGGCTATTTTCAATTTCTTTAAATCTGCTCCATACCAGGGGAAAATGTGTTTTCAACAGGTTCATATTTTTGTTAAGTATGATGATCTCCTCCCAGCTGAGCCATATTGGCCAACTTCATATTTAGATAGAATATTAATATACATATTATGGTTAAAACCAAAGTTTGGTGAGAAATTGAGAATGAACTGTATCTGCTTTGGATACTTATGCATTAGTTGCAGTCGTTAATAATACTTCAAAGATGTTCAGCAGGAAGGGGGGATGAGCCTGGGGAGTTATGATCTTGAATAATAGATGACCGGGAAATTTTGCTTTGATGTATGGAAGGATGGTTAATCGGTATTTTTCACTATGTCCAGCAGCCTGGTAAAATGCTGGGTTACAATATTTCTATCTAATACCTTCCCGTAATAAGCACCAAAGCAGTAATCGATTGCGTCTTCTGCAATTTTTGGATTTACGTTATGGTCCAATATGTTTCTTAATGTGCGTTTGATCAATCCATAGCGATAGGAAAAATCTTCAGCAAAAATCAACTTGGGATATATTACTGATGGTCTAGGAGATGGGTCCCCCATATTTCTGCCGTAATAATGGGTATCCAATTTTTTTACTTTTCCAAGTAAAACAGGAATACATCCGCTCAGAAGCTCGGTGAAATGATAGTTGTCTAACGGTAAATTGGATATAGTTCGCTGGTAAGCAGTTTGTAATATATTAGTACGATAAAGAGCATAGGTAATAGGCAAATAATCAGCCAGAAAATAAAAAAGTCTTTTCAAAGGGTATTCGTCCTCAATGGAAAAGGTTTGATATCCTGGATAGAGTAGGGTTTGCTTTTCCTGCTCTTTAAACCAGATATAATTACCGTGTGCTGCCACATAGTCTGAATGGGTCTGCAGAAAATTTAAGGAATCATAATAACCTTGCGGCTGCAGTATGTCATCGTCTGCCAGGAAAGATACAAACTCGGTTTTGACATGCTTAATTCCATCTAACCATCTTTCCAGCAAGGGCACATCAGGACTGTAGCCGCGGTATTCAATTCCCAATTGATTGCAGGTTTTTTCATTTGTCTGTGCATCTTTATATGAGCCATCCAGTACTACTATTTTAACCTGTTCCAGGTTATAATTTTTTAACATGTAATCCAGCAGCCGATTAAGCTGGTAAGGCCTGTTATAAGTAGGTATGAGAATCGTGGAAATAGAATTTGACAATATTATTTCCTCCTGACTAATCGTTAAGAACAGATATTAAACTATCACAGACATAGCGCACTTTATCTCTGTCCATATTGAAGCCGCTGGGGAGATTTATACCATAGGGCGAAATTTTATAGCTTACTATATTTCGTTTCTGTGCTTGCCTGGCTTCCTCACTAAAGCAGTAAGCCGGAAGCATGCTTAAAGGATAGAAGAAGGGACGGCCGGCAATCTGCTTTTTATTCATCTGTTCCAGCAGGTGACTTTTATCCAGGCCAAGTTCTGCATCTATAATCGCGGTTACCATCCAGTAGGTATTATTAATACCTGCCGGTTCGCAGTTAAGAGTTATTCCTTTGTGATCTTTTAATTCTTCCTGGTACCATTGAAATATCATTCTCTTTTTTTCAATTAATTCGTCAATTCTCTCCAATTGCGCCAATCCCAGGGCAGCCTGCAGGCTGCTCATTTTATATTTATAAGCAATTTCTGTATTCCAGAATAGTATATCTCCAGATTGGCGGCCATGATCCATAAGAACCAGGCAGCGCTCATAAATTTCGGAGTCATTGGTAATCAGCATGCCGCCCTCACCGGTGGTAAGTGTTTTTGAACCATGAAAACTGAAAACCCCGGTATCGCCAAAGCTGCCGGCTTTCCTGCCATAGAATTCTGAACCGATGGCTTCAGCAGCATCTTCAATAACTGCCAGGCCATAATTGCCGGCTGTCTTTTGTATCTCGTTCATGTCAGGCATGTTTCCATAGAGATCTACGGGAATAACTGCCCTGGTTTTAGGTGAAAGACATTCCTGCAATGATTCTGCAGACAAACACCAGGTCTTTTCATCAATGTCTGCAAAAACTGCTGTGGCTCCCACGTAGCTGATGGGGGCAGCAGTTGCAATCCAGGTGATATCAGGGACAATAACCTCATGGCCCGGCCCTATCCCCAGAGCCAGAAGTGATAGGTGTATGGCAGATGTACAGGAGGGCAGAGACACCGCATACTTAACTCCCGTATATTGCGCAAAGGCCTCTTCAAACATATGAGTATATTTAGTACTGTTTTCATACCACCCGTTAGCAACCGCATCCGTTACATAGTCTATCTCTTTTTGCGTAATCCAGGGACCCGCAACGGGTATTTTTTCGCTGATCAAGCTGGTATCACTCCTTGATGCATCTCAAATAACCCTCCGGAGCAGTGGTAATAAGCAATTTTTCTTCAATTTCCTTATCTATAACAAAACGATCATTGGTCTTCAGGAATTCCTTTACTGCCGTTTTAGGGTTGTTATCCTTTCCCCAGGGCCGGTCCGGGAAAAAGTCGTCGGGCAGGTCTTCTATTACAGTATCGAAAACCAGCAGATAGCTGCCCTTAGTCACCAGAGGGGAATAGAGCTCCAATTCTCTTAAAACATGTTCATGAGTGTGAAGGGAATCCAGGGCTACCAGAACTCGGCTTTTGTTCTCGGCGATATGTCGGACTTCTTCTATGATGTGTTCGTCAGTGGATGAACCTTCCAGCATGCTTATTCTTTTGTACATAAGATGATCTTCTATTTCGATTCGGTTGTGTTCACGAATGTCTATGTCGATGCCGAGAACCCTTCCATCTCCGCCTATGAGTTCAAGCATGGAAGCATAAAATATCAGCGAACCGCCGTGGGCGATCCCGGTTTCGATTATTAAATCAGGTTTTACCCGCCAGATGATTTCCTGAACTGCCATCATATCCTGGGGATACTGTATTACAGGCCGCCCCAGCCAGGTGAAATAATAGGAATAACGATGCCGGCAGGATTCGGTAAACCATCTGCGGCTGAGTTCTTTCAGATAATTATTTTCCATCTCAAAAACTCCTTAATATCCGGGCAGGATTTCCTGCCGCAACTGTATAAGCCGGAATGTTTTTAGTTACTACCGCCCCGGCTCCGACCACTGCTCCTTCATGAATCTTTACCCGGGGCAGTATTATCGCTCCGGTACCGATGGTCGCATATCTGCCAATTTCAACACATCCTGCCAGGGTCGCGCCCGGGCAGATATGTGCGCCGTCACCAATAATGCATTCATGATCAACAACTGCACCGGTGTTAACTATACAAGCCCGGCCGACTTGAGTTTGTACCCCTATTACTGATCGGGCCAGGATTTGGGACCCGCTGCCGATGGTGACATCCTGGGCCAGAAAGGCTGTATTATGCCGTGCTGTATAGGGGCGAAGCCCCTGCTGCTGCAGCCAGGTTTGTATCTTCATGCGGTCTTTGCCCTTACTGCCGCCTATAGCTACCAGAAAATATATTCTCTCATCTTGATGCAGAGAAAGCCAGCTTATAAAATCACTCTCGCCAAAAAACAGGGGGACTTCCGGGAAAGGCGACTCAAGCTGCTTGTTGTTATCAAAAATGGCAACTAGTTCTATGCCGGACCCTGCTATACATTCATAGAGCACTCTAGCCTGCCCGGTTGCCCCCCAGAACACTATTTTCTTATTCATTGGCCAGGCCTCCCATCTCGTAATAGAGGAAATGAATCATCGCGCCGGGAAACTATTTTTTCTGTAAGCGGCCAGGGTATGGCCAGCTTGGGATCATTCCATCTTAATCCTCCGGCAGATTCGGGATGATAAAATTCCGATATCTGATAAAATATTTCGCTGTTGTCCTGCAGGGTTTGAAAACCGTGGGCAAATCCTTGGGGGACGTAGAGCATGCTTCTGTTTTGTTCACTCAAAATTACCGCTTCCCACTTCAGATAAGTCGCGGAATCTTCCCGGAGGTCAATAATTACATCATATACGGAACCTTTAGTACAGCTGAGCAGTTTTGCTTCCTGGTGAGGAACAGCTTGATAGTGCATTCCTCGAATAGTTCCCCGCTGTCTGTTAAAGGATATACTGCATTGTGCAATACAGGTATCAAGGCCGTATTCAGCAAATTCCTGACGGCAGAAGGTACGGGCGAAGAAACCACGTTCATCTGTCCGGCGGTCGAGTTCTAGAATATAAGCACCTGGCAGCGATAATTTCGTAAATATCATATTAAAACACCTCTACTCGTGGTATAAACGTGACGAATTGTGCGCCCCATTTTCGGGTGTAGGATAATTGCCCTGTTATTTCCTCCTTAAGATTCCAGGGGAGTATAATGATATAATCAGGTTTTTCTTCGGCAATGATATTTGGAGCCTTAACCGGTATATGCGATCCAGGGAGAAATAGTTCCTGTTTGTGGGGGCTTCTATCAACAGTAAAGCTGATAAAATCCGTACTTATACCGCAGTAGTTCAGGAGGGTGTTGCCTTTGGCGGGGGCTCCATAAGCGGCAATCCTTTTGCTGCTTTCCCGGGCTAAAATAAGAAACAAAAGAATTTCTCTTTTTAAAGACTGTACTTTTTCTGTAAAAGACAGGTATTTTTCTATATCAGTGTACCCGGCTGTTATTTCTCGTTTTATCAGCTGCTTTACCTTTATCGAGGAGGATTTCGAAGTATCGGCCTGGTGGCAGGCATAGATACGAAGGGAACCTCCGTGGGTGGGGATTTCTTCTATATCAAATATCTTCAAACCATGGGCAGAAAAAATTGTTTCTACACAAATCAATGAGAAATAAGAAAAATGTTCGTGATAGATAGTATCGAACTGTACCTGGTCAATCAGCTTCATTAGATGTGGAAATTCCATGGTGATTACGCCCTGTGGGTTGAGCAGTATTTTAAGACCGCTGACAAAATCATTAATATCGGGTACATGGGCCAGCACATTATTGCCTATCAGCAAATCGGCACTTTTACCTTCTGACTTTAACGATTGAGCTGTTTCTTTTCCAAAAAAAATTTTTAAGGTTGAAATACCCCTGGCAATAGCAGCATCTGCAGCAGAACCCGCAGGTTCGATTCCCAGAACGGAGATACCCTTTTCCATGAAATACTGCAGGAGGTAGCCGTCATTGCTGGCTATCTCAACCACCTGCTTATTCTCATCCAACGAGAAAAGCTGCAGCATCTTTTCGGTATATTCGCGGCAGTGGGCAAGCCAGCTATCTGAATAAGAAGAGAAATAAGCATAATCTTTATTAAAGATATTCTCCGGATGGGCATATTCTGCTGTCTGTACCAAAAAACACTGGCCGCAAACGTATACTTCCAATGGATAATAAGGTTCCATTTCAGATAAGTGTTTTTGGCTCAAAAAAGAATTGGACAAAGGTGCAGCACCCAGGGAGAGCAGTTTGTAATTAAGCTCCTGATTACAAAACCGGCATCTCATTGAATCAAACCTGCTTTCTCATAAAAAGTATTTTCGAAACTGCATATCTGTTCCAAGGTGACTTCCAGCATATCTTCCTGATTAAAATAGGCTTTATACCAGGCAGCTGTCTTTTCTAATGCCTGTTCCAAATTCCAATTAGGTTTCCAGTTAAGTACTGCTTTCGCTTTAGAACAATCCAGTTTTAGATTATTCGCTTCATGGGGATGAGGATTTTCATCTATTTCCCAGGCAGCTTCGTTACCCCAGAGTTTGATCAGGGTTGAAACAACCCGGCGCACCGGTCTGGTATCACCATAGTCAGGTCCGAAATTCCAGGCTCCGCTGAACCGGGTTCCATTTAAATATAAATTCCGGGCCAAAACCAGGTAGGCTCCCAGTGCTTCAAGTACATGCTGCCATGGTCTTACTGCATCTGGTGAACGTATTAATATGCTCTGCTGCTGATGAAGATTTCTTATGCAATCCGGGATCAATCTATCTTCAGCCCAATCCCCGCCGCCGATTACATTTCCAGCTCTTGCAGTTGCCACGGCAGCAGGGTGCTGTAAATACCTGTCGGGATTAAAGTAGGAATCTATATATGCTGCTGCGACTAATTCACAGCATCCTTTGCTGCTGCTGTACGGGTCAGCACCACCCAGGGTATCAGTTTCACGATACCCCCAGTACCATTCATTGTTTTTATAGCATTTGTCACTGCTGACAATTACTGCAGCTTTAACCGATGGGCTCCTGCGTACTGCTTCCAGCATATGGGCCGTTCCCATAATGTTGGTGGAATAAGTTTCAACCGGCTCTTTATATGAACGCTTCACCAGGGATTGAGCAGCCAGATGAAAGACGATTTCTGGCTGTTCCTGCTGTATGACCGAATTTAAATGATCTAAATCTCGGATATCGCCAATAATACTGGTGATAAAATCTGATACATGGCACAATTCATAGATACTGGGGTCAGTGGGCGTATCGAGGGCATAACCGATTACTTCAGCTCCCAGATGCTGCAGCCATATTGCCAGCCAGCTTCCTTTAAACCCGGTATGACCGGTAATCAAAACTTTTTTTCCTGAATAAAATTGAACCAGGCTGCTGTTAATGGTTACCACACCTTCCATGGAGCCTGGCCGGAGTTCCATAGTTCCTCCAGCCTGTTTTTATCCCGCAGGGTATCCATGGGCTGCCAGAATCCCCGGTGCTTATAAGCAGCCATCTGCCCCTCCCGGGCCAACCTTTCCAGGGGTTCCCGCTCCAGGCTGGTGTTATCACCTTCCAGGTAATTGAAGAATTCGGGCTGCATTACAAAAAAGCCGCCGTTTATCCAGGCACCGTCGCCAGTCGGCTTCTCGATAAATGAAGTGACCATATTATCATCATTGATCTGCAGGCTGCCAAAGCGTCCAGCCGGCTGAACTGCCGTAACTGTAGCAACTTTATTATGCTGCTGATGGAAACTTACTAATTCCTCAAGGTCGATATCGGCCACTCCATCTCCATATGTCAGCATGAAGGGGTTATCACCTATATATTTTTGGATTCGTTTCACCCGGCCGCCGGTCAGCGTATTCAGCCCGGTATCCACTATTGTTATCTTCCAGGGTTTAGCCTGGCTGTTATGGATTTCGATAGAATTATCCAGCAGGTGAAAAGTGAGGTCGCTTAAATGCAGATAATAATTGGAGAAATACTCTTTGATAACATAACTCTTATACCCCGCGCAGATGACAAATTCATTAAATCCCTGATAGGAAAAGATTTTCATTATGTGAAGCAGAATAGGCTCTCCCCCTATTTCTACCATAGGTTTAGGTTTCAGATCAGTTTCTTCGCTCAACCTGGTCCCATATCCCCCGGCTAGTATTACAACTTTCATTTCTGATTCCTCCACTGTATTTGCTCATGTAGCCTGCCCGGCATATACCTGGGCCTGGATTTCCAGTAATTTGTCTCTTTTATCAGTAAATTCCTTATCGATAATTTCTTTGGTATTTTGATCAAGATAACGCTGTAGGCAATTTTTATTTAATAGAGCAATATCTGGATTAGCGGATAAAAAATCGATAGCATCAAATAAATTTAACACCCCTCTATACTCTGTACTGTTATAGATTTTGTTGAGCAGCAGGTAATCTTCTTCATAATCCAGGGTCAAGCGAAGATCAGGTCGGTTTAATCTTCCGGCAGCTTTAATTTCTTTTACTGCAAAAAAATCCGGCCGGTCCAGCAGGTATCCCCAGATTTCTGTATCTATCTGGCTTTTAAAACGGCATACGATTTCTGCGGCACTGGTTTTTATGCCATAAGGGGCAGAACCAAGGGGAAGACCGGTTATTTTGATAAAATCATTATTTTCCCGCTTGAATGTATCCACTATCACGTTGGCATAGTCTATAGAAAACAGGGGATTATCAGCAGTGATGCTCAAGAAATAGTCCAGACTGAAAAGACGGGCTGCCTGATGCAGGCGGGATAAAACATCATCCTCGCTGCCGTTAAAATAATAGATATCGTTTTTCCTGGCGATATCCAGCAGTGGTTTATCCTGCGGGTTGGTGGAAGTACAGAGGACTATTTCTGATATGTCCTGAACCTTCTTACAGCGATCAATAATGTGCTCTATCACCGTTTTGCCGTTTAAATCTTTTAATATTTTTAAGGGCAGCCGGGATGATTTGAGCCGGGCGGTGATTAAAAATCCTATTTTCATGATTTTTCCTCCAAGCCTCCGGTCAACCGGGAATAATCTGATGCGCTGAATTCATGTCTGACATTGTGATAATCTATTATTTCATCTTCTTCAATATCCCCAGCTGCTTCCAGGTCCAGCAGATTAAGCAGCTCATTTTGCCTGAGAGGGGACTCGTCTATGGTCCGCTTGAACCAGAGGTTTTCCAATGACAGCTTTTCACCCTTTTTAATGGCCCGGCGGGCTACTATGGCTTTTTTCATCGGACCGGTTATCCCGTAAGCTCTTTCCTTTTCGAACATAGACAGATTACCGTCACCGAAAGCTGCGAGGTATATTTCCATCAGCTTCTTTATTTTGATCATATCTTCTTTTCCTGCCGCGGATTGGTAATCGATACGTTTTATACCAGGTTCAGGAGTATAATGCTTTTCCAGTATATTAATGCCCATAGCTGCTCCCAGGGCTGATATATAGATATTGTTTTCGTCATCATGTCCGGTATGGTCTGCATAGCCGACAGGCAGGTCAAACAGATGCCTTAATTTGAGCATCCTGGATAAATTAATATCGTGATAATTGGTGGGATAAGCTTGAAATCCGTACATCAGCAGGATATCTTTCTTGCCTGACTCCCTGAGCATGCTGATCGCATAGTTGACTTCATCAATAGTTGAACCGCTGACCCCCAGGATGATCTGTCCGGGGAATAGTGCTGATTTTTTTAATAAATAATAATCATTTATGGAAGTGGCATGTAACTCAATAGCGGCGATATCAGGATGTTCAGTAATGATATAGCCGATAGATTCAATATCATCGCAGAGAGCGATAATATCCATACCTTTAGCACTTGAATAATTGAATACTTCATCCCACTGAGATCGGGTGAATATTGATTGTCGAGTGGCATTGAACAGGGGATGTTTTCTCTGCAGGTAAGCGTTCACATCCAAAAGCAGATGGAATTTTACTGCATTCAGTCTCAGTTCTGAGATATCATCTATCATCTTATAAAGATAGGTCAGATTACCCTCATGATGATAGGCGGTTTCTCCGATAATATATGGTTTCATATTATAAAAACACCTCGGTATATTCTCCATTAGCCCGGCCGTACTCGTTAATGTGCCCTATATCTATCCAGTATTCACGAATAGGGAAAACGGAGATATTCTTATTATTTTCAATCAGCGTTTTTAAGAGATCTGTCATTCTTAAATATGAGTCAGGGGGAATATAATCCAGTATATCTGGACTAAGAGTATATATACCTGCATTCACCAGGAAATGGAGCAGGGGTTTTTCTTCGATATCATATATCAAGTGCTTATCTACTTTTATAACCCCATATGGTATCTGCAGGGAATAATCCCGCACGCAGACAGTGGCAGCAGCATCCTGTTGGACATGGAATTTCAACAGGCGGCGGAAATCGACTTTAGTCAATATATCTCCATTCATAAGGACGATGGGTTTATCAGTTCTTCCTGAGAAGAGGCCGACCGCTCCTGCAGTACCCAGCGGTTTATCTTCGTGAATATATTCAATCTGTACTGCCCAGCGGGAGCCGTCCCCGAAATATTCCCTGATCATATCGGCTTTGTAATTTACAGCGATATAGAAATTATTAAATCCCTGCTCGATAAAACTATCCAGTATCGTTTCCAGAACCGGTTTGCCTCCGACATCCAGCATAGGTTTGGGGCGGCTTTCAGTGAGCGGTTTCAGACGATTTCCCAGCCCTCCGGCCATCAGGATCACCGGGTTATCTTTTGGTTCAGTACTGATAAATTCATTGATGAATTCCAGGTCAACTACACAATAATTCTCATCAACTACCGGTATATGATGTAAGGTGGTCTTACGCATCAGAGCTAAAGCGTTTATACGGCTATCGCTGCTTTGTATCACACTGGGGTTGGGATTCATGATCTGTTTCACCGAACTATCAAGATTTATACCTTTTAAGATACCCCGGCGGATATCTCCATCTGTAACTGTTCCCAGCAGGTGATTGGCTTCATCGACTACCAGAGCTATCTGCAGGGCAGCATGATCAATAATCTGTATGGCTTCCAATATTGTGGCTTCAGGAGATATCAAAGAGTTCTTCCACCGGTTCATGAAGTACACCATCCTGAGCATATCTGGCATATTTGCTATTTATGATATGTAAAAAGTTGACAAATCGTTCCGGAATTGCTGCTCTTGCGACAGGGGACGGTTCTCGATTTGTCGCATTATTGTTGATGTTGTTTGTTGATAGAGAAGTCTTCCCAATAAAACTGTGATCCGCTGGTGGGAAAAATTGATCCTGGGAATAAACGAAGCAATTATAAAAATCATATGTTCTAAGAAAAAAACGGTTTTACATTTCTTATTCGATTTTGCGATGACATCTTATATATCCAAGAACTTCCTATCTCCTTAATATAATTGAGAATAAACTTAAATATATTAATATATACATTGACAATATTAATGTTGATGTTTATATTATTGATATACGCATTGAAGAAAGGAGTGTTAATCATAGCTTACAAAGCTCCCGGCAAATGTCCCGTTTGTAATGGAGAATTTAAAGTTAGCCGTCTTAATTGCCCACAATGCAATAGCAGCCTGGAGGGTGAATTCGATACCTGTAAATTTTGCCAGCTTCCTGCCGATCAAATAGAATTTGTGGAAGTCTTCTTAAAATGCAGGGGTAACATAAAGGAGGTTGAAAAAGAGTTAGGTATATCCTATCCCACCGTACGCAACCGTCTGGATGGAGTTATTCAAGCATTGGGATATGGAATTGAAAGACCAGAAATTAGTATAGATCAGTCTAAGCTTCGAACTGAAGTTCTGGAAGCCTTGGATAAAGGAATAATTGATCCACAGGAAGCCATAGAGCAGCTAAGGGAAATGAAAAAATAGAAAATGGAGAAAGGAGCGCAAATAATGAGCACGGATAAATTGAAAATTTTAGAGATGATTCAGGAGGGTAAGATAAGCACTGCCGAAGGATTAGAGCTGCTTCAGGCTCTGGATATGACCAATAAAGATACTCCCAGCACCAGTGGTAAGGATAGAAATTTCCGGGTTAAAGTGGATGGAGATAAAACCAAAGTCAATGTCAATATTCCCTTGAGTTTGGTCAGGGTAGCATCAAAATTTGCGGGCATGGGTATGAACTTAATTCCCGCACAGGCTCGGGACGAAATGAACAAACAAGGTATTGATCTAAGTCAAATAGACTTTAATGAGTTAGTCAACCTGATTGAGCAGGGCTTGACGGATGGCAAACTGGTAGATATCGAGGTGGAAGATCCGCAGGAAGGAAAAATGAAGGTTCAAGTCTATGTGGAATAGAAAAAAGAGTACATTTCTCTTGGTAAAAGTTCGTGTCCCCTCCCGATTCAATTTGGCTTTTCCGCTGCTTCTTCCGTTGTTGGACGAAACCCTGGAAGAGGTCAACGATTGGATGGCATTTTGGAAATGGGTATATAAGAGGGAAGGCTCCTGGATTTCAACCACTTGCAGCTGGCTGCAGGCTGGAGGAGATATGCTTCGAGAGATTAGAACCCTGGGGCCAATGGATATAATTGAGGTTAAGACCTCGGAAGCCGAAATCGCAGTGAAGTTAAAGTAAACAGGATGCCTATGGGAGGGACTATCCATGCGCAAGTTTGTATATATCGGTCTTTCCAACCTGTTAGCCTTATACCTGGTGGGTATGATATTTCCCTCCATCCACTGGGATCATTTTCTAACCCTGGTGGAAGCAGCTGTATTGCTGACAGTATTCAACTGGATGTTAAGGCCGGTAATTATGCTGGCAGCTCTGCCAATAAATTTGGTAACTGTAGGTTTATTTGTCCTGATCATCAATGCCTGGATGGTCATGCTTACCGACTGGCTTATTCAGGGCTGGCACATACCAGGATTCTGGCTGGCTCTCGTTACCGGATTAATTGTCGTGCTGTGCAACTCAGCTGCCAAAAGACTTTATCGTTACTCTCCAACTTAAGCCATATCAATGCACAAATTAATTGCGGTACGGCTAGTGCTGGTGATAGAAGTGGACGGCTAACAAAAGGAGCTGCCGCTTTTGGTCAGGCGGCTGATCCAAAATAGTTTGGGACCGCCTTACTTATAAGGCGGTCGAGTCATTTTCTGAGCATAATGCACAAAGAAATAACTCCTATGTGACCAATCAGCTTAAAACTGCATTGGGAAAAACATAATCACTTTGAGTTATGCAGAACACTGTTTGATACCATTATTTTACCGGAAATAACAGGCCAGCCGGTTAAGATATTACATATAAGCCGGGGAACCGAATACAAAAAGGAAGCAAAAACGTCCCCACGCTTCCCCTTGGAAACAGACATTTTGGAGTGCGAGGGTACTATGTGGAGGAACAAAAAGCAAGTGGCAGAATAGATCCTAACCAAATGAAATCCGACCAACTGAGATTAGGCACAAAAAGGTATTGACAAACAAAAATAGGTAATATATTATCCAAATAGGTAATGTATTACCTATGCACGCAATGTGTTATCTAAAAAAATTAAGGTGGTGTTATTTTGAACCCCAAGAAGACAGATTCAATTGCTGATGAGCCGATGATTTTTGCTTTACTGCTGATAATCTCTAATAAGATGAACACGCTTCTTGAGAGGGAATTTAAAGAATTTGATGTGACAACAAAGCAATGGTTTTTATCCGAAACTATTAAAAGTCTATTTGATACCCCTCCGACCATGAAAGAGTTAGCCAGCGAAATGGGGAGCTCTCATCAGAATATTAAACAAGTGGCTTTGAAGCTCCAGCAGAAAGGTTTATTGAAGTTAGAAAAAGATAAAAAAGATGCAAGGGTCACTAGATTGAGATTGACAGAGCAGAGCTATGACTTCTGGGAAAAAACAGATCCAAAAGGCACAGTTTTTAGAGAAAACATGTTTAAGGAAATAAATAAGAAGGACATTGCGACCACAAGAGCGCTGCTTGAAAAAATGCTATTAAATCTAACTGAAATTGAAAACGCGGCTATTGAATGGGCAGAGAATACTTAATAAAATATGTGGCCGCTGTGCCAGCCTTTTGAGCATATGCAGCCGGCTTAGAAAGGGAGTATTGACAGTATGAAAATAGGTGAATGGGTAAAAATGGCAGCCATTATAGTGGTTTGCGTGCTATTTGATATCGGCCTTCATCTTGTAACAACCGTATACAGCACTATGCCTGAGAATCCAAACTATAGCATAGTGGCGAAGTTGCTTGGGACGGAAATTACCGCCTCTCTTTGGGCCTTGCTCTCTTTTTCCGGCGCTGCTTATGTTTATTGCCGGATCAGAAATGCGATTCCAGGAGAGGGTGTAAAAAAGGGGCTGCGATACGGATCTGCAATAGCGCTGCTCTGGCTGTTTGCCATGCTGGAGGGGGTACCCCTATTTGGCAATCCGATAATTAACGAATTTGTGGTTGGCCTCAGTGATGCGATACCTATTTTTTTAATGGGTATTCTATTAAGTTTGCTAAAAGCTGTGAAAGGAGAGAATGCTGCGGTAGAGCCATTTACTCTTGGACAGAAGATGACGGCCGTATCCATGTTCTCCGGGATATTCTTGATTGGAAGGTATATTTCATATTTCACAGGAGTGATCCAATCAGGATACCAAACAAGCCCGTTTTATACATTTTTCTGGACGCTGCTTATGGGTGCCTGTATTGGTGTAGTAGGTATTTTGCTGGGGAATACCGGAAATACGTTATTTTTGGAACGTAGAGCAGTTAAATTTGGATTCTTTATTTTTGGAATTAACTGGGCTGCGTTTCTTATTTTTATGCCCTTATTGTTTTCCGGCTATTTAATCGACGTGTTGTCCAGAATCATTATAGACATCCTGCTTGTAACGATTGGATACTATTTGGCATTTATCCCCAGGATTGAGTTCCTTAAAGAAGCGAATGCCGAGAAAACCTAGATTAATATAATGAGGTGCTGTTCGCGTGAAAAAGCTTGAGCATAGCAGGATTCTATGCGGCATTATTGTTTATATATTATTACTTGTTGTGCAGATTTTCTTAGGGAAAGCAGGCCACTTTTTTGCAAATATGATTCCGTACCAGCAAATTGATCCCTACAACATTTTTGCCGGCATTTCGATACACCATGCAGTTCAAATGATTATTGCTACAGTCATTATCGTGGTGTTGAGCAAGCTGTTAAAAATCGATTTCTATTTTCAGCTCGGCGATGTGAGAAAAGGAGTAAAATACTTAGCTTTATTTACAGCCGCTTTTGCAGTTATTTCAATCGCTCTGCACATTCTTGTGTATGTTAATAAGCAGTTGCCCAACTATGCTTTTCCTCTAGACTGAAGAAATATCTTCGGGACTTTGGGGTTCCATTCTTAAGCGGTCCGGCAGAAGAGGTTATTTTTCGAGCGTTACCAATAACAATGTTAATCTATGCCTTTGGTAGAAGTATTTCAATAAAAGGCAATGTTACATTGGAAGTAATACTATCGTCTATTTTATTCTCATTTGCCCACACCAAGTGGTCTTTGAGACCGTTCGTTTTTGAGGTAGATTATTTTCAGTTATTTTATTCATTTGTACTTGGAATGATACAAGGGATTGTTTATCGAAGATGCAAGAGCATTTTATACCCAATACTAATGCATAGTTTTAGCAATGTTTTAATGGTTGGCATTGGATATTTGTTTACATCTTTAAAAAGTATTCCATATTAAACGCTACTTCTGGAGATGACATGTAAGGACGTAAGTGCGATGAAAGCTGCGGAGCTGTGTATGGTGATAGGAAATTTGGCTATGTTTAACAGGTGATCGGATTAATCAGCTGTGCATGCTGGCAATTTGGGCGCGGCTCACAGATAATATCATTTATTTTGATGGAAAAGGTGTCAGCATCGGATTTTTAATTTAATAATAAAAAAAGAAAGGTACATCATGAATAAACTGAAACTCTATATTCCCACCGCGATTATACTATTTCTGATTATGGTTTCATGTGTCGGATGTACATGCCCAGAAGAAAACGTCCCCATGCTTCCTGAAATCCTACTCCCAACCTGGCACCAGAGAATTCATTCTCTGCTTTTTCGAAATAATATCTATAATTTTGATTTGATAATTTTTACAGTGGAGTTTGTTTATTTTTACCGCAGCAGAAAATTTAAATCTCTGCAGTGATAAAAAAATTACAGTGCTTCAATTTAAATTTCAGCTGCAGGTTTTGTGAAAATTTTGCTATATCTGTATGGCCCAGAGGCATATAAAGCCCATATGTGTTTCTGGGGCATACCATGTTGCAAAAACTTTTCTTTTTCAGCCAGCAGCAAGCTCGGTAACGATTTTTCATCCTGGCATATAAACTGCGACCCGCTGGTGGGAAAAATTAATCCTGGGAAAACGAGTACAGTTAATAGATAATCAAGCCTTGATCAGAAATATGCTGAATCATGTAAAATTTCCAATGATTACATAGGAAATTATTAACATGATGTAGAAATTAGCAAATAGAATTGATGTTGGTGGAGTATGGGTCGTACAAACAGCAGTTGCAGTTTATGTGTTTTGGTTCATTAGGAAAGGGTCCAATGTATGTGATGAGAACATAATTGGATTCATATAAGGTGAATAATTAGAGGTTCGGGATACCTGCAGTTTAGCAATAATGAGAAGTTCGATTTATGATATTCAAGGGTGTGATATAATGACTGAAGTAAATCAGCCTATTTCTTTTATTCATTTGTCTGATATTCATTTCAATAAATACAGTAGCGATTATTATGATGTGGATTTGGAATTGCGCAATGAATTATTATTAGATATTGAGGAAAATGCAAAGCCGAATTTGACAAATATAAAGGGTGTACTAGTTTGCGGTGATATTGCTTTTAGTGGACAAAAACTGGAGTACGAAAACGCATTGGATTTCCTTAGAGAATTGTGTGCAAAGGTTGAAATTCCAGAGTCAATGGTATTCTGTGTTCCAGGGAACCATGATGTTAATCAAAATGTGTGCAAATCTAGCCGAATATTAAGATGTATACAAAATGATATAGAATCCTCGAGGACACTACAAGAAATTGACAGTTGCATTAATGATTTCATGCATGATAGTCATGCCAGTATTCTGTTTGAACCTTTAGCTGATTATAATGAATTTGCTAGCAAATTTAATTGTACTATAAATCAAGATAACCCATATTGGCACGATAAGGTTTCGATAAATAGTACTTATACCTTACGTATACATGGATTAAATTCAGTTATTATATCAAATGATAAAGACCATTTAGAAGACGGATCTGAAAGATCTATGATTATTGGAAATTATCAAATTCCGAAAAGAGCATTAAATATTCTTACGCTAACTCTTTGTCATCATCCTCCCGAATGCTGGAAAGATCCTGCTCAGGAAAATGCTAGATTAATGAAAGCACGCTCTCACATTCAGCTATATGGCCATAAACATATTCAGACTATTGAAAATGATGGACAAACGATTATTATCGGAAGTGGCGCTGTACAACCGTCCAGAACGGAGTCAATGTGGGTTCCATACTATAACTGGATTAGTTTCAAGATTGCAAACAATAATGGAGAAGATTTTTTAGAAGTGCAAGTTTATCCAAGAATCTACAATACTGATGCGCCAACAATAGGCTTTGACGCTGATTATAGTGCTTGTGACATAAAAAAAAATAACAAAGTTTATAAAATTAAAATCAGAAAAAACCGTGAAGATATTCAACAAGATTATAACGAATCGATTGAAACACAGGAAATAGAAGAAATAAAACCGGAAAATATGGATGATTTTATAAATAGAAGGACGTTAGTTTACAATTTAATGGGATTACCTCAAATTGTTAGAACTGAATTATTAAAGAAGCTAAATCTGCTTAAGGAGGGGGAAAGCGGAGAGTATCATAATACAATGCTGGATGAAATATTTAAAAGAGCAATGGAAACTGATCGTCTAAATGAGCTTTGGGATGAAGTCACTGAACTTACAAAAGGGATGGGGGATTAAATGAATACTAAAATGGGTACATGGTATCGAGTTGCTGATTTAAGTCCTAAACATGAAGAACTTCAGAAACGTTCGGATGCGATAGAAGCTTACTTAGCTGAAGATGTTGAGCCTGAAGATATACTGCATTTAGTTCGTGCTTTTTTTGATAGTAGTTTTTCTTCTGAATATATCGAACGGTTTATAAATTTTTTTGTAGATAAAGATAATGCATTTGATCTCAGAAATAGTGTTGAAATATCAGTTTTAGCAGGGATTACCTTACATGAAATAGCAGAAAATTATACCGCGGACCTATCTTCTATAGTCTTTTTAGCTGTGGCGAGTGCCTCTTTTCCATCAAAAATATCTATAGTACCAGATATACAAAGTGAGATATTAGAGTTGTTTGATGAAATACGCATTGAAAGCAGAGAAAATTTGTTTAAGCAAAGCGAAAATAAAATTATACAGATATCAACGGAAAAAATTGTAGAATTACTATGTAGTGATGATGGGGCGGACTGGAATGCCGAAATAGCCGAACTGCTTGCAGATTATATAAACACAGCAAATACCTCATTCAACTCACTTCTAGGCAAAGTGGCAGAATATGAAAAATATACAGAAATATATTCGGATGATTCACAAGTTTTATGGTGGCTAGTAGGAAAATGGAGTAATGATTTTCAAAGGCCATTTTCCGAGTTTGAAGAATATGAAGCGAGCTTTTATGCTGGCAAAGAGCTTGCAGATATTGTTCAGTTTTTACCTGGTCTATATACCGCTAAGGCAGTTTTAGTACAAATTCTTAGCAATTGTAAAACAACTAAATCGAAGTATTCACTTTCAGAAATAGTAAATGACGTAAACTTAAACTGGAAAGAAAAAACTTTACATAATTATGATCCGTCCTCCCTGTTAAATATTGCACCAATTTTATTGGCATTATTATTTTCCACGCAATTCGAAGAAAATGACCAGTGGATATCTGGTTTCAAAAAGTCAATTGATATTGACCCCAAAGAATTAATAATGGAAGCCCATGCTTTTTCATATCAAATCTATATAGAGTGCCTTCTTGTAAAAGCGATGGAGGAGGGTGCTTAGATTGGAAAATATAGATCAGCAAGATAGATTAAACTTGCCGGAAGATAACAACCAGACTATATATAATGAACCCTCTGATTCAGAATATGATAATATAAGCGAACTCCCTCTTGGGGATGTAATTTCTGTAGATAACTCATACTTTATAACTGCAAAAGAAAATAGTAAATTTATTGTCTTAATGGGGCCTTCAGGAAGTGGGAAAACATCGTTGGTAACAGCTATTTATCAGCTATTTCAAAACGGACCAATTGATAGATACTATTTTGCAGGTTCAGAAACGCTCTTAGCCTTTGAACAAAGAGTATATTGGACTAGACGGCAGTCAAGGCAATTAAACCCAGATACACCAAAAACACGTCGTGGAGTTAGGGACCTTTTACATCTTAGAATATGTGATCCTTTTACTGATGAATATAGCAATTTATTAATTGCTGATTTTTCAGGGGAAGATTTTATGAGTGTTATAGCCAATACAGAATATGCTCTTAGTGATTTTGATGTAATTAAGGGAGCTTGGAATGTCTCGATTATTTTGGATGGTGAATTGATCTCAGAAAAAGACAAGAGGCAAAGTGCATTAAAGGATGCAGTTGAGTTGTTTAGAACATTTGTAGATTCAGATTTGTTTGGGAAATATGTTCAAATTGATGTAATAATTAGCAAATATGACATTGTAAAGGAAAAATACACAAGTGATCCAACATTAGAAACTTTTGAAGATTATATTAAGCTACAATTTAATACAATCGCTAAGCGCATTAATAAGCGGATAAACTACAAATATGTAACTGTAATGGCTGACAACGAAGTTGAGTTAGATGTCGACCAGTTGCTGACTAATATATTTAAAGGTTTTATTTTTGATGATAGAATTAATATGTTTAAGGTGCTTCAAGAACATAGAAATTTAGTTTCTCAGGCCAATTGTTATGCCGAAAGAACGAAGGTGACTATATGATTAAAAGATCATGTTTTATTATGGGATTACCTGGCGCAGGGAAGACAAGTTTTCTTGCTGCACTCTGGCACAGTCTTTTAACAAATCATTCAAATTTAATAACACTTGATAAGTTTGAAGGGGATCAATCATATCTTTCAACTATTAGTAAAAATTGGGCTAACGGATTGACTGTATCTAGAACATTAAAACGAAACTTTGCAGATTCTACTATTAAGTTAAAATTAAGGCAACAAAATGGAAATGTTTTTGAAGTATCATTTCCAGATCAATCAGGTGAGACATTTCAAGAATTATATGCAGAAAGAATTATTGACAATGCCCTAATGGAATATATACAAGACAGTAATAGTATGTTACTTTTTATTAACTTTAAAGAAGAAATGTATACACCTGATTTAATAACAGCAATTCCTCGTCATTACCGAACAAAAGATGATACAATCGATGAAAAATCCTTTACTGAGAGGGTGCTTCGAAAAGATCCAACTCAGGTTCAATTGGTAGATTTATTACAATTTGTAAAATACATACGTAGTGAGGAACCAATTAAACTAGGTATAATAATATCAGCATGGGATTTAATAGTGAAAGATCCGGATTTTTGCAATAAATCTCCAAAGGAATTAATTAAAAAAAAGCTTCCTTTGTTATGGCAATTTATTATAACTAATAGTATGTTTTTTTCAACAAAATATTTTGGTATAAGCGCTCAAGGTGGGGATGTTGAAGATCCTACTATTCGCGATGAACTTCTGGGAAAAACGGATCCATGTGATAGATTAATTATAGTCGATGAACAAAAAAGGATATATAAAGACATTACCTTGCCATTAACTGAAATTGTAGGTGAATAACGTGTTAGTAAATAGTTTTACAATTGAACAAACTTTACATGGATATTCAAATGGGCATCATTTGTTAGCCTCTTCATGTACACTTTCTGAAAATTCTCATAAGATTATGACTATTCTTAGTGATTTATCTGGTCCTGGATTAGTAAGTGGTTTTGAGGAATATATTACAGGTTATCCTTTACCCAATGATAGAATGTATGCGTTCTCCAAAACATGGTATGCTTCAGAAATGAAGCGTCCTGGGTGTGTTTGGACGCATACATTGTTAGTTAACAATTATTATTTAGATGATTTAAATTTCTTCACTTTATTGTCATCATTTACTAGGCCTGATATTAATGCCTTAGATATAAATAAATATAATATGTCGATTCAATTTGATAATACTAATAACCAAATAAACTTAAACAATATTTCTATTGATAAATTAAAATTATTAGAATGGTCATTATTATCAAATAATAAACCAATTATCATTCCAGCGTTAAGTTCTGTTGAATTTTTGAATGAAACTTTATTATTTCTCCAAAATGAATTGCCCTATTTATATAATTCTTTCTCCTTTTGCACTGGATCGCTTGCAAGTAGAATGTATGAAAAGAAAGTTTTTGATCTACAGATTACCCCAGTTAATTTATCGAGAAATATTGCTAGGAGTAAAGCGGACATAACCATCGTTGATATTTTTGATAATTATGCATACCCCGAATGGGTAGATATTATCTCATTAGAAGCTATAGGATTATCTAACAAATCATTTAATGATTTTGTAGATACATTCAAAAGTATTGTTCCCTGCGACAGAAATCTATTAGGTAAAATTGCGGATTTATATACTTCTTTTAGAACCTTTGATCAGGATGCCAATGTTTCTAGCCTATTTAAATTGATAAAAGAATCATTTGATAAGGAGATTAGTGATAAAATTATAATCGAAGTTGTAAAAGGAGTTCTTCAGAATGACAATATACAGTGGTTTAGATATAAAAAGTCAATACAAAATATTGTAGATATTTCGACTATTGAGATGGATATCAATATCTCTATAGCTTTGATTAATAGCTACTTAACAAATGTAAGAATTTTATACCTTAACTATAGCAACAGCGAAATAAAAAAATTATTATTTTTATTTATTGAAAACGATATAAATTTGTTAGGAGAATTTATATTAAAGAATATATGTAATAAAATATCCGCAGACATGCTTCCTTATTATTCTGATATGGATATTAAAGCATGTTCTGTATTAGTAAATGCTAATAATCGTTTGGCAGTATGCAAAGATATTTGGAAGGAAAATTGTAACTTTCAAAAAGAAATTTTAAGTTGTATTGATGGGCAAAATATAGAAGATTCACTATCCAAAGAAATCATAAATATTATTCTTAATACTACAAAAGAAGTATTATATAAACAAATCTACATGACTTTTGGGAATAAGGCCATTCTTATCGTTTTGTCATGGTATTTTAATAATAGTAATAGCTATTATAATCGAAATTCTAAATGGTTAAGGATAGGAGCATATAATGTTGATATTACAATGGAATGGTTACTTTCTATTGAACTCCATAATCCTGATGCCTTTTGTGACTTGATTATAGCGTTAAATCCATATTCAGACGATATTTTGAAGTACGGAAAATCTTCATGGGAGAAATTGCTTTCTAAGATGGATATCAGTCAACTTGATAGCAATAAAAGATTATCGTTATCTTTATTTTTATTTCCAATTCTAAGCTTGACTAAAGGAAAATTTAGTCCCGAGATCGCATTATTTATTTTCGATAACATAAATAACTCTCTAATTTATCATAAATTAGATTATGATTCATGGGAAAAAATTGATAAACTTCTTCCTGAAATCCCATGGTACAGATCATGGGATAAATGCAAACGTTTGAGAAGGGCATTTCAAGAAAAAGGCTATCACTTTAAATCATTTTATTTTGATTAAAAATTAATA
This sequence comes from Syntrophomonas sp., assembly GCA_016841425.1. Lineage (GTDB taxonomy): Bacteria > Bacillota > Syntrophomonadia > Syntrophomonadales > Syntrophomonadaceae > JAAYJK01. Next base: position 149,009 of record JAENZE010000005.1, on the reverse strand, counting down.
ATATCTTTATTCATATTTAAGTTCATTTTAGAAATTTATCCAACTCATATGCTGGTAAGCGAATTATTGACATATTTAAATATAAGAGGGAAGGTCAGACAGCAGCAAGGGAGAAGCTATTTAAGGCTGCTTATTCTTGTTCCCGGACGACGCGGGGACACACGCTTAAGGAACAGGGACACACCCCTGGCGGGCAATGTCCCTGAGTATGGGAGAATGTCCCTGGGTATAGTTACCTGTAGAATAGTAATTTATCGGGGATTTTACGGTGTTTGCGCAGGTGGTCTTCTCTCATCTGTTCATATTGATCTTTAAAGTTTATTCTGGTACCGATTTTAAATGATGCTCTTTGCTTGGAGAATCCGGATTTGAAGAAAAGCAGGGGGTTATCGGGAGAATTATCGGTGCCTCCGCCGAGATGCAGGAATCTGCAGCCCAGTTTCTGACCCAGCCTTACGGCTTCATGCAGCAGCAGATTGGTGGCGCTGAGTTTTTTGCCCTGATCATTGGCAGCCGATAGATGGTATTCCATGATATGATGATTATGAAAAAAAACTGCTCCAGCTACTATTTTTTTTTCGCAGATGCAAACAGCATTATATATTTTATCCCAGTTTAACAGGGTTTGAAAATATTCTTCCGGCAGATAGTAAAAATCATCTGCATTCAATTCTGACAGCAGATTCTGATACAAATCGGGAAATACCTTAATAAAATAAGCACTGTCCCACCATTCGATCCGGAGGTTGTTTTTTATGGCTTTGCGGATCGCTGTTCTTGCCCGGGTACTGTAGTTGGATAAGGACAGGTCAAGTCTCAGATCTATCCAGACCGTTTGCCGGTTATCGATAATATTTCCATGGTAATACCGCCAGTTTTCCAGGAGCGGGTGGAAACGGACAAATTCGGCCAGTATCTTATTTTCCATACTCCAGGAAGAGTAGGCGGACCAGGCTTGTTGCAGAAATTCATCTTTATCACTCGTTGCTGCAGGTCCCCCATAGCCATAAGGGGATTGGATATCAAAAAAATCACTTCCCTCTACCGGAGATAGGTGAAACCCGTGATAGAAAATCTCGCCGCCATCTGCGAATACAAAAAACCGGGGAGACAGCTTATGGTTTCGGTGAGCATCAGCTGTTATATAAAGTGGATGAAGGCTGGGAGCGGTTAGAATGTTATCGATTTGTTCAAATTTCTTTACTGCTTCCTCAAGTTTGAGCAGCATATTATATATACCTCCTTGCAGCAGGGGTGAGGATACCCGCTTTTCTCACGGGCAGCGATTCCAGCCTGGTTTTAGCAGATTTAAGCACATGCATATTACATTTTAGTAAAAAAGCGCAGGATTTGTTCTGCCATATAGGATAGAGCATCCGGCACGAGTCTCTGATCGATAGGCAGGGTCAGTATAGAGCTGCTCAGATTTATATCATTTTCATAGGAGCCTGTTTTTGCTGGGGATGGAAGGGGCCAGTGAACCGGGCAGAATATATTCTGCTGCATGAGATAATCGCTAAGCTTATTACGATGCGGGGGTTGGACTCGAACCGGAAATCCCAGGGGCACTTCTTCTGCTGCCAGTGAATCATATAATGGAAAGACTTCCTCATTGGTCAGCTGCATGGATTTTAACTGCTCAGATAAATAAAACCAGTTTGAACGCCGGGTTTCTGCTATCTCCTTAAGATCAGTCCGGTCCAAGATATATCTGGAAAGATAAGACATGGAGCGAGGCCTGATATAATTATCGAGCCGGTTTTCTGTTTCAGCCAACAGGGTTAAAAAATAATTGGAATCCCCATGATTTTCCCGGATGATCTTGGCGATCAATTTTTTTGATATGAAGGCTTCGTCAGCTGGCTGGAGGCTGTATGCTATGGGGATATCGCAGGCGAGTACAGCGCCATCCGGCTGGGGCAGGAATTTTCTGTAGCTGTTTATAATAAAGTCGCCATATCTGCCTAAATGGGTACTTAATAAAGATTGCACATTGTCTTCTATAATGAACCCTGGACCATCATGGGAGAGCTTATCCAGCCAGCTTGTAATTCCGTAATTTTCTTTGCCGAAGTAATTTATAAATAGGAATACCTCCCCATCCAGACGATCTGGGAGCAGTTGGGGATTTTGCAGATCATCCCCCATGGAATAATAATTGATTTTAAAACCCAGCTGTTTGAATGGAGTGATTATAGAAGAACAGCAGTAATAGGGCAGCCATGCTTCCTTCTTTCCGTCCTGCTGGATAATACCGGTCAGAGCCAGAAGGAGTGCAGACCTTCCTGTATCCACATAAATATGATGCTTTTTCGCATAGTGTATATGGCTGTTATCTGTTTTGGCCTGCAGAAAGACATCATCTGATATGCCGAATTCTCCGCCGATAATATAAGCTGACATAGAGAGCCCCCTTGGAGGAAAACGAGCGAATGATCTTGTTTTCTCATACTGTGATTTATTAGGGATAGGGAAACAGGGACACCGGGTAACTTATTTCTCCATAAATGTGAAATAATCATCCCGATTGATACCAATGATAATCTGATCCCAGAAGCGGTTTTTTCGCCAATAATAATTTTTCTTGCGGCCTTCTTCTTTCCAGCCGCAGCTGCTGGTATACATGCGGTATGAAGGTTGATTATATTCTATTATGGTGGTATCCAGGCGTTCGAAAGCCAGTTCTTCAAAAGCATACCGCATTAGAGCTATTACTGTATCTGTACCATAACCCTGTTTTTTTATTTCTCCTGGACCTAACATAACTCCGGTACAAGCATTGCGGTCTTTCCAGTTAATATTTACCAGGTTGGCAGTACCTATCAATCTTTTCTGCAGTTTAGTCTCAATTGCATAACGCTGGTTCAAGGGATCTGCTTGCAGATCAGTCAACCATTTTTCCATCATCAAGGCAGAGCTGGGAAAGTGCCATCCCCCCAGCATATAGGCGATTTCTGGAGCGTTGCTCCAGAGCTGCAGCAGAGACAGGTCTTCTCGTTCAATAGCTCTTAGGGTAACCAGTTTTCCACATATATACATAAACGGGGCTACTCCTTTCTTAAGCTGGATATTGGGACGGTTCATTTGCCCTCAAGTTCTAACGACCGAGTTGGTGGACAAGAGAACCGTCCCCCTGTCCACCCCAGAGTCAATTCCTGCTATCCACAAATTGTTTGGGCTTGGAAGCCGCACTTAAATCTATCTGGTGAAGAAAATCCACAATCATATTTTCCGTATCAGGCCGGGCAAGAGGACTTGTGAATTCACTCAAGCGCTGTCGATAGTCAGCATCGTTAAGTGCAGTATGTATGGCTTTACTAATTTGCTCCCGGTTATAATCTACATTTAGCAGGCAAGACAAATGCTCTCTGCCCTGCTGGCGATCACCTACATTTATTACGGGCAGGCCTACACTCATAGCTTCAGCTATACCCGAACTGGAGTTTCCGATCATAGCTCCAGCTCCAGCCATAATACTGGCATATAGCTCCCGGCTGCACACCGGAGGGAGAATATGAACATTAGGTAAACGTTGGGCGTATTCTTGCATTACAGATAATATGGTCTGGGAGCCAGAATCGTTATTAGGGTTAGCCAGCAGAGTGGGGTACGATAGAGAAGAAACAGCCTCAAGAGTTTCGATAATATGCTCCCGGGCCTTGCTCTGTGAGTGGCTTACCGCGTGTTGATTTACCAGCAGATATGGGATATCCTCAGGCAGTCCCAATTGTTCACAGATACGTTCCCGGCTATAAACAGCATCGGCCTGGATATTACTTCCAGGCAAACCGACTACTTTTACAGTTGAAGGATGTTCGCCCATCTGTATGATCCTTTGAGCGTGTTCTTTAGTAGCCGGCAGGTGATAATGAGCAAATTTCGTAATGGCATGCCTGATGGAATCATCAATTGAGCCGGATAAGCTGCCCCCGCATAGGTGAACTACTACTATATTTTGAAAGGCTGCCGCCATAGCACCAGCCAGCATTTCACCCCTATCTCCCAGAACTATTACTATATCTGGCTTCGAGGCAGATATTACCTGGCTCATGCTGTATAGATAAAGGCCTATGGAACCTGCCATGGCAGTAAGTGAGTCACCGCGCAGGTGTCCATGTACAAAAGCTGCTATAGTAAAACCATCTTGATCGATTTCCTGCCAGGTTTCACCATGAGCCGGGTCCAGGTGCATTCCAGTCACCAGGATACTCACCTCAAGGCCTGGCTCAGCTTGAATCATCTGCAGTGTTCTTCGCACCGGTCCATAATCTGCCCTGGAGCCGCTGATGTATAATATATGTGTCATAAAAGCATCTCCCATGTTATTGGTATGTCCTGTGCAATGTCCTGTTTTGCAGTTCTGCCCTTTATTGCATCCCATAAACGGGGATCAATACCGGTGGCAGGACGCTTGAGAGTAACATTGGTATGATCCAGGATTTCCCCGGCAGCTATTGGACGGGCTGATACCAGGCTCCGGCGGGCGGTTGTTCGGATAGGGATTTCAGTGGGATGCGGACGCTTGATGCCATCGCCCAGTGCAGACTCAGCAATACGGATGGCATCCACAAAGTGTTTTAACTCCACTGGACATAGCGACATAGCATGATCAGGTCCGGGCAAGTTTTTATCCAGGGTAAAATGTTTTTCGATCATGCATGCGCCCAGGGCAGCAGCGGCCACTCCTACGATATTGCCTTCGGTATGATCACTGAAGGCAGCCAAGGTTCCCAGGGCGGAAGCCATAGAAGACATAGCCCTCAGATTGATCGAAGATGGCTCTGCCGGGTAACTGGAAACACATTGGAATAAAACAATCTTATTGTCGCCGTACTGTCGGATATGTTCTACAGCTCCGGCCACATCCTGCAGGGTACTCATGCCAGTGCTCAATAGCACTGGCAGGCCACTGTCCGCTATACACTTTAATAAAGGATAGTTAGTGATTTCCCCGGACCCAACCTTAATACAGCTGCCTTTTAAATCTAATACCAATTGGACTGCCAGCGAATCGAAACAGGAAGCAATATAGGCAATTCCCAAGTTACGGCAATACTCTGCGATTATACGGTGAGCTTCCCAGGGGAGGTCGTAGTCTTTACTCATTTGCAGCATACTGCTGGTTTGGGTTTGTCTATACTGGTAAGAAGCAGTATGTGCACTATGAGATACCTGCTCTTCTGATCGATATAGCTGGAACTTAACTCCATCAGCCCCGGCAGCCACAGCAGCATCCACCAGGCGCAAAGCCAGTTCCAAGCTGCCATTATGGTTAACACCAGCTTCTGCAATTATGAAGCAGGGATGATTGTTTCCTATTTTACGATCTTCTATTATGATTTCGTACATAAAGCCTCCTGATTTTTTGATCTGTCAAGGGCGATATTTGTGTTAGAGTTTTTCAATCAAGATATCCATATGGCATTTCAAGACAATTGGCATATGCAATGTCAACCAATAAGGAAAAGATATCATGTTTAAAGAAATACGCTGCTGGGCAGATTAATGATCCGACGTTCCAGGCTTTCGGCCTGATTCAAATCCATGTGGGGACAGCTTTGATACATAGGTAATTTGTGCATCAAGGTCCAGGCTGGCCGGGTCATAATTCCTTGCTTATTACTTAAGTCCAGCAGGCTATCTCGTTGGTCGGTATGTTTTTCATCCAGTAAAAGAACATTGAGCCAGTAATTACTGCGAGCGAAATCTGCCTCTTGGAATATTTTGACTCCCTTAATTCGAGCAAACGCTTCCTGATATCGCAAGGCCAGGGCTCTTTTCTTTTTAATAAAACCAGGTAATTGCTCTATCTGCGCACATCCCAGGGCAGCATTGATATTTGGCATGCGGTAGTTGTAAGCCACCATATCATGATGGAATGACCATATATGTGGTAGTTTTGCTTGAGCAGCCAGATGTCTGGCTAAAACAAATGTTGATTTATCATTAGTCAATATTGCTCCGCCGCCGCCCGTAGTAATGATCTTATTGCCATTAAAACTTAAAATTGCTGCTTTGCCTATATTGCCGGTATGCTGTTCTTTGTAATAAGAACCTAAAGACTCTGCGGCATCTTCGATGAGTTCCAGCCGATACCTCTTTGATAACTCTGTTAGGGGTTCCATATCTGCCGGATGTCCAAAAGTGTGTATAGGCACCAGTGCTTTTATTGGCCGGCCAGTCATTTTGTTTATACAAACTCCAGATTTCACTTCAGCTATTTCATTAAGATATCGATCCAGTTTATCAGGGTCCACCCCGAGGGTTTTCTCTTCACTATCGATAAAATGGGGAATGGCCCCACAATAGCTGACTGCATTAGCTGTAGCAACAAAAGTGAGGGCAGGAATTAAGACTTCGTCACCTGCAGATACTCCGGCAATTTGCAGACATATATGCAGGGCGGCAGTGCCATTTACAACTGCCAGGGCGTAGGAAGCTCCGGTAAATTCTCCCAGATGTTTTTCCAGACGATCTACATACTGCCCGCTGGAGGACACCCAGCCGCTGTCCAGGCATTCTTTAACATAATTCCATTCATTTCCCTTAAAACAGGGTTCATGCAGAGCAATAAAATCCCGGTTGTTGCTCAGAACATTTTGCAGGGTTTCAATAATAGCCGATGAGTTAAATCCATTATTCATAAGTTATATATACCACTCCGATATTTACTTAAATTCTCAGGATTACAGAACCACTGTATAGTCTCTTTCAGACCTCGCTGCAGTCCATCCAGACCTGCAAATTCAGGAACCCAGCCCATCAATTCTTGAGCCCTCCTGTTATCTGCCCATAAACGCTCTACTTCGCTCTTATCTGGCCGCAGTCGTTGGTGATCGCTCTCAATTTCAACTTCTACCTGCATTAGTTCTGCTATAACTTCGACCAGCTTACCTATAGATATTTCATAGCTGCTGCCAATATTGATCACTGCTCCTACTGAGGCATCTGATTCTGCTGCAGCGATAAATCCTCGTACCGTATCGGCAATATAGTTGAAATCCCTGGTAGGGTGAACAGATCCCAGTTTAATCTGGCGCTGCCCGCTGGCAATCTGCGTGATTATGGTAGGGATGACTGCCCGGGCTGACTGCCGGGGGCCATAGGTGTTGAAGGGGCGAACAATACTCAGCGGTATATCAAATGATCTATAAAAAGATAGAGCTAATTGATCTGCAGCTATCTTGGTAGCCGAATAAGGTGACTGTCCCTGCAGCGGATGGTCTTCATCCATAGGTACATATTGGGCTGTACCGTATACTTCACTGCTGGAGGTGTGAACTACTTTTTGCACTTCCAGATTTCTAGCTGCTTGCAGTATATTCAATGTTCCCTTGATATTAGTATCCACATAAGTTTCGGGAGAATGGTAGGAATAGGGGATGCCTATCAAAGCTGCCAGGTGGATAACCGCACCACAATCCTGCATGGCTGTATTTACTCCATAAGGATCGCGAATATCCCCGGCAAATACCTCCAGGCGATTCAATACTTCCTGGGGTGAATGGTCCAGCCAGCCCCAGGAATTAAAGGAATTATAAAAAACGAAGGCCCGTACATTATAGCCCGATTTAACCAGTGCTTCGGCTAAATGTGAGCCCAGGAAACCATCAGCTCCGGTTACCAGGATCTTGCTATTCTTTAGATTCACCGCCTTACCTCCTGAGGGACTGGTAAAAGTAGTATTTAAATTAATAAAAATATATTCATAATGGTTTTACACTATAACCAAATTGGTGTTATGGGAATAGGATACATAGAAAGCAGCTTATTATCCTTTGAAAAGAAGAGTTAAGATTTTATTATGATTATGCATATTATGGAGAGCAGCTTAAGGAGTAGGGAGAACATGGATTCTTTATATTACGAGGAATTTGACAAATCGACTGACCATGAAGATATACCATATTATGAATCAAGCAAGAACCAAATTTTTAATCACAATTTTGTTTATGCAAATACTGCAGGAAATTTCCCTGCTGGCTGGCAGAAAGGCAGAGAGAGTAAATCTGCTGCCTTGTCGTGGGAAGAAGATCAGAACCAGAAGTTTAGTATAAAAATCAATAATCGGTCACCCAATCATCTCGCAGCTATATGTCAGCAGCGTTCTTATAGAGTCGAAGTTTATGAAAAACAGGTATGGGAAGTTGGGGCGTTTTTCACAGCCCATCATCAGTTTACAGCAACGATTAAAGTCAACTTTGTCTGTCATTCCTCTACCCGAGCATCATACTGCTATCTTAATTTTCTGCTTCATCCGGGCCAAGACTATTATTGCAGTCTGCTGACTGTACCCGCGGACGCAGATTATGCCTATTTAGAACTGGGAACTAAAGATATCGCTACCTTTTGGGTATCAAATATAGTCTTTAGGAGAGCTTTTCCTGTAGCAAGGCTTGATGCTGATGCCAGGGGACGATTAAACATTAACACTGTATCATCGGTAAAAAAAATTATTGATCCCGTAACCGTTACCGGTGATTTTGAGTTTAGAAGAATAGTTCGGGATGTTACTGAAGAGGTGGTTGCTGGCCCGGAACTCAAAGCCTCAGGAATACAGGATGTCTTGAACATGAGTACCTATTCCTTTTGTGTTGTAAATCAGGGTGAGGCTGATGCTATGGCCCGCCTGGAATTAAGCCCCAATGGGATTAACTGGATGTATGCAGCAGGGAATGATGATGTTGTTCCGGCAGGACAGATGAAGATACTGGTGCCTGATTTCTTTTTAAGATATATCCGGCTTAACTACTGGACTGAAAGCAGTGCCACCACTTATCTTAGCATCTATTTTCAGGGCCAGGGTTAAACCATACTGGCAGGTTTACATCGTTTTCGGGGGCTGCAGGCCGCTGCCCGCATCCTGGTTTGTTCCGCGCCTGAACAGCAGCAGAATATATAGGAGTACCGGTACTGCTACAAGGAAGGACCCGAAAACTAAAGGTGCTGAATGCTGCAGAATGGCAAAAAGGAAATAAGTATTGGGACAGATCAGAATGCTGCCAAAGCCGATAATAACTGCTGATGGAGCAGCCAGAAAGCGGTAATCGTTTAATCCGAAGATCTGCTGGGTACTGTAGCAGGTCATCAGCCAGAAAGTGACAACAGATATGAAAATACCCAGCATGAATATAGATACAAACAAGGGCTCAGTATTTCTTATAAAAGATGCATAGGATGCGGAACGAGCAATTTCAAAAAGGGGCATGGTCGAAACTGAGGTGAGGGAAAATCCCAGGGTAATGATTGATACGGCTATAGCAGCAGTTAAAAATAGTACCAGGCTTACTAAAGATTTAAGCAGAGTTCTAGTAACGTTAGGGCGATCACTGGAAAAATAAGCCAGGGTGAGAATTATAAACATATTAGCAAAATGCCACATATTTAAATAGACGCCATAGCTTAAATCATGTATGCTTATAAATCCTATCGGCATCAGGTTCTTCAGGTCTGGATGCTCAGTTGTTGATGTTAAGAGCAACAATATGGCCAGGGGCAGGAATACTGCAATAATCACTTCGCTGACCCGGGCCACCATTTGAATACCGATGCGAATAGCATATGTACCCGGTATTAACAAAGCCAACACTAATATACTTGCCGGTGTATTGCTTAGTATGGTAGCGCTCAGGAATTCTGTAAAAAAGCGCAGGTAAAATGAGGCCAGGATAAGAAAGATGATTATATAGCCTGTTCCTAATATGAGGCCTGCCACACGCCCCAGATGCTCCTGCAGCATCAGGGGAAAGGGCTGGGAGCTTTTCTTCAGCAAATTGATATATACATAGATCAGCAAGAGCCCTGGAAAAAACGTGGCCAGAATTGTCAACCAGGCGTTATTAGCAGAAACTTCTGCCAATACGCTGGGTCAGAATACAAAAAAACAGGGTGCGATGGTTAGAAACAGGATACACAGTATCTGTCTATTACTAACCTGAGGCATCTGACCAACCTCCTAACACTAAATTTACTTAATAGATAATGTTTTAGAACCAGCTATCTGTATTGCAGCAGGACTGCCAATTTACACATAGCGGGGAAAAATGGCAGATCATATAACTGCACCATACCCAGGTAGATACCAAACAGCAAAAATACTGCCAATGTTATCAGTTCCTTATAGGATTGTTCTTTAATCAATTTGGGCGTGTCCAGCGCGATTATACCCAGTATAAGGATGATAAAAAGCCAGATCATTTATTAATCTCCTTTGTTTTGCGATGGCGGCTTTACTCTTTTGTTATTTAAAACTAAAGGCTTTTTTCTGCAGATAAGTATGTCTTAGTTTATATTCGACCTTAATATCGCTTTTTGTCCCGGCGAAGATCTCGGACCAGCCGGGTTCCAACTGCTGCCAGGTCTCGGGATGGCTGCGGCTGATAGTTTGCCCCCAGCCCAATATATCACTTTCTAAAGCCTGGGCCTGGTCTATACAGCTTTGTACCTCCAAGGCCAAAGCCTGATTGGCTGCCAGTTCAATTTTTCTTATTGTTTCTGGATGGCCCAGTTCCCGGATAATATTGTCTTCGATAAGATTGCCTTCGGCCTCTATGGTTATTTCCATTAGTATACTTTCTCCATTTATTACTGGTTTTACCCTGGTTTGGTAAGCAGTTAATTCCAGGGCTATAATTTCAGAGATATTAACCGGTTCATTTTCTTCTTCGCTGATTAACGGACTTTTAATGTTGAATATGGTTTTTTTAATGGTACCCGGATTGAGTAAAGCCAGTCCCCGGGTTTGTTGTTCATCGAGAGAGCCTGCCATTTTTCGATCCTTGAACACCGCAGTACCCTGCAGAGTCAGTTTCTTTTGGCCCCCTTGGCCTTCTATCATAATCTGAGGGATTATCGGTTCTATACCCGGAGCGGATAATTTATAAAGGAAGTCTTTCATATCAACTGGGATATATATACCGGCCTGGGCAGTTTGGTTTTCAATCAACTTTTCTAAAGCAGTGCCCGAATAATTCTCCGGGGGGACTTCTATATTAAAAATATCTTCCGGTGAAGATCCTCTGGATAGGAACAAAGATACATTATAGCGAATCCTGGGATTACGCGTGGCAGTATCAACAAACAAGGCGCTATCCTCTCGAGCCAGTTTTTCGCTTATTATAATAGTATCAGCCATAGACCACAGAGGACGGCGGGGCAGGGAAAGAGATAATCTTCTGCCTGCTTCGGCAAAGGTAGATGCAGCCGCTGACACCACCTGAAATTTGGGCCCAGGTTCTAATTGTCCTTCCCGGGGTGGAGTAAGTGCTAATTGAGCCGATAGCAGCTTGTTTTGTCCTTGCAGATCCCAGCCATGAGCAACAACCACTATGGTTTGGTTGACCTCAAGTTTATCGAAACATCCGCACAGAATTGTAATGAAGATCAGCATAATAGAGATGATTATCTTCCTGGCCATCGCTAGACCCCGCTCTCCGGCGATTTACTCTGCCGTCTTTGATTATTCATTCCCGGGGTATACGGACGCTGGGTGGTCATGGTCCAGGGACGTCGAACCAGCACATCGGAAAGCTGGGCCGGGTTAATAGGGGAAAGGGGCGATAAATAGGGTTTACCCAGGGAATGCAGAGATTCCATCCTTATCAGTATAATCAGCGAGACCACGATTATACCCGGTAACCCAAGGATTCCAGCACCTATCAGGAAACCAAAGCGCACGGTCCGAATAATAACACTGGCATTGTAAGCAGGTATGGTAAAGGAAGCAATACCGGTAAAAGCTACCACTACTACCATTAGAGACGAGACCAGGCCTGCTTTTACCGCAGCATCCCCTATTATCAAAGCTCCTACTATGCTCACCGCCGGGCCTATAGCCCGGGGCAATCTTAAGCCGGCTTCTCTTAGTAGTTCGAAAGTTATCTCCAGTAACAAAGCTTCCACTACAGCAGGAAAAACGACCCCTTCTCTAGTGGAAGCGATGGTTAGATAGAGTTGAGTAGGAATTATTTCATGATGATAGGTTATAATGGCTACATAAAGAGAGGGTATCAACAGGGTAGCGAAAAAGGCCAGGAGACGCAATAACCGATATAAAGATCCCGCAATGAAATTCTGATAATAATCTTCTGGTGAAATCAGGAACTGGGGAAATGTAATCGGCGCTATTAGGGCCATAGGTGAACCATCCACCATTATACATATCCTCCCCTCCAGCAGGTGTGAGCAAGCCCGGTCCGGGCGCTCGGTATATTCCACCTGAGAAAAAACAGTCAGCCTGGTGTCAGCCAGGAATTCTTCCAGATAGCTGGTATCCAGTACTGCGTCTACATCTATATTAGATAGACGTTTTCTTACCTCAGCGATGAGGCTTTCCGGAGCAATATTCTCAATATAGCAAAGCATGACATCAGTTTTACTTAACCTTCCCAGTATTAACACTTCGGTTTTCAATTGAGTAGTCTTCAACCGGCGTCTTATAAGACCGGTATTAAAACGCAGGGTCTCACCAAACCCGTCTTTGGGGCCCTGGATAGTCAATTCGTTTTCAGGAGTTTGTATAGCCCGGCTCTGCCATAAACGAGTTCCAGCGGCTAGCCCTTGAATGGAGCCATCCAGAAGCAGCACTGCATCCCCAGAATTCATCCGATAGCACACTTCTTCCAGGGTAGCCAGGAACTCGGTCTGGGACAGGGATAAGAATCGTTCCATTATTAAATACAGAGGGTCAGCCTGATCCAGGGAAGGTACGGTTTCCTCCAGCATGCCCAACTCCAGAAGCAGGGATTTAAGCAGATGGCCTTCAATTTCTGCTTTATCAGACAGTCCATCGAAGTACAACAGCACACCTCTGGTGCTGTGCTCCCGGCCGAATGTGAATTCTCTTATCACTGCATCAGAACACTTATTAAGCAGAATCTTCAGCCGATCGATATTTTCCTGGATATCCGCAGAAATAGCTTGAGTAACCAGCTGTTCTGCTTGCATATATGCCTCGGGCCTGGTTTTTTTATTTATGTAGCGCATAAAGACTCCTTATGATTTGAGTACTTCCTAATATGGAATATATAAATTAGTTTGCCAAGGATTGGAGCCTTTATGCACTGGAAAAATCTCGGGGAACAGGGAGCCACAGGGGGACGTTTTTATTGTGGCCTTCTTAACACTAGCAGTAGAAGGCCACAATAAAAACGTCCCCCTGTGGCCTGCTGACAGACTTTTGTCCCAAGGCCCTATGGCTATTGGATAGGCAAAAAGGCCCTGAGGTGTCAACAATTTGATGGGGCTTGCTTTTAATAAGCTTTACCTTGAGTCCAGAGAATAACTTCCGCGCAAAGAAGTTAATATTCAATTAGCCATTGTTTATCTTAAACTCATAATGGACCTCAGTCCAGGTAGCGGACTGCCAGGGAACAAAACTTCGCTCCCAGAACTGAACATAGTTGCTGCGGTCTACTAGTATCACTGTGGTGGACCTGGTACCGTAATCCTTCATCTCAACATAAACAGGAGCCAGCAGTCTTTCCAGCTCTAGACTGACCCCGGTTTCAGGAAGTTCATGGTCGGGTGGCTGATGCCTATCAGACATCAACTCAAACAAGTCTTCCGGGTCGATAGTACGCTTCTGCAGGCAGGCCGAGAGAGCTTCTATTCCCCGGCTCACTTTGGGCCAGGGTACATCCAGCAAACTATTACTGAGTCCATGACAGCCTCTTGCCACTTTGCGGACCAGTTTTTCAAGGTTGGAAAAGTAATACAAGTCATCCAGAGTGCCTGCCAGGAGGTTAAAGCCGTTAAATTCATCTTTCATATCTATCAGATTATCCAGATAGTCTTCAGGTTCCAGGTTACCTTCCAAATATTTTTGTACCAGATGTCCACGGGATAAGGCACGCGGATTGTGGTTGGAAGGATCCCGGTAATTGGTCAGAGTGGCAAAACGTCCGGTAGTAGTTATCCCCATCCAGGTGCCGCCATGCTGCATATCTTTTCCCGCCAATAGCTTTGGATTATCAGGCCAGAATGCTGCCTGCAGGGTGGGACGCTTATAAAATTCATCGCGGTTGGCCGCTACCACCAGCTTGTATTGGGTATGACAGTCACTGGCCCAAAGAACCGTACACATAAAACCCACCCCTAACCTTTTCTAAATAGTTCGAAAAATACGTTTAACTATTAGGATATGTTCAAGACATTTTTACAGTATCACATACAATGTTATTATTTCAATATCCCGTAACCGACAATGTGAACTACCTGTATAATCACAGAACGAACCGATGTCCTGCACCTCCCGTTATGACTGCTATTTTTACTACTGCCATGTCTTTAATCTTTTCTAAACGTGTTAATGGCAGAAACAACGAAATAACCGGAGGGCTAAACCAGGAGGGGGATGGAAGTGCTCTATCATATTCAGGAATGTATTAATAATAAATCTACGTAAGTTACTATTCCGCTGGGAGCGTACGTATTAGGGTGGATATAAAAACATTAAAAGGCAGTTGGACTATCCAACTGCCTTATTGTCCTTATATACTTTGCATGGCTGTATTACAGTGATTGATGCTGTCATTGAGCGAATTGTAGGCAAGATCCAGCTCAGCTATTGATTTTTTGCTTAGACCAGTTTTAGGGAAGTTTTCGATTTCCCTCTTAGCCATATTTACATGAGATATTACTGATTGTACAGATGTCCTTTGATCCACTAACTATCACCTCCTTTCGCTGCAGCTGATAAGAAACTTTATCATTTTCATCCCTTGCGATATGGTTTAGCGGCCACAATCAATTCTTTATTATCCCCTGAATTGCCCGTCCGTAAATCTTTACCCAATTTTAAAAGATAAGGTAAACGATTAAGTGTTCTCCTTTTTGCCCAATTCAAGAACAAGTGGCCAATTATTGGAATATTGGCAAGTTTATACAGCATCCAGGTGGTAGTCTCTCCATCTATTGAGATAGGAACTATCTGTAATCGATTTTTTTCGTTAATATGAGAAAGGGATATAAGATCGATCTATCAACCCTCCATCGCTACTTCTGTTTTTCGTATTTGGGCAGCTTATTTATCTCTGCATATAAAGAGATCTTATATCCTTGATGGTGGTAGGACCAAAAACACCCTGGCAATGACGGATGCTTTTATTTAGCGAGTGATAAGCCAGGTCCAACTCAGCAAGGGAGCTCTGATTTGGATTATACCTGGAGAAATTCTCTATTTCTGTTTTTGCGTTATTAATATGGGATATAGCGGAATTAATAATATCTCTTTCATCCATTTTGTGACCTCCTTCATAATCTGCCCGGACTTTCAGTTACTATAGCAAGAAATTCTTCCACCAAACGCGCTCGGCTTTGATTACTATATGAAGCGGACCGATCCCATCAGGATGCCCATTCTACAGCCGATAAAAGATCTATCTACATTGTTTTTAATCCACTATTTTATAGAATGGATTCTGCTCTTGTACATACCTTCATATGACCTTTACTAATTCCGTCACAAAAAGGCATATTTTGTGATTGACCGCAGCGGCATATGGCCATTGGCTCCTGCCGTCTTATGCTATTGCCGTTGTCATCAACCACATCAACGTGTCCAGCCACAATAACCGGGCCTTTGCTTAAAATCTGGATTCTACTTTCTGACACCATCTACACCACCTTAAGATTAATAGTTGGTTTAATTGCTTCCTTATCTAGAATGTGCAGCAAGGTAATATTTCATACGTTAAATCGAAAAGACTGAATAAAAGGAGTCAGGCTCTCATACTACTACAACTTCCCGACAAATACTTAAAAAAAACTTTAATATGGGTTTCCTAAAAAAAGGCTGCCCTCTATCTATTTTCAGATTCAAGAGCAACCCGGTTTAATTATCTTTTCGGACTTGAATTTTAAATTAGTTAGAATTTTGTCAATGTGGGAAAAAGCCCCAGGGAAATTTTAGAAATATATTGATGTTTGATAATCTAATATGATAAGCTATTACTACGTTAACTTAGTCGTTTATAACAGAATAGTATCAGGTTGGATGCCATTAAGGGCTTAATAGGGAATCAGGTTAAAATCCTGAGCGGTCCCGCCACTGTGAGCAGATACAAACCTTAGCGTTACCACTGAGCAATCGGGAAGGGGTTAAGGGGAGGATGATATGCGAGCCAGGAGACCTGTCCAACTTGTGCATGGAACACTTCGAGGAAAGGTAGTTCGTGATTTGTTATGATAACAAAACAATTTCACCCTTTTGTTGAGGGTGAAATTTTTTTTAGTTGAAAACACATTTTGATCTTCTATGGGGAAGTGAGGATAATGACTAAGGGTTTGATGATTGCAGCTGTTCACAGTGGCGCAGGTAAGACTACTGTTTCGCTGGGAATCATGGCTGCCTTGTTGAGAAAAGGATTGGCAGTGCAGCCATTTAAAGTAGGGCCAGATTATATTGATCCGGGTCTGCATTTTGCAGCCTGTGGAAGAAAATCGCACAACCTTGATAGCTGGATGGGCACAGAGGAGGTAGTCAAAACAGTTTTTTATAAGAACGCAAGGAAAGCTGACATTTCAGTCATAGAGGGTGTTATGGGACTTTATGATGGAAAAAAAGATTGCGGAATAGTAGGGAGCAGTGCTCATGTAGCCTTGATTCTCAACCTGCCAGTCATCCTGGTAGTTGATGTGAGGGGAATGGCTCGCAGCTGTCTGGCATTGGTGAAAGGCTTTCTGGAGTATGAACCACAGCTTAACTTAAAGGGGGTCATATTCAATTATGCCAGCAGCGATTACTATAAAACTGTTCTGAAAACGGAACTGGAAGATGAATTGGGTGTAAAGGTTCTGGGATGTCTGCCTAAGAAGAAAGATATCCAGATGCCTTCACGGCATCTCGGCCTTTTACCAGGTGAGGAGAATGATCAGCTGGATCAGATGATATCTAAAATGGCAGACTTAATTGAACAGGAAATCGATGTAGCACAGCTGATTAAGATGGCGGTGAAAATTCAAATTACAGAACCCGAATTTGAGGAACAAAATACCCCAACAGAAATCAGGATCGGAGTAGCCAGAGATGAAACCTTAAGTTTCTACTATCAGGATAATTTTGATTATTTGGAGGAATTGGGCGCAGAAATCCATTTTTTCAGTCCTTTGCATGACCAGAAAATACCGGAGGTACATGGTTTATATATCGGGGGAGGTTTTCCAGAAATGTTTCTGCCTGGTTTAAGTCAAAACGTATCCATGAAGGAGAGCATACGAAAAGCATATAGGAATGGTATGCCCATTTGGGCTGAATGCGGGGGCTTTATGTACCTTAATGATAAAATCTCGGATTTTTACGAGGAAACATACTTCGGGGTAGGTATTATTCCCGGTCAGGTTAAAATGTCTGAAACATTGGCTGCTCTAGGCTATGTTCAGGCCAGGGCTGTCAGAAAATCAATTATTGCAGAACAGAATGATGTTTTGCGGGGGCATGAATTTCATTATTCTATCATGAACGGTGTTGAAGATAGTTCGGCTTTTACACTTACTGGAGGCAAAGGGAAAGACTTTCGTCAAGACGGTTATGCGGAAGGAAATCTAGCAGCTTCCTATGTTCACCTTCATCTGCGTTCGAATCCAGGTGTGGCTCGTCACCTGATTCAAGCATGCGAAAAATACAAATTGGAAAAGAGTAAAACGCTGTCATTTAAGGAGGTTGGCCTATGAAACAGCCGGCTTTATCCAGGAAGCATTTGAAGTCTGGCTATACAACTGGCACATGTGCAGCAGCTGCCACTTATGCAGCACTCTATAGATTAATAACAGGATACATTATAGAACAAGTTGAAGTCGATCTGCCCCATAATGACAAAATCCTAATACCCATTAAGGCAGTTATTCTTGCCGATGGGAAGGCAGTGGCCGAAGTAATAAAAGATGCCGGCGATGATCCGGATGTTACACATGGATTAAGCATCCTGTCTACGGCAGAGCTAAATGATGGCCCAGATATTATTATTAAAGGAGGCTGTGGAGTAGGAAAGATTACCCGGCCTGGCCTGGCAGTAGGTGTAGGCGAAGCGGCTATAAATCCTGGGCCCAGGAAAATGATCCTTTCTATGGCTAAAAAATTGCTTCCAGAGGGTAAAGGTGCCGAAGTTACTATTTCTGTTCCTGAGGGCCAAAAGGCAGCCCTTAAAACTCTTAATCCCCGTCTGGGTATAATCGGAGGTATTTCTATTCTAGGCACCTCGGGTATTGTACGTCCCATGTCAGATGAGGGTTATCTTGATTCACTCATACCTCAGCTTGATCAAGCAGTTGCTATGGAACAGCGGTTGGTTATCTTAACCCCCGGGGAGATGGGGGCTAGAAAAGCTAGAGAAATGGGTTTTCCTGAAGCAGCTATAATACAGACCAGTAATTTCATTGGCGATATGCTGAGAGAGTGTGGGGAAAGGCCGATAGATAAGATTATCCTCTTAGGGCATATAGGGAAAATCATCAAAGTAGCTGCTGGAATTTATAATACCCACAGTAGAATTGCCGATGGCAGGCGGGAAACCCTGGCTGCTCACGCGGCTATGTTGGGAGCTGCACCCGAAGTTATAAAAGAAATTATGAGACTCAATACCATGGAAGCTTCGCTGCAGCTTATCAGAGCATATAAACTTGAAGGAGCTTACTATTCAATCGCAGACTGGAGCAGCAGGAGATGCCGCGAACTGCTTCCACCGGGTACAATCGTGGGCACTATCATGTATTCGCTTAAAGGTGAAATTATTGCTTATGATGACCAAGGGCTGAAGTTATGGGAGGAAAAACAATGACTGGAATAATACGAGTTGTGGGAACGGGGCCGGGAAACCCGGCTTATATTACTCCGCTGGCTCTGCAGACTATCCAGGATGCAGAGGTCCTGGTAGGGGGAGAAAGACTGCTGGACATATTTGCTCAAAGGAAGCATGCCCGGGTCATAATAAATCGTGATTTAGCGGGGATTGTTTCCTATCTTGAAAAGGAAAGGTTTAACAATAGAATAGTAGTGTTGGTATCGGGTGATACAGGGATATTTAGTTTTGCTGATTACCTGCTCAAACATATGGATAAAGAGGTTCTGGAGTTTATCCCCGGGGTCAGTTCCCTGCAGTTAATGTTTGCCCGGTTAAAAAGACCCTGGGTGGAAGCGCAAATTTTAAGTATGCATGGACGGTGCATGGATATGGGAGCAGAAGTTATACGTCATTCCCCGCTTACTGCTCTATTAACTGGCACCCCATGGACACCACAAAAAATTGCCAGTCATTTGCTGGCCAAGGATTTGCCAGACTTCAAAGTTGCCATTGGCAAAGATCTGTCTTATGACGAAGAAACAGTTGAATATCTTAGCTTGAAGTCACTGGCTTGTGATAACCGGGATCTGAGCAACAGCATTATGGTGATTTTCAATGAGTAAATGGAAGTATGTAACACCAGGAATTCCTGATGAACTGTTTAACCGGGAGGCAGGTATACCCATGACCAAGAGTGAGATAAGGGTATTATCGCTGGCCAGGCTCAGGGTTTTCCCTGATGCGGTAGTCTATGACGTAGGAGCAGGCACCGGCTCGGTAGCGATAGAATGCAAACTGTTGATGCCTGAGGGAAAGGTACTGGCAATTGAAAAGAATTCCCGGGCAGTACAAATCATTAAACAAAACCTGCATGATTTCAGGGTAGACATTGAAGTAGTGGAGGGGGAAGCCCCTGATTGTTTAGATAAATTACCGCCAGCAGACCGAATTTTCATAGGAGGAAGCGGAGGAAAGATTAAGGATATTCTGGCTTCTTGTGATCAAAAGTTAAAATCTGCTGGAATCATAGTCATCAATTCAGTAAGCCTTAAAACCAGCCCTTATGCTTTTGAATTTTTCAACAACCGGGGGTACGAAGTTGAAGCTGTTCAGGCCAATATTGCTTTCACAGTTCAAAAGGGCAGCAGCTATCTGTGGCAGGCCCGCAATCCGGTAACGATAATTACTGCCCAGAAAAGGGGGGAGATGTAATGCCCCAAGGTAAATTATATGGGGTAGGAGTGGGATCAGGGGATCCTGAGCTGCTTACCCTAAAAGCAAAAAGAATACTTGAAGAAGTGGATATTCTTTTTGTTCCCAAGTCTAACCTGGCTAAACGAAGTTTAGCTTTGTCCATAGTTGCTGACATAAGCGCTAAGAATTGGCAGGTGGTTGATCTGCATCTGCCAATGATACAAGAACGAGAAGATTTGAAAAGGCACTGGCGGGAGGCCGCTCGGATAATAGTCCAGGCCTTGGAAAAAGGACAGGATGGAGCCTTTATTACCCTGGGTGATCCAGGCTTGTACAGCACTTTCAGCTACCTGGCCCGCAACATCCAAGAGATCGATCCAGATGCAGATATTGAGATAATACCAGGAGTTAGTGCGGTTAATTCCATATCTGCCTGGTTAAAAGAGCCCCTGGCGGAAGGAGAAGAAAGTCTGATTATTATGCCGGCTCTAGGTGAAAAAGAAAAGTTAGCTCACTTGATTGACAGCTTTGATAACGTTGTCCTGCTTAAAGCAGGAAAAAATATTGAGAAAATAAGAGAGATTGTAGAAGACAGACCGGACTTGGATAAGGTGATTTTTGCTACTCGTTGTGGGTTTGCAGATGGATTCTATACCACTGATTTAAGTGCGGTCAGCAGCAGGGAATGGGATTATCTTTCCACCGTGCTGGTAAAGAAAAAGCGAGAGGAGGATGCATAGTGATATATTTTGTTGGAGCAGGCCCGGGAGATCCAGAGCTAATTACTTTAAAAGGCTATAGATTAATAAGCGAAGCGGATCTAATTATTTACACCGGATCATTAATAAACCAGAAGATACTGGAGCACTGTAAAGATGATAGCAGATGTATAGATAGTGCGTCCTTGAACCTTCAGGAGATCACAGACTTATTGGCAGCAGCCTACAAGCAGGGTGAAAAGGTAGTAAGGCTTCATACCGGTGATCCCAGTCTCTATGGGGCTATAGGCGAGCAAATGGATATATTAGAGAAAAACGATATTCCCTACAGTATCGTACCGGGAGTAAGTTCTTTTCTGGCTGCTGCTGCCAGCCTGAAAAGGCAGTACACCATACCGGAGGGGAGCCAGACCTTAATTATTACTCGCCTGGAGGGACGAACCCCGGTGCCGGGAAGTGAAAGACTCAGCAGTTTGGCGGCCCATGGTGCTTCTATGGCTATCTTTCTCTCCGCTGGCATGATAGGTAAAGTGGCAGAGGAACTTCTGGAACAATACCCCCCGGATACTTATGCGGCGGTAGTAGAAAAGGCGTCCTGGCCCGAGGAACAGATTATTCAGGGTCAGCTGCAAGAGATAGTCAAGCTGACTGAGGATGCAGGGATTAAAAAGACGGCCTTGATACTGGTGGGTGATTTTCTTCGGGATACGGGAAAATCAAGACTTTATGATGAGGACTTCAGTCATGAATACCGGAGTTAAACGGAAAGTATCTATTCTCTGTTTAACTGGCCGAGGAGCTGAGCTGGCTATAAGATTAGGCAAAGATATGGAAGGATGCAGGCTATACATACCCCTGCGGTTAAAGTGCTCCTGTTCAGCAAAATCAGTCACTTATTTTAAAGACTGGCAGGAGACCTTTCGGGAAGCCTTCGAAAACTCATCCCAGCTTATATGCATTATGGCGGCCGGTATAGTAGTCAGGAGTCTGGCTTCATTAATAGTATCCAAGCACAGTGATCCGGCAGTTGTGGTTATGGATGAAGAAGGAAATCATGTAATTAGCTTACTATCTGGACACATTGGAGGGGCCAACCGTCTGGCAGAAGAACTTGCCTCAAAAACAGGCGGCAGGGCGGTAATCACAACTGCAACGGATGTCGCAAATAAAAGAGCGGTAGATCTTTTAGCCATGGAAATAGATGCGGTATTAGACCCGTTTAGTAGTTTGAAAGGTATCAATCGCGCTCTGGCAGAAGATTGTGCGGTGAATATCTATAGTCCCTGGCCTTTAGTTCCCGGTATCAAGGAGGGATTTACCTGGCAGGAATGGCCTGAACTGGGAGACGAGCAGGCGTCTGGTTTTTCTCAGCCGGCGGTAATAATTAGTTGGAAACAGTATGATTTGAGGGATTCGGAGTTAATTCAGCTCCGTCCCAGGAATCTGGTAATCGGGATAGGGTGTCGGAAAGACATTTCCCTGGCAGCACTTGAACAGGCCATAAATGAAGTTATACATAAGTTTTCTCTGGATAGAAACTGTGTGAAGTGCCTGGCTACTATTGATTTAAAGGCTGAAGAGAAGGCGATTAAAGAACTGGCTGAGAAAAATAAATTACCTTTAATAACCTTTTCGAATAAAGAAATCGCTGTCCTGGATGGAACATTTGAGCCGTCCTCATGGGTGCGAGATAAGATAGGAGTTGGTGGGGTTTGCGAACCTGCAGCACGTCTGGGGGCCAATCTGGGGATGACTCTGGTACCCAAACAAAAGATAGGACCGGTAAGCATAAGTGTAGCTATGGAAAGGTCGTGGTGGTGGGACTGGGACCGGGTAAAAGAGATCTCCTGACTCCCCGGGCCTTAAAAGCTATACAAGAAGCAGATCTAATCATTGCCTATAAGACTTACCTGACCTTTATTGAGGATTTGATCACCGAGCAGGAGATTATTAGTTCTGGAATGCGCAAAGAGATAGAGCGAGCCCGGGCAGCTGTCGATGAAGCACGCAGAGGTAAGAATGTCGTGGTAGTTAGCAGTGGAGACCCTGGAGTGTATGGAATGGCCGGCCTTGTTATGCAAACAGCGGGTGAAATTCCGGTGGAGATAGTTCCCGGAGTTACAGCAGCCACAACGGCAGCAGCCTTGTTGGGAGCACCACTGATGCACGATTTTGCGGTAATAAGCCTGAGTGACCTGCTTACTTCCTGGGCGGCCATACAATTGCGCTTGGAAGCCGCCGGGCAGGCTGATTTCATAGTAGTTCTATATAATCCCCGCAGTCAGGGCAGGCCGAATCAAATGGAAATAGCGCGGCAAATACTCCTGCGCTACAAAGAAGAAGTGACTCCGGTAGGTATTGTAAAGGCGGCTGAACGAGGCCGTGAAACGGTATTGATTACTACCTTAAGAGATATGCCGGTGGAGGTAATAGATATGCAGACAACAGTGATAGTGGGGAATTCACAGACCATAGTGGATAATGGCAGGATGATTACCCCCCGTGGTTACCTGATATGATTCTGCTGCTAGCCGGCACCTATGAAGGACGACGAATGTTTGCTCTTCTTAAGCGGGAAGGGTGGCCAGTAATAGCATCGACTGTCAGTTCCTATGGTGCTGATTTGATAACTGCCGATACTGATGAAGAGATAGTTTGGGGCGAACTGGATAAAGCAGGTCTAATTGCTTTAGTGAAGGCCAAAGACGTTTCTGTTTTAATTGATGCTACTCATCCTTTTGCCTCTCGAATAAGTAAACTGGCTATGCAGGCAGCTGAGGAGCTGCAAATTGATTACCTGCGGCTGGAACGCAAAATTATAGAAATTCCGAAGCATCCGTTAGTAACCAGAATCAAACAGTTGGAAGAAATAGAAGAACATATTGAGGATAGACAGGTAGTCTTCAGTACCTTGGGCAGCAAAGCTTTGCCAATACTTCTCCCTATGGTAAAAAGAAAAAAAGCCAGGCTGATCGTCAGGGTATTACCCACCGCCGAAGTGATTGGAAAATGTGAGCAGTTGGGCTTAAATGCCAGGCAGATAGTTGCCCTAAAAGGACCCTTCAGTAAAGATCTAAATCAACAGCTATTTATGTATTACCAGGCAGGATTAATTTTAAGTAAAGAAAGCGGAGTTGCCGGCGGCCTGGATACCAAAATTGAAGCCGCCCTGGAGCTTGACCTGCCCATTCTGGTATTAGGCCTACCTGATATGGATTATACCACGGTCATGTATTCGCCCCAGGAGATACTCGAATATTTGCGGATATCAAAGTTTAACTGCTTAAAGATTTAATATGTTGGGGAGGTGTTAATGGTGAAAGAAGGAGTCATATTATTAGGACATGGCAGCAGAAGAGAACAAGGCAATGATGATATAAAGAAAATGGCTGCCATGGTTCAACAAGCGGACCCGCAGGGGATATATGAAGCAGCTTTTTTATCCTTGTCTAAACCAGGATTAAGAGAAGCAATCGACAGGTTGAGTGAGCGGGGAGTGAAGCGAATAATTATAATGCCCATTTTCCTGGTAGCTGGGAACCACATAAGCATTGATATTCCCGAGGAAGTGGAGAAACAGAAAAATCACTATCCCCACCTGGAGTTTGTTATGGCCAGGTATTTGGGATCTGATCCAGCTATCATCAAGCTCATTCAGGAACGAATCAGTGAAGTGGCTACAAGTAAGCAGGAAGGTGAGTTATGGAAATAATCTGGCAGCCGGAAAAAATCGAAAACGAAAGCATGCAAATAATTGAAAAATTCATTCAGGGTTACGACTATCATCCGCTGGACAAAGATGTTGTTAAGAGAATCATCCACACCACAGGTGACCCTACCATAGTAAAGTCGATAAAATTTTCGGCTGGAGCTGCTATTGATGGCTTAAAAGCCTTAAGAAAAGGTGCTAATGTTTTTACTGATGTCACCATGCTTAAGGCTGGAGTAAACAAAAAGAAACTGGCTGTATACGGCGGAGAGGTGATTTGCACTATTGGCGACCCTAAAGTTCAGGAGGCAGCCAGGGACTGGAATATTACCCGGGCTGCATCATCCATGCGTTTATTGGGCTCCCAGCTTACTGCAGCCGTAGTAGCTATAGGAAACGCCCCTACCGCGCTTTTTGAACTGCTTGATCTAATTGACCGAGGTATAGCCTGTCCAGCCTTGATTATTGCAACACCGGTAGGTTTTGTGGGAGCTGCAGAATCCAAGGAAATGCTCATAGAAAAGAATTATCCTTATATAACCGTCCGAGGAAGCAGAGGTGGCAGTCCAATAGCTGCTGCGGCAATAAATGCGCTTCTTTATTATGAGGGAGAAGCGAACAGGGGGCAGGGAGTTGGCTAAAGCGAAAACAATCATGCTGCAGGGAACATCGTCTGACGTTGGCAAAAGCGTCTTGTGTACTGCACTGTGCAGAATATTTTATCAGCAGGGATTTAGGACTGTGCCTTTTAAGGCTCAAAATATGGCCCTTAATTCTGCAGTTACTCCAGATGGAGGAGAGATAGGCAGGGCCCAGGCAGTTCAAGCAGAAGCGGCTGGTTTGAAAGCAGATGTAATGATGAATCCAATACTGCTTAAACCCAAACAGGATATTACCGCACAAGTTATAGTAATGGGAGTTCCGGTAGGGGACATGTCTGCGCAAGATTATCGTTATGAATATTTAATGACTGCCGAAAGTATAGTCCGGTACTGCATTGAATACCTGAAAGATCAGTATGAGGTAATGGTTATCGAGGGAGCTGGCAGTCCAGCCGAAATAAACTTAAAAGATAGAGATATTGTTAATATGAAGACAGCGCAGCTAGCGGATGCACCTGTACTGCTGGTAGCTGATATTGATAGAGGCGGAGTATTTGCTTCCATAGTAGGTACTCTGGAACTCCTGGAAGACCATGAAAGACAAAGAATAAAAGGCTTTATTATAAATAAATTCAGAGGGGATATCGACTTGCTGCAACCCGGTTTAACAATGATCGAAGCAAGGACGGGTATTCCAGTTCTAGGGGTTATTCCCTACTTGCATAATCACGGAATAGAGGAAGAAGATTCGGTTTCTTTATTGGAAAAGAAAATAAAAGAAATACCTGAAGCCGGTATCCAGGTTGCAGTACTGGAACTGCCTAGAATATCGAACTTTACTGATTTCGATGTCCTTTATGGAATTCCTGATGTCAATGTGCGTTTTATAAAAAAGGGAATGAAAATTGGAGCTGTAGATATGCTAATTATTCCGGGAAGCAAAAATTCTATTTTAGATCTCCAGTATTTAAAAGATGAGGGATATCTGCAGGAGATATGTGATCTTGCTTGGGATGGAAAATTTATCGTCGGTATCTGCGGTGGTTATCAAATGCTGGGAATGAAATTGCTTGACCCGCTGGGGAGTGAATCAGGAACCGGAGACCAGGTTGGTATTGGTCTTTTAGATATAGAAACTATTTTTGAAGCTGAAAAACAAACTCATCAAGTTGAGGCGGTGCTGCTGAATGAAGAAGGTTTCTGGAAGGAACTGAAGGGACAGATAGTACGGGGCTATGAGATCCACAGCGGCAAAACGCAGATAATTGGCAAGGCATCCTGTCTCCTGGAAATAAAATGCCGGTCCGGGCAGCAAGTGCAGGTAGCAGATGGAGCCGTAAATAGGGGAGGCAGGGTTTTTGGAACTTACCTGCATGGATTTTTTGACAATCCCAGTGTTCTATTAGCCCTGATGAATGCTATCCGGCAAGAAAAGGGGATGAATTTGCTGGTCAAGCAGGACCTGACCGCATTTGATAAAGAGCTAAATTACGACCGCCTGGCTCAGGCGGTTAGAGCATCCCTGGATATGCAGAAAATTTTTGAAATTATGGGTATAGAGGTGTCTTAATGGAATTCCTGATGGCAGCTGCTATGGTTTTGGATTTAGTAATAGGCGATCCCCGAATCTATCCTCATCCAGTGGTATATATAGGTAAAGCCATACAATGGCAGGAAAAGTTGATTAGACGCTATGCCAGGACCCGAGCTGAATTAAGAATTGCAGGGATATTCTTATGGTTAAGCATTGTTGGGGGCACCTACTTGTTTTTCGGGGCTATAATATGGTTTGCTTATAAGTTTAACGCTTATCTTGGCGTCTTCACCATGGTTTTTCTTATGAGCCAGGCTTTGGCAGTAAACAGCCTTTATAAACATGTAATGGCGGTAGTAACACCTTTGAAGCAGGGTGACGTGGGAAGCGCGCGTAAGGCTCTCAGCATGATTGTTGGCCGTGATACTGAGCAGTTGAATGAAAAGGAAATATTGCGAGCAGTAGTAGAAACAGTAGCAGAAAATACAGTTGATGGTATAACTGCTCCCATGTTCTATGGTTTCATCGGGGGGCCGCCGTTGGCTCTGGCATATAAAGCGGTTAATACCTTGGATTCAATGGTTGGTTATAAAAATGACAAGTATATTGATCTGGGGTGGGCATCAGCCAGACTGGATGATTTAGCTAATTATATTCCCGCTAGAATTACGGGATTACTGTATTTGCTTATATCTCCTATTACCCCGGGAGGATTCAGGAATGTTTTTAAAACCATTTGGAATGACGCCAGGCGTCATCCCAGCCCTAACAGCGGGATCCCCGAGGCCGCAGCAGCAGGTGCACTTGCGATTCAGCTGGGTGGGGTGAATTATTACGCAGGAATCGAATCAAATCGGGCTCTAATAGGAGAAAACCAGAAACCTATAGAGATAAGTGATGTGAATTGGAGTTTGCTTCTGATGTTTATGGTTTCGCTTATTATGCTGTTGCTGGGAGTATTAATATCCGTGTTTTTGAAATAGAGGGGAGTTAGATGGCCAATGCTGCAGATTTATACCGGAGACGGAAAGGGCAAGACCACAGCGGTGTTTGGGCTGGCAATGAGATCAGCCGGGCATGGTTATAAGGTCAGAATAATTCAATTTATGAAAGGCAGCACTTACAGCGGCGAGCTGCTGTCAGCAGCCAAGCTGGGTATTGAAGTATACCAGTTTGGCAGAACATGCCCGTATGCAGCAATGATAAAAGGGGGGTTCATGAATTGCCAGAGGTGCGGGGAGTGCTGGATCGGAGGCCAGGAGATAACGGATATCGACCGCAAGATAATTGATATGGCCTGGATATTTACTCGGGATACAGTTGATGCAGGACAGCATGACCTGGTGATACTGGATGAGATACTAAATGCGTTGCGAAGGAACTTGTTAACACTCGATGCACTTATTTTATGGCTGCAAGGCATTCCTAAAGATACAGAAATCGTACTAACCGGCAGAAATGCACCACTCGAGCTTATAGAGATGGCCGATCTGGTATCAGAAGTTAAGAAAATTAAGCATCCTTACCCAGAAGTTAAAGCCAGAAGAGGGATTGAATATTGATGGTGTGTTCGGAGGTATTACATGTTGGAAAGATTTGCTAAAGCTAAACATGGAGGTAATCTTCAGGCAGCTTACCTAAGATGGGGAAGAACCCCGGCGGAGTACTTGGATTTTAGTGCTAGCATAAACCCACTGGGGCCATCCGCACGGGTACAAGAATGTATTAAAAGCAAGTTATCCTTAATTGGCCAATATCCAGAGCCGGAAGGGGAAGGGCTAACAAGAAACCTGGCTCAATACCTGGGTATCGATAATACTAATCTGGTACTGGGTAACGGAGCTGCTGAACTAATATATCTAATTGGAAGAATGTTCTGCCAGGAAAGGATTCTTCTTTTGGCCCCATGTTTTGCAGAATACGGAGCAGGGATCGATAAGCCGGTATTAAAAAGGATTGGTCTTAACCCAGAAGATTCATTCCAATTACCGATAGAAGAGTTAAGCAAAAACATCAGCAGCCGAGATTTATTATTTATTGCTAATCCTAATAATCCAACCGGCAATCTGTTTGACAAAGAAGATCTTCTTATCATACTGCAAAAAGCCAGGGAGAATGAGGCTATGCTGATAGTTGATGAAGCTTTTATAGATTTTGTGGGGGATGATACCCATTCTTTGCGCTTTCTGGCTTGCAGTGCTCATAATCTGATAGTCATAGGTTCAATGACCAAGTTTTTTGCTCTGCCAGGTTTAAGGCTGGGTTATGCGGTAGCCAGGTCCGAAACCATAGCCAGGATGGAATACTATCTTCCGCCCTGGAGGATTAACAACCTGGCTCTGGTTGCTGGTCATGCTTGTATTGAGGATAAAGAATACATATCGAAAACCTTGAAACTTGTTAAAAAAGAGCGAGAAAGTTTAAGCCGGGGATTACAAGGAATAGGAGGGTTTAAGGTTTATCCAGGCCAGGCCAATTATCTTTTGGTCTGTATAGAGGATAGAGCCATCACTGCCCAAGCTTTGCAGGAAAAGCTTGGGCCTGAGGGAATCATGATTCGAACGGCAGACTCGTTTCATAATCTGTCACCTTTTCATTTTAGGCTGGCAGTTCGCAGCCAGGAAGACAATAACATTCTTATCAATGTCATGAAAAAAGTAATGGCTTAAACATAAAGTTAATAAACGAATCGTCTTTATCCCCCTGCGCTAACCTTAAGCTTTCATCCCCAAGATGCTGTTTTCGTCCTAACTATCGTTCTTAAACAGGGTGAAGAAAAGAGATCGGCTGTCCTGCAGCCACACACTACGCAAGTTCAGTTAATTAAGGAAAGGAGAGGATATCATGAGTTTTGTATTTGGGATGCATATAATGGAAGGGTTTTTACCGATGAAATGGGCGGCACTATGGTCGATAGCAGCTTTACCCTTTATAATTGCAGGCTGCCGGCAAATCGCTGGAGTAGTAAGAGAAGAGCCTAAACTGCTAGCCCTGCTTGCTTTTGCGGGGGCATTTGTATTTGTGCTTTCCTCCTTAAAGATGCCTTCTGTAACCGGAAGCTGCTCTCATCCGACTGGTGTAGGATTAGGTGCTATCCTGTTTGGCCCTGGGGCGATGGTTATTCTGGGTATGATTGTATTGTTGTTTCAGGCTTTATTGCTAGCTCACGGGGGAATAACTACTCTGGGTGCCAATGTTTTTTCTATGGCTATCGTAGGCCCTTTTGTTGCATATGGAGTCTACCGATTGATGAGTAAGTTGGGGGCACCCCAGGGTTTGTCAGTATTTTCGGGAGCTGCGCTGGGTAGTTTGATAACTTATCTAGTTACTGCTGCACAGCTGGCATTAGCACATCCTGCAGAAGTAGGGGGATTTTATGCATCATTGGTTAAATTCGCAGCTATTTTTGGTGTTACCCAGATTCCTATTTCAATAGCCGAAGGTTTGTTGACAGTAATGGTTATGAACCTTCTTATGGCCTATAGCCGGGATGAAATTGAAAGTTTGAGTCTTCTGCGGAATGGGGGTAGTATTCATGTCAATAATTAAAAAGAATGTGATTTTGCTTTTTATGATATTAGCACTGCTGGTATATGCTTTAGTTGTAAACCAGGGAGCGGAATTCGGAGGAGCAGATGGAGAGGCAGAATCGGTTATAGCAGAAACCAGTCCGGATTATACTCCCTGGTTCCAGCCTCTCTGGGAACCACCCAGTGGTGAAATAGAGAGCCTATTGTTTTCTGTGCAGGCTTCTGTCGGAGTAGGGTTTATCTGTTACTATCTGGGATATAGAGCCTGCTTGAGGAGAAAAGAGCGTGAGCCCAAATGTGATTAGGATTGACCATTATGCTTATATGTCTCCATTAAGGAATGTTCATCCCGGTGAGAAGATTTTTTTTAGCTTGAGTACTATGCTGTTAGTTCTGGCTATGGATTCTATTCTCATTTCAGGAATTGTCCTGGGGGTGATGTCCCTGATTATAGTATGGAGAGCCGGAGTGAAGTGTGGATACTTTCTCAAGCTTTTGGCTATTCCGCTAGGCTTCCTACTGTTGGGTTGTCTGGCGGTGCTCTTTAGTGTCAGCTCAGAAGGAGCAGACTATGACTACTTTATTAAAGTTGGGGCAGTATTTATTGGAGTTTCAGTCGATTCTTTCTGGAACGCGGTGCAGCTATTTACGCGATCTTTAGCAGCTGTGGTCTGTCTTTATATGTTGATCCTTACTACCCCAATCAACCATATTATCTGCATATTACAAAGGCTTGGAGTGCCGGCAATTATTATTAACTTAATGGTACTAATATATAATAATATATTTTTGTTTGTTAGATCTGCGGATGAAATCTATATCGCCCAGGTTTCCAGATATGGCTACCATGGTTGGGTCGGTCAGATTAGATCTTTGTCACTATTGTGCAGTAACCTGTTGGTAAAAAGTTTAAAAGCCAGCAATGATGCTTTCAATGGGATGATATCACGAGGATTTGATGGAGAGCTAAAATTTGTGGATGAGGTGTTTGAGACCAAAGCAGGAAATATTGCAGCCACAGTGATACTCAACTGTCTGCTCATTACTATTTATTTATCGGGGAGGGTTTAGATTGACCCCAAATATTTTGGAAGTTCAGAATCTCCATTTCCACTATCCGGATGGTTCAAAGGCACTACAAGGTATAAATATGCTAATAAATGAAAATAGCAAAGTCGCGCTGTTGGGACCTAATGGAGCAGGAAAATCAACGCTCTTCTTGCATTTAAATGCCTTATTAAAGCCTTGTGCAGGGAAAATCCGTTATAAAGGAGCAGATTTTGAGTACCACAAGGCGTTCTTAAAATCTTTGAAAAAGAGAGTAGGCATAGTTTTTCAAAACCCAGATCATCAGATTTTTTCTGCCAGTGTTAAACAGGATATTTCTTTTGGTTTATTTAATCTGGGCTATTCAGCAACAGAAGCTGGTGCTAGAGTGGAAGAGGTGGGAGAAAAGCTCAACATATGCGAGCTATTTGATAAGCCAACTCACTTTCTGAGTGTAGGGCAGAAAAAGATGGTAGCTCTGGCCGGGGTAGTAGTCATGCAGCCGGAAATACTAATATGTGATGAGCCCAATGCTGGATTAGATCCGGGAAACTATAAAATATTAATGAATAGTTTGGATACCCTGTATAGGGAGGGGTGTACAGTCATTATTTCTACCCATGATGTTGACTTTGCATATTCCTGGGCAGATACGATATTTATATTGGACCAGGGTCGGATACTTAAACAGGGAACCTTTGACCAGGTCTTTAAAGATCGGCGTATTTTGGAACAAGCCAAATTAAAACCGCCCTGGGTATTTGAAACCTGGGAGAAGATGATTGATAACGGAATGGTTAGTAATATACTGCCTGCTCCTCGCAGCCAGGAGCAGCTTTATAATATGATGTCTGACAGAAGAATTATGAAGAGAACCACACCTAAGATCATTGAATATCAAAATGTATAAAAAACATATTGCCAATACAGCCATAATATAATAAATTAGTTAATATAAGGAATAAATACTCTGGGTGCCCATAATTGGGGTAAAAGGGAATCAAGGTGAAAATCCTGAGCGGTCCCGCCACTGTAACCGATAAGTCTGGCCCATATAGTCACTGGGGTTTAACCCTGGGAAGGCTGGCCGACAGACGCCTGAGTCGGAAGTCAGGAAACCTGCCTGGAAGTATTCAGTATTAAGGATGATGGAAAAGTTCTTGAGCTATTTAGGCTTGAGAACTTTTTTTATTTAAGAAGAGGAGGTTTTGAAAGTGGAACTATTAAGAAAGACTTTAGAGGGAATAACTGATGTAGACAGGAAGGCAGCACAGCAAGCCCAGAAGAGGCTGGACAGTCTTACCAAACCACCGGGAAGTCTGGGTGTTTTAGAAGAAATTGCAGTACAGCTGGCTGCAATTCAGGGTAAAGTTATACCTGTTCTGGGGCAGAAAGTGGTTATGGTGATGGCCGGGGACCATGGAGTGGTTGAAGAAGGGGTTAGTGCCTTCCCCCAGGAGGTAACCCTACAAATGGTGATTAATTTTTTAAATCATGGTGCAGCAATAAATGTCTTATCCAATCAAGCTGGTGCTAGAGTTGTTGTGACCGATGTAGGTATCAAAGGCCTTCCGATCGAACACCCGGAATTAAATATCCGC
This sequence comes from Syntrophomonas sp., assembly GCA_016841425.1. Taxonomy (GTDB): domain Bacteria; phylum Bacillota; class Syntrophomonadia; order Syntrophomonadales; family Syntrophomonadaceae; genus JAAYJK01. The sequence goes on along the minus strand of JAENZE010000005.1, from coordinate 116,297 downwards.
AAAGTCAGGCCGGGTACCAGGAACATGGTTAAAGAAGCTGCTATGACTGAAGAAGAAGCAGTAGCTGCACTCGAAGTAGGCATTGAGCTGGTCAATGGAGAAATCAATAAGGGGGCCACTATAGTGGCAACCGGTGAGATGGGAATAGGTAATACTACTCCCAGTGCAGCCATACTGGCTTGCATGACAGGTAAAGACCTGGAACGTATAACTGGGCGGGGCACAGGAGTAGATGACCAGGGGTTGATTAGAAAAAGAGCAGCCATCAATAAGGCCTTGGAAATAAACCGTCCCGATGCTGCAAAACCCCTGGATGTGTTGAGAAAAGTTGGAGGTCTGGAAATTGCCGCCTTAACCGGAGTAATTCTCGGGGCTGCGGCCAGGAAAGTGCCGGTGGTGGTAGATGGTTTCATTTCCACTACCGCAGCTCTCGTCGCCCATAAGCTGCACCATTATTGCCAGTATTACATGATTGCTTCCCATCTATCTCAGGAACCCGGGCATAGGATTCTGCTGGAGGAAATAGGACTGAGACCAACCCTGCAGCTTGATCTAAGATTAGGAGAAGGGACTGGAGCGGTCTTGGCCTTTAATTTGATAGAAGCCTCGGTTAAGATAATCAGTGAAATGGCTACTTTCGAGGAAGCCGGAGTAAGTAATAAAGATTAAATAAGGGTTACGGATGGCAGATTCTTCGCTACAATGATAAGGAGTATTATATAGGAGGTCTATATGGCGGAAGTGATTATGGTAGTGGGAGGCAGCCGCAGCGGCAAGAGTACCTGTGCGGAAAAATTGGCTGAGAACTACGGGCAAAAGCTCGGCTATCCGGTAATATATATAGCTACAGGTACTATCTGGGATGAGGAATTTGCCCTCCGGGTGGAAAAACATCGCCTCAGAAGGCCAAGTTCCTGGCAGACTATTGAAGAACCCTGTGATTTAAGCACTATCTTTAATGAGTACCTGGACCAACCTCAAATATATCTGCTGGACAGCCTGGGAACCTGGGTAACGAATATGATGTACCGGGACAATATAACCAAGTTCAGTTGGGATGAGGAAAAAGAACAGGCTTTTCTAAGCCAATTGGAGCTTTTGGCAGAGTCACTGGGAAATGCCAACGGAACTGTAATTCTGGTAGCTGATGAAGTTGGTATGGATGTAGTACCGGCCAGCCAGGAAGGCAGGATATTCAGGGATTTGAATGGTATGGTCAACCAGCAGTTAGCTGCTAAAGCGCGGCAGGTTTATATGGTAGTATGCGGCATAGAGTTGAGAATTAAGTAGTTTCTTGGCTTTCTGCTTGCCACCAAGCGAGTATTATGCGTTGTCTGAGTAAGGAAGCCAGGACCACCACGTTCCGGGGCAACGGATATGCCCTTTACTATATCAATTGCTAAAGTTGTATTACTAATTAACTGGAGGATTTAACGATGAGTAGTCTGCTGCTGGCAATCAGCTTTTTGACCATTATCCCGGTCTACCGAAATAGAACCGCCAGGGAAGAAGATATGGCTAATTCATTGTATTATTATCCCCTGACGGGTTTATTAATCGGTACATTGCTGGTTAGTGCGGCTTATCTGTCTGAACTGTTATTCCTGGGATGGGCAGGAGATGCAATTATTATCGTGGTATGGATAATAATAACCGGGGCACTGCATCTGGACGGCTTAATGGATTCCGCCGATGGCTTGTTCAGCGGCCGGGATCGGGAGAGAAAATTGGAAATTATGAGGGACAGCCGGGTTGGAGCGATGGGTGTTATAACCTTGGTTGCGATAATTTTCCTGAAATTTACATTTCTGACCACTCTGGCCTATACTGATAAACTATGGGTTCTTTTGATCTCGCCGGCAGTCGGCCGGTGGGCTATGGTATACGCGATATCATGCTTTACTTATGCTCGCTCCGGCCCGGGCCTGGGTAAATCTTTTGGGAATATTAACGGTCCGGGCAAAATTTTAGTTGCTTCCATCCCATTATTGGCGACAATTATTCTGCTGATGAATTGGGAGGGGATATTCATCTTATCCTTAACGGCTGCCATAGTTCTTATGATCGCCAGATGGATGGCTGGCAGTTTGGGGGGATTGACCGGTGATACCTATGGAGCCCTTTGTGAAGTTACGGAAACGCTTTTTATCATGATCACGGTAATTGCTATGACATTGTTTGCCGGAATATAACTTCACAATAGGAGAGTAAGTCAGAAAACACCTTGGTGGGATGAAGGCTTAAGGTTAGCGCAGGGGAAAGGCGATTATTTCTCACACAGAAAAGGATGGGTAAATATTGAGACTAATATTGCTGAGGCATGGACAGACCGAATGGAATATTTTGCAGAGGTATCAGGGGCATACGGATATTCCCCTCAATGATACCGGTCGGGAACAGGCTGAAAGAGCAGCTGAATACCTGTTAAAGAATGAGGAAGTTCAGACTATCTTCTGCAGTGATTTATCCCGAACCCGTGAAACTGCTGAGATAGCAGCCAATAAACTAAAACTGCCAGTTTATTATGATATTCGTTTAAGAGAAGCTTCTTTCGGGATTTGGGAAGGGATGACCTTTAGCGAAGTATATGAAAAATACCCGCAGGAGTTTAACCAATGGTACCAGGATGTATGGAAATACAAGGTGCCACAGGGGGAAAACTTTTCGGAAGTATGGGAACGAGTTTTCCTGGCCGCCAGGGAAATTGCGGAACGACATACTGGTACTGTGCTGGTAGTTACCCATGGCGGAGTTGTAAAAACATTTTTAAGATATATAGATTCCTCTATTGATATATGGAAAACAGGTGTTGATCCTGGATCTATGACTTTTATTGAATTCAAAGATGGGAAGTACAGGTTATTGGAAACAGGTTTACTGGTTTAGTTTGCGTTGAACAGCACTAATAAGCAGGGATGGGTTAAGTTAATGAATAAAGTTAATCATCAATTGGGGATATTTTCGTGGTTTGGATTTGTAATGCCCCTGCCAGAAAGACTGGAACTTATAAACAGGGCAGGCTTTGCTGCAACTACTATCTGGTGGGAAGATGAAATCGGCCTTCCCGGGATAAAAAAAGAAAAGATGCCTGAGATGGTTAGGGAAGCTGGCTTAATCCTGGAGAATATACATGTTCCCTATCATGATATAGATGATTTATGGAGTGAATCAAAGAGCTTGCGGACCAAAATAGTAAACCAGCATATCAAATGGCTTAATGATTGTGCTGAGCTTGGTATACCAGTAATGCTTATGCACATTGTAGACCGCAAATTTGAGAAATATCCTAATAAGTGGGGGATAGAAAGTATCAGCCAATTATTAAAAACGGCTGAAGAACTAGGGGTAACGATAGCCATAGAGAATACCGGCAGTGTCGATTATATTGATTTTATTTTGAGGGAGCTGGTCTCTGATCATCTGGTATTCTGCTATGATAGTTCCCACGATTTCTTATATAGTGATGAAACAGCACTGATACTAAAAAAACAGGGGCATAGATTAAAACACCTGCACTTATCAGACAATGACCGGAAAAAGGACCGACACTGGCTGCCGGGAGAAGGGAAAGTTGATTGGCAGCTGTTAAGCAATACCTTTCCGCGGGATAAATATGAAGGGAATATTACCCTGGAAGTTTATCCTGGTGAGCAGGACCTGAAAACTGCACCGCAATACTTCATTAAGAAAGCATACCGGAGTGCATTTTGGGTTAGAGATATACTTACTGGTATTACGGAAAATAAATTATTGGAGAGAGAACTATGATCATCCCCGTTCGCGGTGAAACTCGGCAATATAAGGCAGGTTTCGGTACTCTTCATTATAGTCAAGTCCATAACCCACCAAAAACACATCCGGCATCGTAAAGCAACGATAGTGGATATTTATAGTGAGCAGGCGCTCAGCGGGATTATCCAGGAGAGTGCAGATTTTCAAGCTGGCGGGTTGAGCCGATTCCAGGTGCTGACAGATATAACCCAGGGTGAGGCCGGTTCCTATAACATCTTCAACCAGTAATATATGCCGCTCAGCCAAACTTATATCTAAATCCTTGGTAAAGCGAACCGCTCCGGGTTTACTGCTTGCATCCGGTGAGACTCCGATGGAGAGGAAGTCCATCTTCAATGGGATGGTCAACTGCCGGGTCAGGTCAGCTACAAAATACAGGGAACCCTTGAGAACGCTTACTACAACCAGATCCTTGCCCTGATAGTCCTGGCTTATTTCTCTCCCGATTTCAGCTATTCGCTGTTGGATCTGCTCTGGAGTATATACAATTCTCCCAATTCCTGCTGATTTCATCTTTCATCATCCTTTAATCGAAATCTTTTCAAAAGACTATTAAAGTCATCTTTAAATACTATGTTAATATTAATGCCAGGATATAGTTTTTTAAGCAGCTTAACCTTTTTCTTTTTCTCAGAAACATATTTCTGATTCATAGTAGTAAGTTCAATATAGGTATCAAATCGAGGCAGATAAAAGTCTGGTGAAAAGGCCTGGGTCACATTGCCTTCCGTATCCCACTTGGTCGGAAAAGTACGTGGCTCATACTCCCATTCGATATCGTGCATATCCAGTATTTTAGCAAATTCTTCTTCCGAAGGATGCTTGAAAACCACCAGCTTTTCATGATTAGTCAAGGATTGCCGGGGGATTTCACATGCAATCTTCTTATTCTGGGCTACATGGTACAGCAGGCATGCGGCTTCTTCAGCATCTAGCAGATCAGTATTTAAAGTGAGGTGGTAAAGGGCGGGATCAGACCAATCTTTACCATAGATTGCAGTAATATAACGTTTGTGCTTGCGGTCAGTAAGTTCCAAAAACCTTTCGGCATCCTTTTGTTCCAGACAATGGGTTTGCATAATGCGTTGGGTTCGCACCTGGTGTGAGGCCATGATTTTTATATGAAGCGCTGCCGGGTGGTCAGCAAATATGATCTGGGCTCCTAAACCAAAAATAATGGCAGGTTGTTCGGCAATATAATTTTTTAATCTGTTTTCCAGGTATTCAGCGAAGCTTATGCCCTGTGAGGTAGGGGTTAAGAAGAACCCCGGGCTTTCTGACAACATGTGCAGTTCATGTTTATTTGCTATTTCTGGAAACCACTGATTCATTACCAGGTCACGAGTTATTACTGGCAGAGCCAGCTTTTGGGCCAGTAGTTCAGTGATTTCTTTACCCAGGCTTCCAGTCTGTCTGGAGACAGTTATAAATAACAAAAAAGTCACCTCTTGCCGCTATTTAGTGGAACATGGACTATAATTAACCAGTCAGCTAAATGAGCTGGTAACTTAATTCTAGTATACCATGATAGACATATAGCTCCAAGAATGCTGCAGCTGGATTGAATGATATGATCCAGGAATAAAAGGGGAAAAGAGATTGAAAAATCAGAATATTATTAAAATAAAGAATTCTAGAGAAATAATGATCATGAGAAGCAAAAAGGTATCAGGTAGTTGTACTGGGTCTTATTTGGAGGTTGAAAGAAGGAAATATCTCTAGTACTATTAAAGCAAGCTCCAAGGAATTCCTAAGATGGAAGACCTTCAGAGCCGGAAATCGAAACAGAACATTACAACGGATCTAAGTACCGGGTGAATTGAATTTCACTATATCCAAGAGGAAATCAGGGAAAAGAGTTTATGATGGGTCTGACGACATGGAAGTTTGATTCGTGAGAGTCCGAAAAGATTCAGCGGAAGAAGAATGAAAGTGAAGGACAGCTGTTATAGGCAATGAGTAACTGAAAACCAGGAAGACGAAGGTACAAAGAGAAGTTGGGAATGGGAAACGAAAGTAGAAGGTAATGAATGGTTGGAAGTTGATAAAGGTTCGTTGGAGCTTTACTATTTTCGCCAGGGATAACACCCTGGCGAAATTGTTTTTCTGAAACAACTGAAAAATAATATTCTCTGGATTCTGTAGTTGTGTTAATGCAATGCTTATAACCCTCTATTATTGGTATTACTAGGATATCTATTGGACAGGTATTTATCCCACGGGATTCCCAAATCCCTAAGGTTCATAAAATTGCCAAAATTTACCTTGACAAATAATGCTGAGAGTTATAATAATACAATTAGACAAAAGTCCTTATTAAAATCAGCCAAAAGCATTAAAACGGTTAGTTCTTAAGGAGGAAACATTGAAGTGTGATCTTTTATTGGGCACTATGATCACATGGAGTTACTAGTGCAACCGGCCTCAAACAAGGCCGGTTTTTGCTATTTTAATATTAAATTAATATGTGAGGGGATAAGAGGATGAATCTAACAAAAACTACTGTATTCAAAACTTTCCCGGTGGTGATAATGGCAGCTGTTTTCTTGCTGCTTTTCTGCGCTCTCCCGGCTTTTGCCAATGATCAGTATGAGGAGAGCAGCTCATTAGAAAGCACTGTTACTACAACTGCGTCCAATTATTCAAGTGATGAGACGGTGTCATCTGATACCGAACCTGCATTTTCAGAACCTGCTCCTGCAGATTTCACGGTAACAGAACCGTCTTCTGCCGGTGCGACAGGACTTGGTGATACAGAATCATCTTCAACAGACCCCTCCTTCACAGATACTAAAATATCAGACACAGATTCATCCCTTGAGGATCCATCAAACGTAGAACCGCAAGTTTCAGATACGGTCCAGTCAGGAGCCTCAAACTCAGAAGCAACAGATTCATTACCAACCGAAGAATCATCTGACCTGGATTCCACTGAAACACAACCATCTTACACAGAGCCCTCACTTACAAATACCGCAATAATTGATAACGAATCGACCGTTAGCGAGCTAGTGGAAACAGAACCAGCTGCCGCTGACAGCACCCTCACCGACACGGAAGTTGTAGATACAGAATCAAACCCTGGTGAGTCAGTAGAAACAGAACCAGCTGCCGCTGACAGCACCCTCACCGACACGGAAGCTGTAGATACAGAATCAAACCCTGGTGAGCCAGTGGAAACAGAACCAACTGACTCTGACAGTACCCTCACCGATACAGAACCAGCCGATACAGAATCGACCGTTAGCGAGCAGGAAAATATTATAGATTCAACCCTGGTCGACCCGGATGGATATGTTTACGACGCACTTACCAAAACTGTTATATCCGATGCAACTGTTAGTTTATACCAGTGGCAAACTGATGAATTTGGGACCAGGACCTTGATTGAATATCCCAATACCGATCCTGCAACCAATTATACTATCACGGATGGAAACGGTTACTATTCATTCATGGTGGAGGCGGGAGAATACCAGATCGAAGCCAGTGCCGAAGATTATCTTCCTTATGCCTTAAATTTTTCCCAGGAAAGCCTTATTGTATTGCACCAGATAGACTTCTACCTGGCACCCAGGTATCAAGTAGACTCTAATGGGAACCAGATACTGGCAGGTGGTAATCCAGTTGATACCGGAATCAGTTCGGGATGGGCCAGTCTGGATGGCAATGTTACCATAAATGAGGATCTGATCTATCCGGGATACGATTTGAATATCGAAGCAGCCAGCAGCGATAACCCATTTGAAAGTATCACGGTAGGGGACAATGTGGTGCTCTCTACTCGGGTTCTCGACAGTGGTGATGATGACCACGAAAATGATTACTCGGACGGTGATTCGGGCAATATTACGATTACTGCGCCATCTATACATATCGGCAGTGGGGCCATGGTCCTGGCCCATGCTGTCAACTGGGGGCCTGCAACATATGAGGCCGGGGACATCACTATGACCGCCTATGGTATCGGTGGTGTCGATGCCTTTGATGCTTTCATAGCCAATACGGACAGCACTGATACCGAGATCAATATCGGCTCCAATGCTGTAATCAAAGGTGATCTGGTACAGCTTTTTGCCACCTCTGATAATACCGTGGTATTTGATGAAGACGAAACCAATGAAGATTCACTGTTAGACCAGGGAATACATACCGGCATCGAGTTTCTTGAAGACTTTGATCTCATCGGCGGGGTAGCCATTTCAGAAGCTACTGCCAAAATATCCATTGGGGAAGGCAGCCACATTACAGCAGATACCTTCAATGCGGTATCCGAAACCCGCATAAATGCATCCACCTCCCCCCTGGGATTGGGTGCCGGAGTGGCTGTGGCGATAGGGAATGCCACCGCCGAGGTTACAGTAGACGGCAATATCACCACCACGGGTGATTGTTATTTGAAAGCCAAGACCGACAATACCATCCAGTCGATTGCCAGTGCCAGCTCCGTAGCAGGCGGCGTAGCTTTCGCCGTGGCAGTAAGTGTGTTGAATACTGATTGTACTGTGCAGGCCAGTTCCACCTCAGATCTGGACGTTGGCGGCACCCTCACCCTGGAAGCGGAAACCATCGATCGGAATTACACCATGGCCCGCTCCAAAACCGGAGACGACGGCACACTGGGAACAGCCGTGGCAGTATCCTATGAGAATGGAAATACCAGCGCGTTATTGGACGGCTGGGCGGATGCCGACGGGGATATCAATGTTAAGGCCTCAATGACCAAAGAGCCCATCAATATAAGCAAACTATTTGGCTCAGTTCCGTCATCAGGAACCGGGGTGGTGGCTTCAGCCGGGGTAAATGCCAATTCGTGGGGTGATGTGGCAGATGACACGCAGCTGGCAATTACAGGCAAGGTTAAAACCTTCGTAACTACCAAGGTGAAGAACCTGGTATCCAGCAAGTCATCAGAACAACAGCAGGACGGGCAGAAGACCCAGGGACAGACCAGTCCCATTGAACTGGCGGCAGCGGTAGCCGTCTGTATGGATACCAATAATGTGACCGCCCGGATCGGTAATCCAGACAGTGTTGATCCAATCTCACCCTGTGATCCAGCCACAGTAAAGTCCAGAGGGGTTATCATGGTTTATGCCTGTGCCGAAAGCCAGCCTTACGTCTACTCGAGTGGTTCCATTTCCGAACCGGAAGGAGCACCTCAGCCACCCGCCGGCGGGTCTTCCGGCGGAGGCACCCAGTTCGCCGGTTCAGCCGCAGTAACCGTTGGTCTGTATGATAACTATGTCCAGGCTTATATTGCTGAAGACGCTTCTGTAGATGCTGCCCAGGATTTAATCGTCAGGGCAGAAGCTTTAAACGATTGGGAATTTTCATATTTAGTCAGCGCTGCCCAGGATTTATATAAGGCTTACCTGGGATTGGGAGGGTCTCCCACCTTCACCAGCAGCGACGGTACGGTTTACGTCCAGACCGGTAATGTGGTCCTGGTGGAAGACAGCCACACCGCGGGCGGAGAAGCCGGCCATTATTACTTGTACACTGCTGACGGCAGCGGCAATCCCTTCAAGGAACTGCTGACCCTGAGTGAGGTGGATTTTACCGAGACCAAGTGGGTGGACCTGGGGTCGCTGGAACAGTTGTATTCAAATGATGGTGAAAAGACCTGCAGCCCCGGAGATATGGTCGAAGTGGTAGAAGGACATTCTGCAGGCGGAGAAGACGGACATTTATATAAATATGTGGGGCTTGTTCCTTACACTGACGTACTATCGGAGGTAGACTATACCACGGCAGACTGGGAAGATATGGGGGCTACCTGGCAGTACCGGAGTTCGGAGTTTGTCAGGACACTTAGCCTTTACGCCAACAGCTGTTTTGGTTTGGACAATTACGTATTCAACAGTATGACCCAGAGTACTGCCAAAGGGGCCAAAGTGAGCATTTGTGGTGCGGTAACCGTTCTCGACCTGGATGGCACGGCCCATGCTTACATTGCCGAAAACGCTCTCATCAACCAGGATGCCGACCCGCTTTATCGCACCGGAGCGCAGCAGGTGGCTGTGGAGTCCAAAGTGGTAAACGAAACCATGCACATGGGCGGCAATGTCGAACTGCCGGGCATCAGCGGGGAAGGTACCAGCTTTAAAATAAAGGTTAGTACTGGAGGCAGCGGAGTCGGCGGCGATACCGCCGGGGCTGGCGGTACGGTGGTGATTATTAGCTGTGATAATGAATCGACCGCGGAAATCAAAGACGGAGTAGTGCTGTACGGCGACAACCTGCGGGTAACGGCTGACAACAAAAACTTTATCATAACGCTGGCAGCATCGGGCGGCGATTCGGGTACCTTTGGTTTCAATGGTACTTTCTCCCTCATCAAGATGAACAACACCACCCTGGCTGTCATTGATAACGGTGCGCAGGTGGATGTTGGAAACTTAATTATTCCAGGTGCCAGTACCAGCCTGCTGGTTCGTGCCAATGACGATTCCTTTGTCGTTACCATCTCTGGCGGTGTGGCCATGGCCAAGAGTGTTGGTATCGGTGCCTCCATAGCAATAAATGAAATCGTTCGAGACACCGAAGCTGGTATCGGGAATCCAATGGATCTGTTATCTGAACCGATTAGTCCGACATGGACGATAACCGCCGATGGCCCAATTCTGGTGGAGGCCGTCAACGATGGTTACATAGGTTCATTCGCGCTGGCAGCTGCTGTTGTCAAGGAAAAAACTCCTGATGATAAGAAGAAGGAAGCCCCGGAGGGCGGAGGAAGTTTCGGTCTCGGTGCTTCAGCGGAGGTCGTTCTCAACGAAATTAAGGATGATGCCCTGGCATATATCCATGATGCCGCCTTACAATCTACCGAGCTGGTGATTTCATCCAAGAACCGCACCAAGATTCTGGCGGCTGGAGGGTCGATGGCGATTGTAACCACCAAAGGCACTTCAGTTGGGCTGGCGGGCTCGTACGCCCAAAATACCATAGACAATCGAACCAAATCATTCACCGATAATTCTGAAGTGGTGCTGACCGGGGACTTCAAGGCGGAAGCGGATGCCGGTGAAAAAATCTTCTCCTTCGCTGCCAGTGGATCTGCTTCGACCAGCTCCAATAGTGTCAGTGTCGCAGGACAGGTTAGCATAAACTCAATAAGCAGCGCCACCGGCGCTTCCATACTAAACCAGTCTGATATCAATGCTGCCAATGTGACCCTTAAGGCTGCCGATAGTTGTCAAATCCTGGCCATTGCCGGTGCTTTGGCTTATGGCGGCAAGGGGGGCGTTGGCGCAGCGGTTGCCCTCAATGATATCCCCTTGAGCGGCCGCAATTCTGTAACCTCTTCCATTGAAAATTCCGATGTCGATGCCGATGGCTTTATCGATATGGATGCTGATTCAGAGAACCACATCTTTGCTATCACTGCAGCCCTGGGGGCCAGCAAAGAAGGTATGGCGGCTGCAGCGTCTATTTCCATCAATACCATTGCCACCGATGTCAACACATATATAATAGGTAAGAAGTCGGCGGGTGTATTGGCAGACGGTGATCTAACCATGGATGCCGCGGATACCTCATCTATCTTCTCCATCTCCGGTGCCATAGCGCTTTCAGGCCAGGCCTCGCTTGGGATTGCCGTAGCTTACAACGAGATAGATAATACAGTTAAGGCCTATGTTGGTGAGAATGCATATGTATCCACACCAACCTCTTTCCAGGCCAAGGCGGATTCCAATGCAGATATAAAAACCATCGCGGTGGGCGGTGGTTATGGAGGCAAACTGTCCCTAACCGGTTCTATCGCTATAAACAATATCAACAACGATGTGCTGGCATATATCAGTGATGCAACGGTCTCCGCAGATACCGGAGTTCTTCTGGATGCCAGCAACGACTCCGACATCAGTGCTATTGCAGGTGCTATCGGGGCGTCATCCCAGGTAGCGATCGGTGCGGCGGTGGCTGTTAACAACATCGGTTGTACCTCTGAAGCCAGTAATACTGAGGATGTCGACGGCAATGATACCGGAACCCAGGTAATCGTAACCAGCACCAGTCCCACTGGGACCAAGAGCTATATTTATAACTCCAAGGTAACTTCCAGCGGAGGTCCGGTGACACTGACCGCTGTTTCGGACGCGACTATAAAGAACATTACCGTTGCCGGTGGCTTCTCCGGTAAGGTAGCAATAAACGGTGCGGTATCAGTGAACAATATCTTTACTGATACGGAAACATTTATCAAAGACAGCCCGGACAATATTGATCCCGCCCTGGCCAAAGGGGTTACCGCATACGGCGATATTACTCTGATAAGCACAGATAACGCGGCCATCAGCGCCATCACCTGCAACATTTCCATAGCAGGAAGCGCCGGGTGCGGAGCAGCCGTGGCCATTAATAATGTCGGCAAAAGCGCATCTGCCAATCTGGTTACTGCTTCCATTGAAAATTCTAAAGTGACATCCCAAGAGGGCGGAGTAAGCCTGTCGGCAACCTCCAACGCCTTTGTTTTCAACATCACTGCCGGGGCTGGTGCAGGCGGCACGGCCGGCGTGCAAGGTTCCGTATCAGTTAATAGTATATATAACGAAATAACAGCTCAGATCGTTAACGGATCAGTCGTAAAAGCAAAAGGTGACATCAGCCTTACTGCCCAATCACTGGAGAGAAAAGATGCTCCGTTAGGCGTTATGCAGCTTGAAGACGATGATACTACCGTAAGTTCTTATGATGGGGACGGAAATGACGACGCGCGAGACTTCACTTCTATCCAGTCGCTGGCCGGGGCTATTGCCGGCGGCGGAACAGCCGGGATTGGAGCAGCGGTTGCGACCAACAACGTCAGCAATACTATATATGCCAGGATAACTGATTCAACTGTAAGTTCCGATGAGGGTAATGTGAGCTTGGCGGCAGCGTCTGGTGCCAGTATCGAGACTATATCAGCAGCTATAGCAGGCAGCGGTACTTTCTCACTGGCGGCCGGGGTTTCTACTAACAGCATCCAGAACGAAGTTATGGCTTATATCTATAACAGCATCGTAACTTCCAAAAACAACTCCACACCACCGGAAGGGGAAGTGTACGGGGTAATCCTGACCGCCGAGGATACCTCTATAATCAATTCCTGCTCTGGACAATTTAACTTCTCTGGGACGGCAGGGATTGGTGCTGCCGTTGCGGTGAATGAGATCGATAATACGGTTAAAGCATATACCGAGAATTCGACCATAACTACTTTTAGTACTCTTAATCAAGAAGCATCTTCCACCGCGATTATTAAAACCATCGCAGCCGGTGGCGGGGTAAGTCAATACCTGTCCCTTACCGGTTCGGTAGCCAAGAATACAGTAAACAATGACGTCTTAGCATACGTTACCGGATCCACCGTCTACGCCGATAAAGGTGTGGATATTAGCTCCGCCAACAACTCGGAAATCGGCGCCGTAGCTGGAGCCGTCAGTATTTCCATAGGTGGATCGGTGGGAGCTGCTATAGCTATCAATGATATCGGCTGCACTTCCACGGAGGAAGACAGCGAGGATGACGATGGGAATGACACTGGTACTCAGGTGGAAATATCCAGCACCAGTCCTAGCGCTACCAGGAGCTATATAGAGAATTCGAAGATCGTATCCAGCGGTGGAGCCATCAGCCTGTCGGCTGTTTCCAACTCCGAGATCAAAGCGGTGGCAGCGGCCGGCGGCGGTGGGATCGTTGCCGTCAACGGCGCAATCACGCTGAATAATATTTATACAGATACGGAAGCTTATATCAAGGGCTGCCAGGATGATCTGGAACCTTCTGAAAAATATGTAACTGCTGACGGAAATATTACCATCAGTGCCACAGATAATTCCGCGGCCAGCGTCATCGCTGGCAATGTTTCGGTAGGTATTGGGGCTGCTGGTGCAGCCATCAGTACGGTCAATATCGGCAGTTCAACCCAGCGCAACCAGATAAGGGCCTATATTGAGAACTCGCAGGTTAGCTCCGACAATGGAGCGGTCAGCCTGGAGGCCAACTCCAGCGCCTTCATATTTAATATTGCCGACGGTGTCAGCGGAGGCGGGGTAAGCATCCAGGGCTCTGTAGCCGTCAACAATGTTTACACCGATATCGCTGCCCTGATTAACTCTGGATCAGATGTAACTGCCAAAAACGACATCTCCTTGAGCGCATTATCCCAGAAGCGGGAGACCATAAAGCAGGGTATGCTGCAGGCCGATGACAGTGACGAGGAAGTCAGCACCTTTGACGGCAACACTGACGACCAGGATGATGATGATCAGGCTACCAGCCATACCTTAAAGACCATCCAGTCCCTGGCAGGCGGAGTAGCCGGCGGCGGGATAGGCGGTCTGGGGGCAGCGGTCGCCACTAATAATATAGCCAACATAATTAAAGCCGGAATCGTTGATTCAACGGTAACCTCCAATGAAGGCAACGTAATCCTGAACGCCAACTCCCAGGCGACCATGGAGACCGTCTCGGCAGCCATGGCTAATGGCAGCACCTTTGCCCTGGCGGGAGCAGTCTCGTTGAACAATATCGACAACCAGATCCTGGCCTATATGACCGGCAGCGAGGTTACATCCAACAACACCAGCAACGAAATTGTTGAAGGTGAAGCAGTACCGGGGATTACTATACAAGCGATCGATTCTTCCACTATCAGGTCGCTGGCCGGGCAGCTAAGCATCTCCAGTTCGGCAGGCATCGGCGGGGCCGCGGCCTATAATGAAATTAACAATACGGTTAAAGCCTTCGTGGACCAGGCCAGCAGCGGATCAGTTTTAAATACGGACGGCAGTATACTGATACTGGCCAGCTCTGCATCTACCATAGAATCCATATCAGCCGGCGGCAGCTTTTCCTGCGGCGGTTCTGTAGCCGGGTCGGTTTCCATCAACCTGATTGGAAACGATACGGAAGCATATATTATTCACTCCACTGCCAACGCCGATGACAATATCTACCTCCTGGCGGACTCGGAAAGCACCATCAATGGGTGCGGCGGCGCCATGGCCGGTGGACTAGTCGGTGTAGGGGCGGCCGTTGTGGTCAACACCGTGGAAAATACCACCCGGGCTTACGCCGATCATGCAGTGATCGAAGCGCTGGGCACCGGGGACGAACTCGATATCAAGGATTGGATCGAAGGCGGAACTGAAAGCAGTGACGCTTTGCTTAAGGGCCTGGCCATTATCGCCGATTGCGATGATATAATAACCATGTACTCAGGAGCCCTGTCCGGGGGAATGGGAGCAGTTTCAGGCCAGGTTTCCGTCAACAAGGTTGCTGACCTGACCGAGGCCTACATTGCTTCATCCATTGTAAACACCGCTGATGATTATGGAGAACTGGTAAAAGTGATTGCCCACCAGGGTACTGACGTTGATATCTACGCTGGCGGCTTGGCCATCGGTGGTACAGCTATCGGCGCGGCAGTCGATCATACCTCAATCCTGAATCGGACGGCAGCCTTTATTTCCAACGCCGATGAATCAGGAAATGATACCACCAACGTGGACCCGGTGGTATATGCAAAAGGTGTGGAAGTCAAAACGCTTACGAAGGAAGATGTGGACACCTTCATTGCGGGTGCAGCAGTGGCAGGAGGAATATCGGTATCAGGTTCGGTATCAGTGGTAGACATTGATTGCAGCAACGACGCTTATATCAAAGCATCGGATATTTTCTCCAATGGACATCTATATGTCCGCGCTTTCGATAGTGCAGATATCTATACCATCACCGGCACCGTATCTCTCTCCGGGTTTGCAGGAGCCGGGGGAGCGGCAGCCGTTAACAGCATTACCAACCAGACCAAAGCTCAGGTCATCGGTTCGGAATTGAATGCCACTGGGGCTATTGAGGTGAAAGCAAAGACCGATGATACAATAACTACTTTGGTGGGTACCGCTGGAGTAGGAGCTACAGCAGGTCTGGCCGGGGCCGTATCGGTGAACAGCATTGACACTATCACCGAAGCAGTGGTAAGATCCGGCAGCGCAATATCCACCATCAACCAGAACGCCAGCTTTAAACCGGGCGGGATGTTTGCTCCGGATACGACCCAGACCGTAACCATCAAAGCAGACAATACATCCACTATCGACAATACCGGAGGAGCTTTAGCGGGGGGATTATACGCCGGGGTTGGGGCCACCATTGATGTGGCCAGCATTAAGAACCGGACCGTAGCCCGTATTGGCACCGGTACCAAAATATACGCAAAAGGCAATGTAAATGTAGAAGCCAGGTCAAATAAGACCATTGAATCATCAACCACCACCATCAGCGGTGGCCTGGTTGGTATCAGCGGGGCCATATCCGTCATCACCATCGGTTCTGCTGCGGACAGCAGAGCAGGAGAGGAATTCAATAGAGATAATGACGGTAAGACCCTCTTGCAGCAACTGACTGGAGATATTAATTTGGATGTGCTGTCAGTCTCCAATGATGGAACGGCACAAAGGGCCAATGGTAAACTAAGTGGTCTATCCACGCCGGATGTGAACGGATTGCTCAGTACCACCCAGGATAACAGCAGTAAGATCACTGCAGCTTATATCGAAAGTGCAGCCGGTACATCATCCCGGGCAGTAATTGTATCAGACGGAGATGTACTGATCAAAGCCATTAATACCAGCTATATCAATTCTGAACCAGGTCAAGCCGGAATCGGATTGGCTGGGGCTGTAGGTGCTTCTATTGGCATCGTTAATACCAATGAGAAGACCTGGGCCTATATTGGTGACTACGGATATATCCGGGCAAGCAACCTGACCGTAAATGCCGAATCCAACGAGACCGCTCTGGTAGATGGAACGGCAGTAGTTGGTGGTGTATTGTTCGGAGTTGGGGCCAACATAGCCCGGGTTACCATCAACCCGGAAGTAACCGCTTATGCTGGAAGCTGCTCCGACATTTCCACCCAGGTGGATATTGAGATTACCGCCACGGTAGTTCCCAAAACCTCTGCTACCATGGACGGCATAGCGGTTTCCGCAGGTGTGGGAGTCGGCGTATCAGAAGCCACGGCCCAGGTAAACCCGGTGGTTACCGCCTATATAGGAAACAACAGCAGCATCGTAGCCGGGTCCCAGCCCATGACCGGCAACCCGATCCTGACCTTCAGCACTGCGGCGATCCTTTCCGGAACGCCGACCCTGGAGTTTAAAAATAACAACGCAACCTTAACGGGGAATCCGAGTTTGACCCTAACTCCCGATGCCACCAACGGAGATACCATTACCCGCAGCGCGGGGAGCTGGCTCACGGACAGCTTCCAAATAGGGGATTATATCCGGGTAAGCGGCACCTCCTCAAACAACGGAATATACCAGGTAGCATCGGTTTCAGCCGCAACGCTGCAACTGGTTGATAAAGGTGAATTAACTAGTGAGACTATTAACAGCGGTGCCCAGGTTTATACGGGTGAGCCCCCCACTATCACCCGCAGTTCCGGGAACTGGAACAGTGAAGGATTCTACGCCGGCCAGTTGATCAATGTCACTGGTACGGATAACAATAATGGATACTACGAAATCTGGGATATCAGTGCCAACGGGCTGATCATGTACCTGGACAGCAGTGAGAGCCTGGTATATGAATCCGTCTCAGCGGGGACCGGCGGAGCTGCTATTAGGGGAGAACTCAATGACCGCATTGGCAGGAGTACCGGAAGCTGGATCAATGACGGGTTTGAAGCCGGTCAGACCATAAGGATTGCCGGTACCACATCCAATGACGGTTCCTATGTGGTAAACTCGGTTTCGGCTGACGGAAAATACTTGATACTGGAAAGCGAGGATGAATTCATTCCTGAAACGGCCACCAATGTGATTATTACCATTCCTGATCTTATCGCTTCAGAAGTAACGGTAAATGCGCGGCAGTTCATACCCGCAACCGGCAATACGGCTGCAGCAGATGCTTTTGGGTGCAGCGGAGGCATCCTCTTTGGCTATAACTCCACCCAGGCGACGGCCGATAACACCAGTACGGTGAAAGCTTATGTTGGTCAGGACAGCATACTGAATGTGGCTGGTCTGGTGGATATCAACGCCTTTGCTTTCAGTAAAACAAATGCTAACGGTGATGCCTATAACGGAGGCCTGCTGGCATTTGGAAATAATGTTGTTCAAGCCAACTCAGACAATACCACTCAGGCTTACTTGAATTCCGGAGTGGATGTGGAAGCACTGGAACTCAGAGTGACAGCCTACGAAAACAGCAACAATAACGCCTCTGCCAAAGCAGGTGCCGGCGGCGTTGTGGCAGGCATGGGAGCCGAAGCCAGCACCAGCAGCACCAGTTCTACTACGGCCAGCATCGGAAGCGGCAATAATATCAAAGTGGAACAGGTTCTCCTAACTGCTGATCATACCGCCAACTTTAATTCCAAGGTTAGCACGATTACAGTTTCAGCGGTAGATACTGGCGGTGGTGACGCTGACAATCAGGTCAATGCCAGTGTTGCCGCTAACATAGGAGATAATACCGATATTGAAGCCTACAATATCAACGTCGGCGCCAGCAACCGTTCTGCTAAAAACTGGTTGTCAGGAGGCGCCTATAATGCCGATTCAATTTCCGGAGGTCTGGCCAGTATACCGGCCATCAAGAGCAATACCGATATCAGCCAAACTACGGCCATCAACGTAGGCACCAATGCATCTCTGAAGGTGATCGGCGACCGGTTTAACCCGGGCGCCCTGACTCTTAGCGCATTAAACAGTGTTTATGCCCGGGATAAAGTGAAATTAAACTGTGCCGGGGCTGTTGCCTGGGCCAGAGCCGAATCCATCGTTAATGCTGATGCTCTTGATGCTGATGTAACTATCGGTGCAGGCGCCGATCTGACCAGTGTCGGAGATATCAACCTCTCCGCCTGTACCACCGCGGATATAGAAACCAGCAGCTATGCCCGGACCACGGGTGCGGCCGGTGCAGGCGAGGGTAAGGCGATATCTTATGTTAAAGCTTTGAACGATATCATCATACTCGGCGGGCAAGAAGGCAATGAGACCACATTGTTCTCCGAGGGAGAGATTAACTTACTGGCCGGGCGCAATAGTGCCGACCAGATCAACACATATAACTTGAAAGCCGATACTCTCCTGGACAACTACACGGCTATACCGTTTAAGACCAGTCCCTATGCCGACTCTACGGTTGATCAAACCAATAATATCACCGTTAATTCTCGATCACTGCTGGAGTGTGTGAAGGATGCCAACCTGCTTACTGAGAGCGGAATCACTGTACTGCATGGCGAAGGAATCGGCAATCACATCTACCGGGATCTGATTGATGACCCGATCAATACACTCAGTACAACCATTGACAATAAGTCGACCGTTCGGGTGAACGGTACTATAAAGGTCGGAATTCGCAACCGCCAGGCTTTAATTATCAACTCGGATGGAAGTATTGAGGAACAAAGCGAAGGGGTTACCTTTACCCGGAAGGAGGACTCGCTCAGTAACGCACTCCTGCAGGAACTGGATCGCCTGCTGGTCTTGAGCGCGCAGTATTCCGGCACCGAGGCCGGGGATGCCTTTGACGCTGAGATTGCCTTCCTTATGAATGATCTTGAAGCGATGGGGAACGTCATCTACGTGAATGGGACTCCCTTCCTGCAGCGTGATGTTACCGTTGAATTCATTGTTGTTGATGACGTCTGGGCACAGTCTGCCAACATCAATGTTACCGGCGACAACTTGCTGGGCTCCGGGTCACTGCAAGCCCCGGGTAATGCTGAAATTATAATTACCAACAACAGCCCCGCCTACCTGAGGGTGAACCGCTTGAACATACCGGCCACCGAGGGAGGCAACCTGGTATTCAACGGTGATAATCTGACTAACAACTCCGCCATTAACGAGTCCAACCGGGTGGCGGGCGCAGGAGTAAACTTCTCCAGCATCATTACCAGTGCTACCTCGGCACCGCCGCTTATTGAGGTGAGCAACAACTATACTGGTTCAGGCCGGAATCCTGATATTCAGCTCATGGGCGAGATCAATAATGTAGGCCAGCCGACCCGCCTGGGCATAGTAAGAATATCCAGCACCGGCAGTATATCCAGCCTGGCCGATATCAATGCCGGGGAACTGCATCTGGATGCCAGCGGCAACTTTACTCAGAGCTATATCGACACCTATTACAATGTGGGCGGTGAGCCGCGGGTTCAATGGGGAGCTGTATCCACCGGAAGGGAAAATGATACCAGAAGTAGGCTAGCTGATGAGCTTACGGCTCGGGACTACCCTTCAGATTATGCTGTGATAGAGCGTACCAGCATCAGCACTTATATTAACACCGTGATCCTGAACGAAGCCAACCGCAACAACCAGGATCCCGAACGAAGCGAGATCCGGGCGGCCAATATCTTTATCGCGGCCAAGTACCTGAACATAAACGGGATGATTGAAGCGGGCCATGCTACCCAGGAGATCACCCTGGGCCCGGGCATTAATACCAAGATCACGATATACAAGGCTAATCCTGTTTTGTCACTGAATTACCTGGATTACCCGCTGCTGCAAAAATCTGATATGAGCTTCTATTATGACCCGGTCAATGACCGCATCCTCCTGGAGGATGTCAATGTGCACGGCGGCTACATAGAACTGTTCGGGCAGATCCTCAGCACCGGCACCGGCAAAATCATAGCCCTGGACGGCTATGGAACTATCAATATCAACAACCAGACTAATTACAGCCTGGCTATCCAGTCCCTGGATACCGGCACCGGAAGCCATGGCGTAATTAAGATTACAGATACTTCCAAGACCACGGAGATAGATGGCGACACCTTTTACCGGGTAACCCAGTACAACCGGGTTTATAACACCGGGAGCCAGTCCTACTTAATACAAACCAGGACCTGCTGGAGCAACGTCAAGGTGGATACTGTGGCCCCGACAACTACCAGTGGCAGTACTGCCTACTATAACCCGACCACAGGTTACCGCTATGTCTATGTCAATGGTCAGGATGCAGTGGAAAGAGAAAAATACCTTTATCGATCATCAGACTGGTTGGGAATTGACTGTCTGGCCAGAGACCCGGATGATCTTGAGTCCTACGAGCGAATCACAGTAGGAGATCCTATCCCGCTGGAAAACGGTGAATACCTGGTATATGAACCCGGTAATTCATCCCAGCCGTACATCTACTGGTATGAAAGTATAAACTTATCGACCAGGACCCTGGTGTACCAGCATGAGTGGTCAGAAAAGAGCGGCTTCCTTAACCTGGGCCGGACCTACTACGTAGAGGAATGGTTTGACACCGGCGTAAAGGACGTCCATTATCACAGTGTCAAAGCAGACTATCCCATTCTCATTGAATTTGCCGGGGGATTGGAAGGAACCATTATGGTCCAGTCCAGCCACGATATTATCCTGGAAGGTCCGGTAACCAACCGGTTGGGCCAGACTACCCTGATAGCCGGCGGTTCCATAGAGCAGACCTCCGATTCGGTCATTGCTGCCAAAAACATAACCCTGGATGCCGGAACCGGGATTGGGAATTCACTGGCCATCCTTATCGACCTGCTGGGAGGAACGCTTAATGCCGATACCGATACCGGAAATGTTAATATTCGGGAAGTGAGCCTCGGACTGAAACTGGGTTCGGTCAGCACCGGCGGCGGAAACGTCTACCTGACAGCACCCACCAATATCGAAGCTGCTTCCGGCACCTCCCTGGTAAAGGGCAGCCTGGTTGAACTCAATGCGGGCGGACACATCGGCACCGGGGCCCAGCCACTGCGGATCGACACAGGTGATGCCGAAGGAAGCGGCATAAAAGCAGCTGCGGTCGGCGACATTTACCTGAAGGAAATAGATGGAACCCTGCCGGTATTCTGTATTGAATCCGCAGACGGCAGTATCTTTATTACAACCGTAAACGGCGGAATGATCGATGCTGATGGAATGAGGACCAAGGATACTATAACCGCTGGTGAACTGCTCCGCTTCTGGACCGATTCCGGTATAACCGGCAGCGGAGTGAACGGCAACCTGTATACAGCCGCGGACATCAATCAGCTGCTCATTAGGAGCCTGCAGAAGCCGCTGGCAGATACCGAATACCGTCTCGAAGACTTGAATATAAAAGGAAATAATATTACTTTGAACGTGGCTGAGGGTATTGGAGATGTACGCACCTTCCGCCTGGACTTCGCCGAAGGCGCGACTGAACTTCCTGACGAAGCCAGGCTCATGCTGGCAGCAGCGGAGCGGGGCGACGTATTGTTTTACGACGCAGAAGACAACCTGGTTGACCCGGCCAGTGGTAATGCAGCCTACATGATTATCAGCGTCCATGAAGATGTAGATATAGAAGCTGCTGGAAAGATCAATGTTCAAGCTGGGTCCAATGTCTACCTGGGTTCTGAAGAGGATGTAAATTTACAAAGCCTGACGGGCGGAAACACCCGTATTAAGAGTGGAGCAGGGATTTACGGTGCGGCGGGATCTGCCAATCCGCTAATCACTTGCGATGACCTGGTTTTGGAAGCGGCGGATGGAACCATTGGGACTGCTGACAAACCGATTGCCATTACCGTCAGGGATGCAGGCAGCAGAAAACTGACAGCCCGGGCCAGTGAGGAAATATACCTTACAGGTGTGGCCAGTGGGGGCCAGCCAGGTGCATTCAATATCGACTTCATATACAGCCCGGCTCACGTGAAACTGGCGGCAGCCGGATTTGTTCGGGATGCCAACGCTGACAGCATGGAAAACATTAATGCTGACTCCTTGGAAATCTCCGCCGGCTCTGTTGGCAGCAGTGCCAACCGGCTGGAAATCAAGCTGGCAGCGGATGGAACGATAAAGACCTCCACATCAGCGGGCGGCATTTATATGGAAGAACTTTACGGTGACATCAATGCGCTGGAGATTACTACCAGCACCGGCGATGTGGTTCTAAAAGCCGCAGGCTCTATCCTGGACGCGCAGGATGAACAGGCGGGTACGCTGACCAATATTACCGGACGGAATATCAGCCTGATAGCCGTAAACGGTGGTATTGGAACAACTGATAACTACCTGGAAATAAATTCTGCCAACGGCGGTGCAGGAAAATTCAGCGCAGATAGTAACGGCAGTATCTATGTCAAAGAACAGACCGGCGACCTGATTCTGAACCAGGTTATCAGTGACGCCATGGTCTACCTGATCAGTCCCGGAAATATTCTCAACGGGGCTGCTTCAGGATACAACGTCGAAGGTACAAAATTCTGGTTTGATGCAGCGGCCGGAGCAGGCACATCAGCCATACCGCTGTTGACCCGAATTAGTAATATAGAAGGAACGGCTGGTACAGGACCGGTATGGATCACCAACACCGGCGGCCTTACCGTGGGCGGGATAGAGGCAGACACCAACGGCATTAACGCCGGCGGAGCAGTACACTTGACCGCACAAAGCCCCATAACGGTGGCTGAAGATATCACAGCCGGGGCAGAGGTCATGTTGACTTCCATGGATTCGGCTAATACCGGCGATAACATTACCGTCAATTCCGGAGTTACAATACAGTCCAACGGCGGTATAACTCTCAATGCTGGAGATGATATCTTCCTGGTATCCGGTTCCCTGCTCAAAGCAATTAATGGAGCGGTTGCTCTCCTGGGCGATTACGGCAATGCTGACAATGGTGTTGGAAGCACGGTGGACATCAGAGGGACCATCCTGGCCCTTGACATTGACGTCACCGGCAATACTGATAACGATATTTTCAACCTGGATGTAAGAAGCCTCTCCTGCCCGGTTACCATCTTGGGAGGAAACGGGAATGACAGCTTTAACATACACCTTTTACCTGACTTGATTACGTATCATAATGATGTCCGTGACACGGTCACCCTGGATGGCCAGGAAGGAGCGGATGTTTATACCATTGACGTAACCAGCAGCAGTGACAATATCATCAACGTGTGGGATACCGGGACTACTGCCGGAGATGTGCTGAACATCAACGGAACCTCCGGGGCAGATAATTTCCTCCTGCGGGAGAAATTTATCGCTGTACTCCAGGGCTCAAATGAGAGCGGTTTCGCCAGCTCGTTTGAAAGGATCAATTATGATTCCAATGTAGAAGACCTGGTAATCAACTCCCATGACGGAGATGACGACTTCTACCTGGATGACAACTGTGCCGATACTGTGATAAATGGTGGCAACGGCAACGACTTCTTCCAGATCGGGCAGATGTTTGGCTCGGCCAGGGTATCCGGACCGACTACCGGCATCCTGACCGGCGATGATATTCGAACTGTTCATACTACCCGGGGCTATCTGAGCCGGGGTATAAGCGAAGAAACCACTATCAACGGCGGAGAAGGCGGGGATACCTTCTCGGTCTATTCCAACCTGGCACCGCTGGATCTCAATGGAGACAACGGCAACGATAACTTTATGGTCAGGGCCTTCGTCCTGGCCGAAGGTGAAACCGAGTCCCAGGAGATGACCAATGTCTACGGCGGCGACGGTGACGATGTGATAGCCTACCATGTAAATGCTCCGGTGGATATTGACGGCGGCAACGGTTACGACACTTTGATAGTAATCGGTACTGAATTCGGGGATGCATTTATTATCACCGCGGACGGTGTTTATGGCGCAGGCTTGAACGTAGCCTTCTGTAATATAGAGGCGGCAGATATTGACGGCATGGAAGGGGATGACCACTTCTTCGTCCAGAGCACCAACAGCGGTATGGTAACCAGGATCTTTGGCGGCCTGGGCAGCGACACCGTTTATGTCAACGGAGACGTCATCGAATCGGTGGTGACATCCAATCCGGATCTGACTGTTATTGTGCCGCACGACCTGGCCAGCATAGCCGGACCGCTGTATATCTTCGGTGGTGTAGATGAAGGGGCCGACCGGACTGTGAAGCCCGGGGTGAAGCTCCCCTACGAGACAGATGTGGACCTGCCGGTGATATCCACCGATGTGGATGAAACCCAGATGCAGGATACCCTGTATATCTATCATGAAGACGCAGGCAGCAGCAGCGGTACCTTAACAGCTGACAACCTGTCCAGACTGGGGATGGGAACAGATCTAACATTGAATACAGGAACAGAAGAAACCCCCAACTGGGTTACCTATAACGGCGGCATAACCTATCAGGACCTGGAGATCATGGAGATCCTGCTGGGTTCGGAAGATGACGCCATGACTATCACCGGTTCTGCTGCCGGTACTATTATCGCAGTACATGGCGGCGGCGGCAGTGATACCATCACGGTAACCGGCAACAGCGGCCCGCTGGTAATCTATGGCGACTCTCGGGAGGACGGCAGCCGTTACAGCAGCAATGATGCAGCCCAGGCCTCCTGGTACGCTCATAGTTTCAGCAACCCCGGCCACGATATTATCGATGCCAGCGCATCAACCTTTGGGGTGATAGTGTACGGAGGACCCGGGGATGACGACATAACCGGCAGCCAGGGCGGAGACCACCTGGCCGGTGGTTCTGGCATGGATAGCATTTACGGTGAAGGCGGTGGCGATATTATTTATGGTGATTCCGGATTCAATGTAGACCTGTGGAACCGCCTGATATCAGTACCGACAAACGAAGCTGTTTCCGGTGACACCATCTACGGCGGCAGTGGAGATGATATAGTCTTCGGCGACCATGGTATTATTACCCAGACCGGGCAGACTGCAGGAATACAAAGGGCAGCAACTCCGGCAGATATTGAAAAAATTCAGGCGCCCAATGTATTCAATAACGGTCCGGATACTGGTATAGATACTATTTATGGTGAAGACGGAGACGATATTCTTCTTGGCTGTGAGGCTAATGATACAATAAACGCCGGGGAAGGAAATAACACGGTACTGGGCGACTATGGTTGGATCACCCTGACCGGTGGTGTATTCACCCGGATACAAACCACCGATGCCGAATATGGCAATAGTGACACCATAGACACCGGAGCTGGTTACGATATTATCTTGGGCGGTGCCGCGGGAGATATAATCCGGGCGGGTGACGGAAACAATGTGGTGTTAGGTGACTTCGGTTGGATTACTATGGACAGCGGTCTGTTCACAAGGATAGAAACAACCGATGAACAGTATGGAGGCAGTGACTCCATCACTACAGAAAATGGTGACGATATTATCTTGGGCGGTGCAGCAGGAGATACAATTTATGCTGGTGAAGGAAATGATATTATTCTCGGTGATTTGGGTGAGATAGGATTGACTGATGGCATTATCAGCCTCATTGAAACCATTGATGTACCCCATGGCGGAGATGATTTCATTTTTGGTATGGCAGGATCTGACATCATCATTGGCGGGTCTGGTACTGACACCATCGAAGGAGATGCAGGCGATGACTTGATCTTTGGTGACAATGTAAAGCTGGCAGCAGGAACGGGCAGCAATGTGGCCTATACTCGCTACCGGATGCTTACCGGTGACACCATTTACGATGCAGACGATAACGCCTTGATTGGCACCGATCCACAGGCCTATATCGGAATGGCACCCTTCTGGAGCGGATATGAAATCACCCTCAACAACGACGGCATGGTTGGAGATGATGTCCTCTTCGGCGGAGATGGAGACGATATGATTTTCGGCCAGAGCGGCTTAGACACCATCTATGGCGGTAATAATGATGATTATATCGAGGGCGGCTGCGGCAACGACACCATCTATGGCGACCTGGGTCAGGATGACATCATCGGCGGTAATTCCAATATGTTCGGGCTAAGCTATACTGACCGGCAGGATGGCGGAGACACCATATATGGCGGTGAGGGAACCGATACAGACCGAAACACCATGGGCGATGAGACTGTTGAAGGCCATGCTGCAGATGCCGATGTGATACTGGGCGACAATGGCATCATCTATCGCCTGGTCGACAGCAGCGGAAACTACCTGACCTTCAATTACGACGATTACGGAACCTTGAAGATTGTGCCCCGGGCCGTAAC
This sequence comes from Syntrophomonas sp., assembly GCA_016841425.1. Taxonomy (GTDB): domain Bacteria; phylum Bacillota; class Syntrophomonadia; order Syntrophomonadales; family Syntrophomonadaceae; genus JAAYJK01. The sequence continues at coordinate 89,545 of JAENZE010000005.1, read as the reverse complement.
CCTGATCGATTATACCCCGGGTGGGCCAGATTACAATACAGTTGATGCAGCCTCCGATATTGGCGGAAATGATATAATTCACGGCGAAGCCGGAGATGACATAATCTACGGAACGGCCGGCAACGACATATTGTACGGTGAAGGCCAGGACGATGACCTGATCGGCGGCTGGGGCCTTGATTGGATCTCAGGCGGCACAGGCGGTGACGGTATCCTGGGCGATGACGGGCGGATTTACACCAGCCGCAATGGCACAGCTGAACCCCTGTACGGAATCGCGGCTGCTGTCGAGACCTATATTGAGGGGGCCAAAACGCTGACTGCTACCATCAATACTGCTGGCCTGTTGAACAAGAGCGTGAACCTGACCCCGTTTAATGTAGCCCCGGCAAATTACATCGACGGTGATCCGGTATTCTTCGACCCGCTGTATGCAGATGACATAATTTATGGCGGACTAGGCAACGACTTCTTGCACGGGGGCTCGGGTGATGATGCCATATCCGGTACTGAGGCTTTGCCGGTATACTACGATAACCCATATAATGTTGGAGATGTCTTGAAATATGATGCGACCACTAGCCTGTTTGCGGCCTATAACCCGAACGAACCGATGACCAAGATCATGGTAGATGAAAATGGAAACTGGATAGCATCAGGGGGCATGGAATTCCTGCTTAACTTTGAGACTCAAGAACTGGATGGAAACGATGTTATTTTCGGGGATCTAGGTAATGACTGGCTGGTCGGTGGACCTGGCAAGGATCAGCTCTTCGGCGGGTTTGGAGATGACCTCTTGAACGCTGATGACGATCATAACTCGGCTGATAATAATACGGCTGCTGACGTCCCACCGACCGGGCTGCCGGCTGACTACTATGATGACATCGTTTTTGGCGGCGGAGGCCGTGATGTAATGATATCCAGTTCCGAGGGTGATCGAATGGTAGACTGGACTGGTGAGTACAACAGCTATATTGTGCCATCGGCTAAATTTGGACCTGGCGGCGTCTTCCGGTACAGTACCAAGGCTATTGAAGCCTTCCTGTATGAACTGGCGATAGCTGGAGGCGCAGATGCCACTGCAGGATCGTACGTAGATGGCGCAGATCCGGCCAGGTATTATGAGCCTTATGGGGAGATCGGCCTGGTAATCGTGGGAGACCCATACTCCAAAGATATGGTCGGTGCGCCACGAGACCCGCAGCCAGGAAACAAAGGCGGCACCAAGGACAAGACCAAATAATACCAAGAAATATAAGCAGAATTGAATGAGAAGACCTCTTGTTGCATCTGACAACAAGAGGTCTTTTATCTGCTTACTTGAAATAACAGTAAGGCCTAACTGAATAGCACCCTAATACCTTTGCTTTAATCTTCTATTCCGAACTATTTCGAGATATGCGAGTTACATACTATGTTCCAGTGGGCCCGTGTCACCTGGTTCCTGCCAAAGCTAAAAGGGTCGTGAAGAACAAAATTATTGCTTAAGTGAATGGTATTGATGGCAATATTTTTTCGTCTATCAAAAGGTAGACTATTGAGGCTAAGTACCAGTTATTAAGCTATATATTTTAATCATCCTACCAATCAGACACGTCCAGAGTTATCTTAATGCCACTGTCCAGCAGGTTCATACAACGGGCGGCCCACTCATCACCGGGAAACTTCTCCAGTATTGCAGTTAGTTCTGTTATAAATGCGTCATTGCCGTCTCGCAAACAGTAAGCTATAGCTCGCCGGTAGTATGCCACCTGGTACTGGTCGTTCAGGCTTATAGCTTTGTCGCAGTCGTCGATAGCTTTATCATATTCTCCTGAATAATTATACAGTCCAGCTCGTCTGAAATAAAACATATGATCATCAGTAAGCTCGATTGCTTTAGATACGTCTTCAATAATAGTATTTAACGCTATCTGTTCTTCAGTCTGTGTTAAATACAAAGGCCAACGTGCCTCCGCCCGGCAGACATATGCCCATTCATTATAAGGGTTGATCTGAACAGCCTTATCATAAGAAACAACAGCCCCTTCATAGTCGGCTTGCTGATACTGGGCTATACCCCGGATGACCAGGCTGGAAGAGGAATTGGGGCTGATTTCACTCAGTTTGTCGCAGAGCTCTATTGCGGCATCATACTTTTTACTCTGTATCTCCTCCAGGGCTCCTGCCAGATAGTCCTCCATTTCTACCATAACTGTCATGGTGCTCGCATCCCAGGCTACCTTTCGATGCAAAGCTTCGGCGATATAACGAATGGGCAGGTAGACCCGGCCATTGACATTTATCGGTGCAACATCCATTGCAGTGACCATATCTGCGACATAGATCTTTTTAAGTCCCACCTGCAGTCGTATTTCCGTACCATCATCAGCAAGCAATGAAACGATCTGAGTAGCATTATCCCAGGTAATATTATTTTGGGTGATGCCACAGACCAGAGCGGTATACCTTACCGGGACATAGAATCGATTATTACTTATAAATGGGACAGCATCCATTCCATTATAAACATCATCGACAGTGTAATAGCTTTTTGAAAGGGTGAATTTTGCCTCGGCAGCAAGGACGGGCAGAGGCATCAAGAGCAACATTATTAGGGCGACAGGTATAGCTAGTATTCTTTTAGAGAAAAGTCCCACGGGTAAACCTTCTTTCCATATTCTAATACTTAGTATTTCGACATTGATTAGCGTTAACCCTTCAGGTGAAAGGGAGGTCGGGTTTGCATGAGGGGAACGGCTTTTTCTGCAGTTGATGGTGATTGGATTCCCGGGCTATATAGCTTTTAAAGGCGAAGGATACCCAAAACAATCTGGCAATTACTGGATTTAATATAGACCATTAACTCTAGATTACCTGCAATTTGCGCCGGTCTTACTATGTGAGCAAATCTCTCTTGTTGTATGATCGGTAGGTCAAATATATTGTTCCTCCAGCTATAGCTGCAGAAATCAGCAAGTATATTAAGCTGATTCCTTCGGATACCACTTGCATGGCTGGAAAATACCTGAATGGAGTTAAAAAATTAAGGTAGGCTACATTACCAAGGTATTCAATGGTTACCGCTGCTACGAATGAACCCAATAAAACCATCATGGCTGTACTCAAGCCCAGCCGGTATATTTTGAAAACAGCTGTGCAGAAAAGGCCGATTCCGAAGAATACCAGCTGAGTAACAAACATTCCCAAGGTAGTAATATTAATGATACCTAAAATCGACTCCCCTTCTAACAAAGGTAATAGCAATACCACATTAACTACCCAGGTTGCCAAAGCCATGACCGCCACATGAAATATACCAACCAGTATTTTGGCGGTAACAATCTCACTCCGTTTGTAGGATTTGGAGAAAATATATTCTGCGGTTCTGTCTCTTTCCTCTCTGGCAATTATAGTAGCCCCTACATATACAGCATGAGTGAAAACTACCAGACAATACCAGAAATACATTGTTATATAGAAATCGGTACTTTGCTGGAAATTCAAGCCTTCTACACCAAACAAAATCCGAACGATCCTTGGCAGAGTACCCAAGGTTGATACCAGAGTATCGGCTTCCTTAGCTATCATGGGGTACTCCAGGACTGCCATCCCAGCTGTAATAAACATTACAGTCAGCCAAATTAACAAGCTCTTACGGGTTAATTTTATATCCTTTAAAAATATAGTCCTCACAATTCCACCTCCTATGCAGTTGGTGTAACATCTTTTTTACAAAAGATTTGATGCCCTGCTATTATGAAAATGGCCACTAATACAAAGAATAAAATCATATAACCTGCTCTGTATCCGTCGTTGATAATGGTCTGTACATTATCGAGGTAGATGTAGGGAGATAGATATCCCACAGCTGCAATATTCATCTTTCTTGAAAAAGATCCAAGTACATAAGTCACAAAAGCAACGCCGAAAGAAATCATTATGGGAGTTCTGATATGGGGGAACAAAACTCCTGCCAGCATACCAAAGGCAAGAAATATAAGCTGCATAAATAATACACTCAAGGCAATCAGTGCGAAAATCCTTAAATCATACCCTCCCGTTGCGCCAACTTTCATTCCCGCCCATGAAGCAACAAAATATACTACACTAATAATCAATATAGCTGTAAAGGAAGCCAGCAATTTTGATATGAAGATTTTCGAACGACTATGGGGCTTAGTAAACAGAAAGTCAGTGGTCCAATTCATGTATTCCTTTGTTATGCTCCCCAGACCAAGTTTCATACCATTAATGGCAGATGCCATTAATACAAAGGTGGTTAGAAAAGAATACGCTCCCATCGAGGATGTCAGTATCTCTATATTTGTACCGATCAACTCAAAAAAAGCATTTTCGGAAAAATCCTCAATTGCTACTAATCCTGAACTTGTAAACATATCCATATATACTGGCAGCATTGCGAAAATAGACACTCCCAGAGCAATGGACCAGATCAGGATAGACCCTCGCAATTGTTTCAACTCATATTTATAAATTGTCATCTCTCCACCTCCTAGCGGTAATAATGAAGAAATATCTCTTCCAGAGAGGGTTCCTCAATAAATGCGTCGCCAACCCCCAAATTGTGAATCAATGCCACAATTGAAGCGACATCACCTCGGAAGATAAAGGATGCATTATTGCCTGTCTGCCTATAGCTGGCTATGTTTTCCCCGTCAAAATATCCTTCCGGAATATCTCCCTTGGCAATCAACTCGATTTTTTTGTAGCCATATTTTCGGAGTTCACTTATATTCTGGACGTCTATGATTTTGCCTTCTTTAATAATTGCCACCTTATTACATATCTTCTGAACCTCGCTAAGCACATGAGAAGAAAATAAAATGGTCATTCCTTTTATGTTCTCCTCCCTCAGAATATCAAAAAATTCCTGCTTTATGAGTGGGTCAAGGCCACTTGTCGGCTCATCGAGAATAAGGAGCTTTGGTGAATGTAAAAGTGAAGCCACAATGCCCACCTTCTTCTTGTTCCCAAAGGATAGATCTGTAATCTTCCTGCTGACATCCAGCTTGAGCCGCTCAGATAACTCTCTTGTTTTTACACTGCAGTCCTTTCCATAAAGGTCCGCCGTATACTTCAAAAGTTCCTTGGCCTTCATATTCTCATAGTAAAAGGCTTCTGATGGAAGGTATCCAACCTCCTTAGCAATATTAGCAGCCTCCTTGATGCAATCCTTGCCGAATATTGTTGCTTTCCCGGAGGTAGGATGGATCAATGCCAGCAGCGTCCTTATAGTAGTCGTCTTTCCTGCTCCGTTAGGTCCGATAAATCCATAAATATCACCTTCTGCTACGGCAAAGCTTACCTTCTCGATCCCTTTTTGCTTACCATAGAATTTCGTTAGATTATTAATTTTTATGACGTTATTACTCATATAAACCCTCCTTGCTCTGATTTATAAAGCAGCTTACGAAGCAGCTCCACGTATTCTTCAAAGTCTTTGATTATCTTGTCATAGTGGCTTTTATATGCTTCAACGTCATCGCCATACTTTAGCAGACTATCGGAAAAACCAGTAATGGTCCACATTACAATATTTTGAGCCTTTTCATTGTCAATATCATCTCTGAACAACGATTTGTCAGAGGTTTTAAGAATTTGTTGTAAAAGGGTTCTATTTGAATTGGGCAAGTCCTTAGGCAAACCCTCTGGGAAAATCTCACCTATTGAAAAATATGCTTTCGCGATAAACCCATAAACAAGAGGATACTGAAATGTCATATCCATCGCTAGCTTAGATACCACATAAATGTTTTCCAGAAAGTCTCTGTTGTTTAGAATAACTTTTGAATATTCGTTATTAATTACTTCGCTGGAATATTTTAGCAAAAATAGAAATAGACCCCTTTTAGACCCGAAATAGTGAAAGATCAATCCCTTGGATATACCGGCTTCTTTGACTAAAACATCCATATTTGCCATAGCATAGCCTTTGCTAAATTCTTTCAGTGCTGCCTGGATAACCCGCTGGCGCTTTTCTTCTTCCATCATCATAATTCTATGGTCTTTGATTTCATATTCACATATAGATTCAGCGTCTTTTTTCTTCCGCACCATTATATCTGGCCTCCAATTCATGCTCATTGACTCCTAAGTCAACGGGCAATTATAGTATAAAGCCCATTGACTTATTAGTCAATGGGCTTGTAGCTTTTTAATTATTGTCATGAATGCAATGTTTTACTCTAGCTCTAAGGATTATCCTCTTCAAATTCCTGCATTTTTCCTCTTTTCAAGGAAAACGTGCCCCTGCTTTTTGCCACCAGCTCCCCTTTATCATTGTACAAAGTTGCTTCAGCGACTACGGTTCTCTTACCTGAATGTATGACCTGAGCTTCAGCGAAAAGATCTTGTTCCCCAAAAGCGGGTGCCAAATAGTTCGTATACATATCTATCGTTACACAGGTACTACCGAGTGTTATAATCGCCCACCCCATAGCCGTGTCTGCTATAACAGCACTTATACCACCGTGCAGTCTTCCCCGAATGGTAGTATATTCTCGCCCTGGACTAATCTTTATACCCGCTGCGCCCGGTCCCAGATAGCTTAAGCTTATATCCATAGTTTGATGAATAGGAGCTGATTCCCATCGCTGGCATAAGAAATCGAAAAACTCACCATCGATCCCCCTGTTTTCAATCTTTGTTGTACTCATATAATGATACCTCATTTCTGTTTTTGCATAAGGCTATATTCTGTTTGGTTTATGATATATAGCAATACATATTATTACTTCTTGCCCAAGAACAGTAATCCTGCCGAATACAATTACAATCTAAAATGCAAGTCAAGAACCGTCCTCAACTTGCACCAAACTAGTAAAAAGAACAGTTCCCGCTACTTCACTATTCGGGAATACTGTTCCCGGGTTATGAGATAAAACACACCGTATACCAGAGCATATAACCCGTACATCACCGCTGAATAACCGAGTACAGTAATATAGGAGTTGCCAACAGGTATCATGTTGGAAAACACTACCGTATCCGCTGCCTTCATAGCAAATATGGAATGAATGATACCTACTGCCAGCGGTATAAGAAAGACCGGCAGCAGTCTGCTGCTCACTACTTTCTTCTCCAATGAATCGTCCATACCTATTTTTCTAAGCATCTTATATTGATGTCGTTCCTCTTCAGCTGCCATAACCTGCTTGAAATATAACAGACTGGCAGTCATCAATATGAACACCGCACTCATAAAAAATCCGATAAAACATACGAGTCCAAATACCTGCAGGCTTTCATCGTAATGAGTGTATGCTGTTTTGAAATTACCGGCTTTGCCGGCAAGAATACCGTTTAAATCACGGTCCAGTTCTGCTGAGCGCAGAGGATTATCATATATAAACACGGTTACTTTATCATAAGGGACTCCAGCTTCATCCCGGGCCTTGATATCTTCGCTGTTTATCAGGGCCTCGAAATCACTGTCATTGATGACGATAGTGTGGAGCGCACCGAAACTGACGAAATTGGCGCGTAGTATGGAAGTTACACTTATATTGCGATCGGAAAAAGCGAGTACCTGTCCGTCTATCTCTCTGGCGATATCATGGGTCATATAAGGATAAATATATAATGCCTCTCCCGAGTTGACTGCAATTGGTTTATTTTTGGTTTTGGATATCGTCGCCAGTTTATTGTAAACAGATTGGGAGTAAACCCGGAAATAGTCGGTCTCACTTGATATCCGATAGGCCCCTTTTACGATAAAGTTATCCATCTGGGGTTTACAGGTATACAGCTGAGTTGTATACTCCTGAGTGACATGCGTGTTGTGGATATCAAAAGCCTCCTTTATGTCATCCAACAGCTCATCCTGACCACCATAGAAATACAAGTCGTATCCTACAATTTCATAGGTGTTTTTTTCAGTATTGCTGTATAAGGTGTATCCAGTGGCGATACCTGTTGTGGCGACTGCTGAGAGTACGGCAATAGTTGCCATGACCGCTCCTATAGTCCTCATCCGGTGGGAAAAAGCAGAAACAGATATGAGATTTGCTGCTTGGTAATAACGTATTTTTCTCTTTTTGATCATATTTAATATCACGGCCAGACCTTCCCAGAAAAACAGATAGGTTCCCAGTATCACCAGTACCAGGACCGGGATAGATGCTGGAACAACAATTGCCGGCTCAGGGCTTGATGCCAGATAATAACCGGCACCGACCAATACCAGAGATATGAGCAGAATAAATAGAGATCCCTTCGACCTGCCTTCTGCTATCTTTTCGGCCTTGAACAGATCTGCGAGTTCGAATTTGCTGATAACTCTTAATCCTGATAAACCCATAACAGCAAACACAGCTATAAATAAAGCCGTGGTAATATAGATGGACCTGGGGTCAATAGTGAAGGCCAGTTCCCCGGTAAAAGATGCCAGAGAAATATCCAGCAGGATCATAGCTGTGAGTTTGGAAAAAAATATCCCGGTGCTTATACCGATGACAAGTGCCGCAAAACCTACTATCATGGTTTCCATGAATAGCAGCTGACCGATTTTGGCGTTGGTCATCCCAAATAATGAGTAGGTTGAGATCTCCTTTTTCCTGGCCCTTATGAAGCTGCTGTTTGAACTCAGCAAAAAAAACATGACAAACACCATTATTACAATCCCGAATCCCGTTAATAGTGATTGATATCGATCATCATAGGTGAATGCCATTTGGACATATTTATTATGCATAAGTGCCAGAAATGAATAGGTAGTAAAAACACTGAAGCTGAGTGAGAAGAAATACATCTTGTACTTATCGAAATTCTTGTTTATATTGCGCCAGGCTAATGTGGACAGCTTCATTTTTCTTCACCTCCCAGAACGCTCATGACGTCTATTATGGAGTTGAAAAATTCTTTCTTGCTTTCCCCGGCATGGAGCTGGTTATAGATCTCACCATCCCGTATGAACAGAATCCTCCGGCAATAACTGGCCGCAAATGCATCGTGGGTTACCATGATTATAGTAGCCTGGTGCTCCTGGTTGATGAAAGTAAGAAGCTTGAGTAAATCCCGGCCGGACTTGGAGTCCAGATTTCCAGTCGGTTCATCAGCGAGTATTATTTTGGGATTGGTTATCAGCGCCCGGCAGGCAGCAGCACGCTGCTGTTCGCCCCCAGATACCTCATAGGAGTATTTGTCGAGTATGCTTACAATACCCAGGTCATCAGCTAACCGGTTAACTTTCCCTTCCATGATCTCTGCCCTGCAGCCGGATAAGGCCAGGGGCAATATAATATTCTCTTTTATAGTCATGGTCTCCAGGAGATTATAATCCTGAAATATGAAACCGATATTCTCCACCCGATGCCTGGCAAGCTGTTTTTGCTTGAGGCTGCTGATATCCTGGCCAGCTATGAACAATCTGCCGGTGGTAGCACTGTCAATACTGCCCAGGATGTTCAGCAAGGTTGTTTTCCCGGAACCGGAGGCACCCATTACTCCGATAAATTCGCCTTCATTTACAGTAAAACTGATGTTTTTTATGGCCATATACTGCTTGCTGCTTTTACGGGAGCCGTATATTTTGGATATGTTTTGTGTCTTCAATATCTCCATTTGTTTCGATCCTTTCCTGATATTTAATGATTGTCACGACTAAATCATATCTCTGATAAACTAATGGAAAAATCGAATCACCTTACAATACCGGCATTGAATCTTACATTTTTGTAACCTGGTATACAGTTTTATCATCATCAAAGAAGCTTATATCAAACTGGGCATACTGTCCGGGTTCGGATTCCACCAGCAGCTCATGCCCCAGTTTATCACTGAGTTTCTTAGCCAGATACATACCATATCCGGTGGCCTTCATGCCGCTTCTGTCAAACGATGAAGTATATCCTTCCGCAAATACCTGTCCTATATCTCTCTGGGTTATTCCCATTCCGCTGTTTCTTATGGATATGGTGGTTTTCCTGTCATCATTGCATGTACAAATCGTTATATCTCCATGATCTGGAGTATACTTGACTGCATTGGAGATTATCTGGGAGATGATATAGGCGCTCCATTTTTCGTCGGTTAAAACCAGATGATCTTCACCTGTTATCGATATGTTGATCTTCTTGTAACTGAAGAAATTTGAATATTCTTTGAGTACATCGGCGATCAACTTCTTCGTCCTCACCCTGGATATCCGGTAATCATGATAAAAAGTATTGGACTTGATGTTATACAATATAGTTTGAGTACCCTGCTGGATTTTTGAGATTTCTGTGTCCATCTTCTGATAAAATTCCTGCGGTAAATCGCTCTCATAGCTTTCCAGTATCAATCGTAAGGCAGAAATGGGCACCTTGATATCATGGGTCCATCTAGTCACAAACTCCAGATCCTCCGATGACCTTGTCTGCATCTCTGCTTTGTGTTTCTCATATTCCTGAGATATAGTATGGACAAACTCTGCATATCCTCTATCCAATGGGTAATAGAACTCATCTATGATATCCGAGGGAGCATGGACATCACAGAACCTCTTAAACTTTTCCAGGCGCGACTTTATAACGGTATAATCAATCACCACAAAGACGATAAACAGCAGACAAATCCCGGTTATTATATAGGCAGCATTGGAGACCGTGATGCCCAGATCAGTGTCTAATTTATACACAGCAGCTGCAAAAGCAAAACCCGCCGCAGCGAAAACATAGGTAAGCCATTTCTCTTTCAGATAAGTGCCAAAACTCATATCAACCTATACCCTTCACCCTTGACCGTTTCGATATAATCATCAATTCCGACGCTGTTTAATTTTTTGCGCAGGCGATTGACATTGACAGTGAGTGTATTGTCATCCACAAAACTTTCATCGTCCCATAAGACCTTTATCAGACGGGTGCGAGTGACAGTTTTGCCCCCATTTCTTATGAGCAAGGCCAGTATCTTGCATTCGTTTTGAGTCAGAGCCACCGCATTATCCTGATATAAGACGCGTGAATTCTCCAGGTTCAAGAGCATATCTTTATGTCCGATAACGTTCAGAGTCTGATCACTGTAGGAATACGCTCTGCGCAGAACTGCCTGTACTTTGGCAATAAGAAGATCCAGGGAAAAGGGCTTTTCTATATAATCATCACCACCCTGACTTATCGCTCGTATTTTGTCTCCATCAGTATCCCTGGAAGAGATGAATACGATGGGAATTTTTCCTATCTCCCGAATTTTCGCACACCAGTAAAAGCCATCGTAAAATGGCAGGTTAATATCCATCAATACCAGATGAGGCTGAAAGGAAATGTAGGTTGACAACACATCATTAAAATCATGACCTGTAAGAGTTTCATAACCCCATTTATTCAGCCGGTCCTCCATTATAGAAGATATAGTATGGTCATCCTCCACGATCAAGATTTTATACACGGCAATCACTCCCCTGAAAATTATTATATCCTTTTTCTCAGGTAAATAATGGGGTTTAAATTGTGGGTATATTTAATAGTGCCGTCTTAATACTGGGCACTGCCCCTCCCACCAGCAAACCGATACTAAACCTACACCCTACATGTTTTTGATAGAAAGATGATACTAATACGCGGATATAATGAGGTAGATCCCCTTGAATTTTAGGGGGTACTTTAATAGAGAGCTGAAATTAAGCTTCGCTATTTCCTTTTAATAACCGGTATCCATATTTCACTTTTAAACTTGGGCGAAGTTACATCTTTATTCTCATTCCACAAAATTTCCGGTCCTTCTGCTATTTCATAATTTGAAGATGGAAACCATTCAGAATAAATACGTCCCCAGACATTTTGCAGTGTTTGTGGAAATGGTCCTACTGCTTCGAATACAGCCCAGGTTGAAGCTGCAATTCTAAGTTCTGCTAGATCACTTGGGCATTCATTATTTGTCGCTGCACCAATATAATGATCAAGTTCTCCTTTTTCTTCCATTCTACCTTCCGAAAAGTTTGTAGATGCACTCAGTAATCCTATAGGCTCTACATTCGATAACCCCTTAAGCTTTCTGATTATTTCATCATCTAAGCTTTTCCACATCGCTTCAATCTCTGGGTTCACTCCGTTAAAAATAATTGGAACCCGTTTATTGATTCCCACAATTTTAAACGATTCTTTCTGTTCTATACGATAGTTCATTTCATTTCCTCCTCTTATCGATAATTGGAAGGTCATTCTGGGATAAGCTTTTAGAGATTGACCATGGTTTCTGGCTTCAGAAGGAGTTATTCCATGTAATACTTGAAAAGCCCTGGCAAAAGAGTCTGCTGAGCTGTATCCATATTTTATGGCAATATCAATAACTCTTATATTACTATTATTAAGCTCAAATGCTGCAAGTGTAAGTCGTCTGCGTCGAATGTACTCCGATAGCGTAACCCCGGCAAGGAAAGAGAACATCCTTTGAAAATGATATTCTGAGCACCAGGCTATCCTGGCAACTTCTTTCATGTCAATATAGTTGGTTAAATTTTCTTCAATATAACTAAGGGCTTCGTTCATTCTTTTAAGCGAATCCATTTTTATGACTCTCCTCTCATCCATAGCATAGCAGAAACTGAAACTGCCTATACGACATTTCTTGCCCCATTGTGTAAGGTTTAATCCTGATAAAATTACCGAGCAGGCCATGGCCATTACAACCAGGGCAATGAGCATCACAGAAAAAAGGCATCCAGATTTGGCCTGAATGCTTTTTGTACTCCTATATTAAGTTAAGATATTCTCGTCTTCCATCCACAATGGCATACTACATAATGAAATTGCAGTTCAGCAAATCAGACTTTAAAAATAAAAGCAGTTCGCATTCCTGTTTTAGACATTGAAGCGAAAATATAGCGCACTTCGATACAATTATCAAGACCAAAAATCAGAATTACTTGAAGAACCAGGAGCAAAAAGAATCCATCTCCCTGCCGTTTCCTACCGAACTGTTCGGAAGGAGGACGGCAAGAATGTTTGAGGAATATTAGGATTATCTCAAATCCAATTTGCACGAGATATTCCTACGGATAGTTTGTATCAGCCCTGAATACTGGAAGAGATTATGGGGAGACTGGAGTACGCAGCCAGACGGCAGCAATTTGCGGTAGTGACTGGTGACTGTGGAACAGGAAAAACCACCACCATACGCAAATTTAAAGATACTCTGGATGCATCAAGGTTCATAGTTGTGTATCTGGCAGACTCCAAGTTGACCCCGAGGCATGGCCGGACATTATCGGTTGGCAGTAACACGATGATCCTGCCGGCACGGGAAGTTTGTAGGAGGTTATAGCTTCAACGGTTACTCCAAAGATGGAAGCGGGTTCAAGTCCTGTAAGCTGCAGAATTTAGGAGTGTAAACTGATGCAAAATAGCAAAAGCCGCTCCGCTATTACGCGGGAACGGCTTTATTACTGCATTTTCCAGATAAAGACCACCCATCGACACAATGATTTTTTTATCAATAGATGGCTTATTATTTGGTGGAGACGAGGGGACTCGAACCCCTGACCCCCTCGTTGCGAACGAGGTGCTCTCCCAGCTGAGCCACGCCCCCATAATCAATTAAACTGGCCTGTTTAAAGAATAATCCATTAATAATTATAAGTCCCCTAACCATAAGAAACAAGGGGGCATTAATATTACACTTAAACGAGGCGAAAAGATTTCTCCCGCTTGAACTAGCCGGATTAGTGCTGCTCTATCGAAAGGCTGCGCACCTATCCTGACCTGATTATTTACAGCATCTGATGAAAAAATTATATTGACATAATCAGCCTCCGACATAGCTAAAATAAATTTGTGATTATAGCCATAAATTGCTATAATTATAGCTAACTAATAATGGGGGTGAGTATTATGCGCATTAATACTACCGATTTGCAGAATGCTTTCGGTAAATATTTGGCCCTGGTTGAGAAGGAAGATATTATTATTACCAAAAATGGCAAGAATGTTGCCAAACTTATTCACTATAATGAACCCGATTATTTTCTGCTTCATGAAGAAATGGGAAACTATAAATCGACCAGGAGGATCAGCTATGAAGAATATATGAACTTGACCAGTTCATCTGATCAACGTTACGAACTTATTGACGGGGAAATTTATCTTATAGCTTCACCCGGTTTTCAGCATCAGGTGATGGTAAACGAAATAGCATGGCATTTCAGTAACTATTTTAAGAGGCATCCATGCAAATCATTGACTGCACCATTAGATGTGAGGTTATTCGGTTATGCGACCAAGTTCGAGGAAGACCCGAATGTGGTCCAGCCGGATGTGATCGTGATCTGTGATATGAACAAGATCATTGACAACAAGTATGAGGGTATACCGTCATTGATTGTGGAAGTGCTTTCTCCATCGACTAAAGGTAAGGACATGGCGGCCAAGTTACACCTGTATATGAAAAGCGGTGTTCCTGAATACTGGATTGTGAACCTGGAGAGCAGAAATATTGTTCAATACTCCTTTACTGAAGATAGAGATATTGATGGGCTGAGCACCCTTAAGGAAGGAGATATCATTAAATCAGCTGTTTTTGATGGCCTGGAGATAGTATTGGAAGATCTTTTCGCTGAAATTTAGCATATCCCCAGGCAACTAAAGACTGGAAGCCAGTCTCTGTTTTTATTAGTGCTCACACCGACTGCTTCCTACATTCCTTTTTCATTTAAAATTGGATAATCCAGCAGAAGTATGGTCAAAATCCCCTGCATAAAGAGCAGAGTGCTACACAAGCTAATAAAAAAGGAAAGCGGGGGAAAAGAAAATGAAGCATAATTATTTCAAACCCCAGAGCAGGCAGCCGTCTGCGGATGATCAGTTGAAAAATAACGATCCAGGGACGGGATTGACCGAGGACATGGAAAAGTATCTGGAAGAAATAATAAGCGATCCGCAGTATTTTATTTTCTAGAACAGGGGGGCGGGTTGCTGACCTGCCCCTCATTTTCTTATTCTATGGGCTGATCTCAGTATGAAAATTTAGATTTGTCATACACCATGGGTCAAGGAAACGACTGGTGTTATCTGATAGTGTCACCGGTTCTTAGCTTATCTAG
Organism: Syntrophomonas sp.; assembly: GCA_016841425.1. Classification (GTDB taxonomy): domain Bacteria; phylum Bacillota; class Syntrophomonadia; order Syntrophomonadales; family Syntrophomonadaceae; genus JAAYJK01. The sequence continues at coordinate 74,523 of JAENZE010000005.1, read as the reverse complement.
TATTGCGGTGGTACAGCGGGAAATACAGACCAGGTCTTCCTGTTCATCATAAATGCGAATTTCCCATACCAGGGTTTTCCTTCCTACATGAACTGGTTTGCCTACCGCTTTAACCACCCCGCTGGCTACACTTTTTAAGTGGTTAGCATTTATCTCCAGACCTACTGCAGTCTGCCGTTCCCGGTCAATAAACAAATAACTGCCAGCGGAAGCCACTGTTTCTGCCATTACAACTGACACTCCCCCATGAAGAATACCAAATGGATTATGGGTTTTCCAGGTGACCGGCATGACAGCGACAACCTGTTCCGTGGTGAACTCGACTATATCTATACCTAAAGCCGCCATGGCCGTTTTACTATTATCGAAATGAGCTATCCTGTTCATCTATCTTCCTCCTATGCTAATTACTTATTAATATTTTTATAATTATAGCACTTTGCCTATGATTAATTTGGCGCAAACGCGATTTTTATCTATGCTCATTAATTTACTTAATGTGGTAACCCTTATTTTATTGTACACTGTAAGAAGTATCTGAAGATGCCGTAATATGTGTAAATAGAGTATCTTATGGCAGGAGGAGATTTCTGTATGAAAAAATTTACCGCTATATTATTAACCATAGCTTTTGTGATGGTTTTGCTTATCCCGGCTCCTATCGTAGCCGCTGACGGAACCCACTGGGCTCAGACCTATGTAGACCAACTGGAGAGCCGTTACATGGTACAAGAGACTATGGGTGATTATAACCTGAACGAGTATATTAGTCTTGATGATATGAAGAGTTTACTTAAATGCATTATGAACACCGAAGTAGAGCTAGCTTCCACCAGTCGGCAAGAGGTAGTCAGCAAAATGGTGGATATCTTTTCGGCGAGAACCGGGATCAACCTGGATGAAGTTTTATTTGTAGCCCTGGTGCCATTTGAAGATTTTGATAAGATTAGTCCGGATTATACGCGTAATATTATGTACGCCTATAGCAGTGGGCTTCTAAAAGGTCGGGGAAATAGTCTCATGGCACCCTCCGATAGGCTGAGCTATGCAGAAGCTTTCGTATTATTGAGCCGATTGGAGAGCATGGTGGCAGCAGACGCTTTCTATGTAGAAGGTGAAGTAGTAAAACAGGAATCCAGTATTAAATTTAATTTCAAGCTGGTCAATAGATCAGGCCAGGAACAGGATTTGACCTTTGCTTCCAGCCAGATGTACGAAGTGGCAGTCACGGATAGAACTGGACAGGAAGTATACCGCTATTCAGAAAATATGGAGTTTGCACAAATGGTCAGTGGGAAAGACATTAAAGCCGGAGAATTCATCCCGGGACAGCTGGTATGGGATATGAAGGACAAAGCTGGGATGCTGTTGCCTTCGGGGCGTTACAATGTTCAAATTACGTTTATACCCCTGGAAATCAAAGAACCATATAACAGTACCCTGTCTACTATATTGAGCTTTAATATTTAATCGGATGCAACTACCCTGCCCTTCGGGCAGGGTGGTATGGAATGCCCTGGATGTCCGCCTGATGAGTGGCAATAATACTTTAAGGAAAGTTCTACAATCTATTCATGTATCACCACCTGTTTGCTGCTGTGTTTTTCTACCAGCAGTTTTAATTCCATCATTTGCTCCCGGGAAGGCGGGTGGAGGTCTTTCAAATCATATTTTATCCCCAGCATAGACCACTTGTGCCGGCCCAAGGCATGATAGGGCAGCAGGTCAACTCTCTCTATGCAGGTTAGGGGGGCGATCAGCCCTTGACTCTGCTATAATAAATAAGACTCTTTCTGAGACATCATCGTTGGAATTGCTTGCCTATCAACGAAACAGAGAAAATGAGGCATTACTAGCTGGATGGACGCTTTGTATGGTGCTCAAACCAGGATAACTGCTGCGATAACAAAGGGTAAAATTGGGCTGATTCTCGAAGCAGCGCTAAGGCCGATTTACGGAAGGCAAAAAACATTACCAGCGTAAAGGCCAATACGCTGTATAATATGCAATTAGGAGGCGGAGGTATGGCCGGCGAAAAAGGATGCGGAGTATTACGTGTAGAAATAAGTGAACGTAATCTGTCCGTTATTTTTCACTCCCTTTTTTCCTCATGGATGCTGGCATTTCTTTTTGAGGGGCAGATCCTTTATTCTCTGGCAGCTTTTTATGATCTGGCTATCAAAGTGATGGTCTTCGGCAGCATTGCGGCCATATTTGCCGGACTGGTTTTGTGCAGCTTTTTTATTCAAAGCAGGGCAGCGGCAAAACGGCTGTTTTTGTATTCTTATATATTTTTTATCGCTGTATCCGTGATTTTTTTCTTTCCCCCGTCCCTGCTTTGGACTGCCGGGATCACTGTGGGCTCATTTTTGGCGGGAGGCTGCGTGGCAGCCTGGGCGTTTTACCTGAAAAGCGGTACGCCGAAAAACGAGCGGATCAAAACGGTCGCAGATATGCTGATCTTGTCCAATGTCCTCATGATAATAATAAATATGGCAGCCATTCATATATCGCCGCATGTGGGGCTGGCCTTATCCATGGTCATGCTGTTAGGCGCTTTCATATTTGCCTGGCAGCTTCCGGAAGATCATGACTCTTCCTTTACTTCAGCCGGGCAGAAGGCAAGCTCTCTAAGCATGGTCAAGCTGCTCTTTTTTTTATGTCTTTTCATTGTAATTATCAGTATCAACTCGGGGCTCATGTATCAGATGATCAACCCGGCTTTTGCGCATCTTGAATGGCTGACCAGCTGGTATTGGGCGGTCCCTTATATTGCTGCGCTTTTTGTCATGCGGAATCTGCCCCGGCGAATAAACCGGTCTTACATACTCTATTTAGCCATTGCCATGATCGGGCTTTCGTTTATCAGCTTCATGAGCCTTGGCCGCTCTACGTTAAGCTATTTGGTGGTTAATACCCTGATGCTTGGGGCCTGCGGGGTGTACGATCTGTTTTGGTGGAGCATACTCGGGGAAATGCTGGAGTTCCATAAAAATCCGGCAAAAATTTTGGGCATAGGCCTTTCTGCCAATGTATTGGGCGTTTTGCTGGGCGGACTGATTGGCAGCACGGTTACATCCTCGGATACACACATTTCCGATCCTACGCTGCTGGCTCTGGTTGTGGTTTGTGTGACGATGGTTCTCCTGCCCCCTCTGCACCAATATCTTTCCTCTCTGCTCAAAGGCCATGCGTATCTCTCGCAGTTTTCCGAAATGTCTGAGCAGGAACAAAGCAAACAGGTCGACCTGGCCGGAAGGTTCGGTATTTTGTCGGAACGGGAAAGCCAGGTGGCTTCTCTGCTGCTTCAGGGAAAAACTTACAGGACCATTGCCGGTGAGCTTTATATCAGCGAAAATACAGTTAAATATTATGTGAAAAACATTTATTCCAAATTCAATATACGAAGCCGCGCGGAGCTTATTGAGATAGTACAGGAGAAAGAAACATAACTCTGCGCGCGCTCTGAAAATCACGGGATATCAAGCCCCTACCCGAAAAGGGTAGGGGCTATTTTGGGTATAAACTACCCGTTTCGGGTGAAGTAATTCAGAGGGTATAATGGTATGATGTGATGGAATAATTGGAGAATACTTCCAAAAACCTCTTCTGATTTTTTGGGGGCGGTTTATTGGCATACTCCATGACTACAATAAAAATGAAATGAAAGGAAGGCTTTTATGATGACAAGAAAGGGAATAATTAAAGCATTTCGCATGCTGATGGTACTGGCTGTGCTTTTATCAACGGGAATCCTGGGATCAGCGGCGTCTGCAACTGCGTCCGATGCGCCTGATATGAGCGGCACATTTTCACAAAACGGTGCCGCAACCTATACTTGGAGCTCGACCAAAACTTCGCCAATGTCATTGCCGTCCACTTGCATGCCAACCCTGAGCGTAAGTTCCGGGGGACTCACTTCTATATTGGGAGCGGTGCTCAACGACCAGCTCAGCTTTAAGCTGGACGGCAAAACAGTGGTGCCCGTGGGGGACGATGGTACGCCTGTTCTGCCCATATCATACAACGGCACCACCTATCTGCCGGTAAGAGCTATAAGTTATCTGCTGGGGCTGGGTATCGACTGGGACAACGCTACTAAAACCGTACTTATCACCAGCACGACGACAAAAAAGGCGCCTACCCCTGCGGCTGTTTCTAAAAGCAATAGATTAATATCTATCTCCGGCGCAATGCTCAACAGCGATCTGAAATTTAAACTGAATGGCAGGAGCGTTGTCCCGGTGGGAGACGACGGCACACCGGTACTGCCCATATCATATAATGGCACCACCTACCTGCCAGTAAGGGCCATGGGATATCTGCTGGAGCTGGGCATTGATTGGGACGGAGCTACCAAAACCGTGATGATTAGCAAAACTAAGACCGGGTCGAAGACCTCGAGCGCGCCCGGCTGGTATTTTACTCATTGGGAGTATTATAAAAACCCCAGCGACACAACGGATACCGGGGGTAAAGTAGGCATGTTCGCCAACGGAGACACATATACCGAATACATCGAGGGTAAGGGTGACAAGAACAATTTCACCAATATTAACACGCGGAAGTTGTCCAACGGCACTATTGCCGCTTCCGGTACCGCGACCACTATTTGGACCGACCCTCCGGAATATTTCAGTGCCAATGATCGCCCCATGATTACCGTAAATCGAACTGTAGGATCCAACTGGGCGATCAACAAATTCAGTATTAGTTTTGATAATGCCGACATAAATCCCGGGGGTGCGACCATGGGCAAAATATCGTTCGCTACGCCGGCCGGAGAGACGCATGTGCAGGCTTACTCAGGAAGCATGCAGGCTGAAAAGATGATTAAAGGCACGCCTGGAGCCAAAAAGGCCATAATTTTGCACCTCAACGGCTATGGCTTCAAATATTATTATGAATGGAAGGAATAAAATACCCAAACTTATAAACACTGCATATTTTGTGCGGGTATGATTATATCAAAGCCCCTTGCCATAAAAGGTGGGGGCTTTTTGAGCAAACCACCCGTTGGGGGTGATCCTTAGTGGCCCAAGTGTTGATATCCTTATCCTATTCCAGGTAGATTAGATCTTGCCGGAAAAGGAGGAGCACGTTTGAATGCAATCAGAAAAAGAAACTTCGTTTTTGCAGCTTTCACCGGCTTTGGCCTGCTGATAGCCGCCATCCTCATCCTTATAGGGGGGCCAATATCTGAAATAAAGACCCAGATGTTCCTGGCCAGTGTTATGATTGCCAGCGGCGTTTCGGCAGGTTTCTGGATTCGTGAGCGCGGGAAACTGAAAGTAGCGCGGCTCATCGCAGAAAATCCCATCCTGCACATCCGCACCGCTACTATCAGTAACATATCCCAAGAAACAGCGCAGCCGGAGGATATCGAAAATACCGAGATGTTTGTTTCTTATTTTGGTATTTTGCTGGACACAAAAATCATCAAGTTCAACCAGGACGGTATCCGTCTGAGAGCAGTAGAAATAGGACCTGATTTTATCGTCTTTACCTATGGCACGGAGAAACGAATGCAAAGCACCCGGCTTTTAAGACCGCCTCTGGATCCGGCGGCAATGGATGAAATTTCCGAAAGGTTTCGCTATGAAACCGGAATCACACCGACCTGGATATCATAAGGGAAAATAGAATCGATCCGCTTTATATTCTATACTCGTGGGTTACGATTGAATTAAATAATCCATGGAGAAATAAAAAACATTTGAAAGGCAGTTGATATTTATGAAGAAAATATTTATTACTCTTTTGATGGTAATCGTTTGTACCGGTTTGATAAGCGGATGCAATGGAAATGAAAGCAATACCGATTCCGGTTCCGCGCCTTCTTATAAAGGGGAATCAACGGCATCTGTACCGACCCTTGACCAGGTCATCAGCGGTACATGGAGTCTTTACGCCGGGTATGACCAGAACGGCGGGCTGGCTTATACATCCTCCGATTCGGCCCAGTACTCCTTTACTTTTAATGCGGATAATGTATTTTCAGGCGTTTACCGACAGGGCGACGGTTATGTTGATGCCACCTTTTCTGGCACATATGATGTAAGCGACAGCAAAGCGGTATATCAAAATCCATATGATTGGAACTATTATGCAAGCATACAGAAAGACAGCATAGCGGATTCCGGAGAATCCACCTTGCTTGGCAAGTTCGGTGAGCAGGGGCTTTATATGACCTTCAAATTCAGAGAATTGGAAGGAGAAAAGCTTCTGTACGAAGAAAATCAGAGACTGTATTTCAAAAGGTAGCCTGATTTTTCTAATTGGCGGCAGCGATTTTGTTGGAGAAGGGCTGTGCCATAAAACAAAAACACAGAATTATCCCAGCCGGTTAACGTCCGTTTCACCAACGTACATACAGTAAAAACAGTGCGAAATGCCCAGCGTTATTCATGTATCACCACCTGTTTGCTGCTGTGTTTTTCTACCAGCAGTTTTAATTCCATCATTTGCTCCCGGGAAGGCGGGTGGAGGTCTTTCAAATCATATTTTATCCCCAGCATAGACCACTTGTGCCGGCCCAAGGCATGATAGGGCAGCAGGTCAACTCTCTCTATGCAGGTTAGGGGTGCGATAAATCTCGCCATAGCTTCCACATCTTTTCTGTCATCCGTCCATCCCGGGACTACTACATAACGTATCCAAATGGGGACCCGTCTTTGATTTATCAGTTCTATATTGCTCAAGTTTAATTCATTGCCAGACCCTACCAGTTCCTGACTTTTGGCCCGATCCATTTGTTTAATATCTGCCAGTACCAGATCGGTGCAGCTTAGCAGATTGTCAATAATATTAGTTGATACGTACAATGAAGAGTCAAAAGCAGTAGAGATTCCGATTTCCCGGCAGAGAATAAATATCTCTTTAAGAAATTGGTGCTGTAAAAGGGGTTCACCCCCGCTGAAGGTAATACCCCCGCCGGTGGCATCAAAATATGGTTTGCCGCGGGTAATGATATGCATTAGAGCTTCCGACGTATAATCTCTGGAATGATCGCTTTCCCGACTCCAGGTGTCGGGATTATGACAGTACTTGCATCTGAGGAAGCACCCCTGCATAAAAATTACAGTTCTAATTCCAGGACCATCGAGGGTGGAAAAGGTATCGATAGAGTGAATCCGGCCCAGCATAAGGCTACATCCTCTTAAAAAAGGTGCGCATTATGACTTCCTCCTGTTGTTCCCGGGTAAGCTTGATGAAATGCACTGCGTATCCGGAAATTCTTATGGTCAAATCCGGATATTTTTCGGGATGGTCCATGGCTTCCTTCAGGGTTTCTAAATTTAAAACATTAACATTCATATGATGGGCATTCTGCATGAAATACCCGCTCAACAGACCGGTCAGGTTTGAGACCTGTTCTTCTCTGTTAACTCCCAATGCCGATGGTACGGTAGAAAAGGTGAAAGATATACCGTCCCGGGCATGACGGTAATCCAGCTGGGCTACTGAGTTCAAGGCGGCCAGGGCTCCATGCTCTTCTCGTCCATGCAAGGGGTTGGCACCCGGAGCCAGGGGTTGACCCGATTGCCGTCCATCCGGAGTAGTTCCAGTATGCTTGCCGTACATCACGTTAGAAGTTATGGTTAGTATAGACAGTGTATGCTCCGCGTTTTTATAAGTGGGGTGCTTTTTCAAATGATTGATAAAATCTTCCACCAGGGCTGCGGCAATCCGGTCCACTCTGGGTTCATCGTTACCGAACTTGGGAAAGTCCCCTTCTATCGAAAAGTCGGTGATAATACCTCGCTCATCTTGGAGCGGTTTGACCTGTGCATACTTGATAGCACTTAGAGAGTCGGCTGCCACTGACAGGCCGGCAATACCGAAAGCCATGTAATGATGTATTGTGCTGTCATGCAGGGCAAACTGAGAGGCTTCATAGGCATATTTATCATGCATATAGTGAATCACATTCATGATATTAACATAAAGCTCACATAACCACTCCAGCTGAATTTTTAAACGGCTCATTACCTCATCGTATTCCAGAATACTGCCCTCGTAAACTGGAATTTCAACTCCCACCTGTTCCCCGGTCATCTCGTCCCGGCCCCCGTTTATCGCGTATAACAGCAGCTTGGCCAGGTTGCAGCGGGCACCAAAAAACTGGGTCTCTTGCCCAAGCTTCATGGCTGATACACAGCAGGCGATGGCATAATCGTCACCATAATACCTGCGCATTACGTCATCATTTTCATACTGCAGAGTACTGGTGTTGATAGAAAGATCACTACAGAAATACTTGAAATTATCCGGCAGATTTTCGGACCACAAAACGGTCATGTTAGGTTCGGGAGCCGGTCCCAGGTTATACAGGCTGTTGAGAATTCGGTATGAAGTTCGGGTCACCAGGTGGCGTCCATCAGTCCCCATACCACCCAGTGATTCGGTTATCCAGTTAGGGTCCCCGGCAAAGAGTTCATTATATTCTGGAGAGCGAAGATGTCTTACCAGGCGGAGTTTTATCACCAACTGGTCTATTAGCTCCTGGGCTTCTATTTCGCCCATTAATCCCTGTGCTATATCTCGTTCAATATAGATGTCCAGGAAATTAGCGATTCGTCCAAGGCTCATAGCCGCTCCATTCTGTTCTTTGACTGCGGCCAGGTAAGCAAAGTACAACCATTGTACAGCTTCTAAAGCATTATCAGCCGGGCGCGAAATGTTAAATCCATACCCTTCTGCCATCTCTTTCATTTTCTGCAGGGCTTCTATTTGGCAGAACACTTCCTCCCGAAGTTGAATAGAAGAGGGCTCCATCTTTTTATCCATTAGTATCAGGTCACTTTTTTTGCCTGCTTTCAGGCGGTCTACGCCGTAAAGAGAGACCCGACGATAATCACCGATGATCCTGCCCCGGCCATACGAATCAGGCAGACCAGTTATAATACCAACGCGCCGAGCCATCTTCATCTCCGGGGTATATACCGCAAATACCCCATCATTATGAGTAGGACGGTACTTCCTGAAGAAATCTATCATCTGCGTATCAGGTTCGTAGCCATAAGCCTGGCAGGCCTTGATACTGGTATTCAATCCGCCAAATACATTTATTGCTCTTTTCAAGGGTTGATCAGTCTGTAATCCTACGATAGTTTCCAGCTCCCGATCGATATAGGCAGGTGGGTGGCTGGTTATCGTAATAGGGTTACGGGCATCGACATCTAATACTCCACCCTTTCTATATTCTGCTCTTAAAAGCTCCTGACATTTATTCCATAAGCGGGAGGTTTTGTCCGAGGGGCCGGATAAAAAACTGCTATCTCCTGCATAGGGACGGTAGTTCTTCTGCAGAAAGTCTCTAACGTCAATGTTATCTACCCAAGGGCCGGGCTGGAATCCTGCCCAGGCTGGCATATTCATCACTCCTATCTGTATATTAATAATTCATGGATTTCCCTAATTTACTTCAAACTTTCACACTTACCCACTGGCGAGTTTTATGCTTTGTCTTAGCAAGGAGGGTAAGGCGGGTTATAGGGGGTAAACAACTTGAATAACCCGGTATCACATATTAAGACAATATTTCTACATTGGCTAAAATAAGACCGGCCGACGGCGGGACAAAGTATAATGCTCGCCACGCCGGAGCTGTTACCATCTGCGAAAGTTGAATAATCATAAATCACTTTTCCAAGCGGCTTGTTTATACTACCTATTATTATCCCGGACAGTTCTTTCTAACCTATCTTAATATGCAGGCAGAACTTCAGCTCTTCAAGAGATGACCGCAGGAGCTGAAAATGTTATATTATAACGAGATAACGAGGCGAAAAGATGTTCTCCGCTTCTTTAAGCGGTCGGGTTCCTATTTACAAAATTCGTGGCTGGTGAATACTGTGATAGTGCTTCAAACAAAAAATCTCCATAAATATTATGGTGATAATCATATTCTAAAGAATGCTACTCTGGTTATTAATGAGAAGGAACGGGTAGGCCTGGTTGGAGCCAACGGTACTGGGAAAACTACCCTATTGAACTGCATCAGCGGACAGCTGGAGTATGATAATGGTGAGATAATAAAAGCTGCCTCATTATCCCTGGCTTACCTGGAACAGCTGCCCTCTCCGTCAGAAGAGCTGACAGCATGGGATACAGTGATGAGCAGTTACTCCCATCTATTGGAATTAAGAAACAGGATCGGAGACCTGGAACAGCAGATCAGCCAGGCCGGGCCTGATCTTGGCAGGCTTATGGACCGATACGCAGTACTGACGGAAGAATATGAGAGAAACAATGGTTATGCCTGCGAAAACATGGCCCGTAGGATTCTCATAGGCTTAGGATTTAGAAGTGATGATTTTGATCGCCTCCTGGCAGACTTCAGCGGCGGGCAGAAAACCCGCATTAATCTGGGACGTCTTCTGGCCCTTGCTCCGGACCTGCTGCTGCTGGACGAGCCCACCAACCATCTGGACATGGATTCAGTAGAGTGGTTGGAGGACTTTCTAAAGGATTATCCTGGAACCATATTGATTGTGTCCCATGATCGCTGGTTTTTGGACCGGGTGGCCAGCAGAATAATCCAATTAGCAAACGGCCAGCTTAAATCATATCCGGGTAATTATTCCAACTATTTGAAATTGAAAGCGGTTGAGGAAGAGGCCGAAAAGAGAGCTTATGAAAAACAGCAGGAATATATCAAGGATACCGAGGAATACATCAGAAGATTTAAAGCAGGAATTAAGTCCAAGCAAGCCCGGGGCCGGGAAACTCGCCTGGAGAGGTTGGAAGTCCTGGAAAGGCCACAGAATACTGCCACTATAGGTGTTTGGGATCTGTCGCTGGATTATGAGAGCGGGCAGGATGTTCTCGGTCTGCGGGAAGTATCCAAGTCATATGGAAATTTACATCTTTTTACCCGGCTGGATTTTGATCTTTACAAAGGCGAGAAAGTAGCTTTGATTGGACCTAACGGCTGTGGTAAGACTACCCTGTTAAAAATAATAAACGGACTAGTACAGGTTGACGAAGGATCGGTAAGGATAGGGAGTCGGGTGAAAATTGCTTATTTTGCCCAGCAGTATGAGGATCTGGAGCCCGCCAATACCGTGTTGGAAGAAATAGTATCCAATTCAAATATTCTGGCCGCCCGGGCTCGCAGCCTGCTGGGAAGGATGTTGTTCAGAGGCGATGAGGTATTTAAAAAGGTAGGAGATTTAAGCGGCGGTGAAAAGGGACGTCTGGCTATACTTAAAGTTCTTTTAAGCGGGGCCAACTTCTTAATACTGGATGAGCCGACCAATCATCTGGATATAGAAAGCCGACAGGCAGTGGAAGAAATGCTTGAGGAATATTCGGGAACGGTGCTCCTGGTGTCTCATGACCGCTACCTGATAGATCGGGTGGCCAGCCGGGTAGCAGCGATATACAATAGTGGACTGCAGAATTACGCTGGCAACTACAGCTATTATACAGAAAAGAGACGGCAATTGGAAACTAATTCGGTCCATGAGCAAAGTAAAGGTAACGAAAAAATAAGCGAGCAACAGGAATTCAGGTTGAAACAGAAGGAAGCAGAGAGGAATAGAAAAATGCTCGATAATCGATTAAGTAAATTGGAAGAAAAGATACACTACCTGGAAAAGAGAAAAGACGAAACCGAGGAATTGATGGTCAGCCCCGGTGTATACAGCGATCAGGAAAAGGCTAAATACTGCCTGGATGAATACGAAAATATTAAAAGGGAATTAAATGCGGCTTATCAAGAATGGGAAAAGTTATTGGAAGATATCGATAGTGCCGGAAACCAAACAGGAGGTTAAGATTATAAACAGGGATACCGCTGAAAAAGTCATACTCGTAGGTGTTAAGCTGGAAAACAGAAACAGTGCAGGGTTTGAAGAGTATATGGAAGAACTTAAAGGGCTGACGGAGGCTGCCGGTGGCCAGGTTGCAGCAACTCTCATGCAAGCCCGGAAAAGACTCGAATCCTCCAGCTACATAGGCAAGGGCAAGGTTGAAGAATTAAGGCACCTTATTGAAGAACTGGAACCTGATACGATAATATTCGATCGAGAACTTACTCCGGTACAGCTGCGCAACCTGGAGCAGTCGCTGGAAATCAAGATCATCGATAGAACAATGTTGATTCTGGATATATTTGCCCAGAGAGCCAGGTCACGGGAAGGCAAACTGCAGGTGGAACTGGCTATGCTGCAATACCGCTTACCCCGTCTGAGAGGCATCGGAACCCAGTTAAGCCGTCTGGGAGCTGGCATTGGTACCCGGGGAGCTGGTGAGCAGAAGCTGGAACTAGACCGCCGCTATATAAGGAAGCGTATCCAGGATATAAAAAAGCATATAGATAAATTGGAAGTGACCCGGGAACTTCATCGTAAACAGAGACAACGTTCAGGTATCAAAACCATGTCCCTGGTGGGATATACTAACGCGGGTAAATCGACATTGTTTAATGCCCTTTGCAGTATAGCTCACAAAAGCGGCTCCGAGCAGGTGGAAGCTGATCAGCGTCTGTTCCAAACCCTGGACACAACTACCCGACGTCTCGATCTGTCGCAGGATCAGCAGGTGCTAATTACTGACACCGTAGGCTTTATACAGGAACTCCCTCCAGCGCTGGTAGCTGCCTTTCACTCAACCCTGGAAGAAGCTGTTGATGCTGACCTGCTGCTGCATATAATAGACATTTCTGATGGACAGTACCTGGATAAGATTCGGGTAGTAGAAGAAGTATTGGAGGAACTGGGGGCAGAAAAAGATAACATCCTAAATGTATTCAATAAGGTTGATTTGCTGGAGCAGGTACCCCGGGTAACCGGGTATGGTGCGGTATACCTGTCAGCCCAAAGCGGACAGGGCATGGAGCAACTATTAGAGGTAATAAAACAGAGACTGGATTTTAGTTAGGATGTTCTGTCTTGGGCCGCTTCCCATAGACTTTTCAATCTGCTCCATTATATAATTAATATGCATTTTCAGGTACATAATTGTGCAATAGGTGGAGGCATGTAAATATGTCAAATTTCAATATTGAAAATATAGATGGTTTACTGGTAGAAAGTCCCTATATGGCATTGGTGATTGTTGACAAAGATGGTTATATTACGATTATGAATAAAGTCTTTCTTGATTTACTCGGTTTAAGCAGGGATGAAGCTATAGGTAAATACGTTCTGGAAGTACTTCCCAACTCAGAACTCCCCGAAGTACTAAAAACGGGAAGAATAGATAAGGCTGACATATGGCCTCTGAACGGCAGGGACACTGTAGTGACCCGTTTTCCCATAGTAAAGAACGGAGAAATAGTGGGAGCTATAGGCCAGAGTTTCTTTTTGGATATGTCCGGCGCTCGGATTTTGATGCAGAGATTGCAGGAAACCGAAGAAGAATTCCAGGCCTATTCGGTGGCTATGATTGAAAGCCCTTACATGGTTTATGTGAGCGTAAACAAAGAAGGTTATATTACCATGATGAACCAGACCTATCTGGATGAGCTTAAGCTAGAAAAAAAGGACGTTATAGGAAAGCATATTTCAGAGGTCACACCTACTTCTCAGCTCCCTGAAGTATTGAAAACCGGGCGGGTAGATAAAGCCGACATCTGGCCCATAAACGGAAGAGATACCATTGTAACCCGCCTACCTATTATAAAAAATGGGGAGATAATCGGCGCCATTGGCAAGAGCCTTTTCCTGGATGTTTCCGGTGTGAAAATTATGATGCAAAAAATGCAGGAGACCGAGGAGGAGTACCGGGCTCTTTCAGAAGCCTTAATTGAAAGCCCTTACATGGTTTATGTTATAGTGGACAAAGACGGTATCATCACGGCTATGAACCGTACCTACCTGGATATCCTGGGCTTTACCAAAGAAGAAGTAGTAGGCAAACACATTCTGGAGATCACGCCCACCTCGGATTTGCCGGTAATCCTGAAAACAGGACGTGTTGATGAAGCAGTCATCTGGCCCATTAATGGGCGGGATACGATTATGAGCCGCATGCCGGTCATGAAGGACGGCAAAATCATCGGCGCTATTGCCAAGAGTCTTTTCCTGGACATGTCCGGCGCCAAGATATTTATGCACAAACTCCAGGAAACCGAGAAAGAATTCCGAGCTATCTCCGAGGCTTTGATTGAAAGCCCTTATATGGTTTATGTTATTGTAGACAAGGAAGGCATAATTACAGCCATGAATCCGACTTATCTTGAGCAGCTGGGTTTAGAAAAAAGTCAGGTAGTAGGAAAGCATATTCTGGACATCACACCAAATTCACTGCTGCCTGAAATACTGAGAACCGGTCGAATAGATGAAGCCGATATATTTTCTATCAACGGGCGCAACACTATAGTTACCCGCCTGCCCATCATTAAGGATGGTGAAATAATAGGAGCTGTTGCCCGGAGTCTGTTTATGGATATGTCTGGTGCTAAAATACTGATGAATAAACTGCAGGAAACTGAGAAAGAGTTAAATATATACAAGGAGGAAATTCGTTTGGGTTACCAGGCCCAATGGCAATTTAAGGATTTAATCGGTGAATGTACTGCCTTTACTAATGTTAAATCTGTAGCTGAACAATTATCTCATACCGTCTCCACCGTGCTTATAACCGGGGAAAGCGGAACTGGCAAAGAATTATTTGCCCATGCCATTCATAACTCCAGCAATCGCAGCAACCATCCCTTTGTTAAAATAAACTGTGCTGCTCTGCCCGAAAACCTTCTGGAATCCGAACTCTTTGGTTATGAAGAAGGTGCTTTTACTGGTGCTCGCAAGGGAGGAAAACACGGCAAGTTTGAACTGGCGATGGGGGGGACCGTCTTCCTGGATGAAATTGGTGACATGCCGCTGACTATGCAGACCAAACTCTTGACCGTCCTGCAGGATAGAGTAGTGGAAAGAGTAGGTGGTACCAAGCCTATTTTTGTAAACGTACGAGTTATTGCTGCAACCAACTGCAATCTTGAGCAATTGGTAGCCGAGCAGAAGTTTCGACAGGATCTTTTTTACCGCCTGAATGTGGTAAGATTAGATATTCCTCCGCTTAAAGAACGCAGCGAAGATATTCCTCTGCTGGTAAACACCCTGATACGAAAAATAAACAGCAAGCTGGGTACAGACATTAAAAAAGTATCTCATAAAGCTATTCAACTGATGCAGAATTACGACTGGCCCGGCAACATTCGCGAACTGGAGAACCTGCTGGAGAGAGCTATCAATATGGCTGATATGAATCGAGAAAGCAACATTACCATCAAGCACTTTCCACTGCTAGTGGAAAACACTTATTTTAATGACGAACCATCTGCTGTTGATTCCTTGACTCTTCCAAATGCTGTTGAACAGCTGGAAAAGCAGTTAATAATACAGGCTATGGAGAAGAACGGTGGCAACAAAGTGCATACCGCCAGAGTTTTGGGTATTCACACTTCAGCACTGTATCGTAAACTGGGCAAATATGGCCTGGACCAGCTATAGCTAACTGCTTAACAGCATTATTCCTGCCGATCGATACCGCTAACCTTAAGCTTTTTCCCAAGAAGCTATTTTAGTGCTAACTCTCCTATTTTGAGAAATGTCATTAACTGGTATTGTTATTGTTTTTCCCATATAAGCGCGGTTTTTACAATTTTTATATTTCAGTTGAGATCACAATATTTTAGTTATCTGTTAAAATCAGTCTGCTCTCTTATTTTAGGAATTGCTATAAAGGCGTGATTCCTGATATAGCAGCTGTTATGGAGTTTTATCTGCTATGCTATTTTGATATACCAGGGCAGGTTATAATTTGCCTGAACTAATTGGCGGCATACCGTTAAATCACGGTATACCGCCTTTTTTTGTATATTTTGACTCCTTTTTGCTTTCCTGGCACTTATCTTGCTATATAACCGTGTGTAAGACAATTTACTGCATTGAATGCAGATAATCTAATACTCTTGAAGGATTAGGAGGTGAATTTTTTTCTATCCAGGTATCTATTAATGATTTTTATATATTAAGGAGGGCAAATAAATGGCTATTAACACGATCGCAATGCTTGGTGCTGGCACTATGGGACAGGGTATTGTCTGGGCACTGGCAGCTGCCGGGAAAAAAGTTGTACTATATGATATCAAACAGGAACTGATTGATAAGGCGATTGCTTCTATAGCAATGAGTCTGGCTAAAGCAGAAGAAAAGGGTAAATCAGCTCCAGGAACCAAAGATGCTGTACTGGGTAATATTATAGGGGTTAGTAATATAGAGGATATAAAAGACGTTGATTTCGTGATAGAAGCCGTTTTTGAAAACATGGAGGTAAAAAAGGACGTCTATACTAAATTGGATGCCTTACTGGCCCCCGAGGTTATTATCGCTACCAACACTTCCTCTCTTTCTATTACTGAAATTGCTGCTATTACCACCAGGGCGGATAAAGTTGTCGGTATGCATTTCTTTAATCCGGCTAATGTCATGAAACTTATCGAGGTTATTCCTGCTCTGCAGACCTCGGAAGAAACCATGAAAATCGTCACCGATCTATCTATAGAAATTGGCAAGAAACCGGTAAGAGTTAAAGAAGGCCCGGGGTTTGTGGTCAACCGCATTCTAGTTCCCACCATCAACGAAGGCTGTTTCATTCTGCAGGAAGGACTGGCAAGTGCTGAAGACATTGATACCGCTATGAAGTTTGGGGCTGGATGGCCTATGGGTCCACTGACTCTCTGTGATCTGGTAGGCGGTGATATCGCCCTGGCAGTAATGAATACTCTGTATGATGAAACCGGGGATCCCAAATATCGTCCCTCCGGCCTGCTCAAACAATATGTACGGGCCGGGTGGCTGGGAATGAAGACCAAGAAGGGGTTCTACAATTACTAAGCCCGGTCTTAGTAATTGTGAAAATCCAGATTGGATTTCTTCAACCTTTGATCAAAAAGAGGGAATGGGAGCTTTCCTGGAAAAAAGGAAGCCCGTATTTCAAGGGAAATAAATCGTTTGATGATAAATTATGGGAGGTTTTTAATATGATGAAGGAAATTCAGGATGTAGTAATAGTGAGTGCCTGTAGAACGCCTATTGCTAAATTTCAGGGCAGCTTAAAGGATGTCCAGGCCTTAGACTTAGCCATCACGGTAGCTAAGGAAGCCATAAAAAGAGCGGGTGTTGCCCCGGGTGCTATTGATGAAATAGTTATGGGCGAAGTATATCCTCATATGCAGGGATCACTGCCTGCCCGCCAGGTCGGCAAGGCTGCCGGTCTTCCAGACAGAAGCAATGCCTGTAATGTAAACCAGAACTGTGCCTCCGGTATGCGGGCTCTGGATGTAGTAATAAACCATATTCAATTAGGCAAAATTGATATTGGTCTGGTAGTAGGCGTAGAAAGCATGACCAATGCCCCCTACATGCTCCCCAAAGCCAGAATGGGCTACAGGATGGGTCCTGGCCAGATTGAGGACTCCATGCTGCATGACGGTCTGGTAGATCGCCTGGTACCTGGCCACATGGGCCTGACTGCCGAAAATATTGCTGAGAAATACGGCATTACTCGAGAAGAATGTGATCAACTGGCCCTTTTGAGTCATCAACGCGCTACCCGCGCTACCCAGGACGGAACCTTTACGCGGGAAATAGTCCCAGTCGAACTCAAGTCCAAGAAGGGTATCAAATTATATGAAAAAGACGAGCATATGATTCCCGATGCCAGCTTGGAATCTATGGCCAAACTAGGTACGGCATTTAAAATAGGCGGCGTAGTCACCGCCGCTAATGCTTCTGGTATTAATGATGCTGCAGCAGCTGTAATCATCATGTCCAAGGCTAAAGCCGAAGAACTGGGACTCAAACCCCTAATGAAATTGATCAACATCTGTGCTGAAGGGGTAGCTCCTGAAGTAATGGGTCTGGGTCCGGCAGTTGCCATTCCCAAATGCCTTAAAGAAGCGGGCATGAAATATGAAGACGTGGAATACTGGGAAATCAACGAAGCCTTTGCTCCTCAATTTATCGGTGTGGGCAGAATGCTAAAAGAAGACTTCGGTATTGATATGGATCTAAGCAAGGTCAATGTCAATGGCTCTGGTATCGGCCTGGGTCATCCGGTAGGATGTACCGCCCTGCGTATTGTAGTCTCCCTGTATTATGAGTTGGAAAAACAGGGTAAAACCATAGGCGGAGCTTCTCTCTGTGTAGGTGGTGGACCGGCTTACTGTTCGCTATGGACCAGAGATATTTAATAGATTCATCTAACTAATCTGTATAAAGGGTGGTGGTCTGCCCGGGCCATCACCCGCCTCTTTAAAGATTTGATTAGATAAAAGATAAGATAAAAAGGGAGGGAATGTTTAAATGGCTGCTAATTTTGCGGTTAATAATATAAGAGACTTTGAATTTATTATTCAAGAATGGCTTCCAACGGAGAATGTTTTTAACTACCCCCAATTTGCCGATTACTACTCCAAAGACGATATTAAATCAGTATTAGGGCCTATACTGAAAATGTGCAAAGAAGTTATAGAAGCTACCAACGACGATGGTGAAAACAACCCGGTTACTTTTGATAATGGTAAGGTAACTACTCCGCCAAGTTTCGGGCCTCTTTTTCACCAGTTGCAGAGTGAAGGCTGGGGTACCAGTAATATCGATAATGCTGAGGATGCCATGGTTCTGCCGGAGATGCTGTATGCTGCAGTTTGGGAACTGATTTGTGCCGCTAACCCTGCTTTTATGCCTTATATACTGCTAACCAGCGGAGCTGCTGACTTGATTCAAAGTTATGGTGATGAAAAATTAAAGGCTATGTTCCTGCCCAAGATGATGGATGGAACTTGGGCCGGCACCATGTGCTTGACCGAGCCCAGCGCTGGATCTGATGTAGGTGATATTCTTTCCAAGGCCTTTCCTACCGATGATCCCAGGATCTTTAAGATTAAGGGGAATAAAATATTCATAACCGGCGGAGATAATGATTTTACTGAAAATATCATTCATCTCTATCTGGCCCGGGTTGAAGGTGCCAGACCTGGTACCGGCGGTATATCGTTGTTTGTTGTTCCCAAATTATGGGTAAACGAAGATGGCAGCTTGGAAGACAACGACTTTCAAACTACCGGTGCTGAACATAAGATGGGCTTGCATGGATCAGTAACCGCCTCTCTGGCTGCCGGCGAAAACGACGGCTGCCGGGGTTGGCTGCTGGGTACAGATCCTCGTGAGAACGAAGGCCGGGGTGAAGGCATGGCCCAGATGTTCCAGATGATGAACCTGGCCCGCATGGAGACCGGCCACATGGCACTATCCTGCATCATAAATGCCTTTGCCAATGCCCGCGATTATGCCAAAGATAGAATCCAAGGCCGCCTGATGACCGATCCCAAAGCAGGTCGGACAGCCATCATAAACCATGAAGACATCAAGCGCACCCTGATGCTGGGCAAGGCCCATATTGAAGCTATTCGGGCCATGATGTATCGGGTTTACCTCGCCTTTGACCAGCGGCACCGGGATCCTGATCCGGAAGTTAGAAAAGCTGCTGCTGACCTGATAGAAATAACCACCCCGCTTTGCAAAGCCTATCCTTCTGATGAAGGCTGGTGGCTGATTGGCGAGGCCATCCAGGCTTATGGCGGTTATGGCTATTGTTCTGAATACCCGGTTGGGCAACTGGCCTGCGATATGAAAATCTATTCCATCTGGGAAGGCACTAACTTTATTCAGTCCATGGATCTGATTGGCCGCAAGATGAGTATGAAGGGCGGAACTCTATTTGATAACTGGGTGCAGGAGATGGTTGATTTCTATGAAGCTAATAAGGGTAATGAAACCTTCAGTAAGGATTTCAGCAACCTGGGCCGGGCTCTGAACGCCTATCAGGAAATGCGCCAAGCCCTGGCTGAATATTTCAAGAGCGATGCCAGCCTGGTTCCTCTATATTCTCGTCGGGTATTGACTGCTACCGCTCAGCTGTATTGCGGCCGCCAAATCCTTGATCAGGGCCTCTTAGCCGATAAGAGAGCCAGGGAAGTGGGAGCAGATCATTATGACTATAATTTCTACCAGGGTAAAGTGGCAACTGCCCAATACTATATGAGAAATGTAGTACCTAATGTGTGGACCACGGCCGAGATGGTCATCGATGGTGATAGGTCAGCCATTGATGTTCCCGTCGATGTTTTTGAATACTAGGATGTTAAGGAGGAAATGCACCAGTGGATTATAGTGCGGAATACCAGCGCAAACTAACGCCAGTAGATGAAGCTGTAAAGGTAGTTAAATCAGGAGACCTGGTACACTTCGGTGAATTTGTAATGAATTCCAGCTACCTGGATGCAGCCCTGGCCAAACGGGTTGATGAACTTGAAAACGTCAATATATATACAACCACCTGTCCGTATCCACCCCAGGCAGTCCTGGCGGATCCGGATAGAAAACATTTTATTTATAACGATTGGCATATGAGTGCCGCCAGTCGTAAACTGCACGACAGGAATCTCTGTAATTACATACCTTTGACTTACCACGAAGGACCGTCTTTTTATGAGCGTGGCTATGTTGCTGCAGACGTGGCCTTGATCAAGGTAGCTCCAATGGACAAGCATGGCTTCTTCAACTTTGGCACTTCGGTTTCATTAACTCCCTCGTACTGCGATACGGCCAAAACTGTCATTGTCGAAGTTAATAAGACTGTTCCAGTCTGCCTGGGTGGCAGCCGTGAGTCCATTCACATTTCCGAGATTGACTGCATCGTGGAAGGCGACAATCAACCCATGATCCAGCTTCCCGAGCTGCCTATTTCCGATATAGACAGGAAGATCGCCGGTATAGTGATGGAAGAAATCGAAGATGGAGCATGCCTGCAATTGGGAATTGGAGCCATGCCCAATGCTGTGGGAGCCATGATCGCGCAGTCGGATTTAAAAGAACTGGGTGTTCATACCGAGATGTTGGTGGATTCGTTTGTCGACATGTATGAAGCCGGGCGAATAACCGGTCGGCGCAAGCAAATAGACAAATGCAAAATGGCATATACCTTTGCCATGGGCACCAATAAATTGTATGAATTCCTGGATATGAATCCGGTATGTGCTATCTCCCCTGTAAATTATACCAATGATCCCTTTATCATCGGTCAAAATGATAAAGTGATGGCTATTAACAATGCTATTGAGGTTGACCTTTATGGGCAGGTGGCTTCGGAATCATCGGGAATACGCCATATTTCCGGAACCGGAGGACAATTCGACTTTATCTTTGGATCATATTATTCTCGCGGAGGTAAAGGTTTGATTTGTCTGACCTCTACCTTCAGGGATAAAGAGGGGCGGCTGCAATCCAGAATCAAGCCCATATTAACTCCGGGAGCGGTTGTAACCGTGCCCAGGAGTGTCAATTTCTATGTGGTTACCGAATACGGAATTGCCATGCTCAAAGCCAAATCAACCTGGCAGCGGGCTGAAGCCTTGATCAACATCGCTCACCCTGATCTTCGGGATGAACTAATCAAGGAAGCAGAACGTATGAATATCTGGGTAAGAAGTAATAGGATAATTTAAGTTTTTTAATATGAACCCCCTTTAAGTTAATATAAACCACTCATTCTTAATAGAGAGGGTGATTGATTGCAGCACTCACCTTCTCTATTACCCCTTTTAAAATCTAATGACATAAAATTATTACCCCCAGGTTAACTCTGTATTTACGTATTATTAAATTGCGTATCTGCCCAGTATCTTACTACTCATTTTTGGGCACTCTCTATGATTTATTTCTGTTACCAGGAATACGCCGTTCACAGAGGTATGGCTAATGACCGTGATAGCCCTTGTGTCTCAATATATATACAACCACCTGTCCGTATCCACTCCAGGCGTTTTTGTCCGATGATGGTGGTTATTCCGCCCCCATGTCCATCAATTATTTAGGTAAGTAGAGACTATTTCACCATAATACATGACATGATAATCTTCCTGGGCATAGAATTTCTGCCTTAGTTCCTCCTGCAGCAGGTTTGGTTCCATGGCCTGTTTAAAAATCAATTTGCATTCATAAACCAGACCGCAGCTGCCAATTACCGGGCTTTCAATCTCTTTGCCGGGTTCTGCTTTAAGGCTGAAGACCTGGAATTTATCAATATCCCGGCCTGATTTGCTGCCGGTGCCTGCCAGCGATTTTTTGAACTCCGAGTTCAATGGTATAGTCACTGAGAAATCACGAGCTTCTTCGATAAGATTATAAGTATAACGTGAATACCTAACTCCTACGATAATAACCGGTTTGTTCCAAAAATAGCCTATTGCTCCCCAACCGATGGTCATGGTATTGATTTTATCATCCGCCCGGACCGAGAGAAAAGCGCCTCGGGGGAGTTGGTCAAGCATCTCCCGGGCCATGGTGCTGTATGTTAATTCTTCCGACATGTGCTGGTTCTCCTTCCATTATTTATCATGTTACTATTGTACTTTGGAAAGGATGTACTTATACATAAAAAGATGTTTATTTGGGGTCTGTCTTATAGATGCCGTTTTTGCCATTGTCAGAAGCTACCATACCTGCTGAGATTATTATTTCCATCCCCTGGTCCACGCTGATATCCAGAATAGTTACGTCTTCCCGGGGCAGGACCACAAACCAACCTGAAGTAGGGTTAGGAGTTGTGGGTATAAATATAGAATAAGTATCTCTTTCAATATACGGAAATTCTTCATTGGTGATAAAACCCAGTGAGTAGATGCCGGGCCGGGGGAATTCTACCAGGGCTACCTTTTTGAAAGCGCTTTTATTGGATGAAAAAATAGAATCGGTTATTCTTTTCACTGCACCGTATACCTTACCCAACAGGGGAATCCTATGCATGACATTTTCCCACCAACCCAGTATTTTGTTGCCCAGAAAGTTGGTGGAAATGAAACCCAGCAGAATGATAAAAGAAATTATGATAATAAATCCCAGTCCTGGCACGGCAAAACCAAAAATAGGTTCCAGAAGAGGTTTTAAGATATTGTCTACCATATTAAACAACCAGATTATTAACCATATCGATATATATACCGGCAGAAGAGTGGCCAGACCAGCACCAAACATAGAAAGGATTCGTTTCATTTATCATTACCTCCGTATAAGGGTTGATTTCAAATATAGGAACCACTTATCTATAGAGATTATATACTAATATTCATAGCTTTTATCCATAATATTTCCATCTCCCCATAAGTATTTTTAATATCTATCTATCGGGTTTCTGAAAGATCCTTGCTTGGCTGGGCCAAGCCACGGGGACAGGTTCCTTGGCTCACCTGACAAACAAAGTGAGCCAAGGAACCTGTCCCCGTGGCTTTTTGCCCATCCTATATCCACACGGGGGAGAACGGTTTTTCTTCTGCAGTGATCTGAATTAGTAAAGAAGAATTTAATTTTTTCACATATAGATGTCTGGACCGCTCTGGCAGGGGATAGAAATTGTTGGGAGTTCCCATCGCCAGGACCATGGCAGTGTTGTCCGGGTTGAAGCAATCCTCATTTATCTCGGCTGAGCGGGTGAGTATTTCTTCACTCAGGAGATAACCCCGGGAGGAGAATAAGCTAATCTTGATATAAAACCAGGGATAATAGGCCCCAAAATATTGTTTTGAAGTTAAAAGAAACTGCTGGCTATCCGTGCTGAATACTCCACCGAAATTGTTATCATCTATTTTTAGAATCTCCCCGGTTTTGATATTACCTAGATAAGCAGTGCTTTCGCGATTCGGGGGGGTGGAGGCAAAGATAAGGATATATGAAGCATCCGGGCTAAGCCGGCAACCGCGTATGTGTTTATCCGAGAACTGCTTCACTACATTTTCCAGCTCAGCGCTAACAGTACTGCAACTGTCATGGCAGAAGCAGGGTCTTTCTGAGGGTCCATTTATATCAGCTCTTCCTCCCTCGATGATTAACCTGTTTATGACACTCGTTGTTTTCAAATGATCTCCGCCGTTAGGGGTGCACGGCAGCGGTAGAGATTCGAGCCTATTAGTATTAAGATTAAATGTACCATGCCAGTCTTTCATGGTAGATAGGTTAAGTTTTATTCTGCCAGGCGCAATACTCATCTGGCTTATCTCATGAGCATGAAAGACATGAAGAACTCTGGTCTTCATGTCTTTCAGATGGATAGATTTTAGTTCGACCCGGCGTTCTCGGCGATTTAAATAGACTATACAACCGGTTAGATTTACCTGGTAACCCGGCAGCAGCAGGGTTTCTCCCGGGACAAGACCCATACTGATTTGCAGGCGGTTCGCTTTAACCAGGTTTTCTTGACTGATTCCATATTTTTCTGCCACAGCATCTATATGGTCTCCCTTTTTCAGCAAGTGAAAGGCACATGGACCCGGTATCTTTAAAAGTTGGCCAGACTTTAAGGGTTTATGCCTGATTGTTAAACCATTAAGATCAAGTAAATCTTTTTCTGTTCGTTGAAATAAGCCAGCTGTACTGGAAATAGAATCGCCAGTATCACTGCGATAGGAAAAGTCGTTACGGGGAAAAGAGAGCGAGTTTCCCAGGGCTAAAAAAGTCTGCGGTCCTGCGATTCCATCCACTCTGATATCAGCGGCGTGCTGAAAATCTTTCAATGCCTTAAAGGTTACGGTGTTAAAAAAGCCATCCGGGTTTGGATGATAATATCCTAATTGATACAAATAGAGCTGCAAAAAATAAGTGTCCAGGCCATGTCTACCTTTCTTTAATACTCTGCCCCCCAGGGGAGATTGCAGCAGTAAAGTATCATAAGTCTGAGGGCCAACTAGCCCTGTTTCACCCTGGATAGAAAAATCATTCTGTATATGGTCTATTGCCTGGGATGTATAAATATCATATTTCCCGCTGGCGGGCCGATTCAAAAAGGTTTTTTTGTAGGCAGCCAGACGGTTTTGAAGGATATGAACATCCCTGCCCCGGATGCTGCTGTGAATGATTCGAGAAGAAAAAACAGGCTCTCCTTTAGAGAATTTACCCTGGCAATGTCCCAGATAATAAAAAGTATCATCTGAAACTATTCCTTTGGCGTTAAGGCTAAAATAATTCTGAAATTCGCTGACTGCATTCCGAGTATCAACTCCAAAGACACCATCAGTTTCAAGGTGAGTATGAACTATACAATCGGGCAGCAGATTCAGAAGAGACTGCAGTATTTTAACGTCTCTGCCCTCTTGATAGGGAGCTTGCAGGCGAAGGGTGCGGCTGGAAAAATATTGATCAGGATCATAAACGATTGCCACAGCAATTGCCACCTTCTAATGGTATCTTCCTCCCTTATCCTATGAGAACATATTAGAAATGTTACTGCTTAAAACGGGAAATGGGTGAACGTCCCCCTGTGGCCCCATGACTTATTTTCCCAGAGCTTGATCCTGGTTGAACATTTTTTTGTAGGTCAGGGTAATTATGGCTAAACACCCAATTGCCACAGCAGCAGCGATCATGACCATCACTACGAACTGGTAGCGGACTGCTGATACCGGATTCATTCCGGCCAGGATTTGTCCGGTCATCATACCAGGAAGACTTACCAAACCTACTACTGAGAGGGAATTTATGGTAGGCATCATACCTGCGGTAATTGCTTTCCGTGCGTAATCACGCACCGCTTCCCAGGGAGTAGCGCCAAAAGCCAGGAGCTGCTCTACCTGACCGATGTTAGTATTAATTTCACTATAGACTCTTTCAAGTGATAAGGCTATGGCGTTCATGGAATTGCCAATCAGCATACCAAATATCGGTATCGTAACCTGGGCCGAGTACCAGGGCTTTGGTGAGATTATTAAGGCTACCACTATAGCTCCCACTATAAAGCTGCTGGCAGTCAGGGAAAGAAAAGTCTCCAGATGAGCGTTGAAAGGAGTGCCTTTGATGCGCCGGTTGGCCTCCCGGCTGGCTATAAAACACATTAACAGCAGTATTAATACTATAAGCAGCAGGTTATTCAGGTTGAAAATGTAAGTAAGAACATATCCAATCAGGGTCAACTGAACAAAAGCCCTTACGGTGGCCCAAGCCAGGGATTTAAAAAGACCCAGCCGGAGAAATACTGAAATTAATCCGGTAATTAAGACCAGGGAGACACTAAGGAGCAGTTGAAAGTTAGAAATTTGAATATAGCCGTTACTCATATTGATCATCCTCGCTATGGCTTACTAAATAAAGCCGGCTTGTGTTATTGATTGCTTTTAAGTCCTTCGCATTGTGGCTCACTATTATTATTGCTCTTTCGTTCTCAGCTCTGACCCAGCGGTTTAAAAAATTCAGCATCCAGGCAGCACTATCCCCATCCAGGTGAGCAGTTGGTTCGTCTAGCAGCAGAACCATCGGCTTAATCAGCAATGATCTTATCAAGGCCAGGCGAGATGCTTCTCCTCCTGATAAGGTGCGGGCTTCCTGTTCTATTATACTGCGAGAGAGACCAAGCTCATCCAGCAGGGTATAAGTGTGCACCAGATCGAAAGAACAGGATTGCTGTATCTGTTTGAGGGTGAAGGGCATCTGAAGGTTATCCAACCCACTTCCAGGAAAAAAAACTGGCTGCTGTGGACAATAATGAATCTTCATTCTCCATTCCTGGGGTGAATACTCAGTCCAGCTGCTGCCGGATAAAAATACCTCTCCACTTTCTGTAGGCAACAGCCGGGCCAACATTTTCAGCAGGGTAGATTTGCCTGACCCGGATGGACCCATTAAGGCAAGAATATGCCCGGCCTTCAACACTGCCGATTCTTTTATGATGCGACTATTATCTAATGTTCTCTGAAGCTGCTTGAACGCAAACAGATCAGGCACTGGCTTAACCCCCTAGGTATTCTGGCCAAGATAGATGGTGCCCTGGCCCATAGTCAATACCATCATTATATTGCTTCTCGGAGGTTTTTTATATAGTCATCTAGCGGAGATACAGTAATAGGCAGCTAATAAATTAGCCGCATTAATATCATGAAACTCAGAAATACAGTATAATTATTATTAGTGTTGTATACAAGATTGTACAAGTAGAGAAAAGGAGTAGTTGAATTGCTGAGATGTATGGATTAAAAGGGAGGTTATGCTATGTACAGATTTGCGAAGAAGAGTATAGTGCTTCTACTGGTGTTGTCCTTAATGGCTACCCTGATCATTGGTTGTGAGAAGGAAGCGGAAGAACCTGCACCAGAGCAACAAGCGGAGACCGTATTTATCAATATAGGTACGGGTGGAACTGCTGGCACTTATTATCCACTGGGAGGAGCTATTGCCGAGATTCTTAAGTCCAATATCCCCGGAGCCAATGCTACTGCAGAATCCACCGGGGCATCTGCTGCTAATATTAATATGCTGAACCAGGGTGAGATTGATCTGGCTTTTGTTCAGAATGATGTTTCCTATTATGCTGACCTGGGCATCGAGTTATTCCAGGAGCAGGGTAAGATAGAAGGCTTGAAAGCCCTGGCTACACTCTATCCCGAGGTATGCCAGATCATTACAACTAAGAATACCGGTATTACCAGTGTTGCCGATTTCGCTGACAAGAAAATTGCTGTTGGCGCTGCAGGCAGCGGTGTTGAAGCAAATGCTCGGCAGATTCTGGCTGCTTATGGATTTAGCTATGACGACATTAAACCCCAGTATCTGTCCTTTGCTGAGGCGGCTGCAGGTTTAAAAGATGGTAATATTGATGCCGCCTTCATTACTGCTGGAACTCCGACATCGGCTGTGCTTGATCTATCAGCTCAGAACGAGGTAGTCCTTTTGCCTATAGATGATGAAATAGCTGACCAGTTAGTGGAAGATTTTCCTTTCTACACCAAGGTTACTGTGACTGCTGATGTATACGGCATGGCATCAGATGTAAATACCCTGGCAGTAAAAGCTATGCTGGTTACAACCGATAAAATGAGCGAAGAAATGGCTTATAATATCACCAAGGCTATTTATGAGAACCTGGATAAACTGGGGGCAGCTCATTCGGCTGGCAAGCTGATAACCCTGGAAACTGCCCAGGATGGTATTTCAATTCCACTTCATCCAGGGGCAGAAAAATACTTCAATGAATAATAATTAAAGGAGTCAGATGATATAGATGACTCGAAAATCATGGTGGTCTCTCTTTGTGGCCGTGAGCATTATAACCCTGTTGCTAACTGCATCAATAATACATATACCGGGACTGACAATCAGTGAGCAGCAGGGAGATCAAATATTAATTATACCAATGCTCCATGGACGGGAGTTTGATTATCAATATATTCACTCGGTGCAAAAAACTCCGGTGCAGGAGCATTTTACTGCTGCACCGGACAATCAATTACTCCTGACCTCTACTACCTACCAATCCTTCGGGGTAGGCCTGCCTTTTGTGCCGGGAGAAGGAAAGCTGCATCATATTGATGGAAAGTATTTGCTTACCGATTTAAACCGGAGATTTAAAAGTATTAATATCGGATTTATGACTCTAGCTAAGCAGGAGTTATCTTATAATGGAAAGTGCTACAGTTTTCAGGATTACTTTGCATCCGGGGCTATACTAGTGGTAGAAGTAAAGGATTATACTGCCCTGGAACTAATGAGGGGATTTATCAGGAGGGTTTACAGTGACTGACCGGGAAAGCATTGCAGCAGAGTATCAAGCAGCTAGCCAGGAAGATATTTTAATCGATAGAGAATCGATAGAAGAAGAATCAGTAGATCTAGATGAGTTTATGGCCCAGTATGACGTGGAGTCCAACTATCGAAGATATAAAGGACTCTGGAAATGGATAGTATCCATAATAGCCATAAGTTTCTCCTTGTTTCAGGTATATACCGCTATGTTCGGAGTATTTGATGCTCATATTCAGAGAGCCTTACACCTTTCATTCGCTATGGCCCTTGTCTTTATACTTTATCCCAGTCGTAAATCCTGGCCCCGAGATAGTATGCACCCTCTTGATGCTGTATTGGCTGTTATTGCCGCGGTGATACCATTATACGTGGTTGTCTTCTACCAGGCGTTGGTTTATCGTTCTGGACTTCCCACCACCATGGACATGATAATTGGTATCTTGGGAGTTCTGCTGGTGCTGGAAGCTGCCCGGCGGGTAGTTGGATGGCCAATAGTAATTGTAGCCAGTGTATTTCTAGCCTATGCTTTTGCTGGTCCCAGTATCCCAGGAGCATTTGCCCACCGGGGAGTAAACCTGTCTAGTTTGGCCGGGCATCTCTATTTCACTACTGAAGGGGTTTTCGGCATTCCCCTGGGAGTATCAGCCACTTTCATATTTCTATTTATTCTGTTTGGAGCTTACCTGGAAAAAACCGGGTTGGGCAAGTTCTTTATTGACCTGGCCAACGGCCTGGCCGGATGGGCCCGGGGAGGTCCAGCCAAAGTGGCTGTTATCTCCAGCGGTTTGATGGGAACCATATCCGGTAGTTCAGTTGCCAATGTGGCGGGAACGGGAAGCTTAACTATACCCATGATGAAAAAACTTGGTTATAAACCTGAATTTGCCGGTGCGGTTGAAGCGGCAGCATCTACTGGCGGTCAGCTTATGCCGCCTATAATGGGAGCGGCTGCATTCCTTATGGCTGAGTTTGTAGGTATTCCTTATGTGAAAGTGGTACAAGCCGCCATTATTCCGGCCCTGCTCTACTTCACCGGGGTTATGCTCTGCGTGCATTTTGAAGCCAGGAAAGAAGGATTAAGAGGTATGTCCAGGGATGAACTGCCTGTAATAAGCAGGGTTATCAGAGAGAAGGGACACCTGGC
The DNA here is from genome assembly GCA_016841425.1 of Syntrophomonas sp. GTDB lineage: Bacteria > Bacillota > Syntrophomonadia > Syntrophomonadales > Syntrophomonadaceae > JAAYJK01. The sequence goes on along the minus strand of JAENZE010000005.1, from coordinate 44,805 downwards.
CATACCTCTTCTTGCCATCATCTGGCTGCTGGTAAGCGGGAAGACTCCTATGCGAGCGGCCTTATGGGCTATAGGGCTTACTATTGCAGCCTCTATGCTGCGTTCATCAACTCGAATATCCTGGCGAGATATAGTCCAAGGTTTGGAAGATGGAGCCAGGGCGGCTTTAGGGGTAATAATCGCCTGTGCTACAGCAGGGATAATAATCGGTGTGGTTACCAAAACCGGGTTGGGTCTTAAGCTGGGATCAGTATTGATCGATATGGCTCAAGGGCAATTACTTCCAACCTTATTTTTCACCATGATCACCTCTATAGTACTGGGCATGGGTGTGCCTACTACTGCTAATTATGTTATTACTGCTACTATTGCTGCCCCTACCATCATACAGATGGGTGTACCAATCATTGCCGCCCATATGTTTACTTTCTATTTTGGGATAATCGCAGATGTTACTCCGCCAGTTGCTCTGGCAGCTTTTGCTGCTTCTGGTATAGCCCGAAGCAATCCTATGAAAACAGGCGTAAATGCCTCCAAGCTGGCTATAGCTGCTTTTCTGATACCCTATATATTTGTTTTATCTCCAGCTCTATTGATGGTTAATACTACCGTGCCAGAAGTCATGATGATTATGGCTACTTCGGTTATTGGTATGCTGGGAGTTGCGGCTGCAGTGTCGGGATATTTTATCGCTCCGGCTGGCTGGATTCAAAGGATTATGTTCTTTGTCGGGGGACTGCTAATGATAGACCCTAATCTTCGGACCGACCTGATAGGGCTTATATTGCTGGGTACTGCCCTTTTCACGCAGATATACTACACCAGGCAAAACAAACACGGGAGATGACAATCTGAAACCCTCCCACTGTCATATTGTTGGGAAAGGGGTATAATAGTTTAATTCCTGGAAAAAATAGAGTGTTAATGCCAACATATTAATTTGAAGGAGGTATATCGTGAGCGGAAAAGCGAGGATTAGAGAAGAAATAGAAACCAGATACAAGTGGAAGCTGGAAGACATATACAGCTGTGAAGATGATTGGGAGAAGGACTTTAGCGAACTGAAAAAACAGGTTCAGGAAATAGAAAAGTACATGGGTACCCTGGATTTATCCGCGGATAGATTGCTTTCGGGCCTGGTTTTACTGGAAAAGGTCAATCGCATGATAGAGGCCCTGTTTGTCTATGCTAAAATGCGCAAAGATGAAGACAATACTAATACCAAATACCAAACTCTGTTTGATCGGGCTCAGGGAATTATGGTACAGGTAGGGAGTGCCACATCTTATGTAGTTCCTGAGATTATTGCTATTCCAGAGGAAAAACTCCAGGAATTTATAGTGCAGAACCAGGATTTAGAGCTCTACCGCAAGTTCTTTGATGAACTGCTGCGTCAGAAAGAGCACATATTATCCTCAGCGGAAGAAAAAATCCTGGCTATGTCCGCTGACCTCTCCATTGCTCCCAAAAACATTTTTTCCATGTTCAACAATGCCGATATTAAATTCCCGATAATAACAGATGAGAAGGGTGACGAGGTTGAACTGACCAAGGGCCGTTATGGAAGATTGATGGAAAGCAGTGACCGTCGGGTAAGGAAGGAAGCCTTCGAAGGTCTTTATGGTTCTTATACCAAAATGCGCAATACCCTGGCCAGTACCCTGAGTTCCAGCGTAAAAACAGATATTTTTTATGCCCGGGCTCGGAAATATGGCTCCGCACTGCAGGCTTCCCTGGATCAGGATAACATCTCCCAACAAGTCTACGATAATCTGATTCAATCGGTACACAAGAATATGGATAATATGTATCAGTACATGAAATTGCGAAAAAAAATGCTGGAGCTGGATGAACTTCACATGTATGATATCTACACCCCGCTGGTCAAAGAATTCAAGCTGGAGGTTGATTATGAAGAGGCCAAGAATCAAGTCCTGAAGGGTCTGGAACCTCTGGGCAGTGACTACCTGTCAGCATTAAAAGAAGGACTGGAATCAGGATGGATTGATGTATATGAAAATGAAGGCAAAACCAGTGGAGCTTATTCCTGGGGATCCTATGACAGCCACCCCTATGTGCTGTTAAATTATGATAACAAATTGGATGATGTTTTTACCCTGGCCCATGAAATGGGTCATTCTATGCACACCTACTATTCTAATCGCGCCCAGCCTTATATCTACAGCCAGTATTCGATATTCGTAGCAGAGGTGGCATCAACGGTAAATGAATCACTGCTCATAGACTACCTGCTCAAAAAGAGCACCGATCCCAGAGAAAAAATGTTTTTGATCAATCATTATCTGGAGCAGTTCCGCGGTACAGTATACCGGCAGACTATGTTCGCCGAGTTTGAGAAGATAGTTCATGACCAGGTAGAAGCAGGGCAGGCTTTGACTCCCGATGCTCTATCCAGCATTTACAGGGACCTGAACGCTCTCTATTATGGACCAGAAGTTGTTCTCGATAAGGAGATCGACATGGAGTGGGCCAGGATTCCCCATTTCTATTCAGCGTTCTATGTGTATAAATATGCTACCGGCTTTTCGGCCGCCACTGCCATTAAGCAAATGATCTTAGAAGAAGGCCAACCAGCGGTAGATCGTTACCTGGATTTCCTGAGCTCAGGTTCTTATGATTATCCTGTTAACCTGCTGCAGAAAGCTGGAGTAGATTTGACCACTCCAGAGCCGGTTGATAAAGCTCTGCAGTATTTTGGCCGTCTGGTATCTGAACTGGAGGCCATGATCTAGATTTTATATCCAGGTATTTCTCAGGGACGAGGTGGTTGACAACCTTTACGGGTCAACACCCCGTCCCTTTGACATTTTTTCATTAGTTTAAATATTAAAACGTGAAAATGCGCATATTATTTAAAGATTATCCAAGCGAAACAGGGGGGAAATTTAATTGACCCATTTAAATAGTGAGGAAATATTTGATAAAACCATGGAACAAATCTATCCCAAACTCAAACAGCTAGCCAGCTATGACCTGGTTATAGGGATACCTTTTAATGAAGAGAGTTATCAGTTGCTGGCAGTCCTGGAATCTATTGATGAAGTTCTGGATTCATGGATTGGCAGGAGACAGTTGATCGTATGTGCGGGGGATTATTACGGCCGAGAAACGCTGGATTTAATAAGAGGACTACACTTGAAACATCCTCATCTGGAATTCGTTCTGCCCTCCGAGATAAGCGGGCGTGGTTCAAGTATTCGAGCCTTGTTGGAAATCAGCAAGCGCCTGGAAGCAGATTTGTTAATATTCAGCGCCAAAATGGCTACTCCAGAAGGGCCCGGAATAGACAGCACCTGGCTGGAAAGCTTGATTACCCCGATTCAAGGTAATTATGATATGGTTCTGGGCAGCCTGCGCCGCTATCTGGGCATAGATAGTGTATCCCATATGCTGGCGGCCCCCATACTGGAAACTTTTTATGGTTTTCGCATGTCCGAACCCCTGGGAGGAATATATGCGATCTCCCATGAATTAGTGGAAGAGCTGGCTCATGAGGCAATATTCTGGGGAAATCGGATCCAGGGGCATGGCATTGACTTTTGGATACTCACCCGGGCTTTGTGTTGGAATAAGTGCGCCTGTGAAATAAACATCGGCAGTGAACAGGTGCCCCACAACCTGGAGAAAAAGAACCAGGTATTCTGTGATACTGTTTTAACAGTATTTGAAGCCGTCAAACGAGACAGTGCCATCTGGATGCAAGACAAATTAGTTCTAAAGGTAGCTGATATGCTGGCTCGCAGCACCAGGAAAAAGTCGGATGTTATAACTCATCCCATGATGCAGCTGCTTGATAATTTCCGTGCTGGATACCAGGCTTATAAACCGCTTTTTGATCAGTACGATGAGGAAAAAAGGCTGCAAAAGCTGGTTTCTCTGCCTGACAACAGATTTAATTTTGATGACCAGCTGTGGGTTTCTATCTTATTTGACTTCATGTTTGCTTATACCTTCGAAGCAGAAGATAAGCAGTTGAATCTATGTTCAGCCTTGACCTCTCTGTACAATGGCCGAGTGGCCAGCTACGCAGTAGAGATACAGCAATTCCAGGATAAACTGAATGCGTCAGGTTTCGAAGAAAAGGAAGAATTTATGGTTCGCAAGCTGGACGCCATCCGCCAGCGCCTCAAAAATACGGCATGGAGCATGAAAAACGACTTCGTAAAGGAATGGATAAGCAGAGCAGAACAGTCCAAACCACCATTGGTACCCCTGGGCTATATGGAATACGTCCCCGGCAAACCAATCGTCATTCCCAAAAAAATTATGGGTAAAGATAAACGTCTGGTAGAGACCGATAACATTTTCAAAACCTTGCGCAAGCAGTACCAGGAATCTTTTAACAATTTTATGACTGAAGGACTGGGTCTTGCTTTTAATGCCTCTAATATGGAAATGACAGCAGCGGTTGAGCAGTTCATGGCACAACTGGAACAGGTCCTGGGAGAACTCCTGCCGGGAGACCTGCATAAGCGGGAGGGCGTTCAGCAGTTCGTAGAAGCTCTATTTAATCTATTGCCCCGGCACAAGATGTTTACAGTTCACTCGGACGTCCTGCGGGAAATGCTGGTAAGGTTCCCCCCGGTAAACTTAATGATACCCCTGGGGTATTACAAGCCAGCTGACCTGATAAACGATATGGGTACCCGGGATGCTGTGACTTTTTCTAATCTTATTGAAACCCGGGCTTACACCGATCGGGATTTGGAATGGCTGGCTAACACCCTCAAACCAGAAAGCTTCGAATGGGTGGAGATCAAACCTATCATTTTAAACGAAGATCTGCATATGGGTATATTATCCAGAGGGAAGATTTCCTATTCCAATCACATCACTGCCCGTATACCTATAAAACCGTTGGAATATGACAGCGGAGGGAAATACCCAAGATTGAGGTATTTCTTAAGTATTGTGCGGCGTATGGTAGTAGCTGAGCACTATTCGCAGCTCTTCAGACGTATAGTATCAGAGCGTAAGAATATTGGCAGCCGTCTATATAATTCCATTATGGGTTTAACCAAAGGAGATGATTTTTCTGCTCACAATATTTTTGAAAATTATCACCATCGGGGCCTGGTAGAAAAAACTCGCTATTTGGCTGATAAATTGTCCGCAGAAGGCCAGGATCAGGGAGCGCGGCTGCTTCGTTTAGCTGCTGATGGCTACAACCTGGCCCAGGTAATGGATGATAATAGTTTTCTTACCTGTTCCGTATGGAGCTGGGCCAGTTATACTTTTAAAGGCGGCAAGACTAATCCTGGTCCATGGACTACTACGGTAGAAAGCAGATGGTTTAATCACGATTTCCTGGAAATCTTATATCAGCAGCTGGGTTATGATGTAGATAGTATAATGCAGATTGTATATCGCCTGATTCAGTCCGGGGACAGCAGTCATAATCTGCTGGATACCTTACTACCGGCTCGGCCCAAAGATGTCACCGTTGTAGTCCAGGAGCCTACCGATAAACCCAGTAAACATCTGGTCCGGTATGAGCGCAATCCTATCCTGGAACCCATCAAAGAGCATCACTGGGAATCCAAATATGTATTAAATCCCGGTTCCCTGCGTATAGGCGATAAAGTATATTTATTCTATCGTGCTGTAGGAGATGACGATGTTTCCCATATTGGTCTGGCCGTAACCGATGGATATAAAGTAATAAAAAGGCTCCCGGAACCGATATTTTCGCCCGCTATACCCGAAGAAAAAATGGGATGCGAAGACCCCCGTTTGATCAGGGTAGAGGACCGGATATTCATGTTGTATACCGCCTACGATGGCAATATAGCCCAGATAGCAGCCGCTTCCATATCAGTCGATGACCTGGTTAATGAAAGATATCGAGCCTGGAGACGGGATGGTCTGGCCTTTAAAAACATCTGGGATAAAGATGCTATACTCTTCCCGGAAAGGATTAATGGCAAGCATGTCATATATCATCGGATTGAACCCAGTATATGGGTCACCTATATGAATGAAATCAAGTTCCCTATAAAAGAAAAACATGCCATTATCGTAGGGCCGAGGCCAGGGCGCATGTGGGATTCACTTAAAATAGGAGCCGGTGCTCAGCCCATTAAGACCAGACACGGATGGCTCTTGATATACCACGGGGTGGATTACAATTATGTATACAGCCTGGGGGTACTGCTGGTAGACCTGGAAAATCCTCAGAAGATCATATATCGATCACCTAATCCGATCCTGGAACCCGAGGAGGACTATGAAATCGGTCTGAGCGGAGCCTGGGTGCCCAATGTAGTCTTTACCTGCGGGGCAGTAGGAGCAGAAGATAAAGAAGTCTTGGGTGATAATGACGAAGTCCTGGTCTATTACGGCGCCGCCGACACCAGCATCGGAGTAGCCACCGCCACCGTAGGAGAGCTGATACCGGAGGAGTTTCGGGTGAACTAGGGGTTTATGAACATTAATATTATCTTTAGGGCAGGTCTTGGTGCTAAATATCAATTCTGCTTAATCTTTGTATCTAGCTGTGATAAAACAATATTTATTGGTTTTAATTGGCCAGCCATCTTGCTTACTATTACCCCAAATGGTCAATTTCGGTTCCTAGAACATACAGAATTTAACCCAAAGAACCGGTACCTAATGTTCTATTAATATAAGGATATACAATAATTTGGAGGATACCGTTTATAAACAAAACTGCTGGGATACTTAAAATAAATCAATGGGTAATCTGCTTTTTATTATCGCCAGCAATTCGGGTATTATCCTATTTCACAATACCCTCTTCGTCAAAATTAAGCCGCTTGTCCTCAATTACCAGAGGACGGTTCATTACCCTTGTATTGATGCCCATAATATACTCGCCAAGCAGTCCAATAAAAAACAGCTGAATAGCACCAAACAAAAATACACCAATTAATATTGGCGCGGTACCTGCGGCAAAGGTTTCCCAGTAAATGAGCTTCAAAATTAAGTATACCAGTGCTATCAAAAAGCCTATTGCTGAGAATATAAATCCCATCATAGTAGCAACCCTCAAACCTATCTTAGTATAAGATGTAAAGCTCAGCATGGCTGCATCATAAAGGCTGTACCAGTTATTACTGGTTTTGCCAGCCCTGCGTCTCTGCTGTTCATAGGGAATATCCTTGCGTTTTGGACCAAGCTCTGCTACAAGCCCACGTAGAAATGGAGTAGGGTCATTTAATGTTCGTAGTGTTTCAATAAAGCATTTATCATATAATCCAAAGCCAGTAAAATGCTCTATCTGTTCAACATTGGACAGCTTTTTAATTAATTTATAATAGATTGAACGCATAAATCTAACCATACGATTTTCTCTGCTGCTGGTCTTTATGCCGCAGACGATCTTATATCCTTTCTCCCATTCCTGTACAAACTTGGGGATCATCTCTACAGGGTCTTGAAAGTCTGCACATATGCTTATGGTACAGTCTCCGGTAGTCTGGCACATACCATAATAAGGTGAATTGAACTGCCCGAAGTTTTTACTGTTGAAGATCGCTTTTATCCTCTGGTCTTGGCTGCAGAGCATGGATATTTTCTCCTGAGTGCTATCCTGTGAACAATTATCAATAAACACGATCTCATAGTCATACTGCGGAAGATTAACTTGAAATTCTTTTGTAATTGCCTCACTTAATGGCACAACATTTTCTTCTTCATTATAAGTTGGAACTAATACACTAATTTTTTTCATAATTTAATCTTTCCTTATACCATTTAATTGTTTTGTTTATTCCATCTTCAAACGATGTTTTGGGAATAAATGCCGTATCTCTAATTAAATCCGATAGTTCAGCACAGAGGTACATTGGTTGATGGTGATAGTAATTCTTTTCTCCAAAGCCAAGCGGCAGTGATGTATCAATTGTATCACGGAGTACTTTTATGTATTCTCGAAGTGGTTGGGCATTTCCACTTCCCAGGCAGTATATATGCTGATCTCTTCCCAGTTCGCCGATTTTAAAAAGTGCCCCAGCTGCATCCCCACAGTATAAATAGTCCCAAAGCTGGTCGCAGGGGGTAAGAGAGGGTTTTTCTTCTTTCAAGAGTTTTTCTATACAGTACATAATAAGTGTATGAGGGGCGTCATGTTTCCCATATACACTGAGGATTCTGGTCCAGCAGTGGCGCATTCCCAAATGGGAGCAGAGCAGGGCGCTCATCTTCCCTGCGGAATACTTGGCGATACCATAAGCACTTTGAGGATTTACCTTCGTATGAGCTGAGAGTTTTTCATCAGTGATTCCATATTCAGCCTGAGAACCTGCTCCAACAAAAACGCTGCACCCAAGCTGTTTAGCGAGTTTGACAGCATCCAGCGTATATTTAATATTATTGCACTGTATATAAGAATTATCTCTGCCGGTACCATAGGTCGTATCCCAGGCCAGGTGAAAAAAACCATCGTATGATCCATCTAAAAAAAGATTGGAATAGTCTGATAGATTGCACTCAACGATTTTAATCTTGGCATCCTGCGGAAGATTATTTATATTTTTAGAACAGGGTCGTACAATAGCCAACACTTCAGTTTCCTGCTCTAATGCAACTCTGGCCAGTGCAGAGCCAATCATACCGGTTGTTCCGGTTATAACTATCTTTTTCATATCAAATCAATCCCTATGTAACAATATCGTATAAATCCATCGGCTTCCGCAGCCAAAAACTCGGATTATATCTTTTCAGCTCCTCTTTCGCCATTTTAGTCCAGTCCACAATTGCTATATCTACTCCTGCATTTTGCGCACAACACAAATCGTGAAGGCTATCGCCTACATATAACACTTGTCTCTTATCAGTCATCTCCATCAGTTTCATACATTTCAAAATCGGCTCGCTATCCGGCTTATGCCGTATCGTCATTTCTTTTCCTACAATAACTTCAAAAAAGTCTTCCAAATTTAGTTTTGTCAGCAGTTTGATTGTGGGCTCTATCCTTTTTGAGGTTACAACAGCGAGACGCAGCCCTTTATCTTTTAGTATCTCTAACATTTCATAGACTCCTTCAAACAGTGGAATACCGTTCTCCTGTAATTCATCATTAGCAGCTATATAAGCTTTATGCAAGTTGGGCTGATCCTTAATAGGATAATGGGCGAAGGATTCTTGTAAGGGGAGCCCGATACTATTTTTCAATATTTTTGGATTTATTTCTCTTTTCCCGTATACCTCACTGACTGCTCGTTGAAATGATTCGATAATAACTGGGATTGAATCAATTAAGGTACCATCCATATCAAATTGAACACACGAATATTTACTCAAAATTGTTCTCCGCCGCTTTAAACCGATTCTTTAACATATTCACCCTCGCTCTATCTTCATTGGCCATCCTATCATAGAAGTCACACTTGTTTTGGAGGTATAATATTTCAAATTCCATTGCTTTCAATATTTTGGTTTTTAGACGTTTTTCATTATTATCTGCTTTAAAAACAACCTTACGAGTCTCAAATTTATTAATCAATGGACACATTTTTATAATAAAGAAAATTGCCTCTAAAGAAATACCGCCTCCAAAATTTACGATATAATCCTTTTTCTTTGCTTGTAGAGCCATATCCTTCACTGCTTCGTAGACTTCATCTCCGTTGATGTCTGCTCGGGTCAATCCCATAGAACCAGACAAATCCACACGACCTATTGAAACGGTATTTAAAAATCCTTCTCCCACATTAAGGATGTCAGCAAAATTGGCATGACAGGTCTTAGTTTCTGCGTTAATAATCCATTCAATATTTTTAATATCATCCGCATAAACCTTTATTGCTGCGCTCTTGAATTTTTCCATTGCATAGGGAGTTTCAATCATTGGGGCCATAATCCCACTAGCTCCAAGCAGACGACACTGATCCAAATCGCGTACAGCTTCACAACCGCCTATTTTGATAAATAAATCCATATTTGCACGGAATACAATCTCATTAAGCTTCACTAATTCATCGGTGCGGCTGCCTTCTGCTTCAAATTCTGCCTTGATGGCAAGTACATCATGTTCATTCTTTAATTCAAGCAAAATATCCAGCATTCTTTTTTCTATGTTATTCATAACTACACCTCTTTTAGTTGTATTTATTTTGTTCCATTTCTTCCGTTGAAAGAAATGGAAACATGTCTTCAAGAGAAGGAGAGATGATTGTACCATCTGGTAAGTTCTTTGATGATAGCTTTGGCTCAAAAAATTGAGCAGGGTCTAAAACCACCTCACATATAACAGGACCATCTATTCCCAAAGCTTTATTAAGACTTTTATCCAATGAATCCAAATGATCCATTCTAATAAAAGGGATATCATATGCATAGGCAATTTTTTCAGCACTTGGAAAGCTCACACCGCTTTCCGCATTGACACCACAAAAATTGGAATTAAAAATATTGGTCTGTGTTTGGCGAATGGAATGATAGCCACTATTATTTAACCAAAATATTTTTATATTCAAGTTATTTTGTACGATAGTTTGTAATTCCTGTATATTCATCTGAATACTGCCATCGCCTTCGAGACAAATTACGCGTTGCGGTTTTAGCGCAACGGCAGCGCCTAACGCTGCAGGCAGGCCGTAACCCATGCTGGCACATCCGGAATTGGTGAATAGACGTTGTCCCTTTTTGATCTCCATAGCCTGGAAGGAACAAACGCAAGCACTACCGTTTGCACAGATGATTACAGCATTCTCTTCCAAATGCGCTGCTAAGCTTTTCATAAAAACATATGGGTTCAAAGGCATTTTCTTTTTATAATAATCTTGGATAACAGCAGGATATTTGTGATTGATCTCTTTGCACCAGCTTAGCCATCGTCGATGTACTTCGCAGCTGCTGACAATACCATATTCCAAAATTTGGTTAAGAAAGTCTTTAATATCACCGTGAATTGGGAAATCAATTTCCAAGGTGGGTTTTATAAGTTCTCCTTCATCAATATCTATATATATTTTATAGGCGTTTCTAGCAAAATTTTTCCAATTATAACTTATCTGACGAATATTCATTCGGCAGGCCAAAGAAATGAGCAGGTCGGAATTCTGAACTACGAAATTGCCGCCTCTGGTGCCTACTGTACCAGGTCTTCCACAATAGAGCGGGTGGTTGTCCCACAAAAGGTCGTGTGCGTTCCAGGCAGTAACGACAGGAATTTGTAACCGGTCGATTACCTGCAGAAATTTATCATGAGCATTACCTAATCGTATACCTGCTCCAGCTAATATGACTGGCCGTTCTGCTTTACGAATTCTATTAATTACTTTTGTTATTGTATTGGTTGAAACAGGTGGTGGCAGTTCATGATAATCTTCTATCTCAGAGTAGGTTTTCAAATCCTTTGTTTCTATAATGGCTCCCTGGATATTCAATGGAATATCCAGCCACACGGGTCCAGGACGTCCATGAGTTGCCAAATAAAGTGCCCTTTCTAAATGGTAGCGTATTTCTAGAGGATCAGTCACCATAACAGCATATTTTGTCATACACTTAACACAGTCAGTAATGTTAAACTCTTGATCACCCAACTGTCGCAAAGGAACCTCAGTAGATTTGATAGTTGTAGAAAACTTAACCTGACCAGAAATAACCAGCATGGGAATAGAATCAACCCAGCCACCCATTACACCGGTAAGAGCGTTTGTGCCCCCCGGGCCGCTGGTGACACAAACAGCGGCAATTTTACCTGTCAGCCTGGCATAAGCTTCGGCTGCTATGGCACAGGCCTGTTCATGGTGATTATAAGTGCAATACAGTTGGGGATGGTGCCCAAATGCATCGTTTAAATGCATCGCGCCACCACCAGTTACTGTAAATATGTCCCGTATCTTATTATTCGTTAAAAAATTTGCAATATAATCCGACGCTCTTATTTTCATCTTGTTATCACTCCTTGTGCCTTCTTGCCGTTTAGATTGCACTTTGCTGATCGCTGTTTATAATATCGATGAGAGGCTAAAAGACCTTCAATCATCAAAAGAACTATCATGACAAAGACACTGAGGCTCTCTATAAAAACAGACAAGGATACTGGATAACAACTGTTAAGCTGTGGGAAAAATGAAGGAGAGCCATAAGTTAACGGAATAAACATTTCTATGAATAAAAACATATAGATCCAATCGATAAATTTTCGTTCAGCGGTATCGTCTAAAAATAAAATAAGCGGAATTACCATGAATACCAATGTATAAGTAAAGCTAAACCCTGGAATTGCGATGCACAGCAGGGATAATAAACATATAGATTTCCAATGTTTTAAGAAGAAAACAGCAAACATTGAATAGGCTAATATTACAAGTGTAGTACATTGAGCTATTAGGTGGGTGTGTGACCTATATTCACCTCCGATAGCAAAAAGCATCTGGATAAAATTGGAGATATTTACCTTGAAGCCATATCCATCAAGGTTAAAAACATAAGATACACGAAAGATATTAATAATCATCTGATTAAACTTCGAAAGGCCTCCCCATAATATAAAAGGTAGGAAAAAAAAGGCTATTCCATAGATTACACACCTTATTGCATCATTCCATCGCTTTTCTTTTAACAAGAGAAGACCAAAAATTGCAGGGTAAATCTTAATTGCCGCCGAGACGGCGAGACAGATTAAAGAAAACTCGCGCAAATACTTATTCGGTGAATTATTTAACCAGACAAAACAGATCGTAAACAGCAAGGCTAGCAGAATTATATTAGCCCGCTCTATTTGGTAAATAAAGGGTGTAGAAAATAAAATAACCATCAAAAATAGACATTTTTCAATGATCATCCCTTTTTTGTGATTGTAAATTAACAGTGACAGAATAACGGCGGTGATAGAAGTATAGAGGCCAAAAAGGAGCATACCCAATTGATCAGCCCTTATTGCTTTTCCTCCGGCAATAACTAGATCAATTGGAAGCATTTTTGCTATGGATAAATAAAAAATAGTGGTTAAAGGTGGGTATATTCGTCCCAGTTCTGTATAAGGATTATGATTGATAGAATCACTTAAACTGTTAAAGAAATCCATAAAGACGTCATTGGAGCTCAATTGTTTAGGGTTTGAAAACAGAATAGTATTAAGACTTTCCCCGTGTGAATAATATATAGACAACAGTGAACAGAGGAGGCCGGTTACCATTATTATATAAAACCATTTTGCAACTAGATCTTCCTTTTTTTGCCCAACAAATTTATTGATCTTAAATAGATCATTACCCCTCATTATTTTCACCCTGCTTTTCTATAAATACCCAATACTTATTGAGCAGAAAGTTTAACGGCACAGTAATCGACAGATTAATAATCGGTGCAATGGTTTCTTGAATTCCTAAAAGCTCTATCATTATAAACAAAAGTACTGTAGACAGTAGAAAGGTGATTGTATATGATAAATAAGTTTTTCCTATCGCTTTGATATGATCGCGTTCTTTTGCTTTAAAAACATATTTGTTGTTCCAATAATAAGAATTCAAGACACTTACAACAAATCCTACTGTATTACCAACCAGGTACAGCTTCAAACTAATAAAGACAAAAATATAATATATTGAAAGAGAAATCAGTGTATTAGAGATCCCTACTATCCCAAATTTAATAAACTGTTTAGCCAGGGGAAGAATTTTCATTGATCTACCGCTTCCTTGATCACTCCTACCATGTAATCAATAATTTCATCGGTCATTCCCGGATAAACACCAATCCAAAAAGTATTATTCATGATAATGTCAGTATTAATAAGTTCACCAACTATTCGATAACCTTCTTCCATTTTACGCATTTCATTAAAGCATGGGTGCTTAATAAGATTGCCAGCAAAGAGCATTCTTGTTTGAATCCCTTTATTTTCAATATATTGAACTACCCTATTTCGATTAAGGCCAACCTTACAGGTGATTGGGAAACCAAACCAGCTAGGTTTGGAATTGGGACAGGCTGATGGTAGAATTATTCTATTAGAAATATTAGATAGTCCTTCCTTTAAGCGTTTAAAATTATGAATCCGCCGTTCAGTAAAATACGATATTTTCTCAAGCTGGGCACAACCAATTGCAGCTTGCATATCGGTTGCCTTTAAATTATATCCAAAATGTGAATAGACATATTTATGATCATAACCTATAGGCAAATCTCCATACTGCTTATCAAATCTATGCCCGCATAGATTGTCCTGCCCCGGTGGACATATACAATCACGTCCCCAGTCACGGAAGGAACGGATAATCTTATTCAATAGTGGATTATCAGTATAAACTGCGCCACCTTCTCCCATGGTCATATGGTGGGGTGGATAAAAACTGGATGTGCCTATATCACCAATAGTTCCTGTAAATTTCTCTACCCCATTCATGAAATATTTGGAACCTAATGCGTCACAGTTATCTTCAATCAACCATAAATCGTTTTGATTACAGAAGGTCTTTATTATATTTAGATCAAATGGATTTCCCAGGGTATGTGCAAGCATAACCGCCTTGGTTTTTTCTGATAGAGCTTGTTCCAACATGCATGCATCAATATTATAGTAAGGGATAGTGACGTCTACAAATACAGGTACAGCACCAAATTGGATTATAGGTGACACTGTTGTAGGGAACCCTGCTGCAACAGTTATTATCTCATCACCCCGCTTAATTGCACGTTTACCTAATAAAGGTGAGGTTAAGGTCATGAAAGAAATTAGATTGGCAGAAGACCCTGAGTTGACCAATGAACAAAACTTTATCCCTAAATATTCACCAAGTTTTTTCTCGAATTCATCAGTGTATCGTCCAGCAGTTAACCAAAATTCCAAGGCACTGTCTACTAAATTCATCATTTCGTGACGATCATACATTCGGGCAGCATAAGGGATACGCCTTTCTTCTTCAGCGTCATCCTTAGTTCTGTGGTAGATATCACAGTAATCTGCTACCATTAGTAATATCTTTTCTCTTGCCTGACGCTCGGTTAGATTTTTAAACATATAATTACTCCTGCAAAAATTCTTTAATTTGTCTATCCATAAGGTTTGAAACCTTCTCCTTTGAAAAATAGGCTTTTGTCCATTCAACTGTCTTACCAACTGCTGTGTCTATATTCCATATGGGCTTCCATCCCAAAATATCTTTTATCTTGGAACAATCCAGTTTTAAAAAATGTGCTTCATGTGGCGGGTTTATCTCGGATATATTCTCCCAGCTTTGCCCATTACCCCAGTACTCACAAAACATTTGAACCAATGCTGCTGTAGGCACACAATCATGATCATCTGGTCCGATATTATAGTAATCTGCATAGTTTATATCTTCATACTGTTTTTGTGCAATCATTAAGTATGCATGTAATGGTTCAAGTACGTGTTGATAAGGTCGAATAGAAGCGGGATTTCTCACCATTATTTTTTCACCTCTTTGTGCGGCCCTTATACAGTCAGGTAGGATCCTATCATTAGCAAAATCCCCTCCACCGATAACATTCCCTGCCCGGGCTGTAGAAACAGCAATCCTATTCTCTGAAAAAAATGAATTTTTGTAGCTGTGCGTTACTAATTCTGAACATGACTTACTGTTTGAATATGGGTCAAAACCATCCAGAGGTTCATTTTCCCGATACCCCCAGATCCATTCGTTGTTTTTATATACCTTATCTGTTGTGATATTTACTATAGACCTAGGGGGGATTTCAACAGTGCGTATGCACTCCAGGAGATTAACTGTCCCCATCACGTTGGTTTCATATGTATAACGAGGATTTTTATAGCTCTCACGAACAAGAGGCTGTGCTGCCAGGTGAAAGACAATTTCAGGGTTACATTGGTTAAATGCCTGCTTTAACACATTAAAATCTCGGATATCTCCAATAACCGAATTTATGTTTTTTTCTATGCCGCAAACAGTAAACAGATTTGGTTTGGTTGGCGGCTCAAGTGAATATCCGCTTACTTTAGCACCCATGCCAAGCAGCATATAGCAAAGCCAGGAGCCTTTAAAACCGGTATGCCCTGTTATGAAAATTCGTTTATCATGAAAAAAATTAACATCTAGCATCATTTTTCCCACACTTTCCATGGAGCAAGGCCGCTCTCCCACAGCTGTTCCAGCTTTTGTTTGTCCCTTTGAGTATCCATACATTGCCAGAATCCTTCATGTGCATATGCCATTAACTGGCCTTCTTTTGCCAGCATTTCAAGAGGTTCGCGTTCCAAAACCGTACTGTCTCCCTCAATATAATTGAAAATATCAGGTTGCAGTACCATGAACCCTCCGTTGATAAAGCCTGTATCGCCAGGGCTTTTTTCCCGGAATGAATTAATGTGGCCGCTTTCAATGTCTAGCATTCCAAAACGTGCTTCTGGTCGTATAGCTGTCATTGTTGCAACTTTTCCGTGGGAAAGGTGAAAAGACACCAATTGGTTAATGTCCACATTGGAAACACCGTCTCCATATGTAAGCATGAAGGGTTCGTCATTTATGTATTTCCTAATGCGCCTGACCCGTCCCCCTGTCATGGTATGTAACCCTGTATCCACCAGCGTAACCTTCCAGGGCTCTGAAAAATTGCGGTGTACAGTCATCTGATTGTTGGCAATATCAAATGTCACATCCGAGGTGTGCAAAAAATAGTCTGCAAAATATTCTTTTATCATATAAGCTTTATACCCAAGACAAATTACGAATTCATTATATCCATAGACAGAATATAACTTCATTATATGCCACAGGATTGGCTGTTCTCCAATTTCAATCATCGGTTTAGGCTTTAAATGGCTTTCTTCGGCGATGCGAGTGCCAAACCCTCCTGCCAAAATTACAATTTTCATATCCTTCGCCCCACTCCTATATGTATCAAATTTTGACCTGACGACAATGATTTACTTCGAAGAATCTTTTATTGCTATATATCGATAAAAAAGCGAATCGGAGGCATGTTTAGTAATAAAATTACCGCGCTCCATATTTCCGTCTCCCAGGGTTCCCAAGTTATCTGCTATAAGTGCAGTTCGATTACTTCCGGACCTTATTATTTGCGTGTAGGATTGACGAAACTCCGTTAAGGGTGTTATAGCACCCAGAGCCAAACAAATTACCAGAAGAATAGTTGTTAGATTTGTCTGAAGTTTGCCCTGGTTACAAAAGGTAATATTGTTTAGCAGATATTTCATAATATATATCATAAGGATGAATAAAACAGGGATAGATGCGCGCATACAAAAATCTCCACCACTTCCCAGAGCAAAGAGCGGAAAGTAAAACAGAGCTATAACGCTGAACCTAAATAAATTATTGTTCCAAAAGCTGCGCCCGATTAAAAGAGCATAGATTAAGAACTCGACCATAACAAAAACAAAATAGCTTTTCGATAAAGGACTCATACCAATACCGCTGCCGGATGTGGTTGAATTTGTGGAATAATAAAGATAATATATGGGTAATATTGCCACAATTGCCAAAATATTAGGAGGGGTTATGATTTGTTTTAAAAATAACAAAAGCTGCCTTTGCTTGAGGGCGGTTGAGAACTCTATTACAGCCAATATCCCCATAATAAAAAATAAACCAATAAACGGGAGTGGTCCATAAGGTAAGAGCAGCAGCCCTAAAAAGGCATAGTGATCCATTCTCTGCTCGTGAAGGAACAATGCGGTGACAAGCCATGCGGGTATAGCTTGATTATATACCCAGGCCAACTGGGTGGTATTAGAGCTGTATTGTATGTTAGTCCACCATTCTAAATGTGTTACAAGGGATATATTCATCTCCCCTAATTGGCGCCATACAATAGGTATTATGTCCATACCACTAAAGAATATGAGGACAGTTGCTACCAACAACATACGCTTTAACGAAATTGCCTTTAAATAGATCATAAGAAGTAACAGTACCACACATAAAATACTTGCACAGTAAAGTGTATAGGTGATATTAGCAGCAATCCAGCCATACTGTGCATCCATTAAGAAATTCGTAGCCTTTCCTACCAAAGAGGGAACCAGCCAAAAAGCAATGTAGTAGGTGAGTGATGAATCTAATCCATCCGCATAGCGCACAGGCCACGAATAATCGATTAAATCATGTAAAATGGCATTGCGTACGTGCATATCATCTTTTTGAGGAAAAGCGCCTCCCAAGCCTGAAAACACAGTCCAAGCCAGCATTATCCCGCAGAGCAATAGCAATGTTTTAGTGGATATACGAATTTCGCGTTGATCAGGAATAATATCTTTCATCAGCCTGTAAGACCCAATCAAAAGCATAATCACAACGGGAATACCTATGTACCATCGCAGCCAGGTTAGAAAGAAAACAATAATATTTATGAGTAAAAGACCATAACCAATTAGTCTTATTTGGTTATTTTTGATGGTGATCAAAGCAAGTTTCATCCTTTCCCAACCAGGTCAGATAAGTTGTTTGCTTACCAAACAACTTTAAATCTATAGTATAAAATCGACTTTTATTATAAATTTCTTTATTATGGAGGATAATTAAGGTTCTACGATGAAAAATCTTGAATTTCCCTTCAAGCTTTCGGATTTGTTGTTCTTAAAGAAATTTAGTAGACACATTTGATTTTAGCATACATCCAACAATAAGGTTAATACTAAGCACAATTAGGAAAGAGGAAAGGCTAGTTATAGGGGTATCCATGGGATGTTAAAGGCGTTGGGTGAAATCTTATCTATAGAATTTGTACATAATTATGCTATAATAATGCCATAGATTTAGCGAGGTGGTGATATTATGCCGCTTATTAAACCCATTACTGATTTAAGAAACACCAATGAGATATCTGAAATATGCAATGAATTAAATGAGCCAGTATTTATTACTAAAAACGGATATGGAGATCTGGTCATAATGAGTATGGAAACGTATGAAAGAAAACTTGCTCTAGTTGATCTGTACAAAAAACTGGCTGAGGCTGAGAAAGAAATTGCTGAGGGACTTCCATTGTTGGAAGGCGAAGAGGTTTTCAAAAAGATGAGGGCTAAACATGGCGGGAAATAAATATAGCCTGAAGTTTACCCGTAAAGCGAGTGAAGATTTGGATCAAATTTTGAGCTATATTTCTGAACAGTTATATGCACCAGGTACTGCTGATAATCTAATGGAGCTAATAGAAAGCAGCCTGCTGCGATTACAGACTTATCCTTACTCCGGCCACCCTGTTTTAGACGAACCTTTAAAAATTAGAGGTTATCGAAGACTAATAGCAGGCAATTATCTCGCTTTCTATTTGATTGATGAACAGGACAAGCAGGTTGTAATTATGCGCATTCTTTATAATGCCCGAAGCTATAAGGATTTATTATAATGTGCTTTTATCAAACCCGAGACCGAAGTAGTTATCAGTATTGTCCACAACTTTGTCTCTACTATACTAGTGGTAACAATTTGTAATAACCACCATTTTATTTAGAATTGATCAAGAACTCTTACCCGCGGCAGTCTCGGAGGAGGCAGCCGAGCTCATAATCAGCTGCTCGGTCAAGAGCAGGGATAGAACTGCTTCGGCACCCTGGTTCAGGTTTACCCCGGTTCTGGTGAGGGCATCATAGCAGCCTCCCGATCTTTCATCATATAAGGAAACCTGGTGGATATTGTCACCGTAATACCAGGCCCGGGCTTTTCTAGCCAATTCCAGGTATTCGGATTTTGCGGTCATATTATAAGCCTCGTAGCAGGCAAATGCAATAGATGCGGCATCCACCGGCTGTTGATCAAACAGAGGTATGACTTGTCCTTTCTGATACCAGCCCTGGTTGCCTACAATATTTAAAAAGCCATCCCGGAACAAGATGTCATTTAGAAAGTTCAAAGACTCCAAACCTGCTTTAAGATAGCGTTTATCCCCGGTAATTTCATATACTGAGATCATCGCCTGGGGCAATATCCCGTTACAATAGGTCATATAATCTTCAAACCAATGCCAGTCCGTGGACCTTCTAACTTGATATAGGTTTAATAAATATTCGGCCATAGTATTCATGGTATATACTTTTTTAATAGCATCCCCTTTGGCCAGCGCGATAAGGGTATAGGATATAGCCCGAGGGGAGCTGAAATTGACTACCCGGGGCAGATATTTTTGAAACATCTCCCGACACCGGGTACTGATGTCTTCCCATTTACACATAGAGCCCAGGCTGCAGGCCAGGAGAGCCCGGCCTATGGAGTCTTCTGAATTGATTATTGATGAGTAGCGCCCATGCAGCAGCAGATTAGACCAACTGCCATCTTCCTGCTGACAACTCTCCATGAACGAAACATACTTCATGGCCAGATCACGTCCATCATCCATGGATAAGGCCAGCATCAAAGCTCGGGCATTATCGTCCAGGGTATGACCACTATTGGGGTCAGGTTTATTTAGCTGAGAAAACTGCAAAATGCCGGTTTCATCAGTCAGACTAAGAAAATGTTGGTAAGTTAGCATAAGTTAGACTTTTATCCTCCAATATTAATTCACTATCTGTTTCCAGCATGGATTTAAACATATCTGTATACTGTCTGCCTACACTGGGCCAGGTCCAGTTCTTCCCTAATTTCCAGGCTTTGTCCTGCAAATCCGACTTGAGCTTCGGGTTCTGCAAAATATTTTCCATCAGACCGGCCAGTTCAGTAGGGTCAGCCTTTCGAGAAATCAGGCCTCTTCCTTCGGCCAGAGTCTCCACAGCATAGGAGTAGGGAGTAGATACTATAGCCCGGCCGCAACCCATCGCAAAAGCCATGGTTCCACTCACTGCCTGGTCTTTGTTAGGGTACGGGCTGAGATAAATATCGGTCATGTATAGATATTCACCTAATTCTTCATTGCTCAGATATTTATTTACGAAACTCACATTATCTGCGATCCCGAGTTTTCTTACCATATTTTCCAGCATATGGCGGTACTTCTCTCCTTCATATTCTACCAGCATTGGATGAGTTCGTCCAAGGATCATATACAATATCTCCGGGTATTTTCTGGTAAGGCTGGCTATCGCCTCAATGCCCAGCTCCAGTCCCTTACCAGGGCCGATAAGTCCAAAAGTGCTTACGATTTTCCGCCCGTCCAGGCCGTACCTTTCCTTCAAACCTGCGGCCTCTTGCACTTTAAATTCCGGCACTCCATGGGCAATTAAATACATTAATTCCGGTGGGGCTTCATATAAATCCGACATCAGATTTAGCGAGCTTCTAGTCATAGATACAATAGCCGCTGCCCGGCTGGCCAAATAATTAAGAATGTTTTTGCAGCTGCGAGTAGGAGAGGGGAGTACGGTATGGGTAACCAGCACATAAGGCTTGAGCAGTTGGCCCACCAAATCCATTATATATTCCCCGTCCATCCCGCCATAAATTCCATATTCATGCTGTATGATAACTACATCAATATCTTTCGCACCATTAATAAAAGCTGCCGCTTTGACATAATCGGGCCGGTGCTGCTGATCTATTTCAAAGATTACTTCCGACGGGTAATGGTACTTATTCTTTTCTTCAGAAACGGCCATTACTTTAACATCATTCCCATGGATCATCAGACTGTTGCGTAAATCCATTGAAAATGTCGCTATGCCGCACTGTTTGGGAGGATAAGTTCCCAGGTTGAGTACAGCCATTATTTCACTCCTTTACAAGGTTTAAAATATAATAGAAATTCTTCCACATCAAATCTCTCATTATACCCGGGTTCAAACTGCATGGGCTGATGCATGGGATTTGACTCCAATGATTTGCAAAAAGGCGAACAATTCATTTTTTATCTTCTCCAGGGCCTCGGGAGTATTGCCCTCACAGCGCACGATCAACTCCGGACCAGTATTGGAAGCCCTGACCAGAGCCCATCCATCCGGGAATACTATGCGCGCTCCGTCAATATCTATGATCTGGTACTTGTTTTGAAAATGCTGCAGAACTCTATCTACTACGATAAATTTGTCCTGGTCAGTGCTGGGCAGGCGGATTTCCGGAGTAGCGTAATATTTATTAATGTCAGCCAGCATCTCGCCAATAGTCTGCTGACTCATCGATAACAAGGATAAAAGCCGGGCTCCGGCATAGAGGGCATCATCGAAACCATAATATTCATCGGCAAAGAACATATGACCGGACATTTCTCCTGTAAAAACCGCTCCGATCTCTTTCATTTTTGCCTTAATCAGAGAATGACCAGTCTTATAGATAATGGGTTCACCCCCCAGTTTCTGAATTTCATCGATTAAACTCTGGGAGCATTTAACTTCTACTATACATTGGGTACCGGGATGTCTGGTTAGAATATCTCGCCAGAACAGGATCATTAACATATCTCCCCAGATAAGATTGCCCTGGGCGTCTACTACTCCTAGCCGATCACCATCTCCGTCAATTCCAATTCCTATGGCTGATCCAGTCCGCTTGACCTCCGCGATCAGATCAACCATGTTTTCCGGGTTTACCGGATCTGGATGATGGTGGGGAAAAGCAGGATCAGAATCACAGTATAATTCGTGTACTTCACACCCCAGGCTTCTGAACACCTGGGGAGCAAAAAGAGAAGCCGTACCGCTGCCGCAATCTACTACGATTTTGGGGATGTTAGGCCCCATAGTTATTTTGCTTTTTATCATTTCAGTATATTCAGCGCTGATGTCATAGTCATAAACTACTCCAACTGGGCCTTCGATAAAATCCTGATTCTTTACTATCTTATAGATTTCCTGAATCTGCTCACCATAAATAGTGGAATCCCCCAAAAGCATTTTACAGCCATTATATTCTCCGGGATTATGACTGGCGGTAATCATAATACCAGCCGGAATATTTAAATGTCGGGCAGCATAGTAAAACATAGGCGTTATTACTACTCCCAGATCCATCACACTGCACCCGGAATCCAAAAGGGCTTCAACTACCATATCTCTCATAAGAGGAGAGGAAATTCGATTATCTCTGCCCACCAGGATGGTCTGCTGGTTCTGCCGGCCGGCCATAGCAGCAAATGCCCGGGCGATGTCTCCCATAAGTTCCTGGCTCAACTCTTCTCCTACAATGCCCCGGATATCGTACTGACGAAATATATGCTTGATAAATATCTCCTCCTCAGAATCAAATTATGCACATGGATAAGTATATTTAAGTCATCCGAATTTATGCATACAAAAAAATATCAGATGGCCAGAATTTAATTACAGCAGGTCCAGGCGCTCCTTTTCCTTCAATATCTCGGTTATCTTCCGGATGTCCTGGGATCGGTGGCGATTGGACACCAGGATAATATCATCAGTTTCAACTACCAGGGTATCCTGTACCCCATAAAGAACTATGGTTTTTCCGGTCTGTTTAACCACACAATTATGGCTGTCCAGTATTACTATATCAGAGCCTGTACATACATTACTCATATCATCTTTCTCATGTATATCGGCCAGGGCATTCCAGCTGCCCAGGTCGCACCAGCCAAAATCTGCTGGCACTACCGCCATCCGATTTGACTTTTCAGCTATGCCATAATCCAGGCTTATGGAGGGCAGATCAGCATAAGAAGATAGGTAGGCATCAAAACCACTGCTTATTTTTTCATAGATATCAGGCAGATGGGTTTCAAACTCCTGGGTAAGTACCCCCGTAGAACCCACATAGATACCGGCATTCCATACATACTGGCCAGAACTAAGATAACTCTGGGCAGTTGATAAATCAGGCTTCTCCCGAAAGGAGTTTACCTCGAAGACATCACCGATCTCACCGATCTCCCATTTAGTTTTCTCAATATACCCGTATCCGGTTTCCGGACGATCAGGAGCTATACCGATGGTAGCAATATGTCCTTGCTGAGCAGCCAGGACCGCCCGGCGCATACTCTCCGAAAAGGCCCGGGCATCACTGATATGGTGATCGGCTGGGAAGAAGCCCAGGATTTCATCGGGGTCTTCCTGCTGCAGTCGGGCCAGCACCAGACCGACTGCCGGGGCCGTGTTTTTTCCCTCCGGCTCGGTCAAGACTTCAATCATGTAAGCATCGGGACGGTCTTCAACTACCTCTTCTATACCGGTTAAAAGATCGTCGCTGGTAATGATAATGATTTTACTGGCTCCCGCAGCTGCCAGACGATCGATGGTATTATCCAGCATAGACCGATTATTGATAAATTTGCAGAGCTGTTTGGGACGCTGCTGCCGGCTTTCCGGCCATAATCTGAGTCCCTTGCCTCCCGCTAAAATTACTGCGATCATATTTACCTCCGTCATATATATCTTTAAATATATGATTAAAGTTGTGCTGCTTATGCCAGGCTGAACATTTGCTTGTTTGCCAGGTGCCAAAATGATACCTGCATTTGTTAGACTATTTGTAGCCGCACCTGCAATAGATCTAACATGACCATCAAGGGTCAAAGCCTCTCAATTAGTTAAATACCTGACTTAAATCAAGCTTCACTTTATTTATTATGGCTAATTAATAAAAATTCTATAAGTTGGGGAATAGGAAGAAAATGGAACATAACTAAATTTATGAGAAGTTTCTTAAGCCGATTGAAGGAAAACTTGGAGTTGGAAACCATGCTGAACTTTCTTAGAGTATTCAAATTAAAGTATCATGCCAAAGATTGACATAAATGAATTTTGTATTTACTGAATAACCAAGTTCTGCGAAAATTAATAACAGTTTATATCATAATTTACTTATTATGATACTGCTGATAATTTTATGACAAGGGATTTGTGAAAATGAGAGTATTAGTCGCCGGTGGGGCAGGATACATAGGAAGCCATGTGGTGTTGGCGCTGCAGCAGGTCGGACACCAGGTAATAGTATTGGACAACCTGCAAACAGGCCACCGGGAAGCGGTTGAGAACGTGCCATTTGTGTTGGGAGATATTGCTGATGAAACGCTGCTGATCAGGCTGGTCTCAGAATATAAGATTGAAGCTGCTGTACATCTGGCTGCAGAGAGCACGGTGGGTCTTTCTATGCAGGATCCAGGGTTGTTCTTTAAACACAATACGGGCAAAGGGGCTGTATTTTTAGATACCCTGGTAAAATCAGGGGTGAAAATCCTGGTCTTCTCTTCGTCAGCAGCCGTTTATGGCAGTCCGATTAATATGCCTATATGCGAGACTCATCGGCTCAATCCGGTAAATGTCTATGGAGCAACTAAAATCATGTTTGAGGAGATGATGCGGTGGTATGAGCAGGTATACGGCCTGCGCTGGATAGCACTGCGTTATTTTAATGCTGCTGGGGCTGCTGTTGGGCATGGGATAGGGGAGGATCATAATCCGGAAACTCATTTGATTCCTATTATTTTGCAAACAGTGTTAGGAAAGCGGCAGAAGGTTAACATCTTTGGGAATGATTATTCAACTCCAGATGGTACCTGCATCAGGGACTATATACATGTGTCGGATTTGAGCCGTGCACATGTGCTGGCTATGGACGCACTATCTGCCGGTGAAGCAGGAGGGATTTACAACCTGGGAAATGGACAGGGTTTCTCCGTACAGGAAGTAGTAAAGGTATGTGAAAGGGTGACCGGCCAGAAAATTGCTGCTGAAATAGCACCTAGAAGACAGGGCGACCCTCCCATACTGGTAGCCAGTGCGGACAGAATAAAGTCTGATCTGGGATGGACTGCAGAGCACCCTGAGCTGGAAGGTATAGTGACGAGTGCCTGGAAATGGCACCGCTCCCACCCCTGGGGTTACAGTAAACCGGTATTAAAGGATGAACGTAAATAGACCGATATTATTTTGGTAAAGGTTATCCAGCCTTATTCGAGGGAGATTGTATTATGAACCAGAGCGAGTTTGAGAATATGGTTAAAAAGGTTTCGTACGTGCCCCATAAGTATATGGTTTTGGCCAGGGATATATTTAAATATGGCCTGGTGAGCTCTGTGGCGCTGGCCGTAGATGTTGGTCTGCTATATGTATTGGTAGAATCATGGCATGTACATTACCTCCACGCGGCGACTGCTGCTTTTATCTGTGGTCTTCTGGTCAATTATACTCTGGGCCGGATCTTTGTTTTCAAAAAGAGCAGGCTTCAGCCGATAAGAGAATTTATCTGTTATTTCCTCATAGGACTGGTTGGATTAGGTTTGAATGATTTGATTATCTATGTGCTGGTACTTTTAAGTGTATGGTATATGTATGCAAAAGCCATATCGGTTGCGTTAGTATTCTTTTTTCATTTCTTTGCTCGCCGCAGTCTTTTTGAACATTGAAGTTATCTGGGAAATGAGGTAGAGCTATAATATGCAGAAAGTAATAATCCTTGGTGCAGGGCCGGCTGGCCTTTCTGCCGGGTATGCCCTGGCGAAACAAGGATATGAGGTTGTCCTAATTGAAAAGGAAGCACAGGTCGGGGGGATAAGCAAAACCGTAGAGGAAAAAGGCTATCGATTTGACCTGGGTGGGCATCGCTTTTTTACTAAAATCGAAGAAGTAGAAAATTTGTGGAATGAGGTGCTTCAGGAAGAATTTCTGCTGCGGCCTCGATTATCACGTATATATTATCGGGGTAAGTTTTTTGATTATCCGATCAAGCCCTTTAACGCGCTGGCTGGGCTGGGTCTATTTGAATCTCTTTTGATAATAGGCAGCTACCTGAAGGTTAAAGTGAAACCGGTTAAACCGGAAGATAGTTTTGAGGACTGGGTTGTCAATCGTTTTGGCAGAAGGCTTTTTGAACATTTCTTTAAATCCTATACTGAAAAGGTTTGGGGTATGCCCTGTACTGAACTAAAAGCCGAGTGGGCTGCACAGAGGATAAAAGGTTTATCATTGGTATCGGCAGTAGTAAATGCTCTGATGAAACAGTTCCGAGAAAACCAGATCAAAACCCTGATTGAAGAGTTCAATTATCCCCGATTGGGGCCAGGCCAGATGTATGAAGCGGTGGCGGGTGCAGTTGAGCAATCAGGTGGTGAGGTCTGGGTAAATACTAAAGTAACTGGGATTGAAAGGCAGGATAAGAGGATATGTTCAGTCGGTATACTGAATCCTAACGGTTCTAGGACTGACATTGAGGCTGATTATGTCATTTCCAGCCTGCCATTAAGGGATCTTATGAATATATTGGAACCTGTGCCAGAGCAACATGTTCTTAATGCAGGCAATCTTCTGAAATACCGGGATTTTCTTTCGGTTAACCTGGCCTTGGGCAGTGATTTCTTATTTCCCGATAACTGGATCTATGTACATTCACCCGAAGTAAAGCTGGGGAGGATCCAAAACTTCAAGCAGTGGAGCCCCTCCATGGTGCCAGAAGCTGGATGCAGTTCCCTGGGTCTGGAGTATTTCTGCAATGAAGGTGATGAACTCTGGACTTCGCCAGATGATATACTTATAGAACAGGCAGTAAATGAAATCTGCCGTATCGGATTGATTGAAAGAGATTGGGTAAAATGGGGTTTTGTAATTAGAGTTCCTAAAGCTTATCCAGTATATGATGACCATTATCAACAGGCTATGCCCATAGTCGTCGATTATATCAACAGTCTGGAAAATTTTCAGACCATAGGCAGGAATGGATTGCATCGCTATAATAATATGGATCACTCTATCCTGACCGGCCTGCTGGCGGCCAGAAACATACAGGGCGGCAATTACGACCTCTGGGAGATAAATACCGAGGAAGAATACCATGAGGAAGTAAAGAGCTAACCAGGAGATGGGTTAATAAAATCGAAGATACTTAACAAATGCTTGTGTAGGATTCCAAAACCTGCACAAGCATTTTGTTAAAGGTCAACGTGATATATGATGAACGATTCTGCAAGTTGCTCTGGTATATCAAGTTTTATAAGCCAGTCAGGTACGGTATCGCTTTTCAGCCTTTCATAAAACGCCAAGGGGTCATTCTCTGTTCTATACATTATTATTTCCTTTGAATCGGGGGATGTAACTATGAGGTCAATTTGTCGATCCATCAACATCTCTTTTACTTTTTCCATGTTATCCGCGGTCATCACTTCGTAGGTATATATTATTCCTCTATCATTACGGTGGTAGGGAGCAGAGATGATATTGTACCCAGTTCGGTACAATATTTCCGGACCAAAGTCTATGGAGGCTAAAATGGTGGCAGTATCAGGGTGTTCTTCCTGGTATTCGTTCAAATACTGGCTTAGAGTTTTTACATCCTGATACATACCAGTTGTATTTCCGGATGATGGAGAAGTAAGTAACCCTGCCGATGGAAATCCCAGGATAAATAGAATAATGAGACTAGCACGTATAAATGGTGTAATTCTATTAGTTCTCTTTGAAAAGTACTCCATTATTCTACCCAGCATTAAGGCCAAAAGTATTGAGATTACTATCGAAGAGTAGAAACCCATTCTAATCTGATATAGGGTTAAGGACGTAAAAAGGATGAAACCAACAGATAGTAAAAGCATCTGATGTTTCATTTCTAAGAAGGATCTATTTTTGTAGCAAGAGACCAAGTAGCACAATGCCAACCCTGCTGAACCGAGAAAAGATATACTCAAAAAACTACCTGATGAAAGCAGAGGTTTTACTTCTGAGACCTTGCTCAGCCATATAGGTACGATAGCCGGGTTTACTTCTGCCATAGGCCCATGGAAAAATACTGGATAGGCCAGATATATAGCCAGAATTGCTGGTGACGCCAGGGTGACAGCCGATACTGTTCTAATCCTCCAGTGTTCATACTTAATAATGGAGAGCCCCAGAGAAAATACTGCAGCAGTAAGATACACAAACACGTAGACCACAGACAACTTATCATATTCTATAGCGGTAAAAGCTGTTGATAGTGGACGTTCGAAAAGGAGAAATAAGGATGTAAAACCTAATAAAGAAAGACTGAATAACCTTAGCATAAGAGCATAGTCATCTTTGTTAATTATCCATAATATAATTAAAGCGGCAAAAACCATAATGATAGAAAAAATAGCCTCCACACTGACCCAGGTTGCAGTTGCAGCAATGAGTCCGGCCAGAATACTATATTTTTTAAAATCTATGCTGGCAAGCATACGGATAAGACAGCCTATAAGGAGGATAAAAAGCAAGGCCAGCAGGCTGTGGTGATCTGGACGGCCAAAGATTAAAGCCTGAAACAGCAGTGGTTGAGCAATAAATATAATCAGCAGCAGGCGCTGTGCCTG
Source organism: Syntrophomonas sp. (assembly GCA_016841425.1). Classification (GTDB taxonomy): domain Bacteria; phylum Bacillota; class Syntrophomonadia; order Syntrophomonadales; family Syntrophomonadaceae; genus JAAYJK01. The sequence goes on along the minus strand of JAENZE010000005.1, from coordinate 15,729 downwards.
TTGAGCAAGTATTGGTTTTGTTGCCCAGAATAGAGCTAACATAGAGAGTACGCCTAGGATGGGGCCGATCACTATTCCCCAGTATAGGAGAGCTTTCTTAAGACCTAGCCAGGGCATTAAAGGTCCAGCTCCCAGCAGCAACATGACATCAAGGGGGCGTGTCCAGTGCAGGGTGTCTCCAAAAGGATAATTGTTTCGCTTAATCGTTGAGTCATACCAGTCTCCAGTTTCAGCCAACTGCTCGACTCTAACCAGACGCATATAGTTATCAGTATCAACCAGTTCTCCACTGCTAACTGAAACGTTTAACTTGATAGCGTAAAAAACGATATGAATTATAAGAAAAAAAGCTATTGCTATAATGATATACGGAACATTACTCCGGTTACCATCTTCCATTCCCCTCAACCTTCCTGATCAAGTATCCTGTTTAGTATCGATAAAAGAAAGTAAGAATTGAATATATGAGTATAGATATATATTATAATGCTGCATTTAATAAACGAAACATTTGAATGAATGCTTCAAAAATGGCCAGCGGTGAACATTTTGCATACTGCGCTTGGTTTCATTCAGTCCGGGCGAAGGGCCCCTGCAGATTATCAGGACGGGGGCCGAAAAACTGGTAGTAAGTACACTGTATCCGGCCGTTGTATACCTTGCGGCGTTTACTGCTTTTACGGTTGATCAATCTTTCCAGGGCCGGGTGGGAAGTGAGAACATAAAATGACCAGGTATCCAGACGCTGAAATATTTCCGACATATCCCGGTATAGGTTTTCCACCTCTTCCTTTTCTGACATTCGTTCCCCGTAAGGTGGATTTGTAATTAAGTAGCCATACTTATAGCGAGAATTTAGATCCCGGGCGTCTCCCTGCTGAAAGGAAATGATATTCATCAGTCCAGCCTCTTTGGCATGATAATTGGCCAGCTTCACTGAAGCAGCATCGATATCGACGCCCCTGATGCCCAGAGGTTGATCATGCAGAATCAAATCGTGGGCTTCATCCCGATATCTGTTCCAAACATGTCCGGGAATCTGATCCCAATTTTCAGAGACAAAATTTCTGCTCAGGCCGGGAGCTATGTTGCGCCCGATTAAAGCGGCCTCAATAGGAATAGTACCGCTGCCGCAAAATGGGTCAATCAGTGACCGATCCGGTTTCCACCGGCTGATACTTATTAAAGCTGCTGCCAGGGTTTCCTTCAGCGGAGCATCACCAGACATTCTTCGATACCCTCGTTTGTGCAGTCCAGCCCCGCTGGTATCGATGGTCAAGGTAGCAGTATCTGAAAGCAGGGCTACTTCCACCCGATAGCGAGGACCGGTTTCCTTGAACCATTTGATCTTATGTTTCTCTTTCATTTTCTCCACGATGGCTTTTTTTACTATTGCCTGACAGTCTGGAACGCTGAACAGCTGTGATTTGATAGACTTTCCCTCCACAGGGAATTGAGCATCTCCCGCGATCCAATCATTCCAGGGCAGGGCTTTAGTCTTTTCGAAAAGATCGTTAAAGGATTTGGTTTCAAACTCTCCGATTTTTAATAATAGTCTGTCTGCTGTACGCAGCCACAAATTGCAACGGGGGATGGCAGAAATGTCAGCTGTAAAAGTTACTTTACCGTTTTCTACCTTCAGTTCTTCATATCCCAGCTGTCTCAATTCATGGGCCACGATGGCCTCCAGACCAAAAGCAGCGGTAGCTATCAATTCTATTTTTGTCATACAAATACTCCTTCTGTTCCTTTCCCTTAACTATGATACAATATATACGTATTTTTTTCTTCTACTGACTTAATATACAGTAGCTCTCACGATATAATAAGTAAAGGTGATATGAATGTACAGTGAAAATTTTCGAGCAGCAGCATTGCAGGAAACACGCAAGAAAATACGGGATATAAAGGAATTTAACATCCCGGTGATTCTGAAGACCATTGAACAGTATGAACAGAGCGAGGTAGAAGAGTTATTTCTTGAGCAGCAGAAGGCCCTTCTGGATAAGGTATATAAACGTCTCAGGGACCTGGAGGATAAAGAGCGGCGACTGCTGGAACAACTTTAGAGTACCAGTCTGACTCCCGATGAAGGCAGGGCCTGAAGTGCGGAGTCATCATCGGTTATGGTTATGGTGTTGCCGTTTATTGAAATAGTATTTGCAATTACCTTGCCGGTTATATTAATGTTATTGCCGTTAAGTTTTATCTCTCCATTGGGTGCATAGAGGATGCCGCTAATGGTTATATCGTTTCCGTTTACATGGATATCCTCCTGCGAATATAAACAGATTGCATCACTGCTGCTATTGTTTATCATATTTCCATTTATGTGAATGTCTTCTTCCGCTAATATGGCACCACAGCCATTGATGTTGTTTCCATTCAAATGTACTTCCCCATCTACACAGATAGGATTTTCTACATTTACACTGTTTCCATTGTAATGCATGTCTGTATAATAAACATTCCCCGCTGACTCAGCTTGCTCACGAACCTGCTCCGAATAATCAGGAAGATCGATATAATCGGAATATGCCCGCCGATGGGGAATACTCATGCTGCTGCCATTGACACTGATACTCCCCACCGCATCACATATGCCGGTAATTGTTAAGCTGCTTCCATTAGCTTTGAAGTCATCATTGGTATGGGAGGAACCATCTATATAATAGGTATTACCATTGATCTGCAGTCGATCTGAACTGCTGCCGGAAAATAGGGTATAAGATGCCCAGGCTGGGGAATAATCTTGAGCCGCCCCTGCAAAAGCATTAACTGATTTTTGATTGATATTGAACACCGGGAGAAAGTACATGTCGATATCTTCTGTGCACTCCACCCTAATCATACCGCTGGATGGGAAGGATACAACCAGATTATCTGGATTCAACCCGTTCAAAGAAGCATACTCCAGGGCTGTCAGGGTGGCCGTACTCGTATTGGGGAGCTCCTGAGCCCCGGCCAGAGCTGCAGCATCCAGGGCATTTTGCATTTTTTGTCGTTCCAGGTAGCCGCGTCCGCCGTCTATTACCACTCCCATCATACCGATCAATACCACCATGCCTAAAGCAACCAGCACCATGACCGCACCACTCTCATCTTGACAAAACTGCTTAATTACCGCCCGCATATTCTTCACAATTAATCATCTCCTTAGCAATGGGGACATTCCTTCAAACATGGAACTACAGGAAAGCCCACCTTAGCACCGCAAAAATATAGCGCCTCTCCACATTCTCGTAGGTCTCAGTCTGGTGTGTCCCTGTTCCTTATTTGAGAACCCCACTTTAGCTCCAACAAACTAAGGAAAATCTATGCCGTCTATTATCTCCCAAACTACGTATGTCCCCTTTCCTTATTATGAGACTTCCAACTTACTATCCATCATCATTTGAAGATCGATTTGTCTATTAAGTGGTCACATATTAACATAAAAATATATACAAAAAAATACTTAAGACCTATAATTGTACTAAAGTATAATAAAATTCATGCTTAAGGTTAGGGACGTAATTATAGTCAAAGAATATATAATGGGGTTCCTGCGAAGCTGGTGTGTTCCCTGACCTTGGCAGGGATAGTCTTGCACCAGGAAGCCAGGGAAAGGTGTGTCCTACCTTAGCTTTGATTATTGCTTAGTACAGAATGCACAGGGTATTGCTTAATCAAATTATTTATCTTTAATTAAGGGAAATAACCATAATTTACGATAATTTATAAGGATAATTATAATAATTAGGACATTGCGGAGTTATTGCCTAGCAAAAAAGGACCCCGTGAGACCAAAGGATATGAGGAAAGGAGGTATGAAATGGGTATCGGTAATCTGGGGTTGATAGATTGCGGTGATGCAGCAAAAATTATCAACCAGCAGCAGAAAGCGTGCCATGTCCGCAATCCCGAGACGGCCGTGAAAGGGCCAAAATTTAAGGAACTCAGCAGTCAGATGTCTGAGACACTAGGAGAATCAGTTGATGTGACCGTAGCCAATGTACCTGGCAATAAGACATCTGTATGCAAGCATGCAGCAGGTTGTGAACAGGAATTTAATATTACGATAGCACCAAACATTGCAGCCAAAGCCCTTAAAGACCCGACTAAAATGGAAGAACTACAGACCGCGATTCAGGGATACCTGGATCAATATGCTGAGATTGATCAGGAAGGGGATCAAATCCAGTCCAGCGGGTTGGTATTCCTGGCGAATGGGGATACAAAAACCTGGGCCGTTGCGGCTTCTGTTGTGGAAGGGGCAGCAGCAGAAGAACCGGTTTCAACAGTGAGCAGCGACATCTTAAGTAAATTCGACTACGTTTTTAAAAAAACCACCGCTATAAAGCATTTCTCCAAATATTCGGAAATTATGCAGATGCTGCTGACAAGAACTACAGAAAGCCCCAGTATTTTGGATGATCTGGAGTCGTTTGTAGAACTGGTGGATGAAGTCTCGGCCGATGTAGGTATCTCGGATGAAAGGGTAGATACCGGCAGAGAGGTTGAATCAGAGTTGAATACTGGTGACACTGCACTGGCTTCAGGAGAGGAACCTCTGAATGAATCTGCAATGGAGATGTTTGCTGAAGAGGAAGGCGACAGCACTGCTGATGGGGTGGAAGCAGTATAGCTGAAGATAACCTATCTACTATTGATATTGCGTTTATAGAGGAGGCATAGTGTATTAAACGGGAGGGATACCATGAAAACGATAATGAGGTTGATTAAGGAGGAACATGGGCAGGCGGTGGCTGAATACGCCATACTGGTGACCGTGGTCAGTTTAATTACTGTGAGCCTATTTGCCCGACTGGGCGAATCGGTGGCAGAGCGTGTAGCCCTGGCATCATCAGCGTTTAATTAAGTTAAGATCTATTACACCCCGGGGAAAATTCTGGGGTGTAATTTACTAAATAAATTGTTTGAAGTAAAATTACTCTATAAAAATGTTTAATTCAGACGATAGGACTTGCAACACATGTAACTGTACTAGGGGAGGGCAAAATATGGGCATAATAACTCGATTGATAAAAGAGGAAAAAGGACAGGGGATGGCTGAATACGTAATGATATTGGTGGCCGTGGCAGTTGTTGCAATGGTTGGCTATCAGGTATTAGGCGGGGTGCTGAATGCTAAAGTAAATGACATTTCTGGTCATTTTTAAGCAACTGGGCATCATTAAAACTGTTTTCTTCCGGGTATTTCTTTGTGCTTTATTCCTTCATAGCCTGGATAGAGTTTAGTAAGAGCTCAACCTGAGTTAAGGCTAAGCTTTTTTTAGTGGCTTGCCTGAAGCTGCATAGGCACAAGAGTTATAAGTTAAGGAAAGGGGACACACCCAGTTTGAGAGCAATGAGTTTTCTGGGTCAACCGTCAGAGATGGTAGGAAGTACACTGGGACTCTCGCGCTAAGGAACAGGGACACACCTTCCTTAAAGTTCCATGTTTGAAGGAATGCCCTGAGTATAGGAATGTCCCTATGCCAAGGAATGTCCCTGTATAGAACATAAACTTCCTGGTATTTAGCTTTATTATTTATGGATTTGTGTTGGGATAGACGTTGGTTATGGTTATGCTGCTGGTCTGGTTTGATTTTATTGTAATGCTGCCTTCGGGAACTTTTCTCACCTGGGATGCTCCCTCGGTATTATTCTCTATAACTTCATATGTTCCTGGAGCCAATTCTACGGATATAGTCTGACCTGCCTTTATGCCGCGGTTTATCGTGCCTTGAGCTCCGCTTATACTCACATCAAACGTGGCTCCTTCCGGAGCATTACCTTCAATTTGCTTACTGATATTCAGAGTGCCTTTTTGGGGAACCGGGAACCGGTTGGTAAATGTAAGATAAACCGTCTCGCCGGAAGACACTTGTATATCACCATCGATCGATTTGCTGTATGATAGAGCTCCTCCGTTTTTAGTTTCCGCCACCTGGTAAGTACCTGGAGGCAGAGATACATTAAAACTTCCTCCAGCTTTTATGCTGTGCCTGCTTATTTCCCTGTTGTTATTACCTGTATCAGTAACCACGAAATCATAGGTGACGCCAGACGGCGCGCTGCCTGTAGTCTTCTTGCTCACCACCAGTTTGCCCGGATTGGGAACCAGTGTAACAGTTACTTCGGTGGGCTTTATGGGTCCTATGCAGTATACTGCACCGCTCCAGCATTCCTTTTTGCTGCCGTCACTGCAGGGGCTTATCAACCGGAACATGTAATTGCCTGCCTTACGATTTGGATTCTCTTCCGGGTTATAATGAATGGTATATAATTCACCCGGTTCTAAAGCTGGTACCTCACCTTTTGCCAGGGGCTTTTCCCCGGCCGGGCTGCCAACTTCGGTATAATATACTTCCCAGGCTACTGGCCGTGAGGGCTGGGTACTGTTTTTAGAGTTAACTACCATGGCATAGACCTGTCCAATGCCCTCTTCAAGTTCGAATTCCTCTCCAGGCAAATAAACAAAGGTATAATTCTGAGGGTTTTCTACCTTTGCCTTGTATTTTCCAGGTTCCAGCTCCTTTTGGTACTTATCCCCGTTTTTCATAGTTATTGTCTCTATGAGTGAAGCCTGATCGGATAATCCAATTTCAAAAGTTTTATCTGCGAGGTAAGATGAATCGGTGCTATAGGTCAGATCAATCCTGCTCATATGCAGAGTTCCAAGTTCAGCAAAGGAAAGGGCATAACCTTCGATAACCTGGTCCACAGGTTCTGATGATTTTCAACATCCACTGGACAGGAATAACATAGTGAGAAATAAAGCCAGGACAATATATTTGTTAAGGTTATTCATACCCAACTCCCCTTCAATTCAGTAGGAGGATACTCTCCCTACTGGAATTTTCCATGTTTAAATAATAACTTTAAACTTTTACCTCTGCAATAGCGATAATTATAAAGGACAGGTAGTTATAATACTTTAGGACCAGTGTATACCGAGTAATAGTTCGAATTATCTGAAATAAAAAGGTCACATAGTCCTATATTAATTCAAATTGTTTTAAACGATAATAAAAATACGTCTATTTGTCTCATTTATCCTTATCATTGCCAGAGCAGAAGAATTGTTAATATTTACAAACCACCCTATCTAAACAAGTGGTCAAAGGCCTGTCACCCTAAAGGTGCCTGACCGAAGGTACTAAATGACCTGCACTTTAATACAGAAAAACTATTGATGATATGGAAGAATGAGGCTAAGATAGAAGAGTATACACTATTTGGATTGAACAGGAGGTGAGAGAGAATGAAGAATTTGGTCAAAAGGTTAATAAAAGAAGAAGAAGGACAGGGTATGGCTGAATATGCTCTGATCCTGGTTGCTGTTGCTATTGTTTGTTTAGTTGGATATAAAGTGCTGGGAGGCAATATCAATAACCTCGTATCAGGAATTGACTTCAACTAAAGATAGTTATATTTACATAATTTATTACAATATAGTTATGCCCTGCTGTGCGGGGCATAACAGACTCATTAATAGCCTTTTGAGGAGCATGTGTAAGACGTTAGTATGAACATTAATTTTGTCTTTATAGATTTAGTATTAGGTGTGTTGCTTTTTCTGGCCGTAATATTCGACCAGCGAGAGAGACGTATTCCTAACGTCCTTATTTTAGCCGGGTTGATTCTCGGCGTAGTATTTAATACTTATACAGAGGGCTTTACCGGGCTGATAATTTCCTTAAAAGGGCTAGCAGCTGGCCTGGCTCTGCTCTTTATACCTTTTGTCATGCGGGGCATAGGAGCTGGAGATGTGAAATTACTGGGCATGGTAGGCACATTCAAGGGGGCTTTATTTGCCTTCCATACTTTTATTTATATGGCGCTGTGGGGAGGCCTGATAGCAGTGATTCTCCTGATAATAAAAGGCCAGATGGGTAAGACCCTGTGTCGGCTATGGGAGAGTGCTAAATTGGCATTGTTCAAAATTCAGAACATACAGGATTCAGTTAAAGAGGTCAATTCAGGGGTGTTTTTCCCTTATGCTCTGGCTATAGCGTTGGGTGTGGTGAGTGCCTACTTCATAAAGTGGTGATTAGATATGTATCTTATTAAAAAATTATTTAAATCAAAAAAAGCTCAGAGCATGGTGGAGATGGCGATAGTCCTGCCCCTGCTCTTATTGATGTTATTCGGCATAATTGAGTTTGGAAGAATACTGGGTGCCTATATGATTGTCCATGACCTGGCCCGAGAGGGAGTACGCCATGGGGTAGTAGGCATGAGCGATACAAATATCAGAAATCACATCATCACTAATGATTCATTTCTAAGTATTGTTAATGAGGATATTACTATTACTCCGCTGACCAGAACTATTGGCGACCCGCTGACGGTGAGGATAGATTATGATATCGATATTATGACTCCTATTATCAGCAGCATTGTTCCAAACCCAATGGGTTTATCGGCCGAATATGTGATGCGCATTGAGAAGCTGCCATAAATGGGGAGGGGAAGTATGATTAAAACATTGAATAAATTTATCAGGGATGATTCCGGGGCAGTAATGGTATTGGTGGCCTTGGGGCTGGTGGCCTTGATTGGTTCTATGGCCCTGGTGATAGATGCCGGTGTAGGTTATGCTGCAAGGATGAAGGCTTCCAATGCTGTCGATGCCGCAGTGCTGGCCGGATCCCAAGAACTTCCGGATGACCCCACCGCTGCTCTAAACGCTGCTAAGAATTATGTCTCGTTGAATGGAGTTGATCTTGCCGATGTTACTTTCAGCATCGGCGAAGACCATCGTTCTATTACTGGTGATATAAATAGAGAGCAAGATATGTATTTCGCCCACATTTTTGGAATTAACACTAGAAATCTAAAAGCTCACGCTAAAGTAAAGGTAGGTCCGGCAACAAAACTGGGAGCTGGTACGGGCGTTGTTCCTATAGGTGTACTACAAGATGATATAAAATATAATCAGCCAATTGTCATGAAAGAAGGAGGAGGAAGTGGCTTGCAGGGTTGGTATGGTTCACTGGATCTTGAGTCGTTAACCGGTGGAAATGGCGGATCAAGTACTTATGAACATTATCTTACCTATGGGTATGATGGCGAAGGAACAGTAGGTTACAATACACTTATTCTTGAGGAAAATGGTAATATGAATTCAGCCAATGCTAATGCTATAGAGTATCGCATGGACCTGTGTGCAGCAGAATGTGATGTTGAATGTACGCCAGAAAATTATGATCCTGATTGTCCAAGATTTGTAGTTGTACCGGTAGGCTATATGGAGGCTGATAACAAGCATTTTCATGTTACCAGTTTTGCCGCCTTTTTTATTATGGATTATACAGGTAATGGTAAGGATAACTATATTACCGGGCAATTTATTAAACCTTATTATATAACTGGAGCAGAAGTGGATGATACTATCACAGATAACGGGGTATACGCCAGAGTACTTTGTGAATGATTTCAATGTGAAGGGAGCCGGAAGGGTTGTTTAAAGGAGTAAAAAAATACTGGTTTATTTCCATAGGCTGCGGTTTGATTGCAGCCGCATTGTTTTATGTTTATCTGGGACAGGTAGAGGAAAAATACCGGCCCGATGATTTGGTGACGGTAGTAAAAGCAGCGCAGCCTATATCTGCTGATGAAGTTATTAAGTCGGACCAGCTAATGACCGAGGAGGTTCCAGCCCGTTATGCTCATCCCAATGGGGTAAGGGATGCTTCAGAAGCAGTGGGTAAAATATCAACCGGTGATATAGCTGCCGGGGAGGAAATCATCAAGGAGAAGTTGGTGGGAGAAAAAGAAAAGGTGGCCCGGTTGGCTTACAATATTCCCTTAAATAAAAGGGCAATAGCCATAGGCGTTAATGAAATTGCTGCCGTTTCATTTAATATTCAACCCGGTGATCATGTAGATGTGATTGCCACCATAGACATAGAGACCCCAGGCTCCTCTGGCGATCCGGCCACCACAGTACTCATTCTGCAGGATATTGAAGTTCTCTCAGTGGGGGTAAAGGGAGCTGCAGCGGACAAAGAAAATCCGGGCGCGGTGAATACCCTTACCCTGGCGGTAACTCCGGAACAGGCCCGACCTCTAGTCCTGGCCAGTGAACGGGGTTCTATCAGGCTAATGCTGAGATCTCCGGTGGACGATTCCAAATACAGTCTGCCTGCATATAAGATTAACAATTTCATTCAGCCCTAAATGTACCTGTATTTTAAGAGAGCATGTAAAGCGAGAGGTGATAGGATATGAAAACAATTAGAGTGCTGCTGGCAGATGCCGAATCGGAGAACCGCGAATATTCACTGAATTTACTGGAAGGAGACCCTGATATAGATGTAATAGGGGAAGCAGGGCGGGGCCATGAAGTCCTGGAGATGCTGCCCGAATTAAACCCGGAAGTCCTGATAATGGATGTGAACCTGGCAGACCTGGACAGCCTGGATGTAGCATTAGAGATAAACCTTAAGTATCCCTCCACCGGGGTAATACTGATAGCCGAAGAAGAAAATATGAACCTGCTCAAGCGGGCCATGCAGGCTGGTGTACGAGAAATAATGCTGCGGCCTTTGGAGCCTGGTGAATTAATCAACGGAGTTAAGCAAGTTGCAAAAGCCTGCCGTCGCACGGCAGAGAGCCAAAAGGAAACAGTGGATTTTATGAAGGATACCGGGGGGGGGAGTAAACATCAGCAGATCTTGAAAGCTTCCCAGATAATCACTGTATTTGGTAACAAAGGCGGTGTTGGCAAGAGTATCATAGCGGCTAACCTGGCGGTAGCTGCAGCCGCCAGGCATAAAAATGAAGTGGCTCTGGTGGACTTGGATCTGCAGTTTGGCGATATAAGTCTGATGATGAATATAAATCCCCGCAAAACTATTGCCGAGCTGATGCAGGAATCTGGTGAACTTACTTCTGACTTGGTAGATGAGTATTTCTACGAACGCAGCGGAGTAAAAGTGCTATCTGCTCCTCATAAACCGGAATTAGGTGAATTGGTCACTTCCTTCGGAGTAGAGACCGTGCTAAAGATCTGCCGGCAGATGTATAGTTATACTATCGTGGATACTCCTACATTTTTGGATGATACTACCCTGACGGCCCTGGAAATGTCAGATGTAGTAATACTCTTGATATCACTGGATATTCCTACAATAAAAAATATTAAAAAAGGGATCGACATACTGGAATCGCTCAAAATGCTGCCTCGTACCAAACTGGTCTTAAACCGATCTTCTTCCCTGTCAGTAGGGTTGGAACCCGGGGATGTGGAACAAGTTCTGGGTATGAAGATAGCGGCTTCTATCCCCAGTGATTTTAAGATAACGGTGTCTTCGGTTAACCGTGGTACCCCGTTCCTTAATATGAGCCCCAAAGCTCCTATATCCAGGAGTATTATGGAATTGTTCGATACTATTGATCAGAGTAAATAAAGTGATTAAGGTGGGATGCTCTAATGTCTCTCTTGGCCAGATTACAGAATGATCAGGTGATAACCCCTAATATTGCAAAAGAAACTGCTTCTTCCCGTTACCTGGAAATAGTTTACAAGATTCACCGGGAGATAATCCGGGAGATAGGACAGGAAACCTTTAATGGCAGAGGGCGTGAAGAAACTGAAACCAGAATCCGCAGCATAACTGATTCGATTATTGAAAATGATTATGATAACTTGCCCCGCAGTGAACGGGAACTTGTCATCAAACAGGTTACCGATGAGGTTTTGGAATTTGGACCTTTAAGTCCGCTATTGCGCGATGAGAGTATATCTGAAATTATGGTTAATGGCCCCAAACAGGTCTTTGTAGAGCGGCGGGGGAAGATCGAGCGGGTAAATGTAGTGTTCCGGGATGACCTGCACCTGCACACGGTGATAGAAAGGATCATCTCCCCCCTGGGCCGGAGGCTGGATGAGAGCATGCCCATGGTAGATGCCCGTCTGCCGGACGGTTCGCGTGTCAACGCCATAATACCGCCCCTGGCACTGAACGGCTGTGTCCTTACCATCCGTAAATTTGCTAAGAACCTTTTAAAAACCGCCGATCTAATAAGGAATAACTCCATGACCTCACATATGGCCAAGTTTTTAGAAGCCTGTGTCAAGGGGCGCATGTCGATTATAGTATCCGGTGGTACCGGAGCCGGTAAGACAAGTACTTTGAATATAATATCCGGGTTTATACCCCATGATGAACGGATTATCACTATTGAGGATTCCGCTGAATTGGTTCTGAACCAGGAGCATGTGGTAACTCTGGAAACTCGTCCCTCCAATGTTGATGGCAAGGGAGAAATTGCTATCCGCGATTTGGTGCGTAACTCCCTGCGTATGCGTCCTGACCGTATTGTAGTAGGTGAGGTGCGCGGCGGAGAAGCACTGGATATGCTGCAGGCTATGAATACCGGTCACGACGGGTCACTATCTACTGCTCATGCCAACTCGCCTCGGGATGCTTTGGCCCGTTTGGAGACCATGGTTTTGATGGCAGGTATGGAGATGCCCATGAAGGCCATCCGAGAGCAAATCGCCTCAGCCATTGATTTCATAGTCCACCAGAGCCGACTATCTGATGGTACTCGTAAGATTACCCACATTACTGAAGTGGTGGGTATGGAAACTGATATTATTACCCTTCAGGATATTTTTATCTTTGATCAGACCGGGGTGGATGAGCGCGGTCGGGTGCAGGGTCGTCATCGGGCCACGGGCATTAAACCAAAATGTCTGGATAAACTGCGCACCGCTGGAATAGTAATACCAGACGAGTTCTTTGCCTAAGGCTGCTGCCTGATTTAGGAGGATTTTAAGTGCAGTATTTGATAATATTATTTGTATTTTTGATGGTTGCCTTTGCCCTAAGCGGGGTAAAGAAGATTTTTTCCACCCGGGATCTTTACAAAGAGCGTTTGCGTACTGTGATAGGGCAGTCGGAGAAGGATCGTGCCCACGACAGGGTTACGGTTAGAGCAACCTTGAATTCCCTGGTAAAGGTGGTATCTTCTCTCTTTGTGGCCCGGTCTTTTACTGGAAAACTGCAGAACCGACTGGTTACAGCCGGCATACCCTTGAAGGGCGAGGAATATATTACCATAAGCCTGGCAGTTATTATTATATCACCCCTTCTTACCTATTTATTAAGTGCAAATTTTTGGCTGTCCATAATAATATTAATCCTGGCACTAATACTGCCCTGGATGTATATAAGTATAAAGAAAGACAGACGACTGCAATCCTTTGAGATGCAGTTAGCAGATTCCCTGGTCATCATGGCCAATGCTCTGCGGGCGGGATTCGGCTTTCAGCAGGCTATGGAGACCGTAGTCAAAGAGATGCCTCCTCCGATAGCCGATGAATTTGATTGGTGCCTGAGAGAGATGAATCTGGGGTTTAACCAGGAAGAAGCCTTAATGAACTTGAGTACCCGGGTAAATAGCGAAGAATTGGATATGGTAATAAGCGGGATTATAATCCAGAAACAGGTAGGAGGCAACCTGGCCCATATTCTGGATAATATCGGGGACACCATGCGAGACCGGGCCCGAATCAAAAAACAGGTGCGGGTCTTGACTGCCCAGGGTAAGCTTTCCGGAATAATTGTTGGATTATTACCTGTAGCGCTGCTGGCATTTATGCTGGTAGCAAACCCGGAAAATGTTTATTTCTTTGTACAGGACAGTCGGGGATTGGCCATGTTAGGGACAGCTATAGTAATGGAAATAGTAGGGGCCTTTGTAATTAGCCGGATTGTAAATATAGAATTCTAGGATACCTGGAGGAAGATATGGAATTAATAATTACAAGCTTATTAGCCATAATGGTAACTTCTTTTGTATTGGGGCACCTTTATAACATAAACCGGGAACAGATCATCACCCGGGAAAGGCTAGTGGCCTATACTGTAAAAGAAGAAAAGGCTTACCTGCCCCCGGAGCTGCAGCTGGGTTTTAAGACCCGGGTAGTCAGCAGGGTAATGGGAAGTCTATCCGGGGTTTTCAAAAGACTGATTCCCAAAAATGAGAAAGATGCCTATAACGCCAAATTAAGGACGGCTGGCAATCCTTACGGACTAAATGGGGACAGCTATCTAGTATTGAAATATGTTATATTTACTATCAGTATTATAGTCGGGATATTTACTCGCAATGTGCTTTATCTGATGCTCTTTGCAGCTGCCGGCTTGTTGTTGCCTGACCTATGGCTGAAGTCAATCGTAAGTCGGAGAGAAGATGAGGTCTTAAAGGGACTGCCTAACTTTTTGGATCTGCTCAGCATCAGCGTTCAGGCCGGATTAGGCTTCGATGCCGCCCTGCAGAAGGTAGTAGAAAAAAATCCCGGACCTTTGAGCAGCGAATTTGGGAAAGCCTTGCAGGAAATGGGTATGGGCAAACCTCGCCGGGAAGCTATGAAGGATATGGCAGAACGGCTGAATATAAGTGAAGTTACCATTTTCACTACCGCTATCATACAAGCAGAATTGCTGGGGGTAAGCATCGGTAATGTGTTGAAGATTCAATCCCAGCAGGCACGGGAAACCCGACGGATGCAGGCCGAGGAAAAAGCTATGAAGGCACCTATTAAGATGCTGATACCACTGGTTGTTTTCATATTCCCGGTTATATTCATCATCCTCCTGGGGCCAGCATTCATAAATATTATGGATACCCTTTAAAGATAATGGGCATGGTTCTCAATTGTCATCTTTTTTGATGAAAGGAGAAAGTCAGTTCACATGGGGGCAGGCAGATGGGTTTCTTTTTCTACATAGTATTTATGATATTCTCCTTGATTTGTGCGGATATTTCTCATTGTAAAGTTGTCATGAAAGATTATGACTATAATGTTACTTGTATTCTTGTTTATCAAGGGCTTATTCTGATTTAATATCGTTCTTTATCATATTTGGAGGAATTAAGCAGTGCAAGAACTACAAATAATAAATGAAGATAACGGGGAGATAATAGCCAGCCGCTGTTTCCTGGCAGACAATTTTATTACCCGGCTCAAGGGTCTTCTGGGTAAAGAGATGATGTTGGAGGGGGAAGGGCTGCTGATTAAACCCTGCTCCTCAGTTCATACTTTAGGCATGAAAATAATTATCGATGTTGTATTTCTTTCGTCAGATAAACAGGTACTTCATATAATAGAAGAGATGCAACCGGGAAAACTGAGCCCGGTTATCAAAAACTCATCCTCAGTACTTGAGTTGCCGCCCGGCCAGGTTAGGAGAAGCGGGTTGAAAATTGGGCACCGTTTGAAAAGCACAGTACTTGATAACTGAAGATTGATAAACAAATAAGAACAAAAAAATACGGCCATGAAGGCTGATTTTTTTCTGATCTAATATAACTAACTTCTGCGTAAAATATTGGCTGAATCATAAAGCGTAAAGTTGTTAAACATAAACCTAGATAAATATCACTATATAAGCAAACAAGGGTCTGCACATTTAGTGTACCCAGTAGTTCTTTAATTTACTTTATTAACGAGTGCAGATATCAATATATCAAATAGTTGATGAGGTTAATTAAAGCGTTTTACAGGTTTTGGAGACTGATTAGGATATTATTATTAGTATTTAGAATATTCTATTTTGTCAAGGAAAAGTCGATATTAATAAAATATTAAATTAGTGTTAAATTATCTGTTGACAATTGTCCTAAGGGATGATAAGATAACTCTTGCGCGGCGGGAAGCCAAAGCGCACGGATCTGATAAAACTGAACAGCAAGACTAAAGTGCGAAGAAGACTGGGACTGATA
>JAENZE010000019.1 GCA_016841425.1 Syntrophomonas sp. | reverse complement strand
TCAGTCCCAGTCTTCTTCGCACTTTAGTCTTGCTGTTCAGTTTTATCAGATCCTGCCCCGGCTTGCCGGGACTTGAAATTTCGGATGTGTGCTGCATCCTTCAGACTTGCACCCATCTCGTCATTTCTCTCGCGTGCTTTGGCTACCCGCCGCGCGCAAAACTTATATTATCATCCACTCAATTAATTGTCAAGAAGAACTGTTTATTTTATTCTGGATGAATAAGCGTTTTTTTCGCGAGCACATTTATTATAAACTGTACGACCCATTTTGACAATATTCTTATCAGGGATAATATGTGGTTTCCGTTAGCTATAATTAATTCTGATCCCCAGGTAAGCAAAGGAGTATCTGATATACCAGGATAATTAATCCCCCCTTATGTTTATATGAGTAAATAAAATACCCCTTGTGATAGATTCCAATTCTACCATAAGGGGTATTGACTCTTATTAGATCTCTGGTTGTGCTCTTGAGCAGGTGCCCTGTTAGTCTTCTATGCCCTTCAATTTCTTTTTAGCTTTCTTTTCTATATATATAGCACAATCGGGACATACCATTTCACAGATCATACATGCTATACAACTATCCTCATCTTTGGGCTCGACAGCCGGAGTTCCATACAATCCAAGGCGATCTGACCATCGTAGTACGTCATTAGGGCATTTCTCCTTACAGAGCCCACATCCTTTGCAGTATTCAGGGAAAATATGAAATATCGCTTTTTCCATGGGGATGGATAATGGATTGAACTCTTTAATCATTATTATCCACCTCTTCCTGTAAAGATTTTTCTGCCATTTGTTTCCCAATTTCCATGGCTTTAAAATTCAGCTCTCTAAGGCTGGGGTCCTTTTCAAACTTGTAGGCTAATTTATGCTCTAGGGCTTCCTTGGCTGCTTCAAAGGATACTACATTAGTTAATCCAATGACCGCACCCATGATTATGATATTAAACACTTTGGGATGGAGCTTCTGGTTAGCAGTATCCACTGCCGGAATGGCAATTATTTTCTTTGCTTGTTGGGGCAGATCCTCTTTGTCAAAATCAAATCCGCTGTCATATACAAACAGGGTGTTCTCATCAGAATATCCTGCTGTTCTGCCAACTGCTCGCCCACTTAAAGCAATCACTACATCCGCTTTATTGAACTTGGGGGCGCCTATTCGCTTGTCGCTAAACTGTATAAAAGCTATGGACACCCCGCCTCTCTGTTCGAGGCCAAAGTTGGGAATGTATATAGTCTGCTGATTCTCGTTATATGCTGCCTCAGTCAAAATCTCTGCAACCGATTGTACTCCCTGCCCGCCTTCTCCGGCCAGGGCAATTCTAATCAAAGACATTATTTATCCCCCTTTCCTAAGGGGCTTTTAATCTCTCCCACCGGGAAATATTGCTCCATTTTTTCTTCCAAGAAATTCCAGGTCTGGTTCGCGTTGGTTCTCCAGTTGGTTGGACAGGTAGACAACACTTCAACAAAAGAGAACCCATTACCTTCTATTTGATTTCTAATAGCATTCCTTATTAGCCTTCTGAGTTGTTTGTACTTGGATACGGTAGCCCTTGCTACATATGCGCCTTCCGGGGTTAATTCAGCAATAAATTCCGGCCCCCGGGTTGGATATCCAGTGGATTCCGGGTCTCGCCCATACGGACTGGTCTCTGTAATCTGCCCCGGTAAAGTTGTGGGAGCCATCTGTCCTCCGGTCATTCCATAGTTAGTATTGTTAACCAGGATAAGGGTAACTTTTTCATTACGAACTGCGGAGTTCAACAGATGCTGAGAACCAATCGAGTATCCTCCGCCATCACCCATATATCCTATAGTAATCAACTCTGGACGAGCCCGCTTAATACCCACCATAACGGGAGTGGTACGACCGTGATGAGTTTGAGTGCTGTCACAAGCGAAGAAATTCCAGGCCAGCAGTGAACAACCTATATCACATCCAAAGATAGTTTCCTGCTGTATTCCTAATTCATCTATAGCTTCTCCCAGTGCTTTTAAAGTAATTCCATGCCCACAACCAGGACAAAATTTATGTGGTTTGGAAGGTAAATACCATGATTTCGGTGTTGCTGGGGCAAGCATTTCCATTCTTGTTACCTCCTTTCCTGCCCTATATGATGCTTTTGACTTTTTTAATTATGTCGTAATCAATGATTCCTACGCCGGGCATAAACAGATTATCTATCTTCACTGTTTCCCCATAGATTTCCTGCTTAGTAAGTCTTTCTAACTGTCCATAGGCAGATTCAGCAATCAATAAATGTTCTGCACCGCTCTGAGCTATAACATCTCTCAGCTGCTGTTGCGGAAAGGGCCTTAGGGTTATCGGTCTAAAGTAACCAGCTTTTATCCCCTGTGCCCGCAGGATTTTTACTGCATCATCTGCAGCTCGGGATACTACACCATGGGAAATTATGATTATATCAGCATCTTCACAGTACCTTGCTTCAAACTCAACAATCTCTGGTGAAATTGCTTCATATTCTGCCGATACTTTCATCAGAACTTCATATAATTCTTCTTCCAGACTATAAATGTTGCATAAGTGCTGCGGCTCTCTACTCTCTCCTATATTGCCCGGGATGCCGATCAGCGGATAGGGTTTGATTATTTCTATGCCCTTGTCCTCAGGGTCATACATCTCCAGGGGTTCTCTCATTTTGGCCTGATAACCATCCCCCAGGACAAAGGTTGGGAACCTGTATTTCCATGCGATGTTAAAACCCTTAATTACATAATCGTAGATTTCCTGATGGGTTGCTGTAGAATAAACAATTCTATGTCCTTCACCATTACCGCCATAAGTAGTCAAGGTTACTTCCTGTTGAGAATAAACCACCGTCCCAGATGATGGTCCTCCTCGCTGTTGTATTATGGATAGTACTGGTAGTCTCATGGCTTCTGCCATGCCAAAGGGCTCCTGCATTAGTACATTTCCCGGTCCAGCAGTAGCGGTAAATGCTTTTTTCCCTGCTTGAACCGCTCCACAAGTAGTAAAACCAGCGGATAATTCATCTTCGGTTTGAAGAAACCCTCTATTATATTTCGGAGCCAGACGAGTCCAATAATGCATGACTTCATTCTGAGGAGTGATCGGATATCCAAACATAATATCAGCTCCTGCGGCTAAACAAGCCCAGGCTACTGTTTCATTTCCAGTCATAAACGCCTTTTTTGGTTCGCCTATTATCTTTTCCATTTAATTTGCGCACCTCCCATTCTAAAAGCCCAAGGAAATACTTAGTAGCAGCAGGTTAATTAATGATAAGAGTTTAAAATTAAAAGCTACCAAATGGCAGCTGGCATATACCGTTGTATAAATTTCACCGGTGTACCAAATTCCTCCTTATTTATAAATTCTCTATGCCTTTCTTCTATGGCAATATATGCAATAGGCATATTCATCTGTCTTGCTGCTTCAAAAATTTCCAGGTTGCCTTTTATTATTATATCCAAAGTAGTCTCATTACCCAAATGGGTGTTGGCCACTATGGCATTTACTGTCCCCAGTTCTTTAATATAATCCTTTATCCTGTCAATCGAGCTAGTCATTGGGCGCATGTAGTTTATAACTGCCAAAATTTTTACCCCGACTTCTGCTGTCCCTTCAACCAAGTTCATTGTTCTAGCACCATGAACACCATAGCCGACATCAAATATTATATCTCCCTCAAGTCTTAAAGCCCATCTTGCTTGAGGATTAAGCATAGCTCCAGTCTCCCCCAACCCGAAACTATCACTTCTTGAATAAGCAATAATATTTAGGCCTTCTTTTTCGAGAAGCTCCTTAATCGGCCTTAAAGTATAGAAGGGTTCTACGATATCTAAATCCACTAAGGTTACCTTTCGTTGAAGTTTTTTCAATTCTAATGCCCTGTTTATAGCTATTTCGCTTTTGCCGCTGGCATATTCTCCAACATACGCTTCTATGACTCTTGTCTCTGCATCCACTCCAACTACAACAACACCTCCTAAGTTATCTTGTGCCCGATGATTATATATAGTATAATGCTGCACTTAATTGTGCGTCAATATTTATATTGTTTGAAAGAAATGTTACTCACATTTACGGTTTATGATGTAACATACCAGTTATCATAGCAGATGCTCCAGTAATAATGTTCTTATTATCCACAGGAGCTACTGTATATGATTTTATGATGCCTGTCCATAGCAAATAATATAACAGAAAAAGGCCCCAAACCGGCCTTTAATCATCTGGTATTATTTTACATCGGATACACTCTTTCTATGTCATTAACAACTGAAAACATATCAACAGCAGCAATCCTGGTATCCCTAAAAAACCTGCTATTAATATAGTAATCAGATTAACCGGTAAAATAAAGGAAAAATATGCTCCAATAAAATTTATTATGAGCAACAGTACCAACCCAACCGCTGAATTAATAATTAATTTCCATAATAACTTAATTGGTTTTAAAAAAACCTGGGCAATCAAGTATAGAATTACTAGCATAAATAACGCTGCAATAATTATATTTACCATTTCCATCGCTGTCATCTCTCCTCAAAATCAAACCAAGTTGTTCTGATTCCGACTTTTGGTCTTAATTCTTTTCAGCAGGTAATCGTAGTGCTTTTCTGCAGCTTTTATTTTAAATATTGCATAATCAATCATTTCCGGCTCATTTAAATTAGCAAACCAATTTTGTGCTTGCTGCAGTTCTTCATATGCCTCTTGCAGCACAGCCTCATCTGACATAAGTTCGTTTACCTGCTGCTGTCCGTTTTCGCCCAGGCAAAATAAGCTGCAGGCTTTGCTCCATAAGTTCGAACAAAACGTCATATCATGCTCCTCCTGGCTCATACGAGTAGTAAAGCTGTCCTGTTTTTATCTCTATGCCAGGAGAATATGTTTTATGTTAGAATTCGCTTCTTCCCTCTATGGCTTTTTTAAGCGTTATTTCGTCAGTATACTCTATATCTCCACCCACAGGCAGCCCGTAGGCTAAACGGGTCACCTTAATACCCTGTTTAGCAACAATACTGGCCAGATACCGGGATAATACTTCTCCATCGATATCTGGATTCAAAGCTAATACTACCTCTTGTACTCCACTGTTAACGATTCGCTCCTGTAAAGATTTAATATCTATGTCTTCAATACCGTTGCCTTTCAACAAATTAAAATCCTTATTAAGTACAAAATAGCGCCCACTAAAGCCGGTTCTTTCTATTGCCATAACATCGGTTACCTCTTCTGCTATACACAGCAGGGTATTATCCCGACGTTGATCGGCACAAATCATACATGGATCAACATCGGTTAAATAACCACAAGTTGGGCATGGAAATATTTTCTTTTTGGCATCTATGATGGATATGGCTAACTGCCGCGCTTCCTCATCTGATAATTTTAATATAAACATAGCTAATCTTTGAGCTGATTTAGGGCCTATGGATGGCAGCTTTAACAACTGATCTATTAAAGCCTGAAGGGGTTGTACTAGTTTCAAGTTTTTTATTCCCCCTTTTAGGTTGTATCCATTAATGTATCACACCGGGCCTGAATACTTGACATGACTACATACCAGGTATATTTAATCCCCCGGTTATCTTGGCCATCTCTTGTGAAACCGTATCCTGAGACTGCTTTATAGCTTCATTAGCTGCTGCCAGAATCATATCTTCTAACATCTCTATATCATCTACATCTACTGCCTCTGGTAAGATCTTCAAGGATACAATCTGCTGTTTCCCGGTAACCTTGACTATTACTGCTCCCCCACCTGAAGAGGCCTCAAATTCACGGTTTTCCAATTCTTCCTGCATTTCTGCAATGCGGGCCTGGATTTTTTTGGCTTCTTTCATCATTTTGTTGATATTTGCTCCTCCACCAGGATTAAATTTCATAAAAATTCCTCCTAATCTTTTAGTTCTATAACTTCTTCGCCAAATATTTCGATGGCTTTCTTTACAACAATATCATTATACTGTTCATCTTCCATAAAAATAAACTGTATTTCCATCTCCTGGTTTATTATTTCCTTTATAGCTGTTTCTAATATTTCGCGGTTGGCCTGCTCTTCCATTCTTTCTTTATGGAATTTATATCCTTTTTTATACCCTATAAACATCGTGTTCTCTTTTATTCCTAATAAACTGCCCTGCGATAATAATGCATGGGTGGGGATTCTTTTTTCCTTAACCTTATATAAAATTTGTTTCCATAAACCTTCCCGAGCCTCTGTTTTCTTAGGTCTGCCTTTCTTAACCCCACTATCTTCAACAGGTGCTTCTCGTAACCTAACTTCGGATTGGGGCTCAGTTGTATTATCACTTAATATCTCACAGACTTCCAGAAAAGCAATCTCCAGCTGCACTCTGTTCCCCTCGCTGAATCTTAACCGGTCCGCAGTATCCATCATCTTTCTTAAAGCCATTAACATCTTTTCTTGATTAGTCTTTCCCTTTTGTTTATCTAAAACATCTTTGTGACTTTGATTAGCGGCTATTAGATCAGCTTTATTGCCCAGTAAAGCATATAACAGCAAATCTCTTAAATAGATTACGCTTTCTCTTGCTATTTGCTGGGTTTCTTTACCTTGATCTAGAGCCGTATCTAACATGTTCATAACCCGCGCTGAATCGTGGGCCAACAATGCTTCGATCAGGTCCGCCATAAAAATATCATCCACCAGACCCAGTACTTCAATAACATCTTCCTTCTGAATAACGGTTCCCTTGTAGGAGTATATCTGATCCATAATACTCAGAGCATCTCTTAATCCTCCATTTGATCGGCGCGCTATTATGGCTACTGCATCCTGGCTAATGTGTATACCGTTAGATTCAGCCACCTGTTCCAGCCGTGTAATTATCTCAGCCATAGTTATTCTTCGGAATTGATATGTCTGGCAACGGGAAACAATGGTAGCAGGAATTTTTTGCATTTCAGTAGTAGCGAGAATAAAAATTACTGATTCCGGTGGTTCTTCAATAGTTTTCAATAAAGCATTGAAAGCTTCAGTGGTCAGCATGTGTACTTCATCGATGATATATACCTTTTTATTACCCTGAGCAGGCATGATTCTAACCTTTTCTCTCAGCTCCCTGATTTCATCAATACCCCGGTTCGAGGCAGCGTCTATTTCTACCACATCCATAAAATTGCCGCGATTTATATCCAAACAAGAGCTGCATTCATTACAAGGTTCCCCTCCACTAACGTTGAGACAGTTAAGTGCTTTGGCGACTATTTTAGCAACGCTGGTCTTCCCAGTCCCTCTGGGCCCAGAAAACAAGTAAGCATGAACTGTTCGGCCCTGGGCTATGGCATTTTTAAAGGCAGTCACTGTTTGCTCCTGTCCTACCACATCTTGAAATTTTTGTGGTCTCCATGCTCTGTATAATGCCAGGTACGCCATAATCTTACTTCCTTTCTCGGACTTAATAACCTTAAATTATTTTTTATTCGATTACTTGTTAATTCATGTTTTATGGAAGATTTTCCTTCTTCTCCGGGTAAATAAATAGCAGGTCTCTTACCTGCTATTATCGAGTATATAATATTAATGCCGTGCACCTGGCTTCGAATATACCTTCCAAGCGTTACTTAAACAGTTAACTCCATCCAGGCACCCCTTCGTCACATAAGATGGATCCCTTAGTGCTGCTTCCTTCCGGATCTGACACGATTCAAGATGTCTCATTGCGAAGGACCCAGATTTCAACGCCACTTTTTTAAGCCAGACCTCACAAAGTATACCCTTAGCTCAGGAATTCGACCCTGCTGCAGCGGGTTGCAGGTTACAAGGCACCGCTAATTCCCCGTCTAGCACGGCAATTTTAATTTCGTTTATTATTTGTTATAGTTCATTTTACTATGAAAACAACCCTGTCTTCATAAATTTTTAATTGCAAAGTCCTAGAGCGAAATTTTAACATGAAAACTGGATATAAGCAAATGAATTATTTAGGGGGCATTATTCTTCGAATATGATTCGGCCTTCGGCCATAGTTTTGACGATAGCCAGAGACTCTACCCGAATCCCTGCCTTACGAAGGATTTTGCCTCCCGGCTGAAAACCTTTTTCTATAACGATTCCTATACCGACCAGATCCGCTCCAGCCTGTTCAACAATATCTCTTAAGCCCAGAGCTGCTCTGCCATTAGCCAGGAAGTCATCAATAATTAATATTCGGTCCTGACTGTCCAGGTATTTACTGGAAACCATAATGGTATAAGTTTTATCTTTGGTAAAAGAGAACACTTCACTTTTGTATACCGTTTGGTCCAGGTTTTTTGATTCAGTTTTCTTGGCAAATACCACCGGCACTCCAAAATACTGGGCGGTAATAGCTGCCACCGCAATTCCCGAGGCTTCTATGGTTAATATTTTACTTATACCTGCATCTTGAAATCTCCTGGCAAATTCACGTCCAATTTCGTTTAGAAAATTAACATCTACCTGATGATTCAGGAAATTATCCACTTTAAGGATATTGCTGCCCTGGACGCTGCCTTCTTTTTCAATTTTTTCTTTAAGTCTTTCCATATTAACCCCTTATCGGTCAAGCTAGACCGGGTTTAACAATTAATGGAGAATAACCAGCCCTGCCATACTCCAGGACGAACTGCTCCCCATGTTTATCTTATCATAATTTGTCGATACGGATAATATACTACTTATTTCCCTGCCTGATCATCTTAATCCAACTTCATCAGGGAATTATGATAAAATTTCACATATAGATGACAAGCTGAAACGCTGGATTTAAATAAAATCAGGAGGAAATAACCCATGGATAATTTGAAACTGCGTAACATTTGTATATACGGTTTAGGAGGTGTCGGTGGCTATTTTGGTGGTATGATAGCCTACTGCAATACACTTTTAAAAAAGTATAATGTTTTTTTTATTGCCCGCGGACAGCATTTAGAAGCTATAAATAGAAACGGCGGTCTTAAGTTGGAGACTGATGACCGAACTTTTTTATGTACTCCCGAGGCTGCTGCCGATAACCTTAACTCTATCCCGGCTCCAGACTTATGCCTGCTGTGTGTGAAGAGTTATCATCTTGATACAGTACTGCCGGACTTGGAAAGCAAACTGCATGATAATACTATCATACTGCCCCTATTAAATGGCGTGGATATATACGAAAGAATTAGACCTCAGCTGTCTAAAGGAATTGTTCTGCCTTCTTGTTTGTATATCTTATCCTGCATTACGGAACCTGGCAAGATTAGAAAGTCTGGTGAGATTGAAAAGATAATTGCCGGACCTGATCAACAAAACAAAGCTTTTAACCCTTTACCTTTAATCCATTTTTTCCAGGAGATGAAGCTGAATTTTACCTGGGAAGATGATCCGTTTCCATCTATATGGGAAAAGTTTGTGCTGGTAGCCGCCACCAATATCGTCAATACTGCTGCCGGCAAAAACATGGGTGAAGCATTAGCGTCTCCCCTTCTAACTCAACAGTTGAAAACAGTTATGGCTGAAATAATAGCAATAGCGGAGAAAAAGGGTACTCCCCTGAACTCTGACCTTACCGATATGATTCTGGCTAAACTAAGATCTTTCCCCACCGGGGCTCGCAGTTCTTATCAGCGGGATGTCGAAGCCGGAAAGCTTAATGAAGGAGACCTCTTCGGGGGTACAATTATAAACTATGGTAAATTACTGGGGGTACCTACCCCTCTAACAAAGCAATTATACCGGCAGATATTATATAAATAGATGCTCTTTATGCAATATTTTTGTTTTAATCACTGGTCTCGAAGAAAGTATCAAAGCGATTAGTAGATTTAATATATTCGAGCAGTTCTCTTACCAACAAACCGGTTATAAATCCAGTAGGTATAATCTAGCCGGTAAGATTGCTATTTTAGAGGAAGGATCCCTGATTTTTTATGGAGAAGTAAGCCAACTGCTGGATAAACCAGGATTATTGTCAGAATATAATTTTCTACTGCCCGAGCACCTCCAGGTTATTTATACTTTAGCTGCTCGTGGATATCATATTAGCAGCAAAATCGACAGCAAAAAGGACGCTTATTTGGAAATTTTGAAGCTTATCACTTAGTTTCTATTCTCACTATGGCCCGGTTAGGCAGACACACTGCCGTATCCCCCGGTTCTTCCAGCCATCCTGTTTTAACACATATCTGGTCGGGACAGTCAGCTTCCTTGAACCTTATCCGTCCCTTTTCTACCAATATGGTTTCATCATAGCTGCCGCTAAGTCTAATCTCTCTCGGCTCGCTTACCTTATCCAGATCAATACGTTCGATTACTCTCTCCTGTTGAATTATTATTGCTATTCTTCCTTTACTTCCCTGTATGCTCTGAAAGTTCTTCAACGCAGCATAACCAAGAAATAATAACAGCACTATTATAATCAAACATATTATATCTTTTTTCCTCATTGTACAGAAAATCCATCCTTTATTTACTTATCCTTGAACGGGTTATATCCCTTTTGGCCCGTCGGTTTATTAGTTCTAGCGTTTCCCTTTTCACTTCCTGTTGAAATAAGGTTTCATCTAGTGCAAGTGGGGCAGAAAGATTTTCCCATAGGTAATTTGCCAGTGCTTTTTTACGTGGGGTAAAGGCCGGATCATAGTGCAAGATAAAGACAAACAGCCGTGCAACATCACTCTCTATTTGACCAATGCGGCATTCCTCAAAGTCGAATCCATATACTTGCTGGGAAACCCGGTTGTATATGAAATTACGCAGGTGAATATCTCCGAGTATGTACTGACATCCCTGTTTACCCCGAATAATCGAATAGAATTCAAGAAGCCATACACAAATTTTCCCTATTATATCCTCTGCCTCAGATAGTTCAGTGTTTTCAATAAAATCCACCACAGGAGAGCCCTCAACAAATTGGTATATGATCGTAAGACTATTCTCGTCACAGGAATAACGTGCCGGCGTAGCAAGGCTAGAGCCCTGCAGCAGATCCCCTATCTCCCTTTCCCTTTGAAAGCGCTTCAAATCAGAAAATATTTTGACTACCACATCCTGCTGTTCTCCTCGCTCCCGATAGACAAAATTTTTCTTGCTGAGAAGCCGTTCACCTGTAGTCGGTTTAATCATAGCAGGTCTCCTTCTCTGCCCACTGCTCATGCCCGGTCCAGATCGGCACCGCCTTTTCTATCAAATCTACCAGGTGGACAGGGTCAGTTATGGCGTTAATCACTGGTAATCCCCGGTATTCTTTCAGGCGGTTAGAAATTTGCCCTACTATCGCAAATATATTATCCCGTCTTCTCTCGTCTATCTCGATTTCAGTACATGCTGCGATCATTCCTGGTCCTTTGAAGTCCATAGCTCCTTCCAGAACTACAAAATCCTGCTGATAGAAACCTAGTATAATATCCAAAGATAACCTCTGTGGAAACATCACATCCGTTTCATACAGGCCGCGGGCGGTTACCAGTTGAGCCCCCGCCATCCGGTGCCGGTACGTATTGGTACCTTCCTGGTCCAGGGAGAATCCTTCAAAATGGATGTCTTTAACTGAGCCGACGCTATAATTCCTCCGACGCAGCTCAACTATTACTGCTTCTGCAGTGGTAGTCTTTCCCGATTTTGAAATACCTGTAATGGAGAATACTTTCATTATTCAACCTTCCTTAAAAGTTATGTGGGCATTACGAACACATAATGTGGTGCTGTCTATGCCTGGAACCAAAAAAAATATCCGAACATAAGTATCGCGGTTAGTAATCCGCTGCAAATCATGACCACATAGTCCTTCCTCTCGTATTTCAGCAGAAGATAGCTGCTGCGGGTAGGATAGGCTCTAAAACCTCTCATCTCTATAGACATAGCCAGAGACCTGGATTTGATTATAGCTCCAGCCACCACCGGCTGAAATAGGCCGGTCATGACTTCGATTTTCTGCCGCCAGGGAAGAACCCTAATATCTATACCCCGAAGCTGCACCGCAGTCATAGTATTTCTCAATTCTTCAGCAAAAACCGGAATAAACCTGATACCCAGGGATGCCATAAAGGCCAGCTCATATGGCAGCTTCAATTGAATCAAGCCCTGAATAATTTCACGACTGTTAGATGTAGATAGAATACCAGCAGAACATACGATGATTAGCATTCGAAAAACAAATTCCATGGCCATTAGCAGTCCACCGGTAGTCATTAAGCTGATATTGCCTATAGTTATTAACGCCTGCCCCGCAGAAATAAAAATACTCTGCATCATAGCAATAAATATGACCATATATAGCAGCAACCTGATTTTTTTCATCATATCCCAGGGGCTGATTCCGAAAACGAGCAGCAGTAATATTGACACCACCCAGAGCCCACTGAGGAAAGCCCAGTGAGTTGTAATAACTGCACAGGACGAGAGGCAGGCCACCAGGAAAAGTTTAGTCCTTGGATCCAGGCTAAAGGCAGTAGTCATTGACAATCTTTCCCTCTTCCATTTGCAGAATCCGCTGGGCATTGATCTCTACAAAACTCTGATTATGGCTTATGAGCAGCACACCTATCCCTCTTTCATGTAAGCCTCCCAGAACCCGATTTAGCGTCTCTATCTGCTCATCATCCAGTCCATTGGTCGGCTCATCCAGGATTATAAATTCCGGATCTAAAGCCAGGCTAGCCGCTAACACCACTCGTCTTTTTTCCCCCCAGCTTAAATTCAAGGGGAAAGCCTTTCTAAGCCTTTCAATTTCAAAAAGCTTTAAAAGTGATTCTGTTACCCGGGAAATATGATCCTGTCCTGCTGAACGATATTTTAAACCAAAGGCAATTTCATCTTCTACTGAAACAGCCAGCAGTTGATGTTCTGGATTCTGAAAACAGTATCCTACCCTTTGTGCTATTCGGTGAAGAGGAAGGGTTTTTCCCTCTTCCCCAAAAATTATAAGCTGTCCCGAGGAAGGCTTTAGTATCCCGGCCATTAATTTACCCAGAGTGGTTTTCCCTGCTCCATTGGGCCCTACCAGGGCTGCGGCTTCTCCCTTGAACAAGGCTAAGTTCATCTGCTCGATAAGGATTGACTCTGGTCGATAGGAGAATACCAGATTCTTTAGTTCTAATGCAATTTCTCTATTCACCTTGATTTACCTCCCCTGATGCAGGGAGCTGAAACAGCCTTCCTCTTTCCAAGCACCAGATCTGATCGGCCAGGAGCAAGTTCTTTTTATCATGCTCCATTATGATTAAAGTCTTGCCTTCCTCCTTCAACCCCAGCAAAATACTTTTAACCCGATCTTTAGCAGAGTTGTCTAATTGGGACAGAGGCTCGTCCAACACTAAAATATCCGGGGATAGGGTCAGCACTCCACTTAGCGCTACCAACTGCTTCTGCCCCCCGGAGAGAGTAGCCGGATTTTCTGTACGCAGTTCTTTCAATCCTATTAGCTCCAGATTGCAGCTGATTATCTCTCTTATCTCCTCCCGGGCAAGGCACAGGTTTTCCGGGCCAAAGGCCAGTTCGTCCTCTACGGTAGGCAGGAAGATCTGAGTATCTGGATCCTGAAATACTATCCCCACCCTGCCCTGAAGGTTTACCTCACCGCTAAAATCACCCTTGATTAACCTGGGGATAACACCGCTAAGACAGTATCCCAGAGTACTCTTGCCGCATCCCGATAAGCCGGTAATGGCAGCAATTTTTCCCTGTTCCAAATTAAAATTAACCTTATCCAAAACAAGAGTATGCTGTCCCTGGTATCTAAAGCTAAGCGCTCTTGCTTCAACTGCTAGCATTTTCTGCAACCCCACCTTCTTATTGGATGTCCAGTTCACAGACATATTTAGCCCAGCGCTGGCTGTAGCTATCACCCCGTATCACTATCATATAGGGTCCTTGTCCATTGCCCGCGCCGTAAGAACCCAGATATTCCCCATTGTCCTTAAAAACCAGGTAAATGTTATCCAGGGTTTGTATTTCTTTAATGGTGAGGGGTACTGCGTAGCCATCGACCGAGCGAACTACTACCCGTTTCCTATCCTCCAGGGATATTCCTGTTGATGCAAAAAGTTGGTGCAGCGCTATGCCAGTATAGGTATGCTCCTCCGGCGATTTCATGACACTGCTCTTCAAGCGGGCAGTAAAGTCAGTAATGGTAAGCTTATTAATTGCATCCATATTTAGGCGGCATACCTCTCGGCCGTTCTCGAGCACTGATATTTCCGCGGCTTCGAGCATAGCTGCCTTTTCCCTGGCATACTGCATATTATATACTGCGCCCACAAGGGTGATTGCCAGGAGCGCTACCAATATAATAATTATAGTCCGGTTGGTTTTTGACATCTTGCCCCTTCCATATCTCCTTTTTCTAATATTATCATATGTTAAACTTACTTAGACGATGGGCCAGCATCCAGGCCAGCAACCCTCCCAGGGCTCCCGACAGGGCTCCTGCACTCATAGAGAATACTAATGGAATCAGCGGGAGCCGGAAAAAGATCAAATTAGAAAGAACCACCCCGCAGAGATTGGCTCCAATACCCCCCATGAACATAGCTCGCTTTTCTCCCGCCTCCCAACGACTGACCCAGAGCAGCAGATCTACAGTGACTCCAGGCAGGGTATAGGTTAACAGGCTGACCATTCCATGCGATCCATAAATCCCGGCAGCAAGAACCATAATAGCCTGTACCAGCCCAATCAGGGTAGCTGTTCCACCTTTTTTAATCAATCCTGCTCCCAGCACTATCCACATCATATAAAACCCGCCAGCGAATGATCCGCCGGGTATAAACAAGGGTCCGGTAATTATATGTACCAGTCCAACGACAATGGGTTTTGTTGCTACTCCCAGGGCCGCCATCATTGCAATAAGGACCAGATCAAAAGCCATGAACTTGTTTAAGAAACCTTTCATATAAGGATCAATTCTCCTGTTCCATATCGTTTCTAATCATCTTCGCTGCTTATGGGGCTTTTACTGGTTGAGCATTAGATAAAGGGTCATGGCTGCTTCGGCTCGGGAGGCCTGTTCCCGGGCATTGAAGAATAGCCCGCTGCCTGTTTCCAATGCCATATGTCCATGCTCTAAAATTCCAAGATTTTCCGCATAGGCCGCATATGGTCGGGCCCAATCGCTGATTCTGTTTTCGCAGGCCAGGGGTCTTAGCAGTTCCGCAGGAATATCTTCAGTAGCAATCTCTACCCCCATCGACTGCACCATTATAGCAAGCATTTCTTCGCGGCTTAAGCTCTGATCAGGACGGAAGTTTCCATCCGGATATCCTTTCAATAGGCCGAGTTCAGCTGCTTTTTGCACATAGGGAAAATGCCAATCGGTAGTTTTTATATCCTTGAAGGCAGGGACGGATCCTTTTTGTGTTGTTTCTCCCAGAGCTATAATTATCATCTTGGCAAATTGAGCTCTGGTTAATGGTTCCCCCGGCGCAAAGCGAGAATCACCCATACCATTAATAATACCGTTACCGCACAAATTTTCAATGGCAGTTCTAGCCCAGGAGTACCCTTCTAGATCAGTGAAGACTTCCCCCCCCACAGCAGTACGGCTGGAGGAAACCAAGCTGTGTCTCTTCCCGGCCCCGATAGCGATAGCCCGTATTTCTGTATCACCTTTAACTAAAATCGGCCGGTTTAAATCCGGCTGATAATAAGAAGCACTGACATTATAAACCGTGCTGTTAATGTCAGGATCACTTCCATCCAAGGTATAGTAAATCTTAACCGCATCATAATTACTGTGTTTTAACTCAAACATCATGCCTTCAGTTCCTGCAGTCTGGCTAAAAGTAACCTGGGGCCACTTATCCGGCTCAGAGCTAATAACCTCAATAGTCTGCAGGTATTTGACAAACCATGGATTATTCTGCTCTCCTTTAACTCTTTGCCCCATGGTTAAGACCAGCTCAATTGGGCTCATGGAGTTGAATCCTTTACTGCTGTCAGCGAAAGCTATGATGGTGGGGACAGACACCCGGGATCCATTCGGGGAGTAATAGTAGCGGGCATCTTTTACTAGTTCCTCGTAGGTAAAGGTTCTGGTATAGCCATCGGAGGATATAAACTTAAGCTGTCCCGGGGTGCCCTTCATACCTGCCTGTTCAAGCAGGTAAAGCAGTGAAACCCCTTTCCGATACATAGTTTTTTCGGTGGGGAAATTGTTAGCAGCAGAATAAATGTCCTTGGTAATGGCACTGGCCATCGCTTCCAACTGCGCCCTGCTGAAGATTATTTCCTGGCTAACCCCATCCCCTTTTATGGTCAAGGTTTCCGCACTGCCTTCGGCAGCCAGGGCATTTAGCGGGATGATCATGAATAATAGCAGTACGATGACAAATGCGGCAGTAAATCGTTTATACACCTTATCAACCCCCATTCCCAAATTGATAGTGTTGTTTATTAAGAACCCTAAAGAGGAAGGAGGGTTTCTCCAGCCGTAAGGATGGAAAAACCCGTCCCTTTTTAAGCTTACTTCACCTATTATAAGGAAGTGTCAATATATCCTCTAAGCACTGCCGCAGCTTCTGCTCTGCTGGCGGTACCCTGCGGCGCAAAGCTTCCATCCGGTCTGCCATTAATAATACCGAATTGCTGCATCCTGGATACCGCTGTGGCTGCCCAACTGCTGATCTGGTTCTGGTCAGTGAAACTTCTATTATCATTAAGGAGATCCAAATCTGCCTTCATGGCCTTAATGAAATTATCCGTCATCACCGCCATCTGTTCCCGGGTAATCTGTTCATTAGGCCCAAACCTTCCATTGCCGAAACCGCTGACAATGCCTCTGGTCACCGCCCAGTTTACAGCATCTGCATACCAGGCATCTGACTGAACATCTGCAAAGCCAGCGCTATTTACTACGGTCGCTGTTGCACCCGCTAATTTATACAGCAGGGTTACAAATTCAGCCCTGGTAACATTGGCGTTTGGATCAAATATCCCAGCACCTTTACCATTGATAATCCCTCTGGCGGCCAGGAATTCAATACTATCCTTGGACCAATGATTCTTGATGTCACTGAAGCTTATCTGATGGTACCCTACCCCATAAAGGCTCAGGTGCGTGGTAGCAAATAGCAGTTTACCCTGTTCTTCATCGAATTTTGACATGGTCAGGGGTACAGCTGCTCCGGCCTGGTTGATGTAGTAGGCCAGAAGCTGACTGTTGTTTTCTGATCCGCTTAAGGTATAAGGTATAGCCAGCTTGATTTGATGGCCGCTTAGAGAGGATATCTCCTGGCCACCCTTTATGATCTGAATATCAACTACCGGCCTTGTCCCGATCCTGTCCCGTGCATCTTCATTCAGATCTGCATCCGTACTCAGACTCAATCGGATGACTACAGATTCGGAATTTCCTGCTGCCAGCTGCTTCAAGACTTCCGGGGATAAAGTAATTTCTCCCAGGTCAGTCTTTATTACCACAGTGATATTTCCGTCCTGTGCTAGTGCCTTAATAACATCTGCGGGCAGAACCAACTCTGTGCTGGTAACTCCGGAGGTGCTTCCGCTTAAGGCATTTATCTCTATTACTGCTTCTACAATGCCTTCTGCTGTCCTCTGTTCTTGAATTGCTTTCAAGGCCTCATTGATATCGGCAATTGTTATGCCAGCCGTTGCCTGGGAGCCGCTTACAGCAACATCCGCCTGGACTGCTGAACTTATGATTCCAGTGAGTGGGGCTAGAACCTCTTCTTCCTGTACGGTCTGCCCTTCGTAACCACCTGGAGACCCAGATCCCGGCTCGGTAGATTCGCTGTTCACGGTAATCTCCACTATATCGCTGACCCAATTAGGCTTGTTCACATGTTCGCTGTCGGTCTGCCCGACTACCAGCTGCAGATCGCAGGGGGTTCCATTCTTTTCCCAGGCCAGCATGATCTGGTTACCCTGAATGTCGGTCCAGTAAACACCCAGTTTATCACTGTCCAGGTTGAAGCTCCGGTAATAACCATCGCTGGCAGTTATCGTTATACTCCGGGCACTCGCTTTCAGTCCGACCACATCATCCAGCAAATTCTCCAGGTATACTCCTTCAAAGCTGTCAGTGCCTGTAGTTCCATAACTGTTGAGCCAGTAATAATCAGTGCTTACTTTGTCATTTCCTACAGCGTTTTTCAATCCATCAATGGTAAACTCGGTGGTAATGCTGACGCCTGGACCATTGATAATCAAGTCATAGTCTTCAGATGGCCCCGGTCCACCGCTGCCTGCCTTGCTAACAGTGACGCCCACTACGCATTTGATCCGGTTGTCTTTATGGCCAGTCAGACCATCATCATAGTTACGATAGATGCGGTAAGACGCAGTAACGTCGTTATCATCTGTATCTGCAACATAGCTGAGAGTTTCCGTTCCCTCTCCCACATCATAGGCTACGAAATAGTCCTGAGAAACAAGGTCTGTATAAGGTATTTTCTCGTAGGAATCTTTGCTGTAACCATCACTGGTTAGGATAGTTACCTCGATATTTTCACCAGCACCAGCATCAGCCAGCAAGGTGCTGAGAAGAGCGCCTTTCACATAATGGGTAGTACCATTGTAAGGATAACTCGAAGTAACCTTACCCGCACCATCTCCTAAACCCTTGAAAGTCTTGTCATAGCTGCCGCCTACATAATAGGCTATATCTCCAGTGCCTGCACCTGAGATGGTGAAGGATTCTATGATAGTAGGTTCTTCACCGCCGCTATTGTCAAACTCAAAAGTCCGGTAGGCCAGACCGGCACTGGAGCCCGCATACAAGGTGCTTCCTACAAAATCCAGGCTGTAAATATTATTCCACAGAGTAGTGTTGTTCCAGGATCCGGTGCTGCCGCTGTACTGTGCTGTTATACTTAATGGTGCCATCGCAGCAGAATCGGCAATATAAAATACCCCGTCTCCAGAGCTTCCAAACCACAGGCCTCCATCGGGATCTATGGTTACCATTCTAAGTTCTGAATTGCCAGTCAGTCTGCCGGCTCCCAGGAGCTGATCACCGGTAAACCGGGTTGCCTGCCCCTGATCATCTACATACCATATTGTACCGCCTACATTTTCCAGATCAGCCATGGATCCGGAAGCTACCACCCAGGCGCCTCCATCACCGTCTACGGCTATATCACGTACCCAGACTTGAGCCAATAAAGATGATTCTATAGCAGCATCGTAGTCAGCGGTATATTGATATGAAGTGATATCGCCATTTACGCTCATGTGAGCGAATCCACCCACAAACGGGTCAGCTTCGGTACCTGACCCGGTGGGATAAAACCCTAACCAGACACCACCCTGACCATCAAAGATCAGGTTATCTACTGACTGAGCCGGGAAGTGATCTCCTTCTGAATCCTCATAAGTCTGATCCCAGGTAGTCCATCCCCCCGTACCCGGATTGTATTTAGTCAGGCCGCCAAATGAACCAAACCAGATATTGCCCTGACTGTCGGTC
Source organism: Syntrophomonas sp. (assembly GCA_016841425.1). Taxonomy (GTDB): domain Bacteria; phylum Bacillota; class Syntrophomonadia; order Syntrophomonadales; family Syntrophomonadaceae; genus JAAYJK01. Next base: position 23,796 of record JAENZE010000019.1, on the reverse strand, counting down.
TGAATCTCCTGCACATAATTATTTGGAATAGTAGCAGGCTCATCACTTTCCGTATAATAACTTATCTGACCATCCTTCATGTAGGCGACGCCCCGATTACCTGACGGATCACTGTAGCTGGCATTCTGGGTCATCCACACTCCTCCAGACGCATCCACTGCTACTGCAGAAACTACTGCCGTGGCCAAAGCTGGATTGCTGGCCTTATTGTAAATGTTAAATGAATCGGCTCCAGATGCTTTGTATCCCACGCCGCCGCCATAGGTACTGACCCACAGACCGTCTGCACCATCCACCGAGATGGAACGAATTCCAGCCAAGGGCAAATTCCCTTCCGAACCATCTGCCGGATACACATCAAAGATTACCGGCCTACTTACATTGACCCCCTTGACGTTAGTTACCCGGTTGTACCAGGTACTGCTGCCATCGTCATAATTGCGATAAATGCGTACAGTAGCTGCAACACTGTTTTTATCGATGTCACTAAATTCGGTCCAGGTGCTCCCGCCATCGGTTGATTTATCATAGGCCACAAAATATCCTTGTGCCTGGATTTGGTCCAGAGTCAGACCTTTATAATGGGTCGGTGCATAGCCATCAGTTGTAACAATATCAACTTTTATATCACTGCCGGTAATACCGGCTGATGCTAGAAGGTCCACCAGGTAAGCGCCCTTCACCATATCTGAGGTGGCCTGCTTGTCAGTGGTGCTATCGCCATCGTGATCCCCAAACCAGTTGTAGCTCGCCACTACCTTGCCGCCTTCGCCCTGAGTAATATTTTTGATAGTTCTAATATCCATGGCAACTGTACCTGAATCCAGGCCGTATATATTGAAGTCCAATTCCGTACCCGGCTGCGGATCATTTCCACCTGCTCCGATCTTAACTACTACCTTAATCGTATCGCTCAGGCATGCTCCCTGATTTCCGTGAGTCATCAAGCGCAGCGGGCCGCCATCATTATCCGCTAATGCTGTGTAACCATCACTGGTATTACCGGGCACCAGCGGATAGCCGCTAACTGCATATCCCAGGATAATAGGAATACGAGTTCCGCCATCATTGATCCCATTCTCAATGGCATCCATGCCGAAAATACTGCGCAGTTCCTTGCTGAACCCGTCTGAAGCATAAGCAGTTACACTGGTAGGATCTCCAATCCCGCTTATGGTACTAGCTTCCTGAAGCACGAAATCCCAGAGGTTGATGCCTTCCCACTCCTGGGTGCCAATCCAGGTAATGTTCTCTCTCTCCACCAGGGAGGTCATAGCTTCCAGTTCAGCAATGGTATAGGCCTTATCTATCAACGGATTATTACTGCTGTCCACTACCTGGAGTTGGAAGGGATAATCCAGATACTGCTCGTAGATAGGACTCGAGCTGTGATTCCAGCTGACCAAATCAGAGGCGGTTACCTCAATGCCGGTGACATCCTTTAAGATTTTAGCACTGTTAATGTCATCCGTATCGATCTGCCCTACCACCAATCGAATGGGGCCTCCGCTGTTGCCATAGGTTTCGTCATAACCGGCTTCAACGGTTTTCTCCTGTACCAGTGGTTTACCATCCTCAGGATCCGGGTTGTCCACCGAAGCTGAGCCATAAGCCAGTATCATTTTTAAGTTGTTGATAGCCGGATTCTGTCCATTAATATAATCTGATTTGTAAACTTCGTTCAGGCTAAAGGTGTAGGTAGTTTGATCCGAACAGCTAACTATAACTTGATCTGCGTTGGGCTTCAAACCTACATCAGTTGAACTCAAAAAGCTGTATAGCGGTATTCCTCTATAACGAAGCTGTGATTCGCTGTCAGCGCTCTTTTTGATGTTATAATCGGCAGTTACGGCCAAAGTTTGCTTGCCCTCGATATCGGCCACGGTAAATGCTTTTGCTTCAGTCAAACGAGTGCCTTCACCGGAAATAGTGATGGTATTTTCAGCCAGGGTACTGTAAGGAAGTTCCGTGTGGGCATAATTATCCGGCGATAGGTTAATGGTAATAGAGGTTACTGAATTCAAACTATCAGCTGATACAGCATCAACGCTGGCCAGGGGGAACATCACCGCCAAGGGTCCGCCGTTGTTCTTTACTGTTATGGTATGTTCATAATCGGTCCCAGCTGCCAGAGTAACCGTACCTTCATAACCGTCTTCCACATCCTTGCTATTTACCATGGGAGCGCCATTCTTGGCATAAGCCAGGACTGGAGGTAACTCACCTAATCCGGTAGTGCCGTTATAGCCGGAGAAGGCTAATACTTCTTCCAGGCTCTTGGACAAGGTGTTTGTTCCATCGCTAAAAGTGATGGTACCCTTATAGCCAGGAAGCTGTACCACCTGTTCTAGGAAGTACACTAAATCCAGTCCTTCATAAAGGTCATTGTAGGCACTTCCATTTTTGTACGCTTCATAAAATGCTTTGACCTTGGCTTCCTTTAGCTGGGCGGCAGTCAGAGTGCCCCCGTAAAGGAGTTCTTCTAAATCTCCTACCTGGTAGGTTATATCCTTGAGGACAGCTCCGTCTTCCGCGGCACCGGAGATAACCTTCACATTCAGGGTCGAACTGGCAATGGTCTGATACAATCCAGCCAGGTTAGGATTGTACTTGTGGGTGCTGTAATATTTATCCTCACCTACAATGATCTTATCCAGCAGCTTGGCCTGCTTGGAACCATTGGCGTGGCTGTATTCTGTCTTGCCGGAAATGATGCGTAGAGGGCCGCCATCATTAGAAAGACCGCTCATATAACCATCCAGGGTGTTTTTAATTACATAGGGGTAGGAGTTGACTCCATAGGCAACCAGAACCGGATAGCCTGAGCTTTTCAAGTCTTCCGCAACTCCCAGGTAATTACCATCGTTCAGGTCAGCCGGGTTCTTTTCGTAAAAACCAAATAAATCCGGATTGGATACCTGCTCGATAGTAAACTTATCGAAATCCTTGTAGTTATCGGTAGCGGAAAATTGAATCAGGGTATCCTTTTCCGATCCAGTAGCGGAACTGGAGGCCAAACCCGATTTCTGCAGCAATTTCCACAGCTGCACCCCTTCATATTCATTAACGTACCAATAAGTGCTGTTGGATAGACTGTACTCATCCCGGTAGCCCATGCCATCTGCTGCCGGTTTGGCATCAGCATCATACATCACCATATTTTCCAATTGATCGACGGTGTAGTTTACTTCCCGGCCAATCTTATCTCCGGTAACAGTCAATACATATTCCGAATTTTCCGGGGTGTCATAGGGAGCTATATTATGTTTGAATCCCGGACTAACTTCCTCTGCTATGTAGATATAGGCCATATTGCTGAATTCCGTATAGTCTGGATTGGGATCAGAAGCGAAGGCGCTTTTATCATAGACCAGCTTGATCGGACCATCATCATTATCCAGCGCATCTTTGTAGCCGGCCGCACCATCATAGACAAAGGGTGCTGTATCGGGGTCATCATCCGTTGTGCTGGTTCCGTAAGCTACAATTATAGGTTTTCCTGCTGTATCTGCTTCCTCAATTTCACCCAGGGTGAACTCGGCGATAGTCTGCCGAACCCGGTTTTTGATCAAGACCTTATGAGCGTCGGCGGTCAGATTAATGCCGCTGTCACCACTGCTCATATCGTTGAGTAAATGGGAGAGCTTTATCCCTTCATATTGCAGCTCCCAGTCAGCCCCGTCTCGGTTGTCGGTATAGACACCTCTAAAAGCACCGGCATTCTGGCTTTCCAATTCCAGGATAGACAGGGGCACACTGGAACTAAGTCCCGGTCCCTCAATAGTCAAGGTGGCACCGGTGATGGCATCTATATCATAAGGGCCATCTTGTCCGGTTAATCCTCCATTAGTGATATGCTTGTATGGACTGTTGGCAAAATCATTTCCGGAAGCGGAAGTAACCGTAATACTGTTGATCAGCTTAGAAGGTTTCTCTCCATCACCGTACAAAGTGAAGAACCCATAGATAGATGGATCACTTTTTGCGGTGGCGTAAATCCCGGTTAAATCATTTGCATTTGTACCCTTTTCATATGCCAGCAGGTAATTCCCACTGATCAGTTCAGACACAGTCATACCGGAAGCGCTTACCGTATAGCCATCAGCCGCGGTAAAGCTGACGATATCATCATCGTTATAGGCCTGTAGGATAACTGCCAGAGGTATACCCCGTACATAATCGGTAGCTGTACCACCTGATGTCTCATAAGTATAACTCCGGTCCGCCCGCTCCATCAGCAGTATCTCGCTCCTGGTCTTGGCTGTGCCGTCGATGGTGATGGCTGATTCCGTTACTGCTCCACCCACCAGCACCTTGTTAACGGTCTTGTTAAACAGGGGATTTGTCTGCTCCCAGACATTTTGTTGTCCCACCATCAACAGCAAGGCTTCATCGCTGCCCAGAGTTTCTGTCGTATCAGGAACAATTTCCGGCTCTCCCCGCTCTCCGCCCCGTTCCCAGGCTAGAATAGTCTTGGCGATTGCACCGTCAACCGCTGCATTTTCTTCATTACTGTAGATATAAGTCTCGCCATCCATACCTACTACCAGTTGCTGGATATTGGGATAATAATACCTGTTTACATCAAAGGCCGGGGTTTTTAAAGGTTTTCCCTTGGTAGTCGATGGCCCGGTTAAAGCAGGGTCAAAACGGACCGTATAACCGTCAGCCGCTACCATATCAATTTCATAATCCCCAAAGTCCTCTGCGGCAACATTTGATTCCTGCAGCAGGGTGTCAACGGAAATGCCCTTTCCCAAGTAGACACTGCGGGTCGGAGTAGTATTGATAGTCGAATATAGCTGTGTTATCTCCTCTAGAGCCTGCAGTTCTTCCAGAGTATAGGATTGCTCATCTCCTATGTTATCCGCTGTATAGGCACCGTCAATGATACCTGTCCCGCTGACCAGCAGCACCGGCTGTTCGGTAATGCCGCTCAGTTCATCTGCTGCTGCCGCCCAGTTCATGCCTGGCAAAATAGGTATGGTGCATAACAACAAGGCAACTGCCAGCACTAAAGACAGGGATTGCTTAAAAAGTCTGCCCTGCTTTTTTGTTAAGACTCTTCCATTTCTCTTACACACACTGTTCCCTCCCTTTCAACTTTACTTCTTTAATTTTTTCTCCTGCTCTTTTCAATGTACACCGGTATATTCTCAAAGGGTACCCGGTCTGAAATCATCAGAACCTTCCCTGTATCAAAGATGTTAAATAGAGCAGCCTCTAGGGCTCTATCACATACTTGCTCATAGACCCGGTTCCATGTATTGTTCCGTCCCCGCTGATGATCATGGCAGCCTCAACCTCAACCAGACTTTCAGCCAGAGTAATGCCTTCCCCTGGACCCTTTATGAACAAGGCCGTAGATAGAATGTCAGCCACCGCCGCGGATTCCATAACAACTGTAGTACCCGCACTGGCCCGGGATGGATAAGCAGTGAAGGGGTCCAGGATATGATGATAGCGAATGCCCTCTATTTCAAAATACCTCTGATAATCGCCCGAAGAAACCAGGGCGAAATCACTAACCTCCAATACGGCTACTATAGCCTCAGGGTCTCGCGGATCCTGCACGCCTATTCTCCAGCAATTTCCATCTCCCCTGGTACCTAAAGTGTAAACATTGCCTCCGGCATTAATTATGGCGTTTTCAATCCCTAATTCTTTGAGCGCGGTCACTGCCTTATCAGTAGCATAGCCTTTAGCAACTCCTCCTAGATCCATAACCATTCCTTTTTCCGGCAAAAAAAGGCTAGCCTTCTCAGTATCCAGGATTATCTCATGATAATCCATTGTAAGCAGGGCTTCTGCAATTTGCTCTTCTGTTGGCACCCGAGGGGTCTCTGAACCAAAGCCCCACAAGTTCATAGCGCTGCCAATTAATATATTAAAAGCTCCCTCGGTACGATCTGACCATTCCAGGGCTGTCTCCACCATCGCCAATAAATCCGGGCTGACCTTGACTGCAGCCAACCCAGCGTTCTTGTTAACTAGAGATAATTCTGAATTTGGATCAAATCGATTGGTGAGGTTATCAATCTCCAGAAAGGCTTCTTCTACCCGGTCCAGTCCTTCCTCTGCAATATCCTGGTTTCCTGCCAGGATCTGACAGTTAATATAGGTGTCCATAGCAAAAATGTCACGGGTATAGGTACTCTGTTTTTCCTCTGAGCAGCCGGTCAGAATAAAAGGCAAAAATATTCCCAGGAGTATAAGATTCTTTAGCTTCTTTTTCATTTACTGCTCTCCTTCCAAAGATAAAAAACGGGACTGTCTATATCATAAACGCCCGTTAAGAATTACTCACTTTAGCAATTCCTTTCCAAGCGGGAGGCACAGCCGTTTCCAACTATGCCCATCGGTTCATTTCTCATAGCCCTTACCTTAGGAAAATGAACTCGGAATCGTTTTTTCAAGGTTTATTATGTTTTGTAACTTTAATTAAAAAACTTAAGCCTACAGCAAACCTTAATTATTAGAAATTACATGACCAGCATCCTAACTCAGTGCAAAATAAAAACCGCTCTATTAAACGCAAAAGTCCCGGCCAGAATTAATGCTCTTCAGCAATCACTTCTGAACGGGAAGGCATAGTAGTTTACAAACTATACCATCGGTTCATTTCTATGACTTAATAAGAAAAATGAACTCCGAGTCATGGTTATTTATCTAGTTGAATAATCATCGCATAAACTTTAACTAAGGTACTATGTGGCTTTGTTATAAGCGGTCTCTTTTTTCCATAAGAAAAGGGCCTGCTATAGATAACACGCCCATTGAGAAATACTAATCTGACTAATTCCTTTCCAAATGGGAGGCACAGCCGTTTCCAACTATACCCATCGGCTCATTTTTCTTAGCTTTTGGCCTTAGCAAAATGAGCTCGGAATCGTGTTATTCGTTTTTGGGTTCAATTAAGAGTAATTTTATCATTATTTGCCATAATTTAAAAGCTTTTATTATAATGTGATTTTTCCTGAATGTTTTTCCGTAGGCTAATCGGTCTATGGTTCCTTTCCTTTCAACAGGGTCCTCATTTCAGCCAGATAAGCTCTTCGATTAATACAGAAATGCGTAATTACCATAATGCCCATAATTAAACCACTAAGCGCATGTATATCATTTAAGAAGTCACGCGTAAAACAAAGCCACATGCCGTAGTTCAAGAAATATAGAACCGTTCCAGTGATGAAGGATAGCAATCCGGACAAAATTAAAATAGTAGAGATGATTCCCTTTGTTTTTTTTACACTCATGGCTTACTCCAGATCAATTTCAATCATATAATTAGTAAATCGCTGCCCGAATACATCGTCCATAACAATTACCCGCATAGCACCTGGTTCGCCCTTCTTGGTCAGCAGTGCTTCTCCATTATCTTCATACATTATAAAAACTGAATTCTCTGCCAGGACCTCTTCCATCGAGATATTCGAAATATAATCATCTACTCCGACTGGCATAACTTGTTCATATTTAGTGAGCAGGGCAGGGTCAACCGCAGCGATTACATGGGCCAGCAATGTTCCAGTAAAGCGATGTCTGCTGGTCCCCGATGTAGAATTTATGCTCATAGTCCTTTTCACCTGGGGCATCTTCTTAATTTCATCCAGGGTGACCTCTCCTAAAACTGTCCCATAAGCCCGAATGGCAATGGAACCAGTTTCCTCGGGACCATCTCCTGCTGCCTTTTCAAATTTAACCATATAGGGTACAGCATGGGCTTCACTAGCTAATACGAACTCTCGAAAAACTCCCATGCAAGCGTTTACCCCATTGGTAATAGCCTCAGTGGTCACTGTAGCTCCAGTAATTATGATAATTTCATTATCCTGTAAAGCTTCCAGATGTACCAGTTTCAGATAGCTGTCTATTGATTTACCGGCAAATCGATCCGTAAACCAGTTATTATGCATATCCCTTACGTAATGCTCGGTCTCCACATGTTCCAGTATTCGTATGCCAATCGTTGTTTGGGTTTGCTGGTTGATGCCTACAGCCAGGGTAATTGGGCCATTATATGCCACCGGCTTGGTAATGAAAGCATACTCGCCTCCCGGGGTGGCAAATACCTTTTTCACTGCTTCAAATTTTTCCTTTCTCTCTGTGGTCATAACTTCTCCGGTAATGATTTTGTAATCTTGTACGGAGTAGCTCCGGCCCAGGATATCATTAAGGGCTGCTATCTCTGCTTCTGTTGGCTGAGGAGGCTCCCCGCATCCAGTCAGCAAAAATGCCGCCAGCAGCAGGATTAACCCTATTTTCCTAATAAGCATAGCTCAGTACCTCGCTGTCTCTTTTCCCGAAGCCAATCACCTTGACCTTTAAGGTTCCAGATCCGCTTACTGTAATAGGCCTAATCAAATCCGGTTGAAAATAGCTGGTGCTGGGGTTATATATCGCACTATTCTCACAGGGCTGGCTTCCATCCAACGTATAATACAGCTTTACCTGGTCCATATAGTCATGATACAAAGTAATTCGCCCGTTTTCCAGGATAGCCCGGGGATGGTCCCAGCTTCCATTATCCCTGCTGGATATGGATATTTTGCTCACCATTTGTACCGATACCGCTGTATTAACATTATTGATGCCCTTCTGTCCTATAAGCAGGCGCAACTGGCCATCTTCCCTTGCCTGGGAGAAATCCTGTCCTTCCCTGAAGGCCCAGGCCAGCATAGGCTTCACCTCCTCTGGTTTGGCATTACTGCCGGATAAGAGGTTCGGATAACGATAGCGCTGCTCCAGGAGTTGATCTCGGGTTAATGCTGCTTTATAGCCGTCTGCAGCTTCGATTAAGATGCTTTTCGCGCTGCTCTTCATTCCCGCCTGCTCCAATAGGTACAACAGGTTTACTCCTTTTCCTACCACGAACTTTCTAGTTGGATAATTGTTTACCGAAGAGAAACTCTGCTCAACATAAGCTATTTGCATCTGTTTAAGATCTTCCATGGACAAGTAAACTGGCTTGTCTACCGCGTCGCCTGTAATGGTAAGTATAGTATCTGCATCGGGAGTATCTGACTCTGCAGCAGCTGTTGTGCTGCTGCCATCGCCAGCATCAGCAGATGTTCTGCTGGATTCCTTCTGATCAGCTTCACTTGCTTCGCCTTCCGGTTGCTTCTCTGCCAGACGGATGCGCAGCAGGTCATAAATATTCTGATATCCAGCCGTCCGGGGCCAGATTACACTAGCACGGCCATCGGCCTGCATCACTAAAATACCCTGGCTCATATCTGCACCGGCTACAGTAATTTTTTCTCCTTGCGTTCCCAGAATATCAAAGCTCTCAGATTTCACTGCCTTTACTTCGGTTTCATAAAGCAGTTCCTGCAGAGAGATGCCTTTATGTCCCTCAATTTCTGCCAGGTCCATATACTCCATCATCTTTTCAGGAAAAACTGCTGCATCAGCATTGGTGGATATCCAGGCAATGTTCTGCACATTCATCCCCAGCTTAATATAAGGGGAAACATTGGTAGGTGCATCCTCTCCCTCCACCTTGATAAAGTAACGTGATTTTACCATATTGATGACTTCGTTTTTCTTGAAGCCATCGGAGGATTTCATGGTGAAAAAGGCTTTGTTATCAACCTGATCCAGGCGGGAGAAAACTTGTTCCAGGTCAATGGCATCGTCTTTACTACCATAATATTCGTATTTATAAGGCTCAATACCTGCAGCCAGATTTTTAAAAACCCAAACCGAGGTAATGTTTTTCTCGGGAATCTCTTTATAAAGGATTATCTTCTCTACTTGCTTAACCCAGTAGGGACCAAATTGACCCTGTACCGCCAGGCGAGCCGGAGCATTATCTTCATCCAATTTTGCTTCGCCGTCTATGACTACTGCCAGCATCAGGTCAGGCGTAGCAGCTATAATCTCCTGAGAAAGCAGGCAGTAATAACCATCTCTGCCAACTACCCCTATTCCAGCATAATCCTCTAGCTTTCCCCCCAGATGCCCAATAACTTCACTCAGATATGGGCCTGACATCTTAAATTCCTCGCTTAGCCCCGTAGTCCGCTTATAGCTGCCATCCAGATCATGTTGTGGAAGTTTGCGAAGTTCGGCTACTGATATTTCCGTTAAAGATACATCAGTATTCTGATCAAAATTTAGCCCTTCGATGGTAATGATCCGGGCTTCATATCCTGGGTCACCGCTATTTCTTGCAGTGCCGGAACATGCTATCATGCTGAAAGCTAATGCCAATATCAGCATGATAGCAAAGAACCATTGAACTCTGAGCTGCTTGTGCATAAATTACTCTCTCCTCCTGGTGTCAGGTTATTGCACCTCAAATTTAAAACTGCTGATGGGGCTGTTTTTCTTACCGTAACCGGTCACTAAAACTTTAATTATGGTATCTTCGGTAATGGTAATGGGAACATTGAGCTCTGGTTGGAATGTGCTTACATTATACATGCTCGATTGCTCTGTAGGATCTTTTCCGTCCAAAGTATAATAAAGCTTTACGAGTCCATAGTGCTTGTGCTGCAGCTTAACTGACTCTCCGGAGGGAATTTTCCCTTCCAGGGGGAAAGTGGTAGCTGCATCCCAGGTTTGAGCTTCCTTATTGGAGATTATAATCTCACTAACATTGACAACAAAGGCTGGATTGGTATGCTCCTCAGGGCTGCTCTGACCGATAATCAGGCAGAGAACATCCGGCAATACGTTCCCCAGGTCAGCAGACCCTTCTTTGTAGGCATAAGCTATAATTGGCTCTACTGGTTCTGCCTCATCAGCTCTTCCTTCATTCACGCAGGGATAGTAATAGCGTCTGGTATCGAGCAGCTGCTCTCTGGTGAAGCTTACTTCATAGCCGTCGGGAGAGCGGAAGGTAATAAGCTTAAACGTATTCAGAACCCCGGCAGCCTTTAATATGCTGTACAGGCTAATACCTTTAGCAGCATAAAATCTGGGTGTAGGCCAATTGTTAATCGTGGAGTAGACATGTTGAAAACCGGAATTGGGCAGCGCAGATAATTCCTGCAAGGTAAATTTATGCTCTCCATTAATACCATCTCCTCTGACTACCAGGGAGATATCCCGCTGTTCTTCTGAAATGCTTACCCTGGTGGAGTCAACCACTATTCCTGCGGAATCCCGGGTCTCTATAGAAATCCCTTGTTTATCTACATATACAATACTATACACCGGTTTGTCGCTATAACTGCAAGCAGTATAATCAAATAATGACGGCGTATACTGCTTGCCTCCCGATGTTCCCATCAGGTAAATGATACCATCTTCATCTCTAATTCCGTTAAGCAGAGAATAGGTTCGCATGTAGACATGCTGATGACCGGTTAAGACCAGATCAACCCCGCCTTCTTCCATAACCGGCACGAATGCTTTCCGTAGGGTCTCTGCCCGTACAATATCTTTGGGAATTTCAACCGCCGGGTAAGCAGGATGGTGAAACATTACTATTTTGCAGGTCTTATTAGTATTTGACAGATCCTTTCTAAGCCAGTCTATATCTTCCTGCTCGGCTGCCCCCATGGCATTACTATCCATAACTGTAAAGTGAGCATTACCATAGTCAAAAGAATAAAAGGCTTCCTCTTTTCCTTCTGGCCCATTATCCGGCAGATCGAAGATGCTTGTATACAATTCGCTGTCATCATGGTTGCCCATAGCTGGATAAACCCTGAATTTATCCAGGGTTTCCCCTCCGGCTGTAAAAAAATCCTCCCACTCTTCCTGATCACTGCCATCATTGACCAGGTCTCCACCTACCATAATAAAGGCGGGTTGGCTCTCGTGTTCAGTTGCCTGTTTTAGCAACTGCCCCCAGGCAGTATAATCTCCAGTCTGCGGATCTGCCTGGGTATCGCTCATAAAAACAAAAGAAAATCCCTCGGCTTCACTGTTTGAAGGATGTTCCCTGCATCCCGCCAGGCTAGAGTAGGATAAGATAATTAAAATCAATAAAATATAGATTATATAATTATTTAATTTCATATAATACCACCTGAAATGAGTTGCTGAGTAGTGTCCCTTGTTTTCTGAATCGCCTGCAAACTATTGATCTATCTGCCAGGTCCCAAAAATAGAATTCCTGCCAGAAATAATCGGGCAGGAGGAGTTAATCGTATATTTTGCTCTCCTTTCCAATATCGGGAGGCAGCGTAATTTCTCGCGCTGCCCTATGGGCCATTGACCCAGGTCATAATCCCATAGACCCGGTAAGAGTCCTTAGACATTATAACTCGGAGTAGTATTTCGCTTATATTTCTCGCTTTTTGCTTGTTGGCCATCAGTACATGGTATTGTTACAGTTCTTATATTATTCTGTTCCAAAGCCGGTTTGTGATATATTTTCTACGAATTCTACATCTTCTGGCAAAAATCCTTTTGCCTCAAAAATATTACTTTTTGCAATTCATTCCCTGCCCCAGCCAGTATCAATCAGTGTTTGAATTTGGTCATCTATAAAAAGGAAATTTGAATATGGGTACTGACCATGATTGGGCCCCTCCATCAGATAAAATTTATTTGATATCTTGAGCATATAATACTCCTTACAACAGACTTTACTGGTTATTTTTTTATTGAACCCCTCTAACACCGTTGGTAGGAATTAGATTTAAAATCAAAGTAATGTCTGACCCCTTCTCTATATATATAGAAGCTATCATAACCTTGTTCCAGCATGTCCTCAATCCGGGCAGGTATTGTTCTTCCTTCCTTTGTCATTCGGCCTATGGAGGTCCGCAAGCCTATTGCATCCCAGCATTCAAAGGGTCCTAATCGCCAAGTATATCCCCACTTCATGGCATTATCAATCTCTAATATGGTGTCCGCTATTTCACCTACCCGGTTGGCTGCATAAATCAGGTCGTTAGCAAGAATTTCCCACGCAAATAAGGCTCCCGGATCATTTCCACTAACAACTGCGTTTACTTTTTCCATAGGCGTACCGGCTTGATTTACAAGCTGTAAACAGGGAAAATCAGGTTCGATTCTCTCCCGGTATTCCAGGGTATTAAGATCAAGCACCATTGGCCTGGATACTCCCATCGGGTCCTTTTGCGTCCTGTAAAAACCTGCTCTAGTCTTATTGCCCAACAAGTTTTTTCCCAGCATCAATTCTATATAGGGGGGAACAAAAAAGGTGTCCTTTCTCTCATCATTGCTGGCATTTTCTCTGATGTTTTGCGTAACATGATATGCCGTATCAAGTCCAACCGCATCGGCAGTACCAAATACGGCTCCTTGATGTCTGCCTAATGCTTTTCCACAGAGCGCGTCAGCCTCTTCAACAGTAATGCCCCTTTCTTTACTAAGGTGAAAGGCATTGAGTACAGTTGCTATAGCCAGACGGTTGCAGATAAAGTTGGGAGTATCTTTTACCACCAGGGGCTGTTTTTGCAGATTATTTTGACAGAACTGGCACATGAATTCGACCAGTTGTGGTAGAGTTTCTTGGCCAGGTATTATCTCAATCAATGGAACGTAGGTTGGGGGATTAAAAAAGTGCGTTCCCAGGAAGTGCTGGGCAAGATCCTCAGAAAATTCGGAATTAATTTGGCTTATAGGGATTCCGGAAGTATTGGTACTTACAATGGAACCATTTCGTCTATACATTTCAATGTTGGCATAGAGAACCTTTTTAATGTCTAAATCTTCAATAATTGTTTCTATAATCCAATCATAACTCCCTATTTTATCTATATCATCTTCTGTATTTCCAACACTGATTCTTTGAATACTTTCTTCTGATTTAAATACAGGTCGTTTAGATTTAGCCAGATTATTGATTCCTGCTGCTGCTATCTGGTTTCTCCATTCAGGCATATCTTCTCTCATACCTATTTTGCTGTCCTTTTCTGATAAACCTGATGGTACCCGGTCAAGCAATAAAACCTTCAATCCATAATTGGCCAGATGAGCGGCTATTCCCGCTCCCATAACTCCAGCTCCTATTACAGCCACATTATCAATTTTGTAATCCACATCTCAACACTCCTTCAGTTAAGCTTTCCCTGCCTTGATATATCCAGGTCTCTGATGTTCTGTCTTTAGATACGAGTTGCTGTTGAAGTCCGGTTAATAAAATATATCTGGACTCCAACAGCATAATCAAAAAGGGGGGGTATGTTGTTATCTAATCTTCCTTAATACCAGCTAGATATTTGGCCAGGCCCTTTTTCTTTTTAATATTGTAGGTACTCATGATAGCAATATCCTCCATGATTGGAGAACCACCGCCATGTACGCCCGCCACCAGTAAGGCTGCACCAACTTCTCCAGTCAATATATCGCTGGCCATGTGATATGCCCGGTAATGATTTTCTTCAGAAACTCCTTCACGCCGTTTAGTATACTTCCTTACAAAATCGCCCACAACTGGGCTATTGTATTCTTTTGAAAGTGGTAGCGTTGCAGGGAGTCCACCGGTCATATCGCATAATATATCATACTCATGATAAATGTTATGTCCTGCATGCCTTCTTCCAACATTAGCATAAATAATGTTTGGAATCTCAGTTCCTGATGGCGCTTTCATTGACTTAACACTTGCCGCAATACCGGCAGCATAAACAAGCTCAGCCACACTGATCATATCCGCCAGCTTTTCACGGGTATGACCGGTCTTTTCTACTCCGTTATAGTCAGCTATCAGGGCCGCTGTTCCCATTAGCACATCGCCTATACCCGGTTTACATCCGCAATAACTATGCCTGTGGAAAAGTGCAAATAGAAGTGCCACTTCTCCGCCAAATTCGGTTTCCCCATTGATAAATATTCTTTCATTAGGTACAAAGACATTATCAAACACAGTAAAGCTCTCTATATCACCGAGATCATAGTAGGGCGCTTCCAGTCCCTCTTCTCGTTTAGGCGAAAAAGCCTCTCGGCCTATAAGGTAGACCCCTTCTGTATCAGCTGGAATGGCAAACGCAATAGCATAATCCTTTTCATCTTTACCCAGAGCACGTGTAGGGATGACAATTAGCTCATCCGCATAGGGAGCCATAGTGTTGTGCAGCTTCGCACCCCTGACCACCACCCCATCCGGTCTTCTTTCAACGACATGTACATACATATCGGGATCAGGCTGTTGACCTGGTCTGAGGCTCCTATCTCCTTTGGCGTCTGTCTGGGAACATGCTCCAACCAGATCATTCTCCTGGAAATATTCGAGGTATTTCAGCCATCGCTCATGATAATTGGTCCCATACTTGATATCTGCATTTTTTGTTGCCACAGAAAGCCCGTTCATAACGTCGCTACCCATACAGCGTTGAATACAACCACCCACTCTTTGGCAAAGTACCCGCGTCATCTCCTGCTTCATAAGCAGGTCCTCAGATGATTGATGTATGTGGGTAAACCGGTTAATAGGCTTCCCGGAAATGTGTGAGGTGGTCTTTAACCATTTAGTAAACGCTGGATCATCGGCTAAATCAAAGGTTAATTGAATGGCTTTACTGGCATGTACCACCTTTGGGTGGTCTCGTCCTATCACTTCTCCATCCAAATAGATATTCTTTCTCATCCCAGCTAATCTCTCCAGATATTCTTGCGAAGTTCTCATTATAAACCCTCCTAATTATCTTCTTCAATAATTCTCAAACAGTAGTTCTGTATAAACCGACTTATAAGATGACTGCTTTTGGACTATCCCTCCAACTTTACCTGTTATAGCCTGACCCTTTAATTAGTCGGTCTGCCCATTCCAGCTGCAAGTGCAAGCAAAATCTGATTTCGGTCTTCCATACTCAAAGCCTGTTCCAATCCTCCCGCATCAAGGTTCATATTAATGGCCTCCTTCGTCAGGCGCAGGCCAAAGTTATTCTTTTTGATTAGACTCCGGGCATATTCCATAGCTTTTCCTTGCAGTTCTTCTTGCTTAACCACATGACTAACCAGACCTAATTGCCTAGCCTCATCAGCTGACATGAAATTTCCCGTGTACATAAATTCATAGGCTCGGCCAGCGCCTATTAAGCGGGGCAGGAAATAACTGCAGGACATATCGGCACCACCCAGTCCTATATTGACATATGCAGCAGAAAATCGTGCATTATCGCTTATTATCCTTATATCTGAAGCCAGGACCATGCTGAATCCTTCTCCAGCAGCAGCTCCGTGTATAGCAGCTATTATTGGCTGGGGAGCCCTTCTCATGGCCAGGTTTATCCTGGCCAATCTGGCCTGGAAGTGATACCCTTCGTGGGGAGTACACGTTCTGCTCATCTCCAGGTTTTCTTTCATATCCAATCCAGCACAGAAACCTTTGTCACCTGCACCATGGAGTATTATTACGACCGTATCCAGGTCGTGTTGCCGTTCTCGCCAGAAGTCTTCAAGCTCTTCCATCATTCTATAATTGATAGCGTTATATACTTCTGGACGATTTAAGGTAAGCTGTCCGATACCTTTTTCCAACACTTTAAACGTAATGGTCTCATAATCCACAATACAACCTCCCCCAAATATTTTCATCCTTCATGATCTTTACCGAAACCGGGATCTTAGTTTACTGCAGACATGCCCTTACAAGCAATGGGCCGATACTTTCATAGCCGGGCCTGCGGATGCGCGCCCTACTCTGCTCCATGGCTAGAGCATAGCTGTCATAACATATCCGCTTCCAGCAAATGCTTCGATTTAGATATGCTCATCAGCAGCCACAACTCTTGATAAAGAGTTCGAGCATATTACTTAACTTTTGCTGGAGTGCTTTCTGTTTTACGGTCCAGACCCATGGTCTTACTGATCGATCTAATATTTTCATCTATGGCAAGCATGTTAATAAACCGGACAATATAAATGTTGTTAGGTTTATGGCTCAAGCAACCAGAGGCTATCCAGGTAAAGCTGGTAAAGAAGGCTAGCCTCTCCCTGTGTATCTCTATATCAGTGCAGTTTGTCCTCCCTCAACCATAAGAATATGGCCGGTGATATAATCTGATGCTGCGGAACTCAAGAATACTATAGCCCCTTTCAAATCATTATCTCCGCCCAGACGATTGAGTGGGATCTGGGGCAGAACCAGATGTTGGTTTTTCTCCAAAAGCCCTCCACTCATATGAGTAGGGAAGAATCCTGGTGCCATGGCATTAACATAAATTCCATAAGAAGCCCATTTTACAGCGAGATCTTTGGTCAGGGTGTTTAAAGCACCTTTGCTGGCATTGTAGGCTACAGCGTTCATTTCTTCCGGCCGGCTTCCTCCCAGTCCCGCTGCGGAAGTAATGTTTATTATTTTTCCTCTCCCCTGTTTTTTCATTACCTTAGCTGCCATCACCGATAACTGAAAAAGCCCTTTTAAGTTAACATTCATGATCTGATCCCATTTATCCATAGGATAGTTCATAGAATCAGCTCCCCAGGTAATACCGGCGTTGTTTACTAAAATATCCAGGGTACCAAACTCTTCGACAGCTGTATCCACTAGCCTCTGACAATCATCTGCATTGCCAACATCACAAGCAACCGCAATTGCCCTAATACCATTCTTCTCCAGATCTGAACATAATGCTGCACAGCGTTCTACTTTTCTTGCTGCTACGACCACGTTGGCCCCTGCTTCCGCAAGAGCAGTCACCATCTGAGCTCCTAATCCAATAGACCCCCCGGTTACAACCGCTGTTTTGCCAGTTAAATCAAACATATCCCGTACGTTCACAACTTCGCCCCCTAAAAAGAATATTTCATATACAAATGCATCCAGGTAGATAGGTATCTATTCCATGGAAAATTACATAAACCAAACATGCAAATATGGTGCCACATTATCAATATGCCAAAGAATCCCTAAAATCTTAGCTTTTCATAATGGCCTAGTTTTCTTCATATGGTTATTCTTGTTTCTTGCTGGCACACAATGGGCAGGGGAGTAACACTTCTCCCCCGGATTGCTTAAGCCTCTGTTATAAAATCTATTCCCGAGCGGTAAGAACGTTTGTGCTCTATTTGTGCTCGATCCTTTGGGTTTGGCGATTTATTATCACTTTTGGAACAAAATTTAGGCGCACATATTGTGCCTTCAAGAAACAAATGTGATAATTAAATAGGAGGGGATGTAATTATGACAGACTTAGAACTTAAAAACAGATGGAAAAAACTCCACGCTAATCCGGTAGAAAGAAATGCTTTGCGCCCTGAAATTAGGGATTCTTGGGAGAGAAGCTATGCTTACGGAGTAAATAAATATCTTCGCCAAAATCCCTATGTGTGCACCAAGACGGAACTCAGTCAATATAAGAGCGAGGCCAGCTTCTTAATTGAAACGAGCAGTTCTGTTATGAACAATTTATTTGAGTTTGTTGCTGGAACAGGCTTTGTTGTGGTGCTGGCTGATGCAAACCTATGCATTATTAATGTTATTGGAGATAATGAATCCCTTGCTTTTGCAAAAAGCGCTCATCTTTGCCAGGGCGCTATGTGGGCTGAAGAACTAGTTGGTACTAATGCTGGTGGTTTATCCCTGGCTCTTGGCAAACCTATTTCGGTTTTTGGTTATGAGCATTTTTGTCTATTCTCTCATGTTGCAGCCTGCTCCTGTGCCCCTATTATAGATGAGGGAAAATTTGTTGGTTCTATTGGGATGATAGCACCGTTTAATAAGGTTAGCAATCATACCCTGGGGATGGTTGTGGCTTCAATGAAGCATATCAGATACAAAATGAATATGGAAAGATTAAAGCAGTACCATACCGTACTGATGGACTCTATTCAGGAAGGCTTATTTGCGATTGATGTAATGGGGCGGATTACCTATATGAATGAAAATTGCGCCAACACCTTAAAATTAAATAAAGATGCTATTATTGGACGTACTATTTATGATCTTATCGGTAATAACTTGGAAAATCAGTATTTTATTAATAAAATTACTTCAGGTCGCAGAACTATTGACGAGAATTTTACCCTGCTTATCAATGGTGAACCTCTTTATTGTAATGTTACATGTAATCCTATGAATAGTCCGCACCCCGATGATGGATCAGTCGTGGTTATTAGAGAAAGTCGCCGTATAAAGCGTCTGGTTAGAAACATTATCGGTGGGGATGCTAAAATGACCTTTGATGATATTGTTGGAAGGGACAATGAATTTTTACACTCTCTAAAAACAGCACAGGCTGCCTCATCTTCTATGTCAAACGTTCTTTTATTAGGTGAGAGCGGAACAGGAAAAGATATTCTAGCCCAGGCAATGCATAATGCAGGTCCCAGAAAGAACAACCCCTATCTGGCTATTAATTGTGCCGCCTTACCTAGAGAACTTATAGCCAGCGAACTTTTTGGGTATGAGGAAGGAGCTTTTACCGGAGCAAGAAAAGGTGGCAATATGGGTAAATTTGAGCTGGCTGACCAGGGGACTATTTTCCTTGATGAAATTGGTGATATGCCCCTGGATTTGCAGGCTTCTCTGTTAAGGGTTTTAGAGCAGAAAAGCATCATGCGTCTGGGAGGAACCAAGGAAATACCAGTTAACGTTAGAATAATTGCCGCTACCAACCAAGATCTAGAAACAATGATTGAAAATAACCGGTTTAGACGAGACCTATATTACCGCCTGGGCGTTATTAGAATAAATATTCCATCTTTAAAAAACAGGCCCGATGATATCATAATGCTAGCTGAATATTTTATAAACAAAATATGCAGCCGTCTCAACAAGCCTCTTATGACCTTAGCACCGGAAGTAATAGATGTCTTTAATAAATATACCTGGCCTGGCAATATCAGAGAAATGCAAAATATGCTTGAAGGAGCCATTCAATTGGCTTCAGATAATATTATTACCTACGATCTTATTGGTAATTATCTGCTGCAAAAAAATATAGACCTATCTGATAATAACGCGAAAGAGAATACTGTTGATGACTTGGAAAAGAAAATGATAATAGAATATTTAGAAAAGTATAAGTATAACAAAACAAAAGTTGCAGAAGCAATGGGGCTATCAAGGAGAACCCTGTATCGGCGATTGGTTGAATATAATTTGTTAAAATAGACCAGTTTCCAGGGCTTAATAAAGTTCTATTCTCCACCCTTCCTTCGATGAGCAGGGGTTTGACATGTTTTTGTCTTTAGTTAATAGGAAGCAATGCTGCTCAGCCAGGGCAAAACTGTATGTATAACAATACTGCCTGAATGCTGCCTGGTTGTTTGTTTCCAAGAATGAATTCTGTACTCTAATGTAAAAAAGCTGTACCCCAGGCAGCCACTACTCTGGTCTTTACCCTGGCCGATGCATTGTGGATTTAATTAGCCAGATAATTAACGTATATAACACATTTTCTTGGATTCAAAGGTTAATTGATCTCTAAAATCGGGATGAGCAATGGCGATCAAATCCTGAACCCGTTTCCTTATTTCATTCCCTTTCAAATGAGCTACCCCATATTCGGTTACAATATTGTCAACCTCGCTTCTAGCTGTAGTAACAATGGCGCCATGGGTTAAAATGGGCTTTATACTGGATTGCAAATTCCCTTCCTTATCTTTGTAAGTTGAATAAACAGTCAAAAACGATTGTCCTCCGTTAGACCGCCAGGCTCCCTGAACAAAATCCAGCTGTCCTCCGACTCCTGAGTATTGCTTGTACCCTATAGATTCAGAACAGCATTGTCCTGTTAAATCTACTTCCAGGGTTGCGTTAACTGATATAAAATTATCATTTAATCCAATATAATAAGGTTCATTAACATATGAAGTACAGTGCATTTCGACAAAAGGATTATTGTTGATAAAATCGTAGAGCTTTTTGGAACCTAATGCAAAAGAGCCTATCATTTTAAATCTATTGAAGTTCTTCTTGGCACAGGTAATTACTCCATCATAATAAAGATCAACCATGGAGTCAGTCAGCATTTCCGAATGAACACCCAGATCCTTTTTGTCCTTTAAATACTTGGCCACAGCATTAGGTGTTCCGCCTATTCCAATCTGTATACATGCGCCATCCGGTACTCTTTCAGCAATATACTGCCCGATAATTTCATCCTCCTTGCTGATTGGGATATCAGGCAGTTCAACCAGAGGCATGTTATTTTCACACAGTGCCGTTACTTCGCTAATGTGGAAGTGGTTGTTGCCGCAGCTTCTGGGCATGTTCTCATTTACCTCGAGTATAAGATCACGGAATTTCCCGCTTTTCCATGAACCCCAGGCCAAATCTGCATGGCTTCCAGAACTAAGAAATCCATGCTCGTCCATCGGGGAAACAACCGCTGTTATAACAGACTTGTCTACATGAAGTGTATGGTCACAAATTATTTCAATACTATGACCGAGGCGGTTGGAAGTGTAAGTATATAATCCCATCTGGCAGCCCTTGCGTACTGCCTCACCTACAAATCCACTGTTCATCTGCATTCTATCTTGAATATCAGGGGCAAGGGTACCTATAGCTTTTACGTCAACTCCACCAGTATACACGATGTCTTTTACTTCATTTGCTCTCACCCGGTTAGCAATAGCGTTCATTATTGCAGACGGCTGACCATTGCCTAGCGGAGCATATATTCCATCCCCGTTGTGCAGCAGCTTCGCACAATCATCCGCACTACACAGCTTTTGTCTATAGAGTTCCTCCCATCTGCTCTGCATTATAAATCCCCCATTCTAATTCTTATAATTCCCACGGGGCAGGTATTGCGAAGATACCCGCTCCATCTAAGCGGATGCAGGCCTTCGCCTAATTTCGCCTACCCAGATATATATCTTTGCCTAAGTGATTTGATTGGCAGTTAACCTTTCCAAATCGGTTTTAATAATCAAAAATCTCAATTGGAGCTTCTAATACCGAAGTATCACCTATTTTAACTAGATCTGCTACATGCCATACATTGGGAACTGCATTGTTCAGGTAATAACGAGCTGAAAGGACTTTGCCCAAGTAGAAGTTATAATCATAATGATCCGGCCCCAGTTCAGCTATCTTTTTACTGGCAATAACCGCCTGTTCCATAAGTAAATAACCACAGTATAATTGTGCAGTAGCAGTCAGAATCCGGCGAGCATACACTGCCATCAGGCCAATCTTTCCAGATTGGGCATACCCGCCAATCATCATCTGTATCCCCTGGTAGGTTTTCAACGCTTTTTCCAGGTGTTCCATCTCTTTTTCCAGCCCCAAGGGACATTGCCCGTCAGGGGTGTGTCCCCTTTCCTTATACGTAACAATAAAATCTTGGATCTCTTTTAGAGTATCGGCAAATATAGCTCCTTTACCTTGCATCCACTTGCGGCCGATCAGGTCCATAGACTGGATAAAGTTGGTGCCTTCCCATATAGACCATATCTTGCAGTCCCGGGCCGAATTAGCGGCTGGATAATCTTCACAATAACCATATCCGCCATAAGATTGCAGAGATTCTGCAATCAAACCCCAGGCTTCATCACTGGGGTAAGCCTTGCACAAGGGAGTCAGCATATCCAGCTTATTCTGGGCCCACTTCCTGCGTTCCTTATCCGGGGCAAATTCCCTGACATCCTCATAGTAATAACATTTTGCCAGCAAAGCCCGACATGCTTCCGTAGTAGCCTTATTCAGCAAATACATGCGTTTTACATCTTCATGTTTATTAATGGTTACGCGTCCTGCCTTAGGATTGGTCAACAGTTTACCCTGGGTACGTTCTTTACCGTATTCTTTTGCAGCCCAGTAAGCATTGGATGCTACTGCTGTGGCCAGCCGTCCGGTATCCAGACGAGCTTCATTCATCATATGAAACATCTGCATTATTCCCTGACCGACCCCATTTTCATCGGGGGGATTACCAATCAAATAACCGCGGCAGTTATTGTTTTCTCCAACTACCAGCTGTGCCGTAGCCTGTCCTTTTAATCCCATTTTATGTTCTATGCCAATGCACTGCACATCATTATCGCTAAATGTGCCATCTTCATTTATCCAGTACTTGGGCATAACAAAGAGTGATAACCCCTTGGTTCCTGGTGCTGCGCCTTCGACTCTAGCCAGAAACAAATGTATTATATTATCCACATCATCCCGGTCACCAACAGTTATGAATATCTTCTGTCCTTTAATTTTGTAAATTACCGGGTCATCAGTGGGAAAAGCCTTAGAAAGCATTTCACCAACGTCAGATCCAGCGCTTGGTTCAGTCAAACACATGGTCCCGCCCCAAATACCGCTCAGCAGGTTGGGTAAGAATTTTTCTTTTATCAAGTCATTGGCATACAGCTGAATAACGTGAGCAACTGCTCCGGCATTGCCGACATAAGGCATCAGAGCCGGATTTGCTGCGGATAGCATTTCCCACAATAAGCCAAACATGGTTAAAGGAAGAACGCCTTCTCCATTAAGATCAAAGTTGCTGGCACCCCAGCCCTGATCCTGTAAAAAACGATGGGCCTGGTGGAATGAAGGGGGAATATAAACTTTCCCGTCTTCCCAGCGCGCACCGATTTCCTCGCCGTCATCAGCGGTAGGTGCTATAACTTCCTCGGCGACTTTTCTCACCTGGTCTACAATAGTATCTACGTCATCAATACTATAATAGTCTTTATATCGATCAAAACTTAGTACTTCTTCCAAAGGCAGCCATTCTTTCATGATGAATTTGGCATCTCTTGTACTATAAGCATATTTGTAGGACACTTTTTCTCATCTTCCTTTCATAGAATATTTTGATAGCAGATAAAATTCATTATGCTGCTTATAAGCCTCCCATCACTCGTAATTCCGGTCGGAGATCAGTAATAAACATGATCTCCGGCATAACCAGGTATGGGTGAAAGTTTCATCTTAGCATAATTCAAATATTCCGGCTGCCCCCTGGCCGCCGCCAATACACA
>JAENZE010000018.1 GCA_016841425.1 Syntrophomonas sp. | reverse complement strand
AGTATTGCGACTTTCCGTATTTTCTTTATCATTTCATCGTTACCTCCAATCTTGCTGAACTATTGATAACTAATAAGCATCCGCTGCTTAAAAAGCCTGATTTCAATTCTATCCAATAAATCAATCCAGTTAGCTCTCTCCCCATATTTCAATTAATCTAGAATCCGCAATTGTTTAGCCTCGAAAGTTAACTCATCGCGGAAGTCGGGATGGGCAATAGCAATAAGGTTCTTCGCCCGCTGTCTGTTACTCATCCCCTTCATCAGTGCCACACCATATTCAGTGACTATATACTCAACTTCACATCTATTTCCGGTCACTACCGATCCGGGGGACATGGTGCTTACTATACGGGACTTCTTCTCTCCCTCCTTATTAATGTAGGTGGAATAAAGAGCGATAAATGACTTTCCTCCCCTGGAATTCCAGCAGCCCTGAACAAAATCAATAAATCCCCCCATGCCCGAATATTGCACCGTACCCATTGCTTCCGCATTAACCTGACCGGTTAGGTCAGCCTCGATGGCAGTATTAATAGACACCATCTTGTCGTTCATTCTTATTACCATCGGGTCATTGACCCATTCACTGGAGTGAATTTCGATCATTGGGTTGTCATGTATGAACTTATACAGCTTATTGCTTCCCAATGCAAAACAGCCTACCCATTTCCCTGGCTTGAGGGTCTTTTTGCGACCGGTGACCACCCCCTGAAGATAGAGCTCCAGCATTGCATCAGAGAACATCTCCGAATGAATTCCCAGGTCACGCCTGTTTTCCAGGAAATGCCCAACCGCATTGGGAATTCCACCTATGCCCAGCTGCAGAGTCGACCCGTTTTCAATCATTTCAGCGATTGTTCCGCCAATAATTTCATCTTCTTTGGTCATCGGAATCTGCGGTAGTTCCACCATCGGCTGAGTAAACTCTACTACTGATGATACCTCAGAAATATGGAGATGATTATCTCCCCAGGTGCGGGGCATGTTTTCACTGACCTGAACAATTATATGACGGGTGGTGTGCATTTTGGCTATCGCGTAACAATAATCGGCGTTGGTACCCATACTGAAGTATCCGTGTTGATCCATTGGTGAGACCACCATCATCACAACGTCAATATTCAAATGACGGCGGATAATCTCCGGGCATTGTCCCAGGCGGCCGGGAACTTTGATGATCCAGCCGTGCTTAACCCCTGGTCGAACCGCCGGCCCCAGGAAAACGCTGTGCACATGCAAGTTTGGATTATGATCAGGCTTGTAAAGATCTAATGGGAAAAGCTCAATCCCGCTGTATATACTTACATCCTTCAGGTCGCTTTGGGCATTCAAGGCTGTCAACAGTGCCACCGGTATTCCGTTACTAAGTGGAGTTATGACCCGGTCACCCGAGTTAACTAATTGTATTGCCTCCATAGGGGCTCTGAGTTTAGATTTATACTCCTCCTTAACATTCATAAGCAAGACCTCCTTTCTCTGTCACCATTGTTATTCGCAATAATAATGCCAAAAGAAAAGAAAGGCCTGAAAATTTCATGCAAATTTACATTAATAAATTCGTCAGACTGCTTATTCTCCACGTCAACTCGGCCGAAGTTATTTTGCCAAAATAGTTCAACTGATGTATTCAGCTGTGAACCATTATGTTTGCTATCGGGATAAGCAGTGAGACATTTCTGTATTCCCGTGAGATTTAGAAGTAGCAGGTGAGATAGTAATGTCTCAGTACCGTGGTAAGAAGTGGGCTGCCGGTGTATGTAAATAAGTCTTGGAAAAAGGTGCTTCCTTAAAGCAGATACATTGGATTAGTCTTGAAGCATGTGCTGGTGGAAAAGCAGATGGAAACAACTCTCAGTTTATTAGCGGCAATCTTTGCCACCGGATGTCGTCAATTCAGCGGTATTTATACAAAGCTCTAGTCCAGGCGCTTTATCTCTCAGATTGAATACTAATGCGATAGCAATAGTGCCATAAGCTATAAAACTTCTGAAGTATTCTCCCAGAGCCGCATTGCCAAAAAGATTCTGCCCTGCTTGAGGGGACACAATAAATAGGGAATGAAATAAAAATACTCCCAGGATAGCATGCCGAACCTGAGCATTTTTAATGCTGGCTCCCCCTGCGAGTAAGGCAGCTGCGGAAAATATATCTGAGTTTAAATGAGCTGTATATACATTCAGCATACCGATATTCTGAAGATAAATCAGCTGTCCAAAACAGGCAATAATGGTAGAGATAATCATGGCCTGAATCCGGGTTTTATCTACATCTATTCCAATCGAAGATGATACTTCCATATCTTCCCCTACTGCCCGAAACTTCTGTCCCATGCGGGTATTCATAATATAGGTCACCACCAGGCAAAAGCTTATAACCAGCATAATCATAAATAGTGGTATGATAATTCCCCCTACCTGAAAAACCCAGATATTATCCAAAATATTCCGGTATTCTGCAAGATCCACCATATTCCTGACTCCTACTCCCCGCGACAGCATTATTTCAGTATTTAGTGCTTTTATAAAGGTACCATAGCCCACCAGGAAGATAAATTGGTAGATGCCATTACCCAAAAATCCTATAATAATGGTAGTGATCATCTCCTTACCCTTTACCCGGTTTAGAATCAAACCCATAATCCAGCCCATAAAAAAAGCAATCAGCAGTGCCAAGAGACCTGCCATTATCATTCCCTTAAATCCTTCTACCTGTAATATTATTATGGCTATGAGTCCTATCTGGGCCGAAATTGCTCCAATTGTTACTGCAAAGTTGATCCCCATACCTGCTGTTATTGGAATCAGAAGCGCCAGCACCATTACTCCATCCCGAATAAATCTTGTGATAACTTCATTTCCCACAAAAATAAAACTCATACCCGAGTATTGCCAGCTTAAAAAAAACAGTAATAGAAATATTATCGGGACAGGGTTAATTTGTCTCATATGTCTTCCCTCTTCCTTCATATAGAAGCGCGTATAAAATAATACCGTTACTCAAGATTACCCGAATAATTTCGGATACTTCAGGAACAAGTATAGTGTTGGCTATAGGTCCGGTATAAACATAAATAGTCTGAAAAAGAAAAGTACCAAGAATAGCATGGAAGACAGATGTTTTCCTACCCATACTCCCCCCCAACAGAATGGCAGACGCGGCAGGAAAAGCCATCATTAAAGGAGCCTCATAAAGCTCGATAAAGCCATAACTTTGAGCATAAACACAAATTCCTACTGCCCCTAGTACCGTGGACAATATAATCGCATAAGCCCGCGTTTTATTTATATTAATACCAGCCAATCGGGCAAACAACTCATTTTCGCCTACTGCCAGTATAGCTAACCCTAATTTGGTTTTAAACAAAGCGTATACCAGCCAACCCAGGAACCCAAAAAATGCTAGCAAACCAAGGGGCAGAATTAATTCCCCGATTTGGACCGCCCACAGATGGTTTAATACTTTTTCAAAGTATGCCGTTAAACCAATGGTGGGCCGCATTCCTTTACCGCCAATAGGCCACAGCATAGCTGCATTTTTGAAAGGTGCTACCGCCCAGAAAAAACTCATTAAGAATACAAAGGAAAAACCAATAAAAATGCCGGCAATTTCTTCTCGCCCCTTGACCCTATTTAGGATTCCAGCGTAAGCGCAGCCGAATACCCAACCTGCCAATATGGAAAACAATACAGCGGCCAGGAAACCAATTAGTCCTTCTATGCGGAAATTGACTGCTATTGACATACCCAGCAGGCCGGCTGATATTGCAACTGGCAGCCCATAATTGATTCCTGCTCCTACATTAAGCATGGGTATCAACGATATGACCAAAACCCCGTTCATAGCCAGCCGGATCATGGAATCATTCAATAGACGCATAGAGGGAATACCTGCTGCCACTGCGGTAATCGCCATTATCAACAAAAAGACAATCATAAATAATTGTGGTATATGTGGGGTTAAATTACGCATAGCTCTTCCTTCCTTTTGCCTGAAAATGCCAGAGCAAATGTAAGATCATCATCGTTAGGAGATAATATGCCGAAGTTTTTCCCTTCATATAAAACTACGATGCGATCACACAAGTATTTTAGTTCATCGAGTTCACTGGATGCCATAATTATGGTAGTACCCAATTCCCGGTTAATACGCGAGAGAGCCTCTAGTATCCTGGCTTTGGCACCAATATCGACTCCTCTGCTAGGTTCTGATACTATCAATATCTGCGCTTCCATGGCCAGAGCCCGAGCCAGGCAAACCTTTTGCTGATTTCCGCCGCTCAAGGTGCTGACCTTCTGATGTATATTCTGGCAGCGAATATCGAAGGTTTGAATACTGTTTATAGAATAAGTTGTGCTCGCAGGATAATCAATTCTGCTCATTAGGCTGAAGAGAGAAGGCTTAAGAAAGCGATTTTTCTGCTGTAGAGCAGTGAATATAATATTTTCCATAATGGAGTGATCCATTAGCAGCCCGGTTTCTCTACGATCATCTGGCACATAATATATGCCTTGGGACAGGGCATCAGCAGAATTAGATGTATCAAGGATTCGCTCCCCTATGCTTACATGACCTGCAGTTGGATAAATTCCCATTATTCCTTTGCCTAATGCCAGTTTGCCGTGACCGGACAAACCTGCAATGCCAAGTATTTCCCCCTGATATAAATTAATGTTTAAATCCTCTATCAGTTCCCCGGGCATAGCTACAGCGAAGTTTCGAAATGCCATAATGGACTTTTCTTCCAGAACGCGACGGGGACGGCTCGCTCGATTTAATGAATGACCGATCATACTTTCGGCAATTCTATTTATCTCAAATTGATCCCGTTGATAAGTGTTTATTATATTACCATCCCGCAGTACTGTGATTCGGTGACAAACAGCAATTACTTCCTCCAGCCGGTGTGATATGAAAATAACTGCGGTTCCTTTTTCAGCAATCTCCTTAACAATCTTAATAAATGCTTGTGCATCTTCCCTGCTTAAAACTGCAGTTGGCTCGTCCAGAATCAGTAATTTGAGATTTTCTCTGCTTATTTCCCGGGCTAGCTCTATGAACTGTTTTAAGCTGACTGATAAATCTAAGACTTTCAAATTAACATCTGTGTTAACCCCAAGTTTCTGTAAAATTTTACGGGCTTCTTCCCGGGTTTGCTTTTTATCTATCAGAGCCAATGCAGTACCCAATATTTTCTCACTGGGTTGATGGACATATTCTCGGCCAATCCTTATATTCTCGCTAATGCTCATATTGGGAATTAGTGCAAATTCTTGATGCACCATGCCAATACCTAACTCGATAGCATCGCGCGAAGTATTGATTTGTACTTTCTGTTCATCAAAATATATCTCCCCTGAGTAACCACCAGAATGACGAATAATATCCCTGCCAAATAGAATGTTCAGCAGGGTAGTCTTGCCAGCTCCATTCTCACCCACTAGTCCATGAATCTCACCGGGCGGAATTTCCAGGTTTACAGATTTTAAGACTTCTTGATTGCCAAAGCTCTTTGATATACCGCAAATCTTTAACATGACTGTTCCTCTCTTTGAAATATAATGCTCAAGATTGCTTCCTTTAAGATTTGGACTGAGCTGGGAGATGAGAGTATCTGTGAGCTTACCTGTATATGAGGAGAGGGAGGAAACCAAGGAAACCCCATATGCCATAAAGGTGTCCCTGTGTTTCCTCCAAATCTGATGAACTTAATAGATGATTGATTCCATTATAATTAAATAGTAATTATCGATTTCATCCTTTAGTTTATTAAAATTGACTTCAACTCCTGCAACTTCTTGGGCGGTGCTTGTCAATACTTCCATATCAATATGGTCCCTATCTATCTTGCCATCTATGATATCTTTGGCAATTTCTACTGAGAATTCCGGCAAAAAGTATCCAACCGGTATGGGCCAGGTGGACAATCTTCCAGTTTGACCTGCTGCGGCTGCCTTTTCACTTATTAATTGGTTTAGTTTATCAAAATCCCCAGCATCTTCCGAACTTATTTCCAGCCCCATGGCGGCAGGGAATCCCTGAGTTGGTGTTGGACAGCATTGCTCAGCCATAATGAATCCCAAATCGAGTGCTTTAGCAATAATCACATCCTGCATCGGGCAATTGGTACCAAATATACAGGTGTCTACACCATATTTTTCTATCTGCCGGGGAATGTCTTCTTGCAGAAATTGCAGCATAGCACTGGGACCACTGCCGGTCTGTGGGTCCGGGGTGCTTATATCAACAAATTTCATACCTAGTTCTTCACAGGTTTCTTTCATTTTATCTCTTCTATTAACAAGTAGTTCCTTGGCCATATGGGTAGGAAATGAGTAATGAATAAAAGTCTTCGCTCCCATTTTATAAGCTTTGGTAGGTATGGTCACTCCTCTTTCCAGCCAGTCTGTATCGAGACAAATATCTATGTACTTCGACATCATGTCAGGATCATCCCAGATAGGGGCAGTAATTACTACTATGTCCGGCCTTTTTTCTTTAAGCTTTTGAATAGCAGGCAGGATCCCTGAATAACCTGCGCATATTATTACCCCTTTGGTGTTTTCATCATCCCCCAAACTGGTAATCTGTGTAATGGCGGTTTCCTGTTCGGCAGAAAAATTGTCCGGCAGCACAATATGCTTAATCATATCAGGATATTTTTCCATCACTTTCTGGGCACCCCTGAATTCGTCTTCACTGGCAGACAATGTAGGCGTTACTATACCTATCTTATAACTGCTTTCCTCTACCCCGGCATCATCTTGGACCGGTTCAGTGCTGCCACAACCGACCAGACTTAATAGCATCACTACAACCAATAATATACCTGTCAACTTCCTAACCATCATAAACCCTCCTATGCTTCTTGTGATATTAGAGCATTTCAATAAATGCCTCTATCCGTAACTTGATCCAGTTAAGGTCCGATTCAGAATAATCTGTTTCAATCTGCAGAAATGGAACACCTTTCTCTCGACGTACAAAATCCCCCAGGGAATATGACTCAATATTGTAGGTATGGCATGCCTGCCAAGTGAGATCTACTACTCCTTCAATTGTATAATCTTTAATTAAGCTAGCGACAAGCTGATAGCGCAATTCATTGGGAGACATGCAGGGGCAGGCCAATCTTAAACTACTGCGGGCTATAGCTTCCATGGGATTTCCTGTTTCATCTACCGATTCGATAATGCTTTTCAATCCTCCACAGTTTTCGAAAGCCACAACATTGGCGTATTCTTCCAGGCAATGGAGAACTTTTTTTGATGTAGTCGGACATCCGGTTAACAGTATACGCGGACGAGGTCTTATACCCCCCCTCTTTTTGGCAAAGTCGATTACTTGCAGATATCTATCAATATCACCGGGTAAATCGACTTCAAAACCTCCGCTATCAACAGCTATGCTTATTTCACTGCCACTAAGCAACGGTATCGGGCCTCTATTTAGTTCGAAAATCGCCCTTTTTAACTGCCGCACGCGATTATACTGCTTAATGCTTTCCCACAATTTATCATCGCTAATTAAAATTCCAGTTTCATTTTCCAGATACTCTTTTAAACGATATAATTCGCTAAGCCATTGATCATACGAGCTTCTCAAATCCGGCATTTGAGGAAGGCTTAGTAAATGCACCTCCTTGATACGACTCAAGAGCTCATACATCTTTTTCTTCCCATCACAGGTAGCATCAGCTACTAGAATATCGGCCAGATAAAAATAAGGGCATCTCTCGGTAAGAGCAGAACCATAACTTGCCTTGATCAGAGGACACAGATTTCGGGGTAGATGTTCTTCAGCGGACGGTATGGAGTCGCTGCTGCCGCTGCATAGAGCTACCGGAATGGCTCCGGCAGCCGTAATAATTTCTTTCGGAGTAAAGGCGCAGTATATTCCAACTACCTTTGCTCCATGTGCTTTTTTTTCACGGGCTAGGGAAAAATGTTTTTCTTCAACTGTATCTAAATAATTATTATCAAGCTCCAACATTTTCTTACTGCCTCTTTCTTTTTCCGAGTCAATTTAATCCACATTATATCATATTATTATTATTTATGGGTATATTTTGTATTATTTTTGGTTATATATAATCATAGTTCTCTTTTCCTATTCATTCATTTTCATTAACAAGAATCCATCTGATAATAAGTAATTTGTCATACAACGAATAAACTATAAATAATAATTAATTGAAATGAAAATTAATTGCTTTAATTAATCCAATCCTGGTGATGGACAGGGTAATTCCCATGGTTTGGCAATGGTTTGATGTTTGATAGGTAGTAGTTCCCTATTTGCTCTTACAATGTATCCTTCTAAACAAACTGTCACTCTCTGCCAGTAATAAAATGGTTTTTCTGCAGTCAGTATGGATGGTACGGAGGAAATGAATGGAATACTATATTGAATATCTGGAGAAGGAGCATAATCAAAGAAACAATGAGGAAATTATGTCTCGGCAGTTTATGGAAAGCATGCCGTTGTACATGTTTTCAATTCAGGGAAATAGATTTACCTATGCTAATCCCGCCACATTAAAGACGTTAGGATATAGTATGGAGGAACTCAGAAGTAAAAACTGGTGGGATATTGTCCATCCTGATTACCAGGAAATGATGATAGAACGCAACAAACGTCGTTTAAACCTGGAGTCGGTGCCCGATCAATATGAAATTATTGTAACAGATAAAAACCACAAGCAGCACTGGGTGGAAATTTTGAATGCCAGTATTGAAGTCAACGGGGTCGCTTCAACGATTTCGGCAGCTATGGATATTGGAGAACGTAAGCATATAGAACTCGAATTGCAGAAAACCCAAAATGATCTGGAACAGAGAGTCATTCAACGAACCGCTGAATTGCACCAGATTAATCAGGAAATTTCCATTACCAACAAAATACTAAAGAACATAATAACCAACATGTCAGACGGGGTCTTGATTATTGACATTCACGGCAATGTAGAGCATATGAACCCTACCGCACGTGATATTCTCAAAGAAGGCTTGGAATATTTGAAAATTTGTGCGCAAAACAAGGAAAAATCTATATTGTGGAAAATGTTGAACCAGGGTCAGTCATTTCGAGATGAAGAAATCATGCTCAACACTAAAAAAGTAAATATTCATTTCTTAGCTTCGGGCGCCCCAATTCATAATGAACTAGGAGAAATTCATCGAGGCGTTATTATTGTACGTCCCATCAAAGAAGTTCACAAACTTATCAATCGCTTTACAGGTGCTAAAGCAAAATTTTGTTTTGAGGATATTATTTGCGAGAGCAAAAAGATGAAAGAACTAATTATATTGGCAAAAAGGGCTGCATTTAAAGAGAGCAATGTATTGCTGGAAGGTGAAAGCGGAACTGGTAAAGAATTGTTTGCCCAGGCTATTCATAACAGCAGCAAATGCTCTA
This sequence comes from Syntrophomonas sp., assembly GCA_016841425.1. Taxonomy (GTDB): domain Bacteria; phylum Bacillota; class Syntrophomonadia; order Syntrophomonadales; family Syntrophomonadaceae; genus JAAYJK01. Next base: position 35,073 of record JAENZE010000018.1, on the reverse strand, counting down.
AAGGACCCTTTGTGGCGCTGAACTGTGGTGCCCTTCCAAGAGACTTAATTGCCAGTGAACTTTTTGGTTATGCCGAAGGGGCTTTTACTGGTGCCAAAAAAGGTGGAAATCCGGGCAAATTCGAACTGGCTTCGGGAGGTACTATTTTTTTAGATGAAATAGGAGACATGCCGTTGGAAGAACAGACCAACCTCTTAAGGGTTATTCAGGAAAAAAGTATTACTCGCATCGGCGGTAATAGGCTCATTCCTGTTAATGTTCGGATTATTTGTGCCAGTAATAAAAATCTTCGTGAAGAAGTGGAAAAAGGTCGGTTCCGGCAGGATCTTTTCTATCGGTTACATGTATTAGCTATAAAGATCCCTCCCCTGCGAGAACGCCCGGAGGATATCCCCGTCCTATTTAGATACTTTCTTGTCAACACTTATGGGTTTAGCCAACAATATATTGATATGATTGAGCCCTTGATATATGAGCGTTTTTGTCACTTTCAGTGGCTCGGCAACGTTCGTGAACTTCAGAATATCACCGAAAGAATGGTTAATACGTCTAACGGTCAGCATCTTCGTTTGGAACACCTTCCAGCAGAATTTAATAACTATCATTCTGAACCACCTGTTCACCAAATGTATTCTCCTGTATCGTCAAACGTAAAAGGTAATAAGAAGATACGTCAGTTAGTGGCCCAAGTAGAGCGAGAGGAAATTATAAGGTTGCTGGATAAACATAACGGCAATGTCTCTCAAGTAGCTAGAGAGATGGGTCTCAACCGCCGTACCATACACCGCAAGATTAAAACCTATGGTATTACCTGTCTTTGGGGCAGGCGAGAATAAGCATTTCCTGCCAAGTATTATGAAATAAATACGCATTATCCTCACCCCTGCATCAAAGTGGGTTGCTTTATTAGGTGAGCGGCTTTTTTGTTGTTTTATTTAAGAAGGTCCATCTTTTTGGGGATGGCCTCTGTCAATAAAGCCAGACCGAGCAAAAAAGTTCAAGAGCAAGGCATTAATGAGAGCCAGTGATTGAGACGAGTAAGGTGTGGGGACACACCTCACAGAGGAATGTCCCCGTAACAAGTACGTTGATTGATAAATATCTCAAGTTTGGACCTGTTCCTTTTTAGTCTCCACTGATCATGCCGCCCAGGATACCACCAATACCTCTGCTTTCTCCGCCGCTGTTTCCAGCCTTAAACCCGGCTGCTGCTGAGATACGGTCAGCCAGCCTGGACAAGGGCAGACTTTGCAGGTATACCACTCCTGGCCCGGTTAAGGTAGCCAGGAAAAGGCCTTCCCCTCCAAACAGAGCATTTTTAAAGCCGCCTACAAATTGAATGTCATAGTTTATTGATGCATCCATTCCGGCCAGACAACCGGTATCAAGCTTAATCATCTCTCCAGGACGGAGTTCTTTTCTTACTATGGTTCCCCCGGCATGAATAAAGGCCATACCATCTCCTTTTAATCTTTGGAGTATAAATCCTTCTCCTCCAAACAGTCCTGCACCGATTTTACGGGTAAAAGCTATCTCTATATCTATGCCATTGGCAGAACAAAGATAAGAGTCTTTTTGAGCTATAAACTGTCCCCCGTGGGAAGCCAGATTGATGGGTATAATCTTGCCAGGATAAGGAGCGCCAAAAGCTACATGCTGTTTTCCCTGGCCGTTGTTGAAAAAGGTAGTGATGAAAAAGCTCTCTCCAGTGACTGCACGTTTCAAACCCTTAAAAAGTGCTGCTCCAACACCTGCACCTGCTCCAGCACCCATTCCCGTTTCCATTACTATCCCCTGTTCCATGTACATCATAGCACCAGCTTCAGCTCTCACGCCTTCGCCGGGGTCCAACTCAATTTCTACCATCTGCATGTCATCACCAAATATTTGATAATCAATTATATCTGCTGCCATTTTTTTGTCCCCTTTCATCTTTTATCCAATCTGGTTTTTTTCCTATAGTGTTATTATATTAAAGAATCAGAAATTCCTGCCTGAAAAAGCATAGTATATTAATCTGCTGCTCCAGGGTTTTGATGCTTCTCCCATTTATAGTTTGATCCAATTAATATTTAAATCATCCTCTGCAAGACAAGTATCCTGCTATGTGATATCATGGGTCAATATACTGCTTAGTTATATGAAGAAAATTAATTAGCATTAGCATGAAGGTATGATCTATGAAGGAAGAACATTAATGAGGGAGTTGCTATGCAGCGGGGAATTTTGTTGATTTTAATGGCCGCCATACTGTGGGGAACCACTGGTATTTCAGCCAGGTACATAAATGATGTATATCCATTGTCGCCTTTGACAATTGGAGCCTGGCGGCTCTTATTTGCTTCACCAATTCTCATCCTTATCTCCTTAATAAGCAAGGGTAATAAAGAACCTTTGCAGAAAAAACATCTGGGTATTTTTCTGATATATGGTGTGACTGTGGCAACTTACCAATTGAGTTTTTTCTCGGCAGTTACTTATGCGATGGTTTCGACCGCCACTCTAATTGCGATATGTACCTCACCGGTGTTTGTAGCCATTTTGTCTAAATTGTTTTTGAAAGAAAAGTTAAATACCAGGGTTTTAATGGGACTGATCTTGAGCATCAGCGGCACTATTCTAATCATGGATATATACCAGCTTAACTTTTCTCTCGACTCCAATAGTTCTCTGGGTTACCTGCTGGCACTCGGTGCCGGCTTATCTTATGCCATTTATGCAGTAGCAGGTAAATCCCTCCTGACTCATTACTCTCCGCTGCGGATAGTTTCTATTACGTTTTCCCTGGGTGCATTATTTATGCTTCCATTTATACCTGTTCCACCTGGTCTTCCGATTGCAGTATGGGGTATCCTCTTATTCCTGGGAGTAGTACCTACTGCTATGGCTTATATTATTTACACTACTGGCTTAAAAAACACTACTGCTACCAGTGCTGCTATAGCCTCACTGTTCGAACCGCTGACTGCTACTTTTTTGGCTTTGACACTCATTGGTGAACGTCTTAATCTAATGCAGTCAATTGGTGCAGTTTTATTATTTTCCGCCCTGGCCATTATAAGTATCAGAAGATCATCATGAAATACCCAGCGGCAATTTATATAAGCTTCCTAACCAATTTGCATATGCGATAGGTTCGAAATGCTGGTGGACCAGATTCTGCCAGCAATGCTCGGGCTATGTTTTCCAGACCCTGTTCCTTTACCTTATGGTCAGACAAATACATAGCCAGGAGTCCTTCTATTACTGTTTTTGGGAAGGCGTTTTCAGACAGTCCGTTAATGGATCGATGGGACTGGCGTACCAAAAGCTTTAGACGATTTATTATTTCTTCACTGCTTTTATAGTAAAAGGTAAAGTTCAGGTCTCCGCCAGCGATATCTTCCTGTCGGTCAATAAAGTAATCCAGGAGTATATGCAGACTGCATATCCAGGGGAAATATGCTTTCAGGTTAGTTTTGACCTCATCTGTATGTAATTCATCCTTGGAAGCTAGTCCCATAAGGGCGAAAACCGCCAGGGTAGACCCGCAGGCCGCTGCAAATTCCTGCCAGTAAAGACAGGGAAATGCTTTGCTTTCAGTTGCAACCCATTCTTTTAATAAATCTTCTCTTATTTCTACCACTAAATGCTTGTATACTTGCAAGTTAGCATATAATTCTGCCAACCGCAGGCTTTCCTCCTGAACCAATCCCCAAGAGGGCAGAATATTCAGGCAGCGACGGCATTCGTCCACCAGTTTGTCAAGATATCCCCCATCATCTTTATAAGGATAATATTTATAGTAGTCGGAGTGGTCCTTTCCAGGAGTCAATGCATCTACTAAAGCCAGATGCAGCTGTCTGAAGGCACGGCCATCGGTGCATCCAGAGCGGTCGCACAGGTTATCCAGATAGTCACAAATAGTCTGATAAGCTACAATCAGGGTAATCAATTCCTGTCGTCGGTTAGGAAAAGGCAGGGCAAACACTGCACCTCCCTGGCAGTGAAAATCTTTCTTTTTCAAACTTAACAGAGCCTGCCGCCGCAGTTCCATGCTCTGACACTGTTCAGCTTCTCTCAGCCAGGCAGCTAGCTGTTTTTTAACCACAGGCAGGATACCGATGATGTAGCGGGCCAATATACCGGTCTGACCTCTTACGTTTTTACTGCTGGATCTGTATATCAATTCCGTAGAATTCGTCTTAAGCGTTTCCACTTTGGAGCCGTCCTTCCCCCTGTTTGCCATCCATCAACCGCTGGTTATAACTATCCATAAGATATAATGCGGTATCTTTTAACGCTTGGCGGGCTGGGCTTGCTGGTAGCTGCTGGAGATTATTCAATGCTTTCTTTAAGAATTTCCTGGATTGGATAATGCTTTTTTCCAGAGCACCACACTCCCAGAGAATATTCACTACCGCAGGCATTTTATCTGCGCTGCTTCTGCCATTATCCAATAGATTTCTTAACTTTATCCCCTTTTCCTGATCTTTCAATGCCAGGATCACCGGCAAGGTTATATTGCCCTGGGTTAAGTCATTTCCAGCCGGCTTGCCCAGTTTTTCTGCATCAGCAGTAAAATCAAGAACATCATCTATAACCTGATAAGCATATCCTAAATTCAGACCAAATCTCTCCAGGATCATCACTTGTTCTGGAGGTGCTTCGGCGACCAAAGCACCTACCCTACAGGAAGAAGCAAATAAACAGGCAGTTTTTCTGTACGTTTTGTCATAGTAGTCTTCTTCAGTAATACCCAGGTTACTGTTCATCGACATCTGTTTCATTTCACCGGTACACATAGTCTGTATGGTCGATGTAATACTATCCATAACTTGAGCTAAAGGGTAGCGATTGATCAGGTTAAAGGCAGCAGCAAAGAGGTAGTCCCCGGTTAGTACACTGGCCTGATTACCCCAGCGGTGGTTGACGCTTTCTCTGCCTCGCCTGCAATCAGCCCGATCTATAACGTCATCATGCAGCAAAGAGGCCATGTGAATCAATTCAACGGCCACCGATATATCAATTACTTTTTCTGATTCATGAGGGTAGAGCAAGGCTGAAAGATATACTAATCGCGGCCTCAACATCTTCCCGCTGCATTCCAGCAGATAATCTATGATAACGTCTATGGCTGAAAGATTGGTTTGCAGTTCCTCCACCATGCGCTTCTTTATAAGTGCTGCAGGGAAGGAATCTATACCGATGTTTTGTTCGAGGACGTTAATGATATCACCCCTTTTATCATCGTTCTCTTATAGTTTTACCCCCCATTTTACAAAACATACCACATGTTATGCTGTGTAATTGGCAATAAAAAACAGCGGTACTCCCGCTGTTCTTAAAAGAACTCTCCAGTCTTAATATTATTTAGCCAACAATCTGTTTTTGATCTGTTCATGAGCTATTTTTTCTATATAGTCATCCAGACGAGAGTCTAGTTCTACTCCCCGCCTTCGGGCCATAGCCTTCAGAAAAAAGTCTGCTGCTGCTGGATTTTTAGGAAGCAGCGGACCATGCAGGTAGGTCCCAATAAGATTTTTGTATTTGATCCCTTCCTTTTTATCTTCCCCATTGTTCCCATAGCCTTTGATTACACGACCGAGAGCTTGCAGGGTATCATCCTCGAAGAAGGTCCTTCCGCCGTGGTTCTCGAATCCTACTATACTTATTTCATCCCCGTCCATACAAGCTTTTATTAGGACATTTCCTATTAAACGATTCTTTGCTCCCCGGGTAATAAAATTAAAAAATTTCAATCCTTCCATAACCTGTCCATTAACAGCAATATATGATGTTCCCAATAATTGATAGGCCCCGCAAATACACAGCACCGGCAGTCCATCCTCAATCCTGGCCATAAATTCGTCAGAACGTCCTGCCAGGTCACGATAGACCAGTCCCTGTTCCCGATCAGAACCTCCACCCATGAATACCATATCTATGTTGGCATATTCTATTTTTTCTCCCAGACGGATATTTTTTATTCTGCAGTCATGTCCATGCCAGCGCATCCTCTGCTGCAAGCACAGCAGGTTACCTCTGTCCCCATAGAGGTTTAACAAATCCGGGTACATATGTGCGATTACAAATCCAGCCATATTATTTCATCTCCCAGTGCTATGTTAATAACTCAACTTTCGCACTTGCTGCTCCCAGTGAGTTTTATGCTTTGTCTTAACTTACTGCCTGACCCCCTTGCCAGGCAGCTCAATCTGCTGCTCAGTGCCAACCCGGTATCCGCTTATTATGGGCTCCATGGCTATTATATCCTGTTTGCTCAGATCCGTGGAATCAAAGATGAATTCCCCTTCTACCACTATGGAATCCCGGGCAGACACCTTCTTTTTGACTTCTACCCGGGTGTCTCCACTTAATAATCTTCCATTAATCTCGGTTGCAAGTAATGGTTCGACAAAAGAGATATAAGTTTCCTGATCTGAGTCATTGCAAAGATTAATGGAATAGGACATTCTTTGCTTATCGATCCTATCCGGTTCGACTGCACCAATTGCCGAATTCATACTGGATATCTGCAGCCCTTTGCAGCTCTGCTGTGCTTGTGCACAGCCAGCGGTGAAAATCAATACTAATATTAGTGCTGCAGTATATATAAGAGATTCACGTTTTTTTTTCATATACTTCTCCTTCTACGCCTGAAGCTGTCTTTGTCCAACGATTTTGGAATCATCCTTTTGCAATTTCCGTAAGATTTTCTGGCACTCAAACAAGGCCGTGTAAGTAGATAAAATATAGTTTGTTTCCCCTGCTCCAGCAACTGCCAATTCAATTCCCTCTTTAAGATCGCTTTTAATATTAATGATGCCGGGATTTACACCGCTGTATTTAATTCTTACCGCCATATCACCACTCCTCTGCCCGGAAGAGACTACATAAACGATACGAGCCTTGACATCAGCCAGCATCTCTACATCAGCATCCCAAATCCAGGATATGTCACGTCCGTCGGCAGCATTATCATTTAGCGCTATGAACAGATTCTTGCTTTTTGTATCATAAAGCAGGGTTGATAAGGTCTGATTTAGACCGGTAGGGTTCTTTACCAATATCAAAATGGTCCGCTTACCGTTAATAATAAAGTTCTCCATGCGTCCGGCCCGGGGACGATATCCGGCAATAGCTCTTTGGATAGTACGGTCCTCGATGCCTACCAGTCGTGCTGCTGATACTGCCGCCAGAATATTATACGCGTTATAGAACCCTTGATAGGGACTTTGTATGAACAAATCATTTACATTCATCTCTATGAATGGGTTCATCTTGAGCTTATTGCCGGTGAAATTCATATCCGGATTGTGGTTATCGCACTCTGGACACCTAAACTGTCCTAGCTGTGCATAATGATACCTTTGGTAATCAAGTTCATGGCCGCAGAATACACAGTATCTGCCTTCTCGGCTTTCCATGCTTTCCACACTGTCATAAATAGTCTGAGCAAAACCATAGTACCAGCAGTGCAGACCAGTATCATTATGGAAATGACTGATTAGAGGATCATCTCCGTTTAATACCAGCTCAATATCGGTATTTCGCACTCCTTCTTTAATTAGATTAATGGTATGATCAAGTTCCCCATATCGGTCCAGCTGATCCCTAAAGAAATTAGTTATTATCACTACCCTGGGCCGCACTTCTTTAATCAGGAGGGGAACAAAGGCTTCATCAACTTCCAACAGGGCATAATCAAATTTTTTCCGGCCCAATAAATCAGATGCTTCAATAAAAGCGGTGGTAATGCCACTCAGCATATTGGCACCTGCTGTATTATGAACCAGTGTATACCCCTTTTCTCTCAAAATCGATGCTATCATGTTGGTAGTAGTAGTCTTACCATTGGTACCAGTTACGATAAATATCTCTTCCTGGATGTTTGCAGCCAGAGCTTTCAGGATTCCAGGATATAATGTTCTTGCTGCCCGGCCTGGAAAATCAGTACCCTGGTTCCCCAACATACGGCTCAGGAATATAAGTATTTTTCCTGCTGTTATCGTTAGTATTTTTCTCAATCTCTCACACTTCCATATTATATATTGGACCCATTTAAACCAATTAGCTACTAACTAATTTACCATAGATACCATACTAATAAAACTCCAACACAGAAAAACGGCCTGTTTGGGAAGGCCGCAGGCTGCTTTCTCCGTTCTTATGGAGCAATGCGGGAAATAAACTCCTGTATTTTCGTTCGTCTGGGGGGACTGTTGACAAGCAGTTCCTCATAAACCTTTTCCAGCTTGAGAGCCATATTAGTTGAGGAAAGACTGATAGCCTTCTTGTGGGCATTCTTCTTATAGTAATCATATAGTTTTCTATCGGATAAAATTCCGGTTATGGCCTGAGCATACTCTTCCCTATTACATTCAGTAAGTACACCATCTATGCCGTTATCCACCATATCCTGTACCCCATAAGCCCTTACTGCAACTACAGGAAGCCCTGCCGCCATGGCTTCAATCAGTACTAAACCCTGGGTTTCAGTCATGGAAGAAAACACAAACAGGTCAGAAGAATAGTAAATGTCTACCAGGGTATCAAAAGGCTGCGCCCCGGTAAATATTACATCGATATCTAGTTGCATACCCAGGTTTACCACCAACTGCTTAAGCTCATGTTCCAACGGTCCCTGAGCTGTCAAAACCAGAGTGGTGTTGGGCATTTCCCTTTTAACAAGAGTGAAAGCATCTATCAAATACTCCAGGTTTTTTTCTCTGGTTAGCCGGCCGACAAAGAGCAGGATTCTATTTTCCTCTGGTATGTCATAGTTGTTCCTCAGCCAGTTTTCCCTGGGGCCCTGGAATTTGTGCAGCGGAACCCCGGTGGGGATGACCGAAATCGGGGTACTTATTTCATAACTATATAGGAGTCTCTGTATTTCCTGACTGGGTACGACTATATGGTCACACTGGTTGCAAAAGTTGTTGCTGAAGCGCAGTGCCATTTCCCGGACCAGTTCCTGTGCTACTGGTACATAATGTGCATACTGATCATACAGGGTGTGATAGGTAAATATTAATGGTACATGCTGACGGTTAGCCCAGTGCATACCTACCCATCCCATGGTAAATGGCGAGTGAACGTGAATTATATCCAGGTCCAGTTTCTTCAGCAGCATATGCATACCTGGATAAACTGGTATAACAAGAGCAAAATCCGGATTTGTGGGAGAAGCCATGGAGTAATATCTGAATACTCCTTCTTCTCCATCCTCATATTCAGGATAACTGGGCGCAAAGATATACACCTGATGCCCCAGTTTATTTAATTCTTCTTTAAAAGTAGCAATCGAAGTAACTACACCGCTTGTATACGGCTTATAGCTGTCTGTAAATATTCCGACCTTCATTGATTGGTTCGCCTCCTTAATCCAATCACAGTTGCATACTTTACAAAATACTAATTTAGTATCCTGGTTCCAAATATCTATCCAGGAAGCATAAAACAGATACTATAGAACTATTATCCCTGACTCTCAATCTCTCATATTTAATATACACTAATTGTATCAAAATGGTTGCACATCAATGCAACATCTTCTTTTTATTTTGTGCACATTTCTGACATAAAGCAGTATTAACTCTGCTCTTCAGTCGTTCGTCTTCAATGGTTCCTCCACAGGATTCGCATTTCCCATATTCTCCTGCAGCGCATTTTTGCAGAGCTTCATTTACCTTTTCCAGCTCTATTTCCAGCAGTTCCATAATGCCAGTATTCTTTTCTCTTTCATAAAGATCAACCACCACATCATCAGCTTGGTGACTAAAAATAGATAATTCTGTGCCGGCTTCCATCAACTGTTCTCTTTTTTCTGCCATCATCTTTTCTATTTCTTGCTTGCGTATGTGCAGGCTGGTTTGATAACCCATTTGTTAACACCTCAGTTCTATAAAAGTATTAACAAACCCTATTCCCCTATTTTAATTGCAGCTGATTTTGTACAATCTTCACTATCTCAGCTATAAAATCTCCAATCACCGGTATATTAAGAGTTATTAGCCCCCGCAAAATATATATTACGATCCCCGCCAAAATAGTGAACCCTATCGCCATTCCAAATCCTCGATAGATGCCGGCCCAGAAGTTGGTGAAAAATAATCTTCTGGGATTATGCAGCATTTCCAGGTATTCGGATACTCCCAGTTTTTCCATATTGTACGATATTTCATCAATCTTTAACTGAATATAACCAAGTTTTTCTCCTATATATTCATGCTCATGTTCCTGCCTGTTATTCTCTATTCCCTTTCCATCATTCTGCTCCATATTCTCCCCACCTAATATTTATTATTCCATATATATGAAATTACATACCGCCTTAGGTCAAGGTTATCAGCAGTTAATTATTTAGGGCTTGTATTGGTGCAGGAATTCTTCCCTGGCGATGGATGAACAATGCAGAACTATTCTTGTTAACTGGCATCACCGGTGCTCTGCCCAGCAATCCGCCAAATTCAACATAATCGCCCTCTTTCTTACCTGGGGCTGGTATAATCCTTACAGCAGTAGTTTTCCGGTTAATCATGCCGATAGCTGCTTCATCTGCTATAATAGCGGATAATGTTTCAGCCGGAGTATCTCCGGGAACTGCGATCATATCTAATCCTACTGAACATACACAGGTCATGGCTTCCAGTTTGTCTATGGATAAAGCCCCTGCTGCTGCCGCTGCGATCATACCGGCATCTTCACTAACGGGTATAAAAGCCCCTGAAAGTCCACCAACATAAGAAGAGGCCATCGCCCCGCCTTTTTTCACTGCATCATTTAACAGGGCCAGAGCTGCAGTACTGCCATGAGTTCCTACTCTTTCCAACCCCATGGCTTCTAATATTTCGGCAACACTATCACCTACCGCGGGAGTCGGTGCTAGAGAAAGGTCAACTATGCCGAAAGGAACTCCCAGTCTGTTAGACGCTACCCTTCCTACCAGTTCTCCACTGCGGGTGATTTTAAAAGCGGTATTCTTAATCCGGTTAGCCAGTTCCCCCAGGTCGCAATCGGGATTATTTTTCACCACATTCCCAACTACTCCCGGACCGCTGATTCCTATATTTAAAACTAGTTCCGGTTCCCCCGGCCCGTGAAATGCTCCTGCCATAAAGGGATTATCATCAACAGCGTTGCAGAACACCACCAGTTTAGCACATCCCAGACCATCTTTTTCTGCTGTCAGATGGGCGGTAGCCTTTATTATTTTTCCCATATCACACACTGCATCCATATTAATACCTGCTTTGGTGGTTCCGACATTAACTGACGAACACACATGCTCGGTTGAAGCCAAAGTTTCAGGTATGGCTTGAATTAATTCCCGCCCTCCTCGGGTATAACCTTTATGAACCAGTGCCGAAAAACCGCCCAGAAAGTTTACCCCAACTTCGCGAGCAGCCTGATCCAGATATTGCCCAACTTTAATTATTTGGGCTGCAGAAAAGCCGTCCACCAGCATGGCAACCGGGGTTACAGAAATCCGCTTATTAATGATTGGAATACCGAAATCTTTTTCTATATCTTGCCCAACTTTCACTAAATCCCGTGCACAACGGCAAATTTTATCGTAAATATTCCGACCGGTCTTATCTGCATCTGCATCGCGGCAGTCCAATATGTTTATGCCCATAGTTATGGTCCGGATGTCAAGTTTTTCAACTTCCACCATCCGCCAGGTTTCCAGAATTTCTTCATTACTTATATTAAACGGCACTACAAAACCTCCTCATATCCGGTGCATAAACTTGAATATATCCTCATGCTGCAGATTTACCTGCAGGCCTAATTCCTTACCTTTGCTGTCAAGTTGTTCTTTTAGCTGGGCGAATTCAACCAGGCTCCCGGCAACGTCCACCACCATTACCATGGTAAAAAACTCCTGTAATATAGTCTGGCTGATATCAAGAATATTCACATTGTTGTTGGCCAGCACTCCGGAAATGCCATAAATAATGCCTACCCGATCCTGTCCCAGCACGGTGATTATGGCTCTTTTGCCTTCTTCCACCTGCTTCCCTCCTATCCTTCCAGCCTGGATACTACATCACTGCATCTTTTACACAGTGTGGGATGATCTGCATCATTCCCCACTGAAGGTTCGATAATCCAGCACCGCTCGCATTTCTCGCCTTCAGCCGCTTGTACGCGCACCCAGATACCGCTTACCTCTTCCAAAGACAGTGAGTCATGGGTACGTTCATCCTGGCCTTTCACATCTACCCGAGATACAATAAATATCTTCTCCAGGTCCTCGACCTCTTCCAGGAGCTTAACCCCTGCTGTATCAGCATAGATAGTGACCCAGGCTCCAAGCGAATGACCTATTACTTTCTTGACCCGGGCTTCTTCCAGGGCTTTGGTAACTACTTCTCTTACTGTCAGTACTTTATCTATCTTCTCTTCGATTTCATCATTGGCATATTGATCATTGGCCTCTGGCCATTCCAACAATTGCACACTGGCAGGATCTCCCTGTTTCTTAAGATGAGTCCAGATTTCTTCGCTGGTAAAGGCCAGAACCGGCGTGAGCATAACCACTACTGAGTTGATAAGCTCATAAAGCACGGTTTGAGCCGCTTTCCTCTGGGGATCATCCGGGTGCGAGCAGTACAGTTTGTCTTTTAATACATCAAAATAAATGCTGCTGAGATCCACTGTACAGAAGTTATGAACCGAGTGGAAAACCACATGGAACTCATACTCGTCATAAGCCTTGCTAACCCGGCGTACTAGTTTATCAAGTTTGACCAGTGCCCACTTATCCAACTCGGTTAAATTTTCATAATCAACCCTATCTTGTTCTGGATCAAAATCGAACAGGTTGCCCAGCATAAACCGGCAGGTATTCCTTATTTTCCGGTAGGCTTCTGCACTCTGCTTGATGATATTATTAGACACAGCTACATCAGTCCTGTAATCAGCCGAGGAAACCCACAATCTCAGTATGTCTGCTCCCAGCTGTCCAATAATTTTCAGTGGATCATCTACATTCCCCTGAGATTTCGACTGCTTGCGTCCCTGTTCGTCTACTAAAAAGCCGTGAGTCAAAACCTGCCGATAAGGAGGAATACCTCGTACTGCTACTGACGTAGACAACGACGAATTGAACCATCCCCGGTGCTGGTCACTCCCTTCCAGATACAAGTCTGCAGGCCAGCGCTGGTCATCACGGGTCTCCAGGACTGCCATGTGGCTGGAACCTGAATCAAACCATACATCCATGATATCAGTCTCTTTCCGGAATTTATCTCCCTTACAATCGGGGCACTGATAGTTATCCGGCAGCAGGTTCTTCGCTTCTTCTTTGAACCAAATGTCAGATCCATGCTCAGCGAAAAGCTTGCTTACACGTTCGATGGTAGCTTCATTAATAATTGCTTCGCCACAGGACTCACAGTAGAAAATAGGAATAGGAACCCCCCAGGTTCTTTGCCGGGAGATACACCAATCTCCCCGATCTCTTACCATATTATAGATTCGTTCCCGACCCCAGGCCGGAATCCACTTAACCTCATCGATGCCCTTTAAAGCTGCCTCCCGAAAACCATCGATAGAAGCAAACCACTGTTCAGTAGCCCGGTAAATGATAGGCTTCTTACACCGCCAGCAGTATGGGTACTGGTGATTAACCCAGGCGGCATGAACCAGCAGTCCTAACTGATCTAACTCTACTGCTATATTCTGGTTGGCATCGTGCACAAATAGTCCCTGGAAAATGCCGGCTTCTTCAGTGAAGTTACCGCTGTCATCCACTGGCGATATCACATCCAAACCGTACTCTTTTCCCACATAGAAGTCATCCTCGCCATGTCCGGGTGCAGTATGCACACATCCGGTACCTGCTTCCAGGGTTACGTGTTCACCCAGAATCAGCAGTGAATCTCGATCGAAGAAGGGATGACTGCAAACTGCCCTTTCCAATGCAGCACCTTTAAATTCATCGAGAATGGTATAAGAGTCCCACCCTACCTCAGATGCCACGTTTTCCAGCAGTCCTTTGGCAATTACGTATTTTTCATTTCCTACCTCTATTAGTACATAATCAAAATCCGGGTGGAGAGAAATACCAGTATTGGCAGGCAGAGTCCAGGGAGTAGTGGTCCAGATAATAACAAAAGAATCTTCTGGAATTACTCCCTTACCATCTTTTACCGGAAATTTTACATAAATAGACGGAGAAGTTTTATCTCCATATTCAACTTCAGCTTCTGCCAGTGCGGTTTCACAATCTGCACACCAGTATACAGGCTTTAATCCTTTATAAATGTAGCCCTTTTTCGCCATTTCACCAAATACTCGAACCTGTACCGACTCAAAGGAGGGATGGAGGGTTAGATAGGGATTTTCCCAATTTCCCCGTACTCCCAGGCGCTTGAACTCCTCTCTCTGGATATCTACATATTTAAGAGCATACTGTTTGCAGTGGTTCCTGAACTCAACCACATCTGTTTTGTGCCGGTCTATACCCAGAGCTTTAATAGCCTGCTGCTCAATCGGCAGACCATGAGTGTCCCAACCGGGGACATAAGGTGCATCAAAACCAATCATCGAGCGATGTTTTACTATAATGTCTTTCAAAACTTTATTCAAGGTATGCCCCAGGTGAATATCACCATTTGCATAAGGAGGTCCATCATGCAGGATGAACATATCCCGACCAGAATTTTTCCCCTGTACTTGTTCATATATCTGGTTATCTTCCCAGAACTTTAATATTTCAGGTTCCTTGGCAGGGAGATTCGCTCTCATCGGAAACTCTGTTCTTGGTAAATTCAGTGTACCATCATACTTACCCTTAGCCATTTATTAACCACCTCACCAGTTTATTTCTCCATCAACTAAAAAAACTTTCCATCCCCAAGGGACGAAAAGCATTTTCCGCGGTACCACCCTTGTAGTACCCGTATAACCAGGCACCACTCCGAACTCTTAACGCGAGTGACGTTCAAGCCTTATCTGTAATTGGTTATTCAGCCTGAAAACTCCCGGGTGATCTTCAACCAAAACTCGCTGCTGGGCTTTCACCGTCCCCTGCTCGCTGATAGCGATTGCTTTTGTCTACTGTCCCGTTCACGGTAATTGTTATTAATTAAATTTTCCTAAAAATCTTTATTATTGTAGCATATCGCCAGCCTCCAGGACAACTCCTCCCTGTAATTATTGCCATTATAATCATTCTTTAGTCACGAGGACACGGGGGGTGACAAGGGGACGGTCCTTTTGTCACCCCTTAACGCGGCGCTGGAGGGACAAAAGGACCGTCCCCTTGTCCCCCTGTGTCATCTTTCTAGATTTTTCTGACAAAGTTCTTCTAAGACACATTTTGCACACAGGGGCTTACGTGCTTTACAGACCCTGCGGCCATGCCATATAAACAGGTGATGGCTCTTGCTCCAAAGTTCCCGGGGGATCAATGCCTTTAATTCTTTTTCAGTTTTATCAGCAGTTTTGCCAGTTGCCAGACCCAGGCGTTTAGATACCCGATGTACATGGGTATCCACCCCCAAGCCGGGTAAGTCAAAGCCGACCGCTAGCATCACGTTCGCTGTTTTTCTTCCTACTCCAGGTAGTTTCATCAATCCCTCGAGGTTCGCCGGAATTTGACCTCCGTGTTTATTTATCAGCAACTCAGACATGGCCTTGATATTTTTCGCTTTTGATTTATGCAGCCCGACTCCTTTGATGAGACCTTCTAATTCAGCGAGGTTTAGATCTGCAAAATCTTCGGGCTTTCGGTACTTTTTAAACAACTCAGCAGTTACCCGGTTTACCTGGCTATCGGTACTTTGAGCAGATAATATTACTGCCACCAGCAGCTCAAACCTGGTGTTGAACACTAGCATGGTGCCTGCATCTGGGTATTCGCTTATCAGTAAATTTAGTATCCGGTTAACCTTATTTTCATTTTTCATACGTCCTCCCGGAACCAGGTGACAAGGGGACGGTCCGAAACTGCTGAAAAAGTCCCAAAACTGACGCCAGGGTATGTATAAATATACTGGCGGCCGTTGGCGAAGCATGGGTAACAACATCCTGCGAAGGCGATTAGCGGAAGGGGGCGAGCGGCACGGACGCCGCGAGAGCGCCGTTGAGCACGGATGCGAATTGGCGCTGTAACCCTGGAGGTAATCGACAAGCAGTTAATGTTGTCCATGCGCAGACTGGGAGCAAGTGTATTTATGCATACCCGTTTACCTAAATAGACTTTTTCAGTGGTCTCGGACCGTCCCCTTGTCACCTGAGATAATTTAAAGTACTTTGCTTAAAAATGACTGAGTACGCGGATTCTGGGGATTATCAAATATTTGTGCAGGAGTCCCTTCTTCCATTAGTATTCCTTCATCCATAAAAAATACTCGATGTCCAACTTCCCTGGCAAATCCCATTTCATGCGTTACTACAATCATAGTCATTCCCTCGTGTGCCAGATCTTTCATTACCTCTAATACTTCACCTACCATTTCTGGATCAAGTGAGGAGGTTGGTTCATCAAACAGCATTACTTTAGGCTGCATGGCAAGTGCCCGAGCTATCGCCACCCTCTGCTTCTGTCCTCCTGACAGCTGGGATGGAAAAACATGGTCTTTATCCCCCAGACCGACTTTACGTAATAGTCCAATAGCGATATCATCAGCTTTCTCTTTGCTCATCTTCTTAATTTTTATGGGGGCCAGGGTAACATTTTCCAGGGTAGTCTTATGAGGAAACAGGTTGAATAATTGAAATACCATACCCATCTCCTGTCTTATACGATTTATATCTGCATTAGGAGCAGTAACTTCTTCCCCATCGATAAAAATCTTCCCCTGCTGAGCTTCCTCCAGGCGGTTAATGCAGCGCAGGAAAGTGCTTTTTCCTGATCCACTGGGGCCAATAACGCAAACCACTTCTTTCTGATGTATGTGACAATCGATTCCTTTTAATACTTCCAGTTTGCCAAAACTCTTGTGGAGGTTGTTTACTACAATCATTCAGTGGCCAGCCTCCTTTCCGTCCAATCACCCAGTATAGATAAGGCCTTGGTCATAATGAAATAAAATACACAGACTGCACCCCAAACCCATACTGCTTGATAAGTACTGGCATAAAGCATCTTTCCCGTATGAGTTAATTCACCGACAGATATGGCAGAGACCAGCGAGGTATCTTTGAGAAGCATTATAAATTCATTGATTAGAGGTGGTATTACAATTTTAAAAGCCTGCGGAAATATAATGTGTATCATAGCCTGTCCATGAGTCATCCCCAGCGACCGAGCTGCTTCCATCTGTCCCTTATCTACCGCTTGTATTCCGGCCCTAATTATTTCAGCCACATATGCTCCGCTGTTTAGGCCACAGGCAATGATAGCGGACTGTATGGGCGATGCGTCAAAAATTAATGGTATGATTCCAAAGTAAAGCAGCAAAATCTGAACAAAAAGAGGGGTTCCCCGAAAGAAGTCAATGTAAGCAACAGCTATGGATTTTATTACTTTAATCTTGCTCATCCTTCCCAAAGCAGCGATTAAACCCAATACCATACCTATAGCTATTGAAAATACAGTAATTTCAAGAGTCAACCAAGCGCCCATACCGAAATTGGGCAGGTTATTAACTACCACCTGAAAACCATAAATCTCATGGAGCCTGTCTATAATCGTTGTGCCAAAAATCCATTCAGTATTAGTAAAACCTAAATTCATATTTCAGGTGCTCCTCCCCTGTGCCATTAACAATGAAAGCGCGAGTTAAGACCCGCGCTTTCGAGTTAACGTCTTATCCTCAACAGACTAACATTGCCTGACAATAATCAATCTATTCAAACCATTTGGCGTATATTTCGTCATAGGTTCCGTCGGCTTTAATCTTTGCCAGTCCTTCATTCAAGAGGGTAAGGGTTTCTGCATCTCCCTTTTGAACAGGCATTCCATAATGGTCATCAGCCTGGAATACTTCGCCAACCATTTTAACTTTATCAGAAGCTTCGGTCTTTACATAGTAAGCGGTAACCGGCATATCATTAACAACTGCGTCTGCTCCGCCTTTTTGCAGTTCCATAAATGCTTCTCCAACATGGTCATAGGTTTTGACTTCAGTCGCCGGGTCTTCAGCTTTAACTGCCACGCAGGCATCCGCTCCGATGGTTCCTATCTGAGCCGCTAAAACTTTCCCCTTGAGGTCATCCAGGGTTTCTATTCCTTCAGTATCAGCAGCTACAGCGATTATCAGACCAGCATCAAAATATGAATCTGAAAAATCTACCACCTGGGATCTTTCCTCGGTTATCGACATAGCTGAAATAGCACAGTCAATTTGGCCATTTTGCAGAGCAGGAATTAATGCTGTAAACTCCATGCTTCTAATTTCAACTTCTACTTCCATAGCCTCGCCGATGGCCTTAATGATATCCATATCGAATCCTATGTAGTCCCCAGTTGCGTCGTCAACCATCTCAAACGGTGCATAGGCAGTTTCAGAACCTACGACCAGTTTGCTAATGGTATTCTCTTCGGCAGCCGGTTCCTGTTGAGCCGGTTCCTCTTCAGCCCCCCCGCATCCTGCTACTGCCAGCATTCCGATAGCCAGCATAGCAATCAGCAATAAACTTAAAAACTTTTTCAATACTCTCACTCCTTTTCCTCACTTCTTCCTAATATCAACTACATCCCATTATACATTCATATCCAAGCATCGACAACAACAAAAGGACATGGTATACGATTTTTGCACAAGCATAAATGCCGTTTTATTGGGATTAGTGGCTTATTATTCTAGTTGATAATTCTATATCTGTCTTTTCTATCTGTATAATCTCATTATATTTATACATATAATTTGGATAATACAGGGATTTTAGGTCAGATAATGTTATTGAATGCTGCTCATACAATACTTTTATCTCTGAGAATCTTTTGGATTTTTCAATGTTTTTTACTGACCCTACGATCCCAATAAAGAAGGCGGCAGGTATTGAATTGTTAAGCTAATATTGTTAATGTAATATAGTCAGACGCTGAATGTCGATAAGTTGATGAGAATTGGGGATTATTATGCTGAGCAAAATTAGCAATCGTTCACAGGCAGAAATATCCATGTTGATAGTTGCTTTCATCTGGGGTACTACTTTTGTAATGACTAAAAACGCTCTGGCAGATATTGGCCCCTTCCTCTTTTTGGGTATAAGGTTTATTACTGCGTTTATACTCCTGGCTCTGATTTCCTGCAAAAACATCAGACAGGTAACCCCTTCCACATTGAGGAGCGGAATTCTAATCGGGTTCTTCCTCTTTGTTGGTTATACTTTTCAGACCGTGGGATTACAATACACATCCTCCTCTAATGCGGGTTTTATCACCGGGTTAAGCGTGGTGCTGGTGCCTATTATATATTCCATAATAAACAGGCGTCTTCTGGGCGGGTCAATCATTTTCACTGTATTGTTAGCGGCCGCTGGCCTTTACCTTATGTCGGTTCAGCCCGGGACATTTCACCTGGGTCGGGGTGACCTGCTGGTTCTAGTCTGCGCTTTAGGTTTTGCCCTGCATATAATATCGGTAGATCGTTATTCACACCTTCATAATCCGGTAGCCATAACTGCGGTACAGATTTTATTTGTGGGAGTGGTTTCTCTGCTTATAGGCCTGGTTTTTGAACCATTCCCTCAAAGTTTTCCAGCCAGTGTCACCAGCGCAATACTGGTTACTGCAGTCTTTGCTACTACTATGGCCTTTCTCCTGCAGAACGCTATGCAGAAATACAGCACCCCCACGCGTTTTGCCATCATACTAACCATGGAGCCGGTTTTTGCCGGCATGGCAGGTTATTTATGGGGTGGAGACATCTTAACCCTGCGCATCCTAGCCGGAATGGCCCTGATTCTCGCAGCTATGCTTTTATCTATACTGGGAAAGAAGGAAGAGGTTGGTAATAATGTTACGGGTTAGCTGCCATGTTCCGGCTGGAAATAAAATTCCATGATTATTACATCACACCGGATTGATTTTAGAGTGAAACTTCACTTCAAATTTAAACCGGGGGGCAGTATTGGCTGTACCCCCCGGTTGCTGCTTTTTTTAACTATTGGGAAAATAGTTCTTTTTCAAACTGGCTTCTAATTCTCCTCTTAGATCTGGATGTGCAACAGCTATCAGTGCGCGGGCGCGTTCCCGTCGGGTCTTATATTTTAGATGGGCTACACCATATTCAGTCACTACGTAATCGGCAAAAGTACGAGGCACGGTTATGGGACTTCCAGGTGGAAATTCAGGAACTATGGAAGAAGATAATGTTCCATCCGGAAGCTGGCGGGAAGAGTTTACCAGGGTTACCCCTTTACCCCCATCTGACCAGTAGGCTCCGATCATGAAATCCAACTGTCCTCCAGAACCGCTGATCTGGGTATGACCCATACCTTCAGACACTATTTGCCCACTGAAGTCAACCATAACCGCGTTGTTTATTGCTATCATATTAGGATGCCGGGCAATAAAAGCTGGGTCATTGGTGTATTCAGCCGGATAAAATTCGCATACCGGGTTTTCCCGGGCATATTCATAAAGGCTCTGGTCTCCTACGCAAAATGTGGCCAGCGTGACTCCTTTATGAATGGGCTTCTTTTTATTTGTCACTATCCCTTTTTCAACCAGTCCGGCCAATCCTATAGGCAGCATTTCTGTAACTACTCCCAGGTCATGCTTTCCTTCCAAGCCCGAGATTACAGTTTCAGTAATGCCGCCAATACCCATCTGGATGGTGTCTCCATTGTTGATAAGTTCAAGTACGTATTGCCCGATAGCTTTTTCTTTTTCAGAAGGTTCTCCTCTTTGAGTACTGGGAATAGGAGTAGAATTTTCTACAAAGTAATCGAATTCCGATATGTGCATCCAGTTGTTGCCAAAAATGATAGGCATCTGATCGTTAATCTCAGCAATCGCGGTTCTTAAATTGCCTCTGGCTCTTCCCTCCCTGATTCCCCTCATAGTATAGAAATTGGTCAGCCCTAGATTAACGAAACCCTGGTTATTAGGTGGTGTAACCATTACCATATAAACGCTGGATCTTTCAGCTATTCTATCTCCGGCATCCAGGGTGGTGGCAGGGAAGAAATCAGATAACTTGGCTTTATTCATTTTGCGGATGGTAGCCATACCGAAGGCCGGGATGTGATTGATACGCCCATCCAGACCCTTCATGAAGTCAGGGTCATACAGTTTACAGGGCCTTACCTGAACGGTATCTAACAGTCGTACGTTTTCCAGCTCTTCGTGCCGGTTTAGTATAGCATGATACATATCTGCCGAGCAGGCTCCGATACCCAGCGCCATACTCACAAAGTCGCCTGATTTTATAGTACGGGCAGCTTCCTCAAAGGAAATCAGCTTCTGCTTGTATTCTTCTCTCCAATTCATTTTATCTCCTCCTTCATTCTCCTTACGAAGGTCCCATCCGGATACCGCCATCAAGTCTAATACATTCTGCATTGAGGTACCCATTCTCGATTATATGCTGGACTAACCTGGCAAACTCGTCTGGATCCCCAAGCCGGGCTGGAAATGGAACCTGTTTGGCCAAAGACTGCCGGGCTGGCTCCGGGACCTCTTTGAGCATGGGAGTATCGATAATACCTGGTGCTATGGTAAATACCCTGATCCCATGCCGGGCAAGATCCCTGGCAACGGGTAGGGTCATACCTACTATGCCGGCTTTAGAGGCCGAGTAAGAAGCCTGCCCTATTTGTCCGTCATAAGCAGCTATGGAAGAGACATTAATAATAACACCCTTTTCCCCATCCTCCCCCTCGTTTTTATCCATTTCCCAGGCCGCGTTGCTCAGCATATTAAACGAACCAATAAGGTTTACTTCAATAGTTTTCTTGAAGACTTTTAAATTAAGCGGGCCATTCTTGCCCAGGGTACGGCCGATTGTCCCCAGTCCGGCGTTGTTGACCAGGATATGAACAGCTCCGAAAGCATCATTAGCGGCTTTACAAAGGTGTTGAACTTCGTCAACTGAAGATATGTCAGTCTTAATACATAAAGCATTGCTGCCAAGCTGTGCTGCTAATTCTTGGCCCTTTTCTTCATTAAGGTCCGCTATTACTACCCGGGCTCCAGCTCGATGCAGTCTAATTACCGTGGCTTCCCCCATGCCCGAGGCTCCACCGGTAACAATAGCTGTTTTTCCATTTATAATCATTCTTATCACTCCTTTTCAAAAACCATTGGCTTATAAAGCTAAATAAAATGAGCTTGTTGAGCTTCAAATCTCAGCTGATCTCTAAAATTGGGGTGAGCGATATTAATCAATCGTTTGACCCTTTCCCACATACTCTGACCTTTTAACTGGGCTACTCCGTATTCAGTTACTGCATATTGAACATCATAACGGGTAGTAGTTATAAAGGAACCCGGTTTTAGATGGGGTACGATTTTTGATACCATTCCGTCTTTAGTTACAGCAGTGGATTCGAAGGCCAGAATTGACTTACCATTTTTAGACCTGCTGGCTCCCAGTACGAAATCGGCCTGCCCACCAGTATGGGTATATGGAATGTGTCCGATGGATTCTGAACATGCCTGACCGGAAAGGTCCATTTCCATGGTACTGTTTACTGATACCATATTATCGATACGGGCAATAACTTCTGGATTATTAACAAAATCAGTAGGATAAAATTGAACCATGGGATTATCATCCAGCCAGTCGTATAATTCCCGAGTCCCCAGAGCGAAGGTGCAGCACATAACATCAGGCATAAAGGTCTTTTTACGATTCGTAACAACCCCTTTCTCCCATAGTACCCTCATACTATCTGCCACCATTTCGGTATGGATACCCAGATCTTTTTTGTTCTCTAATGCCAGTGCAGCTGCATTGGGTATTCCTCCGATCCCTAATTGAATACAGGAACCGTTTTCTACCAGGTCAGCTATATATTGGCCTATTATTTTTTCATTATCATTGGGAGGTACTTCGGGTAAGGTAGCTAGAGGGACATGGTCTTCAATAAGTGCTGTCACTTCGCTGATGTGTACGAAATTCTGTCCAAAAGTACGAGGCATGTTCTCATTGACTTGAACCAGTACCAGATCAGCCTGACGCGCCCAGGGCAGAGTATAATCACAGGACAGACCCAGGCTGAAATATCCATGACTATCCATAGGAGCAGCCTGAAACATTACTACGTTAAACTTCCTGCCCCAGTCCGGCCACCTGGGTACATCTCCCAACCGGCCTGGAGTATAAACATATTTACCTTCCTGCAGACCCTTGCGCTGGGCTATGCAGTAACTGTAATCCAATATAAAGGCTGGATCACGGTCGCTGTTATGAAAAAGAGTAGGATAAACATCTACTACAGTTAATAATTCAGCCCTGGTAAATTGGTCTTTGCGTCGCGCCAGAGCATTTATCAAGGTTGGCGGCTGACCGACTGCAACTGGCACCGCTATAGAAGATTCATCTTTAATTAATGCCACTGCTTGATCAGCAGTAGTTAGTTTCTCTTTATACATAGCTTTGCTATCCATTATCATCTCCTCCTTATCTCTATTATTGAAAGAGATACCAAATATCTTTTTAAAGCATTTCGAATACTATGGCCATAGCTGGCCCTCCACCGGCACAGAGCGAGGCACATCCTATCTTCTGATTTCGTTTTAATAATTCATACATAGCGGTGATAACCAGTCTAACGCCAGTTTGCCCGGTAGGATGCCCGAGACCGATGCCAGAACCATTAGCATTAATCTTATCCATACTGATGTTCAACTCCCTATTACAGGCTAGGAACTGTGCAGCAAAAGCTTCATTGATCTCAAAGTAATCTACATCTTTGATCTCTAAACCGGCATATCTTAGTGCCTGGGGAATTGCATAAACAGGGCCAATTCCCATTATTTTCGGATGCACTCCACAGGAAGCAGTAGCTAAAATCCTGGCCATAGGTTTTATCCCCCTGCTTTCTGCTGCCTCCCTGGACATTATTACTACTGCGGCACCCCCATCATTCAGCCCGGAAGCATTCCCGGCAGTAACTGTGCCGCCCTTTTTGAACACTGGCTGTAGCCGGGCCAGGCCTTCCAGGGTAATATCAGCCCGTGGATGTTCATCCGTATCGAATATTAATGTCTGGCGCTGCTTTTTTACCTCTACTGCGATAATTTCATCCTTGAATTTACCACTGGTAGTGGCTGCAATTGCTCTTTGATGGCTTAAGCAAGCCAGTTGGTCCTGTTCTTCACGGGTTATCTGGTAGCAATCAGCCAGGTTTTCAGCTGTGACTCCCATGTGATAACCCATAATAGCGCAATTAAGCCCGTCATGAATTAGACTGTCATAGGGTCCATCATTACCGTGGAAAAGCCGATACCCCTGCCGAGCCTTCAAAAGATAATATGGCGCACTGCTGGTACTCTCAATCCCTCCCACCAAAGCAATATTGACTTTACCTAAACTGATATCTGAACAAGCTATCTCCAGAGAACGCATAGCAGAAGCACACTGCTGGTTTATAGTTGCAGCAGGGGCTTCCCAGGGAATGCCAATTTCTTTCTGTACCTGCCGGGCCGGGTTCCCTTTCGCGCCCCCCTGCAGGCAGTGACCTATCAGGACTTCCTCTATGTCTTCAGGTTCTAATCCAGCCCTCACCACTGCAGCCTTACCAGCAATTCCACCCAGTTGTACAGCTGTAAAGGAATTTAAGCTGCCGCCAAAATCGCCAATAGCAGTCCTGGCGCCACTGGCAATCACTATCTCTCTCACATTCAAACCTCCTTCAAAAATATTGATGTTTTACAGCAGTAAGTGGGAAAACTTACTGCTATTCATCATCTGCTATATGCATTTTGCAAATCATATGCCATCCCGAAATGCCTGTTTAATGCCAGGTTGAATAACAAATGTTATTAGTGTTTTCGCAAAAGCAAAAATTACCCTGGAAAGGAACCGCAGTGAGTATTTTAAGAAGTGCAGATTAACTCTATTCAATAGTCAATGTTTTCATTATCTAGAGGGAGAAATATTTCTCAATAATGAGATTTAAAGCAGAAGAAGCCGTTCATAATTTAATGATTTACGTAATCTCAGCCCAGATTAAGGCATATTTATAGGCTGTACCTATATAATTTAGTAAGCAAAACTTATCTTCTTACATTAAATCCCGCAACGTTGCGCTGATGGCCTGCTCTATCCCAATGCTTGTTGTTATATGATCCGGAGGTATGTATGAATTTCGATAACCTGGTGAAAAGGGTTTTGTACAATAATCCTTATATGGCGGCCCTGGTGGTAGATAAAAATGGAACCGTTATTTTTATCAACGATGCTTATTTAAAATTCCTTAAGCTGCCTCGATATCAGGTTATAGGAAAAGATATCCGGGATATCACTCCTGAAACCCGTACTATTGAAGCCATTGAGAAGGAAAAGGAAATAATGTGCTATGAATGGAAAGTCAATGATGGTTATGGTATTGCCTGCAGCGTTCCCCTGTTTGAGGAAGGAGAAGTTGTTGGAGCTCTGGCATATAGCATTTTCATGGACAGCTGGGACAATAAAATTAGAGAAAACGTAGTGTCAAGACTTATAAACCAGACCCAAAAGAGCTACCATACCTACACAGCCAGGTATAATCTAGATTCCTTAATTGGAGAAGATAAGGTCTTTAAAGATATGAAATACCTGGCCCGGGAAGTATCTCAATTTGATGGTATTACTGTGCTTTTGACCGGTGAAAGTGGTACAGGCAAAGAACTATTTGCCCAGGCCATTCATAATCACAGCCGGAGAGCTCATTTACCGTTTGTCAGGGTAAATTGTGCTGGTATTCCTGACAATCTTTTAGAAGCAGAATTATTTGGCTATGAAGCAGGTGCATACACTGGTGCTCAGAAAAAGGGCAAGCCGGGAAAATTTGAAATAGCTGATAAAGGAACTATTTTTTTAGACGAAATCGGAGAAATGCCCTTATCCATGCAAAGCAAGGTGCTAGTTTTCCTTCAAGAAAGAGAAATTGAAAGA
Source organism: Syntrophomonas sp. (assembly GCA_016841425.1). Taxonomy (GTDB): domain Bacteria; phylum Bacillota; class Syntrophomonadia; order Syntrophomonadales; family Syntrophomonadaceae; genus JAAYJK01. Next base: position 9,082 of record JAENZE010000018.1, on the reverse strand, counting down.
CTGGGCGGAAATCGCCCCATCAGGTTAGATGTCAGGGTAATCGCGGCAACTAACCGAATACTTGAACAAATGGTGGAAGATGCTACTTTCAGGCAGGATTTATATTACCGCTTGAACGTAGTCCGCATAGATATACCTCCATTACGTAACCGCAAACAGGATATACCTTTATTAGTTGAATATTTTATAGAAAAAATACGCAGCAAATTAGGTCTTGATATAGCAAGCATTTCTGACGAAGCCTTGAATATACTTATAAAACATAAATGGTCAGGCAATGTGAGAGAATTGGAAAATGTTTTAGAAAGAGCAATAATTATGAGCAGTTTACGCAAATCCTCGATAATTGATAAGAACTGTCTGTCATTTAGCATTGATAACAGCAAGACTACTACCAACCTAACTGACTTAAAAAGTATGATCAATGCTTATGAAAAGAAAATTATTACTCAGATATTGAATGAAACCAGTAATGATAAAATTGAAGCTGCTAAATACCTGGGTATTAATCTTTCATCTTTATATAGGAAAGCAAAGAAATACGGGATTGATTAATTATTAAGATTAAACTTCATTCCTAAAACTGAGATAATAGAGTCATTTCTGCAAATGACTCTTTTTGTTTGTGTCTTAATGTCTTCTCACTAAATGGCTTTTATCGTTTTTAATTTTAATAAAAATAATTCCCCTGAGCTCTGACTCCCCAAGCTAACATTGCCATTTTTCGGCTATCTGGCAGCTGGCATATATTTTGCTCATTACATAATTAATCTTTAGGAAAGGAGGTATATTAAATGGCTTTATCTTTTGTTTATACCGAAGAACAGCTGGCTTTGCAGACTATGCTCAGAAAGTTTGTTGAAAATGAAATCATCCCCGTACGGGCTCACTATGATGAAAGTGAGGAGTTTCCCTTCCCGGTGCTGCAAAAAATGCAGGAACTGGGCTTGAATTGTTTAGTTGCACCAGAGAAATATAACGGTGTTTATTATGATTCTGTAACGCAATGTATCATTGCCGAGGAATTGTGCCGCGGCTGCACCGGTATAGCCCTGGGGGTGCTTACCAATTGCTTGGCTTCCGAACCGGTTGTTATTGCAGGAAACGAGGAACAACAGGATTGGTGGTTTACCCGGGCCTGCCATGAGGGGAAATTTCAGTCATTTTGTGTAACTGAACCGGGAGCGGGCTCCAATGTAGCCGGTATAACTACTACAGCCAAAAAGGATGGGGACTATTATGTTTTAAACGGCACTAAATGTTTTATAACCAATGGTGGAGTAGCCAGCCAGTTTACGGTTTTGGCCACCTTGGACAGAAGCATGGGACCAGCGGCAATGGCATTTTTTATTGTAGACTCCGATCTGGAAGGAATATCCATTGGTAAGAAAGAGTTGAAAATGGGGATTAAAGCATCAAACACGGTAGAGGTTATTTTTGATAACGTACGGGTTCATAAAAAATGGCTGCTTGGCCATGAAGGAACGGGTTTTAAGATAGCTATGAAAACTTTTGATGCATCCCGCCCCCTGGTGGGAGCCATCGCAGTGGGCCTGGCTCAGGGAGCATATGAGTACGCTCGGGACTACGCCCGGCAGAGAATTGCTTTTGGAAAGCCTATAGCTTCGTACCAGGCCATACAGTTTATGTTAGCTGATATGTTGATGAAAATAGAAGCTGCTCGCCTACTGGTACAAAAAAGCTGCTGGTTGTTTGATAATAACATGCCCAGTACCCAGGCTGCCTCACTGGCTAAATGTTTTGGGGCTGACATATGTATGGAAGTAACTACAAATGCGGTGCAGATATTGGGCGGGTATGGTTATTCTAGAGAATATCCGGTTGAAAAAATGATGCGAGATGCCAAAATTCTTCAGATTTTTGAAGGTACGGCCCAGATCCAGCGCATGGTAATTGCCGGCAATCTACTGAGAGAATAGGAATTATGCCGAAAGTACTGGAGGAGGGAAAATATGGACTATAAACATCTGCTTTTTGAAAAGACCGATGGGGTAGCCATAATAACACTTAATCGGCCCCAGGTACTGAATGCCTTGAACGACAGAATGCTGGAAGAACTATCTGCTCTCATGGACGAGATAGCTGGGGATAATGAAATAAAAGCGCTGGTTATAACTGGTGGGAGTAATGTATTCGCTGCCGGTGCAGATATTAGCTTCATGTCATCAATAAGCCCCTTGGAGGCAGAGAAATTTATTATCCTTGCTCACGAGGCCATCAATAAAGTAGCTGACCTGGATAAGCCTGTAATAGCAGCAATTGCCGGATTGGCATTGGGCGGAGGATGCGAACTTGCACTCAGCTGTGATCTTCGTATTGCAGCGGAAGGCTCTCAATTAGGTTTACCAGAAATCAACCTGGGACTTTATCCAGGCGGTGGAGGCACCCAGCGATTAGCTCGTTTGGTAGGACCAGGCTGGGCCAAGCACCTGCTCATGACTGGAAAACCAGTAGATAGCAAAACTGCATTTCAAATCGGTTTAATTACTAAAATTGTTCCAGCTGAGAATCTCATAGAGGAAAGCAAAAAACTTGCTGCTGAACTAGCAGCCAAGTCCCAAACAGCCATGAGGCTGATGAAGAAAGCTATCAATTACTCTGAATATGTTGATTTGGCTTCAGGCCTTTTATTTGAGCAAAAGACCTGGGCATTCTTAATGAGTACCGAAGATGCACACGAAGGGTTGACTGCCTTTTTGGAAAAAAGGAAACCGGTATTCAAGGGTAAGTAGAGCACAAAGCAAAGGACTGGCGTTAAGCCAGTCCTTTCAGACCGATGACAAAAACGAATCTCTGCGTTATTTCAAAAATCCCTTACAGGACCACAATTTGATCTCATTTCGCTAAAAATAATAAGGAAGCCCGCTCAATCAACGTACTCTATACGGGGACATTCCTTCCCCGGAGGGAAGGTGTGTCGCCATACATTAACCCGCCTCATTTACGTGCTTTCCGGTTGCCTTGCTCTTAACCTTTTTTGCTCGCTCTGACAGCTTGATGTACTTATTATTTTATTATTCCCTGTTCTTTCAGCTCCTCTATTTCCATTTCATTATAGCCGGCCTCCTGCAGGATGCTTGTGGTATGCTGCCCAACTTCTGGGAATTGCAATTTGATTTCTCCCGGGGTAGAAGATAACTTAACAGGAATACCGGCAAGATACAAATCCCGGCCACTGTCCTGGTAATTGGGCATCCTAAGCATCATCTCTCTTTCCCTTACCTGAGGATGTTCGGACATTTCTTCTAATGAAAGTACCGGGGTAAGACAAATATCCAGATCCCCAAAAATTTCTAGCCAATCCTGCTGGTTTTTTTTCATGAATAGGGCTTTGATATCATCTATTATATTTTTCTGTTCTCCCCTTGCCCACTGCATCTGGATGTAGTTCGGGCGGTCAATGCGGGTGCAGAAATCCCGCCAGAATTTATCTTCGATAGCTCCCAGGCTGATAAACTTATTGTCCCGGGTTTTATAAATATTATAGCAAGCATACCCTCCCGTAAGCATTTCTGCACCCCGTTCAGGCAGTTTACACTGCCCGGACCATTCCCCCAGCGTATAAGATAGTAAGCTGATAGCGCCATCCGTCATAGAAATGTCACAGAACTGGCCTTCTCCAGTTACTGCCCGTGCTCTCAAGGCCATCATTATGCCAATTACTGCATAAAGAGTTCCTCCACCAATATCAGCAATTTGAACCGCAGACATGGCAGGTTCGGCAGAACTCCCGGTCAGACCAGTAACACCGGCAATACTCAAATAATTTAAATCATGCCCGGCAGTATACTTCAAAGGTCCGCTGTACCCATATCCGCTTATAGCGCAATGAATAAGACCCTTATTAACTGTTTTAAGCTTATCATAATGCAAGCCCAACTTCTCCATAACTCCTGGGCGAAACTGTTCAATCAATACGTCGGTCTTTTCCAGCAGCTTAAGAAATACTTCCCGGCCCTCTTCCTGCTTGAGATTCAATGCCACACTTTTCTTGTTGCGATTTACCGAATAAAAACGAGCACTTTGTCTGCCTATTAAAGGTTCTACCCATCTTCCCCATTCACCGTTTATTTCCTCTACTTTTATCACTTCTGCACCAAAATCTGCCAGTATCTGTGAACAGAGAGGTCCGGGAAGATACATGGAAAGGTCCAGTACCTTTATCCCCTGTAATGCTTGAAGCAAATCAATTCCTCCCCCACAATGATTCTTCAAATAAAATCCCCCTTTACTAACATTAAAAGGGGAATTTTATTGATTAATCTTCTATTCCACCAGACTAAAAACAGGTCTGGCTATAGGACCATCCGAATAGGTGTCACCGGGAAATACCCTTCCAGCAGTGGTAACTTTTTGCCCAATCAGACCCATATCCATCTTTCTGGGGTTTATATCTATAAGGTTTCCTAACAGCCAGGGCCCTTCATCCAACTCAACCAGCGCAACGGTATAGGGAATTTCATTGTCCCTCCCCAGTGGAGCTATATAATGAGTGCTAAAACTAAGCAGTTTACCCTGACCGGTCAACTCAACTATTTCTAAATCCAAACCCTGGCACTCCTGGCAGGCCATTTTGGGTGGGCAGGTAATACTGCCGCAATCGTTGCATTTCAAACCCAGCAGTTTATTTTTTCTCAAGGCTTTATTATATTCTTTAAAAGGAAGCTTATAATCCATTCTTTCATCCCCCCTTCTAGATCCCATCAGTCGTTAGAATCAGGTTGCAAATGCATCCGTCCCCACCCAGAGTATCTATCATGCCGACCCTTGCTCCGTCAACCTGTACACCATTTTCTTCCATTTCGCCCCTCAGCTGTTTAGTAATGTGATACAACTGGGACACGCCTGTAGCACCAATGGGATGTCCTTTAGCCTTTAGTCCACCCGAAATATTAATTGGAATTTTCCCGCCGATGTCAGCATCGCCTTTTTCCCATGCTTCTCCTGCTTTACCAGGCTCGAAGAAGCCCAATCCTTCAGCAGCTATGAATGACGCTATACTGAAACAGTCGTGAAGTTCACATACATCAACATCTTCCGGCTTAAACCCGGTCATCTGGTATGATTGCTGGGCAGCCAGTTCCCTGGCCCTCAAGCGAGGTAAGTACTTATATTGCGATGACATTTTGCCTGAAGTCGCCAGCCCTATACCACTAATATATACCGGCTTTTTACTGGATATTTTTCGGGCTGCCTCTTCTGAGCAAAGTACAGCTGCAGCTGCACCGTCAGAAAAAGGACAACAGTCATGCAGATTTAAAGGAGTGCAAACCGGCATGCTTTTCAACACTTCATCTACGCTTATTTCTTGCTTTATTTGTCCATGAGGATTTTTCATACCATATTTATGGGACTGTACAGACACCAGGGCCATCTGTTCCTTTAGCCGGCTCAGAGGTAAATTGTATTGAGTAGCATAAAGACGAGTTAACAGGGCAAAAAATCCAGGAAAGGTAAGACCGGTTCCAAATTCATATTTACTGTCAGTACCCATGCAGAAGGTTCGGGTAGCCAGCGATGTACCCATAGCAGTCGCCTTTTCTACTCCCCCTACCAAGACCACATCGTAAAATCCCGAAGCTACCCACATAAATGCTTCTCGTACCGCTATGCTGCCTGAGGCACACGCACCTTCGTATCTAATAGCGGGAATATTCAAACAGCCTATGTCATCACACGCAAACTGAGATACCGTGGCCTGACCTTCGCAGAAGGTTCCCAGTACGTTACCGATATAGGCCGACTGTATATCCCTGGGGTTCAAATTCGAATCCAGGATAGCTTCTACAGATGCTTCAGCCAGCATTTCAACCCCTGTTTTAGGAGAATTAAAACAAAACTTGGTATGACCAAGCCCCAAAATCACAACTTTTCTCATTGTTTTTCAACTCCTCTCTTGGCGGATTTTAGTAATCCAATCGTTAACATTCCATCAAGTATTTTAAAGTGTACTAACCTGGGGGTTTATGGCATAAATTCATACCGATGTCACAACCCCAGTCCCCGGCTGATAATCACCTTCATTATTTCCGATGTGCCCGCATAAATAGTCTGTACCCTGGTATCAGTAAATAGCCGTGATATCTCATACTCACTGCAGTATCCATACCCGCCAAACAGCTGCAGACAGCGTGTAGCAGCCCGATTTGCCATTTCGCAAATCCAGTATTTAGCCATACTTACTTCATGGACAATGTTGTTCCCTGCTATATGCTGCAGTATCAGCTGATCAATGAAAGTTCTTCCGACTTGTATCTCCGTGGCTACTTCAGCCAGAGTGAACTGGGTATTCTGGAATTTGCTCAATGTTTTACCAAACAGACTGCGTTCTTTCACATAATCGAGGGCTAATTCCAGGCAACGCTCGGCCATTCCCTGGTTCATAATAGCCGCCATAAGTCTCTCTTGCTGCAGCTTCTGCATCAAATACACAAAACCCTGACCTTCTTTTCCCAGCAGGTTAAATGAGGATATACGACAGTCATCAAAAAAAAGCTCCGCCGTATCCTGGGCATGCATGCCAATTTTTGATATCTGTTTACCTCTTTCAAAACCAGGAGTATCTCTTTCAACTACAAAAAGACTTACTCCTTTGTTTCCTGCTCCTGGATCAGTTTTAGCTGCTACAATAATCAAATCAGCAAGTATGCCATTCGAAATAAACGTCTTCGACCCATTAATAATAAAGTCATTGCCATCTTTTACTGCTCTGGTTCTCATTGCTGCCAGGTCGGAACCCGCCCCTGGTTCTGTCATGGCTACAGCCAGAATGGTATCCCCGCTAACACAACCGGGCAGCCAGCAAGCCTTTTGCTCGTCTGACGCGAATGTTGCTATATATGGGGCAACGATGTCACTGTGCAGAAAGGTAAAAAAGCTAGTTATTGACCTACGGCAGAATTCTTCGCATATAATAACTGAATAAAGAAAATCCGCTCTTGCCCCCCCGTATTCCTCCTCCGCCCAGGGGCATAAAAACCCCTGCTGGCCCATTTTCTTATATGCTTCCCGGGGTACTATACCTTCTGCCTCCCATTGCTCATAGAAGGGGACAATTTCTTTTTCCACGTAGTCTCTGAAGGTCTTGCGAAATATCTCGTGTTCACTGTCAAAAGGTAAACTGCGTTTCAATTAATCACTCCTCTCCTCACTTTACCGGTTGATTATACCGGCGGGCTGCCTTGAAACCTGATTACTGCAATCACATAGTAGTAACGCGCCTATCATATGAACCAACCTGATATCTAATTAGGCAAAAACCATGCCACAACAAAAAGGTTGGTAATACGGCTTTCTAGCAACTTCCTTCACCCTTTCCTTAACTAAAAATGAAAAGATTATTTTACATCTCCCGAATTACTGCTCTGTTTTCCCTTTCCTTATGCTCTTTCTATCATTGCTCATAATGAGAATGGATTTGCAAAACTCAGAATGCAGAACTCCCCTGTTTAAATTGGGTGATTATACTTTATATTTTTTCAGGTTGGATTATTGATATTGGCCGGGTTACACAATCTTTTTCCTTATGGTTGGAATTTATAGAATGTCTTTCTGGATTTGATCAAGCGGTACGATTATGCCTGAATCTGCTGCTTTTGGAAGTGGCAGACCATCTTCCTCCACCCGTAAGTCTGATTCCTTAATCAGCGTATTTTATATAGACAGGATTCGCACATATTGGTAAAATAAGCTGGATTTAGTTATAAACCTGGAAAAGAGGTATTAAGTTGCAAAAGCGCAAGCGAATCAGCAAATTTGGATTAGTTATTGTTGTACTAGCAGTGTATCTGGTAACTTTTGCCATGGGAGCCCTGATAGGAAATCAGCTGCAAAATGGAACCATGGTTTCAACTGTACAGGGGATAATTCCTGGAGGCCGATTAAATATCCTTTTCATGGGTATCGACGCCAGGTCAAGTGAAGAGAATTCTCGCAGTGACACCATGATTTTAGCCAGCATTGACAAACGGACGAAAAAAGCAGTTATGGTTTGGATACCACGCGATACCAGGGTTGAGGTATCAAATGGTTATTATGATAAGATCAATAGTGTCAACTTTCTACAGGGACCGGAAGAGGCATGCAGGATAGTCGGAGAGCTTTTGGGTATAAATGTGAAATATTATGCAGTTACTAACTTTGATGGCTTTGCTGAGATAGTAGATATTCTGGGAGGCGTACATATTGATGTCGAAACGAACATGTATCATGCTGACCCGGATCCCAAGTTAAACATTAATCTTTCCAAGGGAATGCAGCTGTTAAGCGGAGAAGATGCATTGAGATATGTCAGATACCGGGGCGGGCCAACCGCAGACATAGGCCGCACCCAGCGTCAGGCTAAATTTATCAAAGCTCTGGTAGATGAGATGATCAGCACCAGTACTATTACTAAGCTTCCTGAACTGGTCCCTAAATTGCTGGAAAATGTACATACTAATATTCCTTTGAAAGAAATGGGTACTCTGGCTAATATGGCCCGCAACTTCGGAGGGGGAAATGTTATCACTCAAACTCTGCCTGGATATTCACATACTGATAACGGTGCCAGCTACTGGTATGCAGACGAGGAAAAAGCTCGGGGTATGATCGATGCTCTCTTTGCAGGAGAGTCTTTTGAAGTAATGAGTGATCCGCCTGGCTGGACGACTCCTGCTGCATCCTCTACACCAGCGGCGGAAGAAACAACCGAACCTGAAGATCCAGTTGAGACCGAGAATCCAGAAGAATTAACTGATCCTACAGAATTGGTTGATCCCGCCCTGGAGGGCGATGATCTTGAAGGAACTGACGATGATACTGCAGCAGACCCTAACGGGACAGATAATGAAATCCCCCCGGATGAAACAGAAGATAGTGGAGAAGATTATACCGGCAGTGAAGGTTATGAAACAACTCCGCCGGAAACCAGCAGTCCAGAACAAATATAAGGGTGACAAAAGGACCATCCGAGACCACTGAAAAAGTTCAAAAACTTCGCCAGGGTATGTATAAATATACTGGCGACCGTTGGCGAAGCATGGGTAACAACATCCTGCGAAGGCGATTAGCGGAAGGGGGC